>JAKLGJ010000003.1 GCA_022710715.1 Candidatus Omnitrophota bacterium
CAACTGCAACGGTCCTGGGTCTGTACCCTGTAACTACGCTGATATCCCTGATCCCCTGCTGGCGCAGGCTTTCCACCAAGCGTTCCAGTATGGGCTTGCCCGCAATATCCAGCATGGCTTTAGGCTTATCTTTGGTCAATTCTCCCAGTTCTTCGCCGCGGGAAGCTGCCAGGATCAGCGCATTAGTTTCGCGCGCCGCCGGCAAGAAAGCTTTTTCCGCATCCAGCAAACCGGAAACATTCTGCATCTGGAAAATTTTTTGTACCGAGGCAATCCGGTCTTCGATATTGACCGGGGACTCCTGCCGTTTTATCTCCTGGGCCGCATCCCGCATCGCGGCCAGGCTGGCGCGCAAGAGATGATTCCCCCAGATGACCATGTGGACATCAAGTTTGCGGTATAAAGAAACCGGCGTATTGTAATAAGTGGTAGGAACTATGATTAACGGGCAGTCGTGATGATGCTTCCATTCGCCGGCAAAAGCGATGATTTCCTGGGGATCTGTTCTCTTGCTGTGAACCAGGATAGCATCGGCCCCTGCCTTTTGGTAGGCCTCGGCCCGCTTGAGCGCTTCGGACAAACCTGCGCCCACGATAAAAGCCTCGGTCCTGGCCACAATGCAAAAATCCTTGTCTTGCTGCGCGGCTTTCCCGGCTTTGATCTTGCCGCAGAACTCCTCGATATCCGCCAGCTCCTGGGAAGGGCTGGCAATGAAACTGTTGGTCTTGGGAAACAGCTTGTCCTCAATACAGACGCCGGCCACGCCGATCTGCTCCAGCTTCCTGACCAGCCGCTGCATATTGTTGAAATTGCCGTAACCGGTATCGCCGTCAAGCAGGATCGGAATATGGGTAGCGTCGCTCATGAACTCCAGGATATCCAGCACCTGGGTCCAGCTCAATTCGTTGTTATCCCGCACCCCCATGGACGCGGACAGGCACAAGCCGCTGGCCCAGATCCCGGGAAAACCCGCCTCTTCCACGATCTTGGCGCTCAAAGCATTATGCGCCTCCAGTAAAAAAGACAGCTTATCGCTCTTGAGTAATTTCTTCAGTTGGCTGGTTTTCCTCATATTTTCGCCCTCAAACGCTGCCAATCTTTCTTAAACCGGAAATATTCCTTCTCTTTAATGCTCAAATACAGCCGGGTTAAACGCAACATTTCATTGAAACCTTTTTGTGTCAGAATGTAGTTGATCTTGGCGATTTTTTGCGGATGCGTGGAAAAATGGTGAGCTTTGATAAAGCCTTTTTTGATCAGTTCCTTAAGCAGATAATTGGTCTTGCCTAAAGAGATGCCCAGCTTGTCCGAAATGCTGCGCTGGGTAGCGGCGGGATCGGTCTCTATCGTCTTGATCAGGGATAAAACTTCTTCGGAAGGGTGCTGTTCAATCATTGAACATATGCTACCACAGCGGCGGGAAAAGTCAATAAAAATCGGCCGTTTCAGGCGTAGCGTTTGAGCACGGATTCGATGCTGCGCACCAGCGCGGCGGGGTTCTCGATGAGGTCGGTAGCCGACCAGGCGTCCATGCAGTATTTCTGCATATAAGCGTAGGGCAGATAGCCGTAGCCCCGGTCCGCCCAGGCGCGGCTCCAGGAATTCTTGAATGTGAAGAGTTTGCGCCGCTCATCGTAGCCGACGATGCAAATCGCGTGACCGCCCACGGGTTCTGCCGCGGCAGCCGGCATGGATATGCGGCCGGTGCGTTCGACTCTTTTGGTAAACCAGTTATCGAAAACCTGCACTCCGGCCAGGAACGGACCGTTGACCAGGAGACTGCGTTTCATTTCGGCGAGACCGCGGATACGCGCGTAAGCTTTGATGCGGTACGTTCCGGCGCGTTCATGCGCTCCCCGCTTGTGATCGTCGGTCTGATGCGGCCGGTACGGCCAGTACGATTCCGGACAGACGCCGTTCTTGAGCAGGACCTTCATCGCCACGCGCGGATAGGTCCCTTCCTCCTCGGGAATACCGTCGAGCTGTTTGCATAAGCTATAGACATACCGCGGGGACAGTTCAACCAGCCGCTTATATTCTTTTTTATCCGCGTATTCCTTCACGCCCACTACCGAAGCGAACGCCACGCAGGTTCCCTCGCTGCCCTGGTCGCGCACCGGCGTCATGAGCGCGGTATAATCCACCTTATCCGGGACGCGTATCGCCGGCAGAACCAGCCCCATGGGGATATCGCGCAGGTCTCTGACATCTTTGCGGCAACCCAGTGCGTACATCGCCTTCTCTCCTATTTTTTCTTGCGATAACGGAAATAAAGGGTCACGCCCACTATCAGTATGGCTAAGGTCACGCTGTTAGCCAGTATGATCACGGCATTCCTTAAATGCAGACCGTACAGAAGCCACAAAAGAATCCCGATAACGAACTGGAACAGCGCCAGGATGCTGATATCCCCGACCGACTTGGTCTTGTATATCTTGATCACCTGCGGCAGGAACCCGAACATGGTCAGGAACGCCGCCCCGAACCCCACGATCTGCCAGATCATACGCTCTCCTTTTATAAGTTATACACAGGCCATCCGGGACTCCCTGTGTATAACTTCAGAAGGGAATGGTCAGGCCGGCTTCAGCGCGCTTCTCCCGGCGCGCGGCTTCCAGCCGCAGGAACATCTGTGCGTCGAGCTGTTTCAAAAATCTGCGCGTGAGCACCAGCCGCATACCCGTATCCTGCCCTTGTTTGTTCTTCAGTTGAAACTCCAGAGAATCCCTGCGGCTCAACGCGATCTGCGCCCCGAACATGCAGGCCTGCACGCGCGCCCGGCCATAGTGTATCTCAAAAGTCACCCCTGCGCGACGGTCGAACTTCCAGGTACCCAGCAGCGCTATCAGACGCTGCCGGTCCTCCGATCGAGCCGCGCCTATGCCGATACGGTATTTTATCATATTCCCGGACGGATACAAAGTAGGCGTTTCCAGGAAAACCTTGAAATCGAATTGCGAATGGCTGGACGCGTTGAGAATATAACTGATGCGCCGGGCGCTGTGAATACGCCAATACCCGGAAAATTCCAGGCAATGCTCCCGGGTGTCCTGACGCGCCAGATCGGTCCTGACATAGCGGTATTCGATCTGCTGGTTGGCATTGACCTGCCAGGCCCCCTGAAAAGTCAGCGTATCCGGCTTTTTTGTCCGGGAAACATAGAAACAAAGCCGGTTGGCGGCATCAGACCCCCAGTGCCCGCGCAGCTGCAGCAAACGCACGCTCGACTGTTGCGCGCCCTGACCGCTTTTGATCGCAAAGATCAGCTTGTCCGCCTCGGCGCAGAGTATCTGGCCGCGCAGCACCAACTGGCCGCGCTGCCGCGAAGTTTTCTCATCCAGCTCCAGGTGCAGGTTATGTGCAGCGTCAAGTTTCCAGCGCCCGGAAAGCGTTATTTTTTGCGGCAGATCGAACTCGCGCCGCCAGGCGGCCGGCTCATTGAGCCAGTACACCAGATTATTATGCCTGTCCGTGGAAAAACAGCCGTGAGGCGAGAGAATGCGACGGGGAATTGCGATGCGCAAACGGTTATCTGAAGTGACCCGATATCGCACGTGTGCAGCCTTTCGAAAATCAGGCGACGGGAATGGTCCGGATAGTCCGGGAATCGATCTCTTTCTTGAACCAGCTGATGGTTTTCTTCAACCCCTGTTCAAAGCTGACTCTGGGCTGCCAGCGCAGCAGCTTCCGGGCTTTAGTCAGGTCGGGCCGGCGTTGCCTGGGATCATCCGCCTGTGCCGGCAGATACTCGATCTTTGAGCGCGAACCGGTCAAAGCGATGATCTTTTTGGCCAGTTCCAGCACGGTAAATTCGTAGGTAGTCCCGAGATTCAAAGGCCCGGGGTAATCCGCTTTCATGAACCGGACAATGCCTTCGACCAGGTCGTCGACATAGCAAAACGAACGGGTATAGCTGCCCTTGCCGTACACGGTCAGGGGCTGGTTGGTCAAAGCCTGGTAAATGAAATTAGAGACCACCCTTCCGTCGTTGAAACGCATGCACGGACCGAAGGTATTGAATATGCGCACCACATGAACATCCACGCCGTGTTCCCGCTTATAAGCGAAAGCCATGGCTTCCGCGGCGCGTTTGGCCTCATCGTAACAGGAGCGCTCTCCGATAGGATTCACATGCCCCCAGTATTCTTCCGGTTGAGGCGAGATCGCCGGGTCGCCGTACACTTCCGAAGTGGAAGCCAGGAAAAATCGCGCATGTTTTGCCATGGCTATCCCCAGGCAGGTATGCGTGCCCAGAGTACCTACTTTGATGGTTTTGATGGGATGTTTGCGATAATCGACCGGAGAGGCCGGCGAAGCAAAATGCATCACCCAGTCGAGTTTCTGGTCAAGATACAACGGTTTGGTGATATCGTGGCGGATAAGCGTGAACTTCTTCTTGTTAAGCAGATCCTTGATGTTATGCTCGGATCCGGTGATAAAATTATCCACGCAGATCACCCGGTGTTTTTCAGCGAGCAACCTGCGGCAGAGATGCGAACCCAGGAATCCCGCTCCGCCGGTGATAAGAATGTTCATTTACGCTCCCCTGCCGACGCACTTGTAGATAAAACCCAGATCCTTCATCTTCTGCGGATCATAGATATTGCGGCTGTCGATGATCACCGGCTGACGCAGCAGGTTCTTGACCTTTTTCAGGTCCAGCTTTTTGAACTCATCCCATTCGGTCATCACCAGGATACAATCGCTGTTTCTGGCCGCGTCATACGCGTCTTTGCACAGCTTGACCCCTTTTAACCCCTGTTTCGCTTTTTCCATGGCCTGCGGGTCATACGCTTTGATCAACGCCCCTTCGCCCTGCAGCAACTTGACCATTTCCACGGCGATGGAATTGCGGATATCGTCGGTCAGCGGCTTGAAACTCAACCCCAGCACCGCAACGGTCTTGCCCTTGATGATCCACAGAGCGTCCTGCATTTTCTTGATCAACAGTTTTTTCTGGTCATGATTGATCTTGCGCACCGCTTTCAGCAATTCGAAATTGTACCCTTTGGATTCCGCGATATAGATGAATGCGTCAAGGTCTTTGGGGAAACAGTTGCCGCCGAACCCCGCTCCGGCGTTCAGGAACTGCCTGCCGATGCGCTTGTCATACCCCATGCCCTCGGCGACCATCTCCACGTCCGCGCCCACGCGCTCGCAGATAGCGGCCACCGCGTTGATAAAGGAGATCTTGGTGGAAAGGAAGGAATTGCAGGCATGTTTGATGATCTCGGCGGTGGTGATATTGGTCACCAGCACCGGGCATTTGATCGGCCGGTAAAGCCGGCGCATCATTTTTTCCGCGCGGGAACTTTCCACGCCGATGACGATGCGGTCGGGATGCAGGGTATCGCTCACCGCATGCCCCTCGCGCAGGAATTCGGGATTGGAAGCCACGTCGAAATCCGCTTTGCCTTTGGAGATCCGCTCGATGGTCTCTTGGATGCGTTTGTGCGTTTCCGCCGGCACCGTGCTCTTGCCCACGATCACTTTATACCCGTTCATCACTTCGGCGATCTCCGCGGCTACCCCTTCCACGGCGGAAAGGTCCGCGCCGCCGTTCGGCAAAGGCGGGGTATTCACGCAGATAAACACCACCTCCGAATGCTGCGCGGCTTCTTTGATGCTGGAGCTGAAGATCAGTCTCCGGGCTTTCCTGTTTCTGGCCACCAGTTCTTCCAGACCCGGCTCATAGATCGGCATGATCCCTTTTTTCAGATTCTCCAGCTTCCGCTTATCGTTATCCACGCAGATAATGGTATGTCCCAGTTCGGCCAGGCAGGTTGCGGTAACCAGTCCCACGTACCCTGCGCCGATGACCGCAGCCCGTTGCATAGTCTCTTTCATGTTTTATTTCCTCCCGAAATCGTCCTTTAAGCGAATGATATCGTCTTCTTCCAGGTATTTCCCCGCCTGCACTTCCACGATCTTGAGCATCGTGTCTCTGGATGGATTGGCCAGCCGATGCGTGCAGGCCACGGGGATATAGGTGCTCTCATTCGGATGGAACAGGCACTTCTTGTTATCCCGGGTGATCTCGGCGACGCCTTCGACCACGACCCAGTGCTCGGAGCGCTTGACGTGATACTGCAGGCTCAAAGCCGCTTTAGGTTTCACTTCCACTAACTTCACTTTGAAACCGTCCCCCATATCCAGGACGGTATACGTGCCCCAGGGACGCTTGACCGTTTTATGGGCATAATGTTCCTGGCGCTTTTGCTCCTTAAGCATATCCACGATTTTTTTGACCTGCTCGGTCTTATCCTTGCGGGTGATCAGCAACGCGTCCGGCGTATCCACCACGATCAGGTCTTCCAGGCCGATGGTGGCGATCAATCTTTTTCCCGTGCCCAGCACCGTCACATTACGGGATTCCAGATTGACCACGTCGGCCTTAAGCAGATTCCCCTGCTTATCCTTTTCGCTGACTTCATCCCAGGCCTGCCAGGACCCCAGGTCGGACCATTCCAGCCCTCTGGCCGGGAGCATGATCACCCGGCGTGCGCGTTCCAGGATGCCGTAGTCGAAAGAAATCGCTTCGATCTTCTCCCATACGCCGGCGATATCGGACACGCCGGAGATCAGGGAAAGCTGCTTGAACAAGCCCGGCAGATGCGCGGCGAACTCTTTCAGGAACACGGTGGACGAGCCCACGAACATCCCGCTGTTCCAGTAATAATTGCCGGCCTTCAGGAAGCGCCGCGCTGTTTTCATATCGGGTTTTTCGCAGAACTTATCAACGGTGCACACCTGTCCGCCGGACTGGCGGCGGCAGCTGCCCGCCTTGATATAACCGTAACCGGTTGCCGGACGGTGCGGCACAATCCCGAAAATAACCAGTTCTTCGGCGCAGAGAGACAACGCTTTCTTGAGCAACCGGAGAAAAATCCGGCTGTTCTTGATCAGATGATCGCAGGGCAACACCGCGATTCGGGCATGCGCATCCAGGTTATGGATCACCTGCACGCTGACGCCGATGGACGGGGCGGTATTCTTTCCGGTAGGTTCATAGATAATATTTTGTTCGGGAATGTTGTGCCGGGCGGTTATTTCCAGAAGTTGATGGCGGTAGAGTTCGGAGGTGGCGACATAGATATGATCCGGCCGGATCAAAGGCTTGATCCGCAGGATGGTCTGCTCGAAAAGACTGGAATCCCGGTGCAGAGAAAGGAACTGTTTCGGTTCAAGCATGCGGCTCTGGGGCCAGAACCTGGTGCCGCTGCCTCCGGCCAGTAGCACCGCGTAATTATGGCGATCCTGCGCAGACATAGTCCCTCCTACAAGGAAAATTTAGCACCCTTGATCCGCTTGAATTTTTTGGGTGTATGGCTGATGAAAGCGTTGAAATGAGTGAGAAAGTCGATATACGCGTCCACCTCGTTCTTCTTCCGGATGCGCAGCGCTCTGGCCGCAGACAAAGAGAGCCGACCGCACTCTTTTTTCAATGCGCCCGATCGCGCGCCGCGCAGCAATTCCTTTTTTTCTTCATTTTTTAGTTTTACCATAAGCCTCGTAGAGTTGCGCATAGCGCGACTGCAGACCGAACAGGGTAAAATAGTCCTTAAGCAGCGTCCAGTCCAGCTCCGGGCCGTACTGCTTGATCACCGCGTCGATATCCGCCATATCGCGGAATTCGCGGCTCGCATCGTTCTTGAAGGCCTGGATCTTGAGCCCGATGATATCTTCCGGCGTCAGCACTTTCAGCGACAATTCTTTGCCGAAGGCGGATTTTTTCACCGCGCGCCGGAGCATCGACGTGGAAATTTCTCTGAACGCGTGGATAAAGTCGATTTCGCCGAACAGTTTTACCGGCGAGACGAACTGGGAAACATTCTCGCTTCTGAATTCCAGGTTATATCCGTGCTTTTTCATCACCCGGTCGATCTTGTCCAGATCTTCCTTGTGCGCCAGGAAATCGATATCCACGGTCGAACGGGAAACACCGTACAACCCCAGAGCGAAGCCGCCGATCAACGCGTAACGCACGCCGGCGGCGTCGAAATCGGTAACGATTAACGGAAGAACTGTCTTGAAATCCATATCAGACGATTTTGAGGAACCGGCGCGTGCCGACTTTTAAAATGCCGGGCCGCTCGATAACCGCGGCTTCGTCGGTAATTTTGACTTCGCCGCATTCCACCGCTTTTTGAGAGATCAACCTGCGGGCTTCATTCTTGCTTTTACACAACCCGCTCTCCACCAGGATCTCCACGAGCGACTTTGGGCCGGCGAGTTTATATTCCGGGGTATCCTGGGGGATCTCTTTGGAAGCGCCGAACACGCGGCTGAACTCCGCGGCGGCGGCATCGGCGGCGGCTGCGCCGTGGTACTGGGTAATGATGGATTTGGCCAGCCTGACTTTCGCTTCTTTGGGATGCAGCTTCTTGATCTCCGCGACGTCCTCATCGGTCAGGAGCGTGTAATATTTGAGCATGAGCTCGTCGGAGATGGACATGGTCTTGCCGAACATATCCCCGGGTTTATCGTTGATGGAAATATAATTCCCCAGGGATTTACTCATTTTATTGACGCCGTCTACGCCTTCCAGCAGCGGCATGGTGATGACGGTTTGCGGTTCCTGCTGGAAGTCTTTCTGCAGTTCGCGGCCCAGAAGCAGGTTGAACGTCTGATCGGTGCCGCCCAGTTCTATGTCCGCGTGGAGGAAAACCGAATCGTACGCCTGCAGGATCGGATACATGAATTCAAGGATGGAAACGTCCTGGCCGGCGTCGAGGCGTTTTTTGAAATCCTCGCGCTGGGCCATCTGGCTGACGGTAACGTGCATGGTGAGGCCGAGAAAACGGGCCACGCTCATTTTTTCGAACCATTCCGAGTTAAAAACAACGTGCACCCGGTCCAGGTCAAGGATCTTTCCCACCTGCGCCTTATACGTCCTGGCATTATCGATGACTTCTTCTTTGGTCAGGGTTTTGCGGATCTGGGAACGGCCGGTGGGATCGCCGATGCGCGCGGTAAAATCGCCGATCAGAAAATACACTTCATGGCCCAGTTCCTGGAACTGGCGCATCTTGCGCAAGAGCACGGTGTGGCCCAGGTGAATATCCGGCGCGGTCGGATCGAAACCGGCCTTCACTTTGAGCGGACGGTTCTCCTTTAACGACAACTCGATCTTCTTGACCAGTTCTTCTTCACTGATCAAATCGATCGCCCCGCGTTTGATCACTTCCAGTTGTTTCTTCGCGTCAACCATAGTTAATAAGAGGAGTTATCCACAGGCAGTCCGGGACTCCCTCCGGTCGCCTGTGGATAACTTGCAGAGGATTAGAGTTTAGCGGAAAGGCCGATCTTGCCCTGTTCCACGTCAACTTTGATAACTTTGACCTGCACTTTATCGCCGGGCTTGAGCTGCTTCAGGCGATCCTGCTCGATCTCGTTGGTAAAAACCAGCCCTTCGATCTCGTCGTCAATCTTCACGAAAACGCCGAAATCGGTGATCGAAACCACTTCGGTTTCCAGCTGCGTCTCCAGCGAATACTTGCCGGCGATCTGCGGCCAGGGATTATCCTGCAGCTGCTTCAAACCGAGCGCTATGCGCTGATTCTGGCTGTCCACGGACAATATCACCACTTCGATCTTCTGCCCTTTCTTGAGGATATCCTGCGGATTCGCGATGCGCTTGGTCCAGGAAAGGTCCGAAATATGGATCATCCCCTCCAGGTTGCTGTCCAGCTCGACGAACACGCCGTATTTGGTGAAACTCTTGACCTTTCCCTGCACTTTGGTGCCTGCGGGGAACTTGGCTTCGGAATCGATCCAGGGATTCTGCTCGAGCTGCTTGATGCTCAAAGCGATGCGGCGGGAATCCTTGTCAACGGTCAAAACCTGCGCCTCGATCATGTCGCCGATAGCGAACACTTCGCTGGGATTGGCGATCTTTTTGGTCCAGGATATCTCGGAGATATGGATCAGGCCTTCGATCCCTTTCTCCAGTTCGACGAACACGCCGTACGGCAGGATGTTGACGATCTTACCCTTGACTTTCGTGCCGGCGGTGAATTTATGTTCGATATCCTGCCACGGATCGGGCAACCGCTGCTTCAGGCCCAGGGAGATCTTGCCGGAAGTGCGGTCCATATTCAAGAGCATGACCTCGATCTTATCGCCGACAGCCACGATCTCCGACGGATGCGAGATCTTCGACCAGGACATATCGGTAATATGCAACAGGCCGTCCACGCCGCCCAGGTCGATGAAAGCGCCGAAATCGGTGATCGCTTTGACCGTGCCGGGATAATTCTGCCCGATCTTGAGTTCGCCCCAGATCTTCTCGCGCAGAGCTTCCTTTTCTTTCTGTATGGCTTCGCGGCGGGAAACGATGATCCCGTAACGCAGCTTGTTAACCTTGATGATCTTGAACTTGAAGGTGCGACCCAGGATATCCCGGTCCATCATGCCCTTGAACGCGGACAGCGAAGCGGGCAGGAAACCCTCCATGCCCATGATCTCGACGATAAACCCGCCCTTGACTTTCTTGGTCGGGGTGCCTTCGATCAACTCGCCGTCAACGGAATGCTTGACGATCGTATCCCAGCCCTGCATGCATCTGGCCTTATCGCGCGAAAGCGAAATCAAGCCGGAATCGTCTTCAATGGAATTGACGAAGAAATCGACCTCATTGCCGACAACCAGCTCTTCCGGTTTGAATTCAGTGGAAGCGACGAGCCCTTCGGACTTGAACCCCACGTCCACCAGGACTTCTTTCTGCTTCAGGGAAACGATCTTCCCTTTGACGATACTCCCTTCATTGATCAGCTTGATACTTTCATCGTACAACTTTGACATTTCGCTTCTTGTATCTACGGACATGACAATGCCTCCTTAAATGATTCTATGGTTTTATTCTCCGGCCCCTGAAGGCCGGACGGGTTTTGTTTTTTTCGATCTCTGCTGCTCTGGCACAACCGGTGGAACTGTTTGATCCCCCCTATCTATGATGTATTTTTTTGTGCTCCCGGCGCAGCTGCATCACGATGTCTTTTACCAGCCAATCGGGTGCCGAAGCGCCGCTGATCACTCCTACGCTGCCGCATCCTTTGACGAACGCATGCGGACAACTGCTCGGTGACTCAACCAGATATGTCTTTGCGTTGCTTTTCCGTCCACAATGAACCAGCCTTTTGGTGTTAGCACTGGAGCGGGCGCCTATAACCAGCACCGCATCCACTGTTTCCGCTAACTGTTTCACCTCCTTCTGACGGTTTGCCGTATCCAGACATATCGTATTAAACATGTGCACCTGGCTTAAATCGGGGTTCCTGGCCAGGATCGTCTCGACCATTTTGAAAAATTTATCTTTCGACTGGGTGGTCTGGGAAATAATGCCTATTTTCTTGCCGGCAAAAGCCTGCGACCTGATTTCGGATTCCTCGCTGATGATCCGCGCGCCGGGAGCGCGGTCTTTCAAAGCCTTGATCTCCGGATGATCCCGGTCCCCGATGATCACCACGGTCAATCCTTCTTCAAAGAGCTTCTTGCATATGGCATGCACGCTCGCCACATACGGGCACATTACGTCGATAAGCTTGAGCCGTTTATGCAACGCTCTTTCCAGGATGCGTTTCGGCGTGCCGTGTGTGGGCAGTATCAATATGGCGTTATCCGGAACGCTGTCTACGCTGTGCACCACCCGCAAGCCAAGCTGCGTCAGACGGTTCACTTCCTGCGGATTATGGATCACCGATCCCAGAGAATACACCGCCGCCCGCGAATCCTGCAGCGTCTTTTCGACGATGCCGATGGCTCGCCGGACGCCGGCGCAAAAACCTATATGCCGGGCTAACTTGACTTTAAACATGACAGTTGCCTGATATCTTCCATGATCAGATCGGCTATCGCCTGATGCGGCATCCCCCGCTCCACCAGACGCTGACGCCCGAACCAGACGCGAATGGGATGCAGCTTGACTTTTGAAGCCCCGGGAGGCAACGCCACGCCTGTTCCCCGGACAAAAACCGGAATTACCGGCACCTGCAGCTTAGCGGCCAGAAACCCCACACCTTCCTGGGCCGCGCCCAGCCTGCCCTCCGGTTGCCGCGTACCTTCGGGGAATAAGAGCAACCCGCCTCCCCGGCCTACCCTGCGTATGGCCTGCTTGATCGCGGAAAGATCCGCGCTTGCGCGTTTCACCGGAAAAGCGTTTAATCGCGCGATATACCAGCCGAAGAGTTTATTCCTGAACAGCTCTTCCTTGGCCATGAAATGCACCTGCCGCGGGCACGACGAGGAAACCACTATCGGATCGAGATTGCTCATGTGGTTACTCGCCAGAATGAATCCGCCCGAGCAGGGAATGTTCTCCATCCCGAATATCTTAAGCCGAAAAAAAACCCGTAACCACGTGCGACAGAAAAACGTCGTCAGATTATACAGCATTTTTGCGGATCAGCTCTTTGCCGAATTCCAGCATGCGTTTGGACTGCGCCAGGCTCTTCGATTCGGCGTAGATCCTGATGATTGGCTCGGTCCCGGAAGCCCGCAGCATCAGCCAGCTTTCATCCGAACAGATCAGTTTGATGCCGTCGCGATCGTCGATGGCGACCACCGGTTTCCCCAGCACCTCTTTAAGGCTGCGCGCCACGTCGGGATTAAAAGCGCCGGCCGACTGAATGCGCAAAGAGTCGCGTATATAATAGTATCTGCCGAACTCTTTTTCCATCTCCTGCAGAATTTTTAGAAACGATTTTTTGCGCTGGACCATCATTTCCATCAGCAGCATTCCCGCCAGCGAACCGTCGCGCTCCGGGATATAATTCTTGAATCCCATACCGCCCGCCTCTTCGCCCCCCACCACGATGTTCTCCTTTACCATCAATTCTGAAATATATTTGAATCCGACCGGCGTATCGTACAGTTTCAATCCGAGCTTATCGGTGATCTTATTGATCAGGTTGGTGCCGACCACGGTCTTGACCACCCCGCCGGACATTGCGCGGTCCTGGACCAGATGCAGCATCAACAATCCCAGGATCTTCTGGGGGCTGATGAATTCGCCGTTACCCGCGATTGCCGCGATACGATCCGCGTCTCCGTCAAGCACCAGGCACAGATCATACCGCGCTTTTTTGATCTTGCTGATGGTAGCCTGGAGGTTTTCCGGGATCGGTTCGGGACGCAAACCGCCGAAAGACGGATTGTGCTCCTGGCGCACGAATTCCAGTTTGATCGCCGTGCCTTTGAGCACTTCGGCCAGGAACCCTTTGCCGCTGCCGTGCATGGTATCCACCAGAACCCGGAATTTCGCTTTCCGGAATTTCTTCAGATCCACGTAACCGCGCAGGAATTTCACGTACGCTTTGGTCATATCCACCTTGACCAGCGAACCGGTGCCGGTGGACTGCCGGGCAGGCGGATTAACTATAAGCTTTTCCACTTCTCTGGTCACGTCGGTGCCGGCAGCCCCGCCTTCCGCGGTCTTGATCTTGATACCGTTATATTCCTGCGGATTATGGCTGGCGGTGATCATCACGCCGGCGTCAAGCTTTCTCTGCTTCACCGCGAAACTCAATGTCGGCGTGGGCACGCCCTGGTCGGACAGGATCACATCGATGCCGTTGGCGATAAAAACTTCGCTGCACAATTGAGCGTAGACGTCGGAAAGAAAACGCATATCGTAACCGACGGCGATGCCGAGTTTCTTGCCGGGGTTGCGGCCGATGTAGAAATCGGCGATCGCTTGCGCGACCCTGCGCACATTGGCAAAAGTAAAATCATCGCTGATCACCCCGCGCCAGCCGTCAGTCCCGAATTTTATGTTCACCTGTTCGCTGCACATTTCAGACTCCTTATCGCTGCACTATAGCTTTTCGCTTTAAAGATGTACGAACCTGCGGCCAGGATGTTCGCCCCGGCCCCGACCACCTGCGCGCCGGTCTGCGCGTTAATCCCGCCGTCGACCGCGATATCGCCTTTAAACACTTCCCGCACCCGGCGGATCTTGTCGATCGCTCCCGGGATGAATTCCTGTCCGCCGAATCCCGGATTAACCGACATGACCAGGACGAAATCGACCAGCGGTAAAGCCGGCTTGACCCGGTTGAACGCGGTCGGCGGATTGAGTGAGATCCCCAGCTTTACCCCGGCCGCGGCCAGCTTCCTGCGCAACAATTTCAATTCGGCGATCGTGACCGTTTCAATGTGCACGGTCAGCATATCGCTTCCCGCTTGCACGAACGCGTCGGCGAATTTCAAGGGGTCTTCGATCATCAAATGTACATCCAGCGCCAGAGAAGTGACTTTACGGATGTCTTTGACCACTGCGGGCCCGATGGTAATGTTGGGAACGAAATGGCCGTCCATCACATCCACGTGCAACAGATCCGCTCCGGCAGCCTGGACTTTCCTGATATCCTCCGCCAGCCTGCTGAAATCGGCGGAAAGAATCGATGGAGCGACGAGTATTTTCATACGTATAATTTCCGTTTGATGATATAGGCGTATACCGCTTCAGGGAGCAGATAACGGAACGATTGCCCTTTCTTGATCCGCTGCCGGATCTCGAAAGCGGACACGTCCACCGCGCGGGTCTGCACGGTCTTGATGTACGCGGGGATCTTGGCCAGCGGGTACCCGGGCCGCGTTGCCACCACGAATTTGACCATGCGGATCACTTCCCGCAGATCTTTCCACTCTTTGAGATACCGCAAAAGATCCGAGCCGGTAATAAAATACATCTCGTCACGGGGATATTTTTTCTTAAGCTGCCGCAGGGTATCGATGGTATAGGACCGTCCCCGGCGCCGGATCTCGATATCCGACGCGCAGAAATGCCGGTTGCCGCGAATGGCGTCCTTGACCATACGGTACCGGTCGACCGCAGCGGCGATATCCCCGTTTTGCTTGTGCGGCGGGATACAGGTCGGTACGAAAATTACCCGGTCCAGCTTGAGCTTCTCCCTGGCTTCTTCAGCCAGAATAAGATGTCCGATATGCACCGGGTTGAACGTGCCGCCGAGAATGCCTGTCTTCACTGGCGCACCTGCCCGTTGCCGAAAATCGTGTATTTATAGGTGGTCAGCTCTTCCAGGGCCATGGGCCCGCGCGCATGCAGTTTATCCGTGGAAATCCCGATCTCCGCTCCCATGCCGAACTGGTAACCGTCGGTAAAACGGGTCGAGGCGTTCACGTAAACGCAGGCCGAATCGACCCGGCGCAGGAACTCGAGGGAATTCTCATAGCTGCTCGTTACGATGGAGTCGGAATGATGCGACCCATAGGTATTGATATGCGCTATAGCCTGATCGATATCGTCAACCACTCTCACCGACAGTATCAGATCGGAATACTCGGTGCGGTAATCCTTCTCCGTCGCACGCCGGGTTCCCCTGACGATCTTGCAGGTCAACGGACAGCCCCGTATCTCCACGCCGCCTGCCTGGAATTTCTTGATCATTCCCGGTAAAAAACGTACGGCGACATCTCGGTGCACCAGCATGCATTCCATAGCGTTGCAGACGCCGGGACGCTGGCACTTGGCGTTATAACAAATATCGATGGCCATATTCAGGTCGGCCCACTCATCGACATAAACATGGCAGATACCCTTATAATGTTTGATCACCGGAATACGCGAAAGCTGCACCACCTTGCGGATCAGCGATTCGCCGCCGCGCGGGATGACCACGTCGATATAATCGTTAAGCTTCAGCAGATAATCGACCGCTTTTCTGTCTGCGGTAGTGATCAGGTTGATCATGCCCGGCGCAACGGCATGCTTCTTAAGCACCGCCTGCAGCACGGAAAAGATCGCGATATTCGAATGCATCGACTCGCTGCCGCCGCGCAGGATCACGGCGTTGCCCGCCTTAAAACATAAACCCACGCAATCCGAGGTGACATTAGGTCGAGATTCATAAATGATCGCCACCACGCCGATCGAAGAGCGGACTTTGTGTATCCAGAGACCGTTGGGCCTGCGCCGCGACTGGATTACCTCGCCTACCGGATCAGGCAGGCGCGCGATCTCTTCCAGCGAGACCGCCATATCTTCAACCCGCTTTCCGTCAAGCGCCAGACGGTCGAGGAACGCCCTGGACTGCCCGGCTTTGCGGGCCGCGGACAGGTCTTTTTTGTTCGCCCGAAGCAGCGCATTTTTGTTGGCGCGCAACGCCAGCGCCATTTCCGTCAGAACGACATTCTTGGTCTCGGTGCCGAGGGTAAGCGATTGCCGGAAAGCCTGCTGGCTTTCCACGGCGATACGCAGTATCTCTTTCTTGATATCCATCTTGACCCCCTACAGGATAACGATATTATCGCAGTGGATGATCTCTTTATCGCAGCGATTCCCTTTTACCCGATCGAGCTCTTCTGCGGTCACGCCGGTCTTGCCGCGGGCAAACTCGCTGCCGGACCGGTCACAGATCGAAACCACGTCGCCCGACCTGAAACTGCCGCTGACCGCGAAGACTCCCACCGACAACAGGCTTTTCTTCTGCAGCAGAGCCTGCTGCGCGCCGGCGTCGACCGTGATCGTGCCTTTAGGTTTGGTACTGAAAGCCATCCAGCGGTCGCGTTCATTCAACGGCGCGTCTTTCGGCAGAAACATCGTGCCCTTACTCTGCGGAGAAAGCGCGATAGTCCGCAGAATATCTTTCGTCCTGCCGTTGGCGATCACGCAGGGAATACCGGAATCCACGCTGATCCTGGCGGCCTTAAGCTTGGTAATCATCCCGCCCACCGACGTTTTCCTGTCCGTAGACGTGGCCAGGGACAATACCTGGTTATTGATGTTGTCAACCAGCCGGATGACCGTTTTTTTATCGCGGTCAAGCAGCCCATCCACATCGGAGAGTATGATCAGCAGATCGGCGGAGCAAATACCGGCAACCAGCGCGGAAAGCTGGTCGTTATCCCCGAATTTGATTTCATCGGTGGAAACCGTGTCGTTTTCGTTGATCACCGGGACAGCGCCGAGCTGCAGCAAAGTGGTCAGCGTATTCTTGGCGTTCAAATACCGGGTGCGGTCGGAAAAATCCTCCCAGGTCAATAGAACCTGCGCGCAGGACAGCCTGCGCCGGTTCAACAGCCTGCGGTAAACATCCATCAGTTCGTTCTGGCCGATAGCCGCCGCAGCCTGCAGAAAAGCCAGCTCTTTCGGGCGGGACTCCAACCCCAGCACGGTCATCCCTAACGCGATCGCGCCCGAAGAAACAACCACAATCTCCTTGCTTTCTTTCCTTAAAGCGGCGATCTGGCCGCAGAGACCTTCCAGCAACCGGAAATCAAGCTTCTTCTTCCCGGGGTAAAAAAGACTGCTGCCGATCTTGACCACGATACGCCTGCACGCTTTTTTTCGCGGTTCCATAGTCTTCATAGCCTGTCCAAAATCGCCGTACGCAGTTCTTCCAGCCCTTTTTTTTCAAGCGCGGAAATAGGGAGCACTTTATGCTTCACGCTTTTCCTGAACCGCGCAAGATTGGCCCTGGCAGATTCCAGATCCATCTTGTTTGCTACGATAATTTGCGGCTTTTTAGCCACCTGGACGCTGTAAGCTTTAAGTTCCCGGTTGATCACCCGGTAATCATCAAGCGGGTCCCGGCCTTCGAATCCGGACATATCGATCACGTGCACGAGAAGCCTGGTGCGCTCTACGTGACGCAAAAATCTGTCTCCCAGCCCCTTGCCCTGCGCGGACCCCTCAATCAGCCCGGGAATATCCGCGACCACAAAGGATTCATCCATATCGCCGCACACACCCAGCACGGGAAATTTAGTGGTAAAAGGATATGCCGCGATCTTGGGAGCGGCGTTGGAGATCGCGGAAATCAATGTCGACTTTCCCGCATTGGGAAAACCCACCAGCCCCACGTCGGCGATAAGCTTCAGGTCCAGCAGCAGCGTGCGCTCTTCGCCGGGCTCGCCCTGGGTAGTCTGGCGGTTTTTACGATTACCGATACCGCCCTTACCGCCTTTGGCGACTACCAGCTCCTCCCGGTCTTTTTCAAGAGTGCCCAGGATACAATCGGTTTCCAGCTCTTTGACAATGGTCCCGCAGGGAACCCGGATGATCACCGGCTCGGCGTTGCGTCCGGTTTTCTTTTTTCCGGAGCCGTGCCCTCCGTGCTTTCCCGCGAAATGCCGGTTAAACTGAAAATCCATCAGGGTGCGCAGATTTCTGTCGGCCCGCAGGATGACATCAGCGCCCCATCCGCCGTCGCCCCCGTCGGGAAAACCGCGCAGGTTCCACATGTCGGTATACGTGCTGGTGCACCCGTTTCCGCCTCGGCCGCCCTTCACTGTAATCTGAACGCTGTCAACGAACATGTCGATCTACAAAAGGACAATTATGCGCAGATTACGCGCACACGATCTTTTTGATCTCCAGTTTGGTCAACTGCTGACGATGCCCCTTGGTCGTATGAGAAGATTTTCTTCTGCGATATTTAAAGGTCACCACTTTATCGGCCTTGATCTGCCTGACCACGGTCGCCTCAACAGAAGCGTCCTTCACATACGGCTGGCCGATCCGGATATCGTCGCCGTCAACTACCAGCAGGACATCCTTGATATGAAGCTTGGCGCCTTTTTCGGCTTCCTGCTTCTCCACATCGATAATATCGCCTTCTTTGACCATTTGTTGTTTTCCGCCTAAAGCAATCACTGCGAACATAACGATCCTCCTTGCCTACGAAGGCAACACCGGCGCATATTCCGATTGCGCCGGGTGTGACCCCGTAGTTCATTGTTTATAGCAGACAAAATTTCCCTTACCCTTTTCTTAGCAAATCGCACGGAAAGAGAATTTAAGCAGAAGTATAACCTATTATTATACAAGACTATCAGGAGTGGTCAAGCATAATTTTAAAACAACCGGCTTTGCCGCCGAATTGGCAGCAAAGCCGGGAAAAAAGCTGATTTCAGAGAATTCAGGTGATCGCGATGTCTTCGATGCGCAAAGCCGGGCTGGGATTAAGGTTAATCCTGGTCCGATAATTATGCTCCACCTGCTTGAGGCTTTCTTTATTCTGCGTAAGTTCATCGACCACAGCGGGATGAGCGGACAGCTCTACCTGACGCAAAGACTTTCCATGCAGGTGCTTGCGCAACTCTTTCAAAGCGTAGATAGCCATGGTTTTAGGGGATTTAACCTTGCCCTTGCCCAGACAATACGGACAATCCTGGAAAGAAAGAGTTTGCACCGTATTATGGATCCTTTCCCGGGTCATTTCCACCAGACCGAATTTGGAAATACCCAGGACGTCATATTTAGCCCGATCTTCGCTCAAGGCTTGTTTGAGCACCCGTAAAACCTCCCTGCGATGGCCCTCTTTCTCCATATCGATGAAATCGATCACGATAATCCCGCCTAAATCGCGCAATTTCAACTGGTGCGCCGCTTCCACCGCAGACTCACAGTTGATCTTGAACGCAGCCTCCTCCTGATCGATCTTCTCTTTGAATCCGCCGGAGTTCACGTCGATAACCACCAGTCCTTCCGTCGGCTCGATGATGATATACGCCTTGGATTTAAGGTAAATCTTCTTCTCAAAAACCTTGCTCACCTGTTTTTCCACGTCCCGTTCCCCGAAAAGGTCGGGACCGCGGTAAAAATCGACCTTGCGGCGCAGATCGCCCATGAAGGCGCGCATGAAATTATGGATGCGGTAGAATTCCGGCTTCGAATCCACGGTAAGCTTATGGAAATCCGCGGAAAACGAATCCCGGATTACCCGCAGCACCAGATCCAGCTCTTCGTAAACCAGACACGGCGCTTTTTTCCTCTTGTACTGGCGTTCGATATTGCGCCACATCTTGATCAGATAATTAGCGTCCCGGATCAAATCCTGCTTCGCCTTACCCTGGGCGACGGTGCGGATAATGAAACCGATGTCATCGGGCAGGTGCGCTTCGCGCAGGATCTGGCGCAATTTCTTGCGCTCCTGCTCCTCCTCGATGCGACGGGAAACGCCGATGCGGTTATCCAGCGGCATAACAACCAGGTAACGTCCCGGTATGCCGATATGGCAGGACAGACGCGGCCCTTTGGTCCCGAATGATTCCTTGACCACCTGCACGAGCACTTCCTGCCCCTTCTTGATATTGTTAAACAGTTTATTGCGCGGCGGCCGCTGCTGGTGATGCTGCCCCTGTTGCGGCGGCTGACCGTTCTTGTCCATCTGATCATCGAATTCATAGGATCCCTCTATCTCGGTCAGATAAAGAAACCCGTTCTTGGCCATGCCGATATCCACAAAAGCGCCGTTGATCGACGGAATCACCGCGCTGATGATCCCTTTGTAAATATTGCCCACGATGGTTTTATCCTGGGGGCGTTCGATATAAAACTCTTCCATGCGGTTATCATCGACAATAACCACGCGCTTTTCTCCCAATTCCACATTCACGAAAATGTCTTTTGCCATGTTGCTCCTTTGTATCGTTAATTTATCCCGCCCACCGCGCAGTCAAAATGCTGATCCCCGCCGGCAGTTGCCGCTGCAACCGGGTTTTGAACTCTTCCGGACGCACCAACTCCCGCAGCACGATCGTGGCTTCTTCTGCTTCGCTTTCAAGCCCCAGTTTCAGAGCACGTTTAATGCTCAATTTGGGATGCGGACTGAACCCTTCAGTTAGCTTCAACGGCACATCCGCGCGGCGCAGCGCTCGAATCAATAAGCGCATCAGATCCAGATGCGATATAAACTTCATCCTCTCCTTCTTGGAGAAGGTAAATTCTATCTTAAAAACAACCTGTTGCATATGACCTGTCCTTTAATAGGGCTACATTAGTTTACACTAATACCCTGGTTTAAGCAAGCATAAAAACAATGCCCGATCGGTATTCGATCGGGCATTGTCATGCGTAACCAAAACGATCACGGAACGCGCGCGTTATTTCTTCGATTTTTTATGAGCTTTCTTAGCCGGCATTGCGGGCTCCAGATTATCCTTCATCAACTGCTCAAGGTCCGAGGAAGCCGGGATGGGTTGCTCCTGGCCTTCCCTTACCACATGGGGAGTGATGAAGATCAACAACTCCGTCTTGGTCGTCTGGTCGCTCTTGCTGCCGAATATCAGGTCAAGAACCGGGATCTTACCCAGCACCGGGATACCTTTCTTGGTCTTGAGCTTATTCTCGGAGATCAATCCGCCCATGACCAGGGTTTTACCGTCCTGGATCATGACTTTGGTCACCGCGCTGCGGGTGGCGATAACCGGCCGCTCCCCGTTAGGACCGGTGGAACCGATCACGGTATCCACCGAAGGCCTGATGTCCAGGGTGATAAAATCCTTCTCGTTGATGTTCGGGGTAACCACAAGGCTGACTCCCACTTCTTTATCGTCATAACCGGAGATGACCATATTCCCGGTTTCTTTGCTGAACTCGTATTTAGGAATCGGCACGACCGTACCGACCAGGATCTTGGCTTCCTGATTGTTCAACGCGGTGATATGCGCGTTGGAAAGGATCTTGGTATCGGAACGCGATTGCAGCATCTCCAGCACTACCTGGAACTGCGAAAAATCCAGCGTGCCGAACGAGAACGCGTCGGTCTCCACGTCCGGGAACCCCTTGGCCAGACGATTCATCAAGGTTTCCGTGGTAGTGGAACTGATCAGGTTGCCGGCATCGTCATAGGTGTTGGTAGTAACGCTGTCCAGATGATCCGGAACCAGCGTGTGCGGGAATAATTTCGAGCCGCGGCCGGTCAGATCGTTAGTGAACGGGAACGTGGTAGGCCGTTTGGAACCGCTGGCGGCGATACGCATATTCCAGTCGATGCCGAGCTTCTCGGCATTGCCCAGAGTCGTTTCGATGATCTTAGCTTCGATCATGACCTGCGGCGTGACTTTATCCAGGCGCTTGACCACTTCCCCGATCTTGATCACGTTCGACTTGACATCGGTGACGATAAGGGTATTGGTCCTGCTGTCCAGGGATATCTTGCCTTTCGGACCGATCATTTTTTCCACCGCGCCCTTGACGTCGCTGGCTTTGGAAAAATTGATCACGAAGGTCTGCGTATCGAACGGCTCGTTCTCCTGCGTCTCCGCCCTGACCTTGCGCTGCTGGGAAAGCTTCTCCAGCGTCGATACCATGATGACCTGATCGTTAAGCCACTCATAATCGAAACCGTTGGTCTTAACGATGGTATCCAGAGCCTTCTCCCAGTAGATCTCGTTGAGCTTGATGGTAATCGTGCCCATCACGTCCGCGGTGGCCACGATATTGACCCCGGCTTTCTGGGCCAGGATCTTGAGCACGCTGTGAATATCCGCCCCTTTGAAATCGAGCGTAACGTTCTTCATCGCGCCCAATGTTTCCTTGCCCGGTTCGGGAACAGCCTGGGGCGACTCCTGCACAACCGCCTCCGCAACCTCCGGCTGGTCAACCACCAGTATGGTCTGGGCATCCTGGGCATGCCCGACTCCCGCCGCCCAGATAAAGAGTATCAGTGCAATAGTAAGCTTTTTCATGATCAATCCTCCTTTTGAAGTGTTATCACCTTGGTCTGACCCCCTCGGATGAAAACAACCCGATCCTGCTCGATAGACAGGATCTGGTACCCTCCCACTTCATCGCCGATCTTGACCACTTCACCATTGACGATCGCGTACGAAAGATCGTATTTGTCATAGATGATGCCTTCGAGAGACAACGCGCCTTCAGCCGACACTTCTTTCTTTTTCTCCGGCTGTATGGCCCGTCCGTCCTGCGTCAACAGGGGAATAAAAGGATTACGCTTGCCCTGATCGTCATAGACGGATTCCTGGGCGTGCGCCGGGAAGCTGACCCCTCCCGCGCAAACCAATGCCACGGTCCAGAGATATATACGCCTTCGCTTATTTTTTAACATGTGTTTTAAGCACCAGATTGACCCGCTGTTTCATTACATCGGAAACGTCGCGGGCGATCTTCAACTCGTCTAAATACAATACCTGGTCGGAATTCTCGACCTGGCTGATGAACCGGGCGATAGTGTGATAATCCGACTCCAGGTCAAGATGAATGACCACGGTTACTACGCCTTCCTGCTGCGACCCGGATTTACCGCCCCTGGTCGCAAGCTTAACCCCTTCCTTTTGAGAATCTATCTGCATCACCTTGATGCTGTTCTCGGCGGCGACCGACGAAACATACTGCAGCAAAGACGGCAATTCCCGCTCCGAGATGATCTTTTTGATCTTTACATTCTTCTTGTTCGACGCATCCTGACGCATCTGCGCCAGATCTTTATTCAGCTTCTGCAGATCCTTCTTCAGGGCGATCACCTTCTGCCCGCTTTGCTTGATGCCGTTGATCTGCGCTTTCATCACAAAAGCGACATCCAGCGCAAACAACAAAGCGCAGGCGGCCAGCACCGCAATCAGCTTATTCCTGTCTTCAAATATCTCGTTAAGAGAAAGTCCCGCCACGCTTGCTCCTTATTTCTTTTTCTTTTTCCCGGACGCGGAAGATTTTTTAGCCGGCGCTTTTTCGGCTGTCGCCACCGTCCCGGCCACAGAACCGTTGAGCACAAATTCGACGATTTCCGTAGAACCGATGGTCCGCCGCTGCGCAGTACCTAATTCCAGGCTGTTGAAATCCTTGATGAAAACCGTATCTTTTTTCAAGGTATCGATGAAACCGTTGATCAACTCCAGTTCATCGATATTCTCCGAATACACCGCGCCCTTGAGCACGAATTCCTTGCGGTTGAACAGCAGGTCGTTGAACCATATCCCGTCGGGAAGATCAACGCTCAACAGATTCAACTTCCGGGAAAAAGTCATGGTATTCGCCGTCAGCAGCCGCATGATCGTTTCATCAGCCGTCGATGAGGTGTCTTTCAGCCCCACCAGCTGTTTGCGTTGCGGCTCCATGCTCTTCCACTTGGCATTCATGGCGGCTAAACGCACCGACCGGTTGGCCTGGATGATCCCCAGGCACAGATGCACCAGCAGGAGCGCCGCCGCAATCAAAGGAACAGCGTATACCGCATACAGGAACTGCGGCGGTATAGCCGCGGTCTTCTTGCTCTTTAATTCATCGGGGAGTAAATTTATCTCGATCATAGTTGTTATCCGCGCAGGGCCAGGCCGATAGCCACAGCGAGCTGCCCCCCCACGGTTTGCACCTGTTTAGCGTCCAGTGTCGAAGCGATAGCGATCTTACGGTAAGGATCCCAGTTCTCCACCGGCATCCCCAGATACCCCATCATCATGTCCTTTACCCCGTCATACAGACTGGCGCCGCCGCTGATAAAGATTTTCTCAACCGAAGCCACGCTGCGGCTCTCGTAATAATCGAAGGAGCTGCGGGCCTCGTGCGCCAGCTTAGCCAGCACCGTTTCGATGACGCCGGCGATCTTTTCGGAATGCTGCTTATCCGCGCCGGTCTTGGCGGCCTCGGCCGTCTTGAAATCCACCCCCAGCGCTTCGGCAATGCGCTGGGTAAGATTATTGCCGCCGATAGGGATATCGCGGCTCAACGCCGGCTGCCCCTGGTCCAGGATATTCAGGTTGCTGGTGGCAGACCCGATATTGAGCAAAGCGATGCTCTTATTCTTGACCGTCTCGTCATCAGCGTAATTGAAATTGAACGCGTTGATCAATGAAATGGAATCGATCTCAACCACGTTGACATCCAGCCCCACCGACCGCAGCAGCTTCAAGCGCTGCTCCAGTAAATCTTTCTTGACCGCGGCCAGAAGCACGCGCATCTTGTTATCCGGCAGGTCATCCCGCAGGATACAGCCGTCGATATTCACATCCGCGGCGGGAAACGGGATATACTTCTGGGCTTCGAATTTTAAAGATTGTTTGAGTTCTTCGGATTTAAGCTTGGGGAAATCAACGTAGCGGATAATCGCCTGCTGTCCGGAAAGCGAAAAATTGACCGTCTTGATGTCCAGTTCCCGGATGATCGCGCGCAGCGTCTCTTCCATGTCCATCTGGTTTTGCGCCAGATGGAAACCGCACAATTCCACTTTATCTTTGAGCAGATGCAGCTTGGCCACTTTAACCGTGGAGAATCCGAGATTCAACCCCACGGCGTAACGGTCAACGGCTATTCCGCTTTTGAGTTTGTCCAGGTAAGGCTTAAGGAATTCGAGTGGAATAGTCTTCATAGTTTAAATGTTCAATGGTCCCGTCTGCGGTTGCGGATCGTTTTGCTCCTGCACCGCGGGCTTGCGCTTTTGCGGCGCTTGAGGCTTGATCTCTACCGCCTGCGTCTCAAGCTCATCTTCGCCGGAATCAGCGCTTTCGTTTCCCCGCTCGCTCTGGTTGATCAGAAAATTGATCCCCATCATCACCAGAACGAAGAAAGCGAAACACAACACCACTATTATAATCTTTTTTTTATCCATGGCAACCACCTTATTCGACTTCTCTCCAGTACGTGCGTTTAGTCAAACCGTCCGTCGGTTCGATATACGAAGTAAAATTATCCAGGTACGGGAAATACGGCGGCGCCATCCCCTGCAGCACCCGGTTATCGTAGACAAAATTACGGCCGTAACCGTGAACATTGGTGGTGCCGGAGAATTGCCCGAATGCGCCGTAAAAATCCGTGATCGCTCCGCCCAGAAGCGTAACCACCCCGCGCGGGTCTCCTTCGTCATAATCGGTCACGGTGAATATCCCGTGCGGAGCCATGACCACCCCGTGAATAACCAGATCGTCGGGAGCGCTGGTGCCGATCTCCACATCGCCGCCCCAGGACAATATGCCCAGCAAATTGGTGAAACCGGCGCAGCTCAATTCATTTACGTCCGCGGTTGCGGGATCGTCAGGCGTAAACTCTTCATAGGTCAGATTATCGTCGATCACGATATCGCGCTCCGCGGAAACGGTTACCTGGGTGTCTTTATCCACCACGCCGGACAACCCCTTGATGTCGTCATTAACATAGATGAGTATCCCTTCATCACCGGTTCCGTCGGGAACTCCGGTAAGGATATGGGTACCGGTGGAATCGACCACCGTGGTCTGATTAGTGGTCGTGTTGACGGTAATAGTCGACGTGCTCGCGCCCCGGACGACGGTATACTGCGGATTGCCGCTGCCGTCGGAACCCAGGGTGATATCCGGGTTATCCGAACTTTGCCCCTGATTCCCCTTGATATAAATGCCTCCGGTCACTGCAGTGCCGTCGGCGCACGGAGAAGCGGGATCATACGGCGGCACATAGACGCCATAAGAGCTTGCGCCGGGTTCACTCATCGTTCCCAGAGCCGCGCTCTTCAATTCATTCTGCGTGATCGAAGACGGCAGATTGATCAGATCTGCGCCGCGGGTAAAGCCGGTGTCGAACGTCGGCAGATCATGACAGTCTTCCCCCTCGCAACCCACCGGATACCGGTCGGCGTCAACTCGCTTGGAATTACCGTTGTTGTAAAAACGGGCATCGTTAAAATTCTGCGTTACTTCGTCGGTAAAGGTGCCGGAAGGGTTATTGGCGAAACTGAAGCGCTCATTGGTATGCACCGGGCCGCTGAATCTGGTGTTATTGGTAAACCAGACGGTTGTCCCTGAAGGAGTGCCGTGATGGCTGGTAAAAAGGGCAAATTTGGCGAAATTATCCCTGCGCACCACGACGTTGAATTCGCTTGACGGCGACAACGCCACGGTACGCGTCAGATACACATCGTCGGCGGTATTGCTGGTATTGTCGGCTCCGTCATTGAGCAACTGCGTTTTGGTCGTGCATTCCACCTTATACCTGAAAGGGAAATCGCAGGTTTCGGCGACGTTATTGCAGCAGTCGCCGCCGACGCAGGTACCCGGCAACAGAGTGATCGTGGCGCTGATCACCGGCACCAGCCGGGCCTGGCCTCCCGCAGGAGTGAAATAATCCACCTCCGCGCCCAGATCTTCAGGGGTCATGTTCAAGGTAAGCGTAGCGTTGTTTTCGTTATCCGTAAACGCGGGGCTGCCGGCGAAGTTCACCACAAAACCGAGCAGATCCGCGCTATACGGCGTATCGAACCGCTGGGTGAACTGATTCTTGGGCACCGCGCTGACATTATCCCGGAGCACCGTAGTCAGACGGCGACGCATCTCGGCAACCGCGTAATTGGCTCCCGCTTCCGCCAGATTCAGGGACTGGCCGGTATACCGTTCGCTGTTGACGCTGCGCTTTTCGGAAATGATCGAGCTCAAATACACGCCGGTCAATGCGGCAACCACCGTCATCACCAGAGAGGCGATGACCAGAAGGATACCTTTATTGTTCTTCATTAGAACTCTCCTTCCTCGGGCCATTCAGGTTCTGCGGTGCCGCTGGTAAACTCATTGCGTAATTCGATATCCGTAGTGACATTGTATTCCTGAAACTCGACCTCATCATCATTTGTTCTCACTACCAGCGCGAACCGTACGCGCGGGCAGGTCGTACTTACCGTAGTAGATCCGAACGTAGCGCAATCGCTGCTGGCAAACCACTGCGCGTTCTCCACGTTATCGATAAGCGTCGAATAAACCAACTCCCCCTGCTCTCTTTTGAGCAGCTGATTGTTCACCTCGTCGAAGCGGTAGACCACCCAGCTGGTGCCGGTATAATTCCCGTCAGCGTCGAACAACGGCCGGTAGAACAGGGTGTAATCGGAAGAATTGCCCAGATCCGTGTTCGAGATACGCACCCAGCTGGCCTTGGACTGGCGCATCTGCTTGGCCAGATCGATAATGGCCACGCGCGCCTTTGCCTGATAATCGATCTTGGCCTGCCCCCTGGTCCAGTACGTGTCGGAATGCATGAGAATGAAGAGCATGGCGCTAAGTATCCCCGTGAACAACAGCACCACCATCATCATTTCCACCAGCGTAACGCCTTTTTTCTTTCGAGCGCGCTTATTCATGTTTAATCCGTATAATTCGCCACCAGCGTGGCGGTCTCCACCTGGGAATTCAGGCGGCCGTTAATACCGCCGTACATCGCGTCATCTTCCCCGCTATCCAGGACGCCGTTAAGATTCTGGTCTTCCCCGAATACGCGGTTGCGACTGCGAAACGCGACTGCCGCGCGGACATTTTTCAGATCGGTAAACGCCGTCGCGCCAATAGTGGCGTTGCTGATCTCCAGTACGCCGACCATAGTGCCGGAAGAGAACGTAGAGCCGTTATAAAAACACTGATTCGAACAACTGCACGCGCAGGTGCAGGCCGAAACATTGCTTAAAGAACAATCCGGACAGCCGGTTGCCGGCGTCGCGCACGTATTTAACCGGTTGAACGGGGTAGCTTTCACCTCTTCGATCTTGGACATAAGCAATCCGTTGGACCGGGCAAGATCGCGGGAAAGATCGGTCATGGTCAGCATATTAGTATACGTCAGCAGCATTCCCGACAACGCGATCGCCAGGATGACGGCGGCGATCATCACCTCCACCAGCGTAAACCCTTTTTCCGATCGTGCAGCCTTTTTTCGGCGCATCCGTCAACCCCTTATTCCTTCTTATCGCAATCCTCGGACACGATTACCCCGCCGGTGGTAACGGTAAATTGTTTCGTCCCGCTTAACTGGCATTTTACCGGCTCCGCATAACAACTGTATCCCGAAGTCTCCAGCCGCGGGCAACTGAAGCTGTACCCTTTAACCACCGATTCGGAAACGTAGTCCTTATCTATGTACGCCGGCTCGCTTTTTAACAACATCGAAATAGACGAGGGATACGAACTCAAATGATCCCGCGAGTAATTCTCGATAGCCGTAGACATCAATTTCAATGTTTCAAGAGCGTTCGCCTCATTCTGCGCGCTGTTGATACGTATGATCTGAACGATAAAAAAACGCAAAAAAAGAGCGATACACGCAATAATCAGTATGAAAGTAAGAAAGCCTTTGCCGCTTTGTCCGCTCATCTATGGTACTCTACTCTAAAGCCGTTATTAAAAAACTACCCGCACCGGTGTGGTCAGGTGCGGGTAGTTTGTCTTCACAGATGCATGCGTTTACTCAATCGGATCCTCGGCTGAACCGTCCCAGGGAACAGCAGTCTGGGCTCCGGGATCAGCTGCGCGGAGAACTCCCGATGTGTCGACATAGAAGCACCTGACGCCGGTTGTACCCCAGGTGACCGGACAGGATGAAGCCGTGAATCCCTGCCAGTTGCCTGCGCCTACCGTAGCTTCGTCAATACCGGTAAGTTCGAAGTTGTAACCCTGTTTGGTACCGGCAGCCAGAATACTGTCGATGTACGGAGGTGTATCGTCGTCAAGAATAGCCAGATTGGTCGGGTATCCCTGATGCGAAGAACGATACGTATGAGCGCCGGATGAGATCGTCTTGAGTGCTGCGATCGCTGCCGATTCATTCGCCGCCAAACGGGCTCTAAGCAAGTTGGGAATTGCTATAGCCGCCAGCAACGCGATGATCGCCACAACGATCATGATTTCCACGAGCGTAAAACCTTTCCTATTCATGTTTCTTCCCCCTTTCTAAGATATGATTACAGGTTGCTGCTTCTCTATAACCTTTTGTCTAATAGACAGATGACTTACAATGCCGTAGCTCGGTAGAGGTTATACAGCAGCATGAACACCTTGACTCTTTTATATCACCCCCTTTCCGTTTTGTCAAGGAAAATATGTTTGGTTTCAACAACTTAAGATATAAATTTGTTTAATTTCCTCAACACTGCTCCCCTCCGGTCAAACCGGAGGGGTTCGCTGGAAACAAAACGGCCTTAAGGTAAAACCTTAAGGCCATCTTAATAGTTTTACCCTCTTTGGCGGCTAGGCTATCCGTATGCGCGAATACCAGGCGCATATGGATCCTTCGGCTTTGCTCCGTAGCCGGCCTTCGGCCGGATACGAACCCGCCAGTCTACGGCGGGGTCGCCCGATTACTCGGGTTTTGCCTTTATCAGTAGGATAAAGATCTTTCTAGCTAAGCATAGCACATTCTACCCCGTTTGTCAAAGATCGAACCTCTTGATCGTCGAGCTTTAAACAAAAGAAAACATTCGCTACTCATGGTGAGAGGGTCAGTCTCAAACAAAGCATACCATAATTTTAGCCCTTTGTCAACTCATTGTTGATTTTTTATCAATTGCGATTAGAATACTTCAGGCGGGTTTAATTAGCGCCGGACTGACGCCTTTTATAACTTTGTGAAATGCTGAACTCGGTTTCGGGGAAAGCCTTAAGCCGGAAGATCAACCAGATAGAACTTCCTTCGTCACGATCAACGCTATACGAAACATCCATCAACCAGCAATGCAGATCACGGGATAAAGTGAATTCCTGTTCGCCGAATCCTTTCTCCAGCGAATCGGTATCGCGCAACTGATAACGCTGATACATAAAAAACTTCCATTTGGGGGTCAACCGGTAATTAAAACTGCCGGTGATCTCATTGCCCCCCTTGCGTTGATAACGCTGTCCGATCCCAACGGAACGCTCCGGGCCGAAATCATAATAAAAATCGTAGTTGGCGCCGGAAAAATAATCATACCGGTGGGAATAGGTCGCGTCGGCATCAAAACGCACACGCGTATACGGCTTTATTTCCAGGTCGCCCGTAATATCGCCGAGATAACTGCCGGCTAGACCGCCGGATTTAAAAAAGTACTGGCTGGCGAGTTTAAAGTACGCTAAATCCACGGTGGATTTGTTGCGTTTGGTCTGCAATCGGTTATCCAGCTCCAGCAACGCGGAGTTGCTTCCGGCGATAGCGTCAACTGCGTCGAGCTGCTTTAACCGGCTGGTCGGTTCAGTCGGCGTATGAAGATAGTTATAGCCGACGGTAGGCGTGATCACATGGCGCAATCCGTTGATATCCAGACCGAAGGCGTTGCTCTGCACGTCGAAAATCCGGTAAAATTTCGTGCTGACATCGGCCCCGGTAAGGAACTGATTACGCGGCGACGCCCACATATCCCGGTTGTCGATATCGCGGTCATACAGCGTCTGGCGCATACCCGCATACGGAGTGAGGTTGAAAAAAGCCACCCGCGACGGCAAAGAAAGTTTGTTCGTGGTATCCAGCCGGTTCATGCTCACGTCCGCGCTCGCCGGAGAAGGAACCGCGTTTTTATAATTCAGGCTGGAAAAAGAACTGGAATCGCTGAAATAAAACGGGGTCTGCCCCAGCTGGATACTGGGCAGGCTGTAGTTGACTTCCGGCAGCTTCTCCAGCTGGCTGTACCAGCGGTTGACGCGTTTCTGCACCACCGTGTCGATGGTAGAATAACCGAAGGACTGATGCAGCTGCGTGTAGGATAACGGCAACGCATCCTTCTCGTATTCCCGGTAAAAATAATCCTTGAGAAAATTATGCTCGCTGCCCAGATTCGCGCGTTTGGAGTCGGTGATCCGATAAAACTCGGTAGTCAAGCTGGTGGAATCGGCTATCTGCCATTGATGACGCAACCGCACCAGGGAGCGTTCGAATTCTCCGGGCTGGTTCTCAAGCAATTCCCGGTCGCGTTCCTGGGTATAATAAAATTTGTAATCGCCTTTGCCGTAATCTTCGGTGCGGAAATTCGCGCCCACGCCTTCCGACATACCCAGGCGGCTGCGGTAATCGAGATAGATCCTGGCGTCAAGACCGGGCATCAGGTTCGACCGCCAGGCGGAAAGCAGGTATTCGCCCCAGTCCTTGCTGCGCCCGGGCACGAATCGCACATGCATAAAAGGATCTTTCAAACTCTGGCTGTAATAAGGCAGATACGCGATCGGCAGGTTTTTGATCCGCACCGTGTCGGAATAGGTCTGGATCTTCTCCTGCGGGAGTATGCGCACCCGCTTCATCCGAATGCGGTAATCCGGCTTGTCCATGGAGCAGGAAGAGACATAGCCGTCGTAGGCGATGAATTCGTCTTCGTTGACCATCTTGATCTCGCGGGCTATCCCGTAAAACGGATCCGACACAAAGGTGCCGTCGATCGCCTTGCCGCTTTTAGTGTTCAGATTGTAATACACCTGGCTGCCTTCCAGACGGGCCTGGGGATTCTCGATGCGCACCGTTCCTTCGGCAGTGACGTCCTTGGTTTGGGTATCCACGGTAATCTTATCGCTGGTCAGGGTGGAATCCCCATATTTGACCACCACATTGCCGGTAGCCGAAACGTGCTGCTGATCGGTCGAGTATTCCACGGTGTCGCCGTTGACGGTAACCGGTTGTTCCAGCCGGCCGGCGCCTTTGTTAACGTCCGCGGCAAAACTCGAACGAACGGCGCTCTCCCCGATGCAGAACGCCATGAGAATAGCGATTGAAAGCGTGCGAAACAGATGAGTGTAGTGTGTGGGCATACCCGTGAATTATTTCGGGACTTTTTTCCAGTCTTCCAGGAACCGCTGCACCCCGATATCGGTTAAGGGATGCTTGATCAACTGCTCGATCACCGCGAACGGGATAGTGGCGATATCCGCGCCGATCTTCGCGGCATCCGCCACGTGCACCGGATTGCGCACCGAGGCGACGATGATCTCGGTCTTGAACCGGTAATTCGCGTAAATCTGCTTGATATCCCGGATCAGGTCCATCCCGGTCTGACTGATATCGTCAAGGCGGCCGATGAACGGGGAAATATAATCCGCGCCGGCCTTAGCCGCCAGCAAAGCCTGCGTGGCGGAAAAACACAAAGTAACGTTGGTTTTGATCTTTTTCGCCGCAAGCACGCGCACGGCCTTCAATCCCTCCCTGATCAGAGGGATCTTGATCACGATATTCGGGGCGATCTTCGCCAGTTCCGCGGCTTCTTTGCACATCCCGTCAGCCTCAAGACTGATCACTTCCGCGCTGACCGGCCCCTCCACCAGCGAGCAGATCTCTTTGAGCAACGCCTGCGCCGGACGGTTTTCTTTGGCGATCAGGGTAGGATTGGTGGTTACACCGTCTATCACCCCCAGGAGCACCGCTTCCTTTATCTGCGCCACATTCGCCGTATCGATAAATATTTTCATGGTTAGCCTCTTTCGAACAATAAAGCCGCTCCGATCATGCCGGCCTCGTTACCCAGTTTAGCCTTGACCACTTTCACCTGTTTTGCCTGCACGATCATAGCCCGGATATAAATCGTCTCTTTGATGGTATCGAACAGAATTTTTCCCGCGTTAGCCACGCCGCCGCCGATAACGATGCAATCGGGATTCAAAAGATTCACCACTCCCGTCAGCGCCACTCCCAGCTTCAGGCCGACTTCCGACCACAAAGCGATGGCTTTACGGTCGCCCCGCTGCGCCCGGCGGCTCAACTCTTCCAAAGAAATCTGACGCTTGAAAACGCGTCTCGCCCGGGACAGGATCCGTTTGTTGCCCACGTACGCCTCCAGACACCCGCTGCCGCCGCAATTACAATCCGGCCCTTCCTCGTTCACCGGCATATGGCCGATCTCGCCGGCGGCAAATCCCGAACCGCGGTACAGCGCCCCGTCGATGATCAACCCTCCGCCCACGCCGGTACCCAGCGTGATACAGACGGCGTTACGGCTGCCGCGGGCCGCGCCGCGCTTGAATTCCGCCAGGGCCATGACATTCGCGTCGTTATCGATGCGCACCGGCAACTGCAACGCCTTTTCCAGTATCCGCTCCAGAGCCACATCCTTCCAGCCGGGTATATTCGGAAAGAAATGCACCACGCCTTTTTCCACGTCGATCGGCCCGGGAAGCCCCATCCCCACGCCGACAACCTGCTCGCGGGAAATGCGATTCCGGGCGAGTATAGCCCGCACGGAACCGATTATCGCGGCGATAAGCGCATCTTTATTCCCCAGCGCAGTGGTGCTTAAAATATGACGGTTGATACAGCGAAGGTTTTTATTGAAGAGGGCGATTTTAAGATTGGTCCCGCCGAGATCGATACCGATGGTAAAAGTTTTAGCCATGCACTAATTGTATAGTAGAGTCGGTTTTTTTGCAAGCATTAAATCGCGACAAACAAAAAAATGCTTGTGCCTTTCGGGTAAACCATGTTATTATTTACCCGTTAATAGCACAACCACCAAGGAGACCCCATGCGCATACACGTGCCACTCTGTTTACTGTTGATTTTAGTGTCAGCGACTTCCGCTTGTGCCGCGGCGAAAAATGAGGAAACAGTCACCATTACCACGTACTATCCCTCCCCTTATGGAGTGTATAACGTCATCCGTCTGCATCCTGACACCAAAGCCGAAGGTTCGGAATGCAAAACCGGTGAATTATACTACGAGAACATGGGGACCTCTACCCGTCCGACCGGATTGTATTTCTGCAACGACACCGAACGCTGGGAACGCTTAAACTATAAACCCCAGTTCGAGCTGGGCGGAATGTATCAAAACGGTGAATATCCATCCGCCACATCGACCAACTGTCCAAAAGGTCCGGCGCAAAATTCCTTCACTCCGTCTCGCAACCCTTGTTGCGAACACGTCAATCCATTGAACAACAACCAATGCGGCTGCCCGGAAGGATACATTGCGGTGTGCATGGACGACGCGATCGAACCACAGGACACTGACGGACGCGACCGGCGCGACGAGACCTGCTACTGCTACAAAAAGAACTTCTAAACAGAAAGCGCTTCCAAACCGAACCGTCTCTAACTGACTGATAAAATTAGAGTTACATCACGGCTTGTTAACAAAGTCAATATCTGGCTTCCAGGCCTTGAATTCCTTCTTTCCCCCTGTTACACTTAATTGGAGTTAAAGTATTCTTATCGAAAAGGGCTCCGGGGGGATTACTGGGGGCCAAAGCCACGGATCGGTAAGCATTATTCTTTTATGCGTTTCGATAACCGGGTTGCCGAAATAAGAATCAGCGGCGACGCGGTTTTTTCATTTCTTACACAACAGCTCATCTACCTGGGGGGGGGAACGATGCTGACACGCTGCCTGAAATTTCTTTCTGCTTTCCTTATTATCTTCAATCTGGCAATTCCGGCAAGTTACGCTGATTTCGCGGTAGCGCCGTATAAACGCTATCCGCTGGCTTCAGGCCGCTCCGCTGCGCCGGCAACTCCAACTACTCAACAACCGGCCAACGCTGTGACACCTGCGGTAACTCCCGCTGCGACCCCGGCGCAATCAACGCCGGCAGCGCGGACAAGTACGCCTTTTGTGCGCTCAACCCCCTTGCAGACGAAACAGCCCGCGACTACGACCGCTCCGGCGGCTTCAAAATCGTCCACTTCACCGGCGCCGGTTGTAACTCCCGCGACGCCCCCGGCGCAGTCAACGCCGGCAGTGCGAAGAACCACTCCATTCGTGCGCTCCACTCCCTTGCAGACTAAACAACCCGCGACCACGGCCGCTCCGACTACTCAACAACCGTCCAGCACTCCTGCGCCTGCGGCAACTTCGGCACAGACAACTCCGGTAGCACGGACAAGCACGCCTTTTGTGCGCTCGACTCCCTTGCAGACGAAACAGCCCGCTACCACGGCCGCTCCGGCAGCCCAACAGCCAGCGGTGACTCCGGCGCAGACAGTTCCGGCGGTTACTCCCGCAGCAGCGCCAGCCACACCGGCTGTCGCGGCTAATCCGGTATCCCTGATCCCCGCTTATCAAAACCCGACTCCGGCATTCGGAACCAGACATACAACTGCTGCAACTACAGCTACCAGCCTGGCGCAGATGAGCCCGGAGCAACAGGCCAGTCATATCAACTCTTTATCCGGATATGACGCCGCCCAGATGCTTGCCCGGCTCGACCAGAACCAGCTCAAACAGGTCATGGCCCAGCCCGGACTGAAGACCGACCTGCTTTCTAAAGTCAGCCCGTTCATTACCCCTGCTTCTTTTGCCGGGCTCACTCAATCCATGAACGCCGAGCAGATTTCCGCAGCCCTTTCCGCTGCGCCGCTGAACGCGGAAACTTACGCAAAAATACTGGAAAACTGCCCCCAGGCCGCGACTGGAATGAAAACATTGATCAAGTCAGACCCGAATAAAGCTTTAAGCGCCATTACGGGGATGAGCGTAAACAAACAGGGCGAAGTATTCAGCCAGCTCGACAGCAAAGATATCGCCGCACTGTTCAATGCCCGGACTTCCGACGGCTCGGACCCCAGGGACAACTCCGATCTTTTCGCCCGGCTTTCCCCGGACCAGCAAAACAGCGTGTTGAAGGAATTGAGCGCGGTTAACCCGGCGCTGGCCCAGAAATACCTGTACGCGACCACCCAGTCCCTTACCAGAGGCACCAGCGAAGACGCAAAAGCCAAGCTTTCCGGCGACAGCGCATCTTCCGTTGACCATCCCGGATTGCTGGTAAACGATATGAACCCGGATCAACTTAAAGCGCTTCTGGGCGTGTGTCAGCCCGGAACTCTCGGCGCGATCCTGGCGGACAGCAAACTGAATACGGCGACCCGCAAACGCATCCTGGATATCATGAAAACCAGCTTCGAGAAAGCCGGGAATATCGAACAGACCGTGCTCTCTGCCAATGCCAACAAAGTTCCGCAGGACCCGCAACAGTACCTTTTCGATCTGGCCTGGACAACCTACTCCACGCTCGATCCGGAAGGCGCTAAGGAAGATTTGAACTCGATCCAGTCCGCGGTAACCGGCTACAACCAGCGCCGCCAGGAATCGGTATTGAAACAGATCGCCGGAATGGATACCTCACGGGCAGGCGAGCTTCTGGCGCAAACCGACATTTCGGTAGCCCAGACCGCGCAGTTGATCATGTCCGCCTCCGGAGAGCAGAAAGCGAAGCTGCTGTCCGCGCTGGAACAATCCGATCCGGAGAAGGCAAAAGAAACCAAAACCATGATCAGCCGGATCGAGGAAAACAACCGCAAAGCCGCGCAGATAGAGAAAAACAACGAACAGGTGCGCAGCACCCTGAAGAAAGTCGGGCCGTCACCGGTAGCCGACTATTTCATCCGGAAAGGCAGTTCCGAACAGACTATCGGGGAGCTGGCCCTGATGGACCAGAAATTCATCGACCAGACCCTGTCTTTGATCGAAAAGAAATCGCCCAAGACTGCCGCGCAGGTGCGCAAAGACCTGGCCGCATACCGGCAAAAAGCTTCTGCTTCGACCACCGTAGATCAACACCTGGACAATCTGGTGAAAGGCTCGGCGCAGGATGCGGCGCTTTTCATTGCCGCGCAGACTCCGGCAAACGCTAAGAATATTCTTTCGGAACTGGCCAAACGCAACGCATCGTTTGCGGAAGCAACCCTGGCGCAGCTCAAGAAGGTTGACTACCAGCTTGCCGACGAAACCCAGAAAAAAGACACCCGCCGCCTGACCAAGAACGAACTGGGGCAACCCATCATTATCGACGGAGAGAACGTCTATCAAGTGGAAGAGCTTTCCGACGGCACCATCCTCACCCACAGGAGCACCGGAACGGTCAACAACACGAATCTCGGTAAGATCAACGATTCTCCGCAGAATACCGAGCTGGCCGCGGGCGTTAAGCCAGTCGATATCGACCTGCAGAAGCCCAGGATATACCTTACCGGACAAACCGCCACCGATAACAGCGTAACGATCACCCCGGGTTCCGGCAGCTCTACTCCCAAGGACGCCTGGTACGATCCGGTGAACAAGCGCTACGGCGACAGCACCAGCATCGGCAGCACGCCCAAGCCGGAATGGAATATCAAACGGGAAATAACCTATGACGGGATCGGCAAGCTGACCTTCAAAGGTCAGCTTGACCCGCAAACAGGCGCGCCCCTCGACGGAACAGAGATGACCGACGAGAAAGGGCACATCTTCACCGCGGTCACCAAAACCAGCCCGACTTCAGACAAACAGGTCGCCATCCCCGTGCAGACAACCTACCATGCCGGGGACAATCTAACTCTGACTGACGGAACCGAATTGACTTTCAAGAGAGATACCCGGGTGAACCCGGGAATCGGAGAACTGCCGGCAGGCACGGAATTAACCGACAAAAAAGGCCGGCTGTTCGCTGTGGCGCCGGTCACCAATCCGGCCACAGGCAACCAGGTCTTCACCTACCAGCAGATAAGCTATAACGCCGGAGACACCGTTGAACTGAAAGACGGGACCACATTGACCTTCAAACAGGACACGATAGCCGACCCGAACACCCTGAAGTTCAAAACCAATGCAATACTCACGGATAAGGACGGAAACTACTGGGAAGCCTTCGGAACTGTGACCAGCTTGCAATTCAAACAAATCAATCCAGCGACAGTTGAAAAAGACTGGAAGGTGTTCGACCCGGCAACCGGACGTTTAGCCGGTAAATAATTCCACTTTATTGCGCCCGGATTTTTTGGCCTGATACAACGCTTTGTCCGCGTTATCCAGCAATCCCGCCAGCTCTTTACCCTGCTGCGGGAACAATGAGATCCCGACACTCACCGTGACGTCTATCCGCTCGTCATATGCCACTACCGGTTTGCTCTGTATGCCCGCGCGGATACGCTCCGCCACGAACAACGCCCCCTCTTTATTGGTTTCGGTCAAGAGAATGGCGAACTCCTCCCCCCCGTATTTACCGATAAGATCGACCTGACGGATGTGCGCTTTGATCCGCTGCGCGACTTCCTTGAGTATCGCGTCCCCTACCAGATGGCCGTAATGATCGTTGATATCCTTGAAATGGTCGACATCAAGCATCAAACAGGCGCAGGCATAATTAAAAGCCCTGGAACGGGATAATTCCTCCGACGAACGCCCCCACCAGTACCTGCGCGCCGATACCTGGGTCAGTCCGTCGATAGTGGCCATCTCCTGCACTTTCTGATACAGAATGGCGCGTTTCATTCCCAGCAGGAATTGCTGGGAAAGAATGGTGAATTTATCCCGGTCTTCCCGGCGTACCGGCGCGACGACCAGATAATTCATCAGCTGGTCTTCCAGCCGCAGAGGCACTATCGCGTATTCCTTGAACGCCGCCAGATCGGCGTCCGCGGGAACGAACCGGCAGTCTTCGACAGCCAGCATTTTGTGCAGCTTCTCCTTAAAAACCGAAAACACCTTATCCTGATCGAGATGGCTGCACAATTCCCGGGTGATATCGTATAAGGTCATGGTCTGCTCCAGCCGGTTGCGTAAATCCATGTTCTGCCCGGTAAGCTGATCGTATTCCTGCAGCAGCCGCTGATAATCAGCCTGACGCAGCTTCCCTTCGCGCTGCGCCGACAGCACGCGCCTGGCGAAAAACCGCTCCAGCCTGAAATAGAGAAGCATGGTGAGCAAAACAAGGATCGCAATCTGGATAAACATGCTAAGCTCCGATCACCAAATTCCTGCCCTTACTTTTGGCTTCATACAGGGCGCGGTCCGCTTTCATAAGCAACTCGATCTCTTCCTGCGCGTCATGGGGAAATTCCGCTACACCCACGGAGATAGTGCACTGATTACGCTGCCTGCGCAATAAGAGCTCCCTGGCGGCAACCGCTTTGCGCAGGTTTTCCGCGATCTTCAACCCGGTATTCTTATCGGTATCCGGCAGCAATACGCAAAACTCTTCTCCGCCGAACCGGCAGACTACGGCGGGTATCTGCGCGAGAGCCTCGCTCACCGCTTTACTGATGGTTACCAGCACGATATCCCCCGCGGCGTGACCGAACGTATCGTTGAGTTTCTTGAAATTATCGATATCCAGCATCAGCAGGCAGAGCGAGCGCGGATGCCGGTACGTTCTTCGGCATTCGGTCTTAAGCATCTCCAGAAAATACCCTTTATTGAACAACCCGGTCAATCCGTCATGAATGGCCATGGTCCGCGCGTCCTTGTACAGCTGCGCATTCTCCAGAGAAACCGCTCCCAGCTCCGCGATGGTCATGAAGAAACGCAGATCGTCCTGGGCGAAGAAACGCTTGTGCTGATGCTCAAGACGGATCAAACCAATGACCTTTCCCCCGCTGATCAGCGGCACTTCGATCAACGAAGCGATCGGGCGCGGGTCGGCGCGGCGCACTTTATCAGCGTCGAAGCGGAAATCCTTGGAGATATCCTCGACCAGCAGCGGACTGGCGTGGCGCAGCACCCAGTGATCGAAACTGTCCCCCTCCTTGGCTTTGATCACGATCGCGCGTTCGTCTTTAAGTGTCTTGAAGAGGACTAACTTCTGGGTTGAACCGTCGAGCAGATATAACAGGCACTCTCCCTGATTATCGGCCAGCAGGAAGAACGAAATTGCGCAGAGCTGCTCGGCAACCGCATCCAGGGAAAGCTCCTGGTTCAGCAGTTCGATGATACGTTTAAGATTTTCGTAGCGTTCGATGCGCCGCTGCAGGAACTGGGTGTTCGCGCGCTCCTGCTGATTGGATGCCGACTGAACATTGATGTTCTCCTGAACGCCGTCACCGTCGAGTTTGAGCTTATAGAGTTGCCGGGAATTTCGCTGGGCGAGCCAGATGACCGCGGGGAGATTGCCCAGATAAAAAACCGCCAAAATGCCGGGGCGGAAAAAACCGAATCGAGCGGCAACGACAGGCGCGACGATAAAGAGGATACTAAAGAAAAGCAGGAATGCGACTGTGTGGAGGGATTTTTTATTGATCTTTACACCTAAACGATGGTTTCTTCGGTGTCCTTATCAAAAAAATGGACCTTGCTCATGTCGAATACCAGGTCCAGATCTTCGTTCACTTTCGGGCGGTCATGCGCGCCCACCCGGGCAATAAAGGTATGCTTGCCGGTAGTCAGATAGAGAAAAACTTCCGATCCCATCGGTTCAACCACTTCGCAGGTAACCCGCACGATATTCTCACCGGGCGCTTCGGAGACGAAGAGCTTGTCGTAAATGTCCTCCGACCGGATGCCGAAAATGATTTCCTTGCCGGCGTACGGCTCCAGGCGTTTAAGCATCTCCTCAACCACCTGGACTTTCAGCTTTCCTTCGTCGAAATAAACCTTATCCTTGACCCTGACCAGGCGGCCATTCATGAAGTTCATCGGCGGCGTGCCGATGAATCCCGCGACGAACTTGTTGCGCGGACGGTCGTAAATGGTAATAGGATCGGCGACCTGCTGGAGCACGCCGCTCTGTATCACCGCGATACGATCGCCCATGGTCATAGCTTCGGTCTGATCGTGGGTGACATAGATAATGGTGGTCTGCAGACGCTGATGCAGCTTATGGATCTCCGTGCGCATCTGCACGCGCAATTTTGCGTCCAGATTGCTCAAGGGTTCGTCGAATAAAAAAACCATCGGCTTTCGCACGATGGCACGCCCCACGGCAACCCGCTGACGCTCGCCGCCGGATATTTCCCGGGGCTTGCGATTCAACAGATGCCTGATCCCCAGAATATCCGCGGCTTCATTGACCCGCTGGAGGATCTCGGCTTTCGGGTACCGGCGCAGTTTCAGGCCGAAAGCCATATTCTCGAAAACGGTCATGTGCGGATACAAAGCGTAGTTCTGGAAGACCATGGCGATATCGCGGTCTTTCGCCGGCACATCGTTGACCATCTTATTACCGATGTAAACTTTTCCCTCGGTGATCTCCTCCAGCCCCGCGATCATGCGCAGGGTGGTGGATTTTCCGCACCCGGACGGTCCGACCAGGACCATGAATTCCTTGTTCTCGATGCCGAGATTGAAGTCATGCACGACCTTCATCCCGTTGGCATACACTTTGGATACATTCTGAAGACTTACCTGCGCCATGATCTCCTCGCTTCACAATGCACCAGTACCCGGAGAAAAAATCAATACCGTCAGCCGGTAAAATCGATCAACTGACCGATGCGCTGCTTCAATTCTTTGCGGTGGACGATCATATCGATCAATCCGTGCTGCAGCAGGAATTCCGACCGCTGAAAACCGGGCGGCAGCTTCTGGCGGATAGTCTGCTCGATGACGCGCGGCCCGGCAAAGCCGATCAACGCTTTGGGCTCCGCCATGATCACATCGCCCAATCCGGCAAAAGACGCCATGACCCCGGCCATGGTCGGATTGGTCAACACCGACACGTGCAGCAAACCGGCGCGATGATGATATTCCAGAGCCGCCGAAGTCTTGGCCATCTGCATCAGGCTGAACATGCCTTCATACATGCGCGCGCCGCCTCCGGTGCCGGAAACGATGATCGCCGGAAGCTTCTGTTTGGTGGCGCTTTCGATGGCCCGGGTAACTTTCTCTCCCACCACCGATCCCATAGTGCCCATGATAAACCGGGAATCCGTGACCGCGATCACTATCTTTTTGCCGCTTAAAAAACCCTCTCCGCTGATCACCGCATCTTTCAAACCGGTGGCGGCCTGATCCTGCGACAGCTTTTCCTTATACGTCTTGGGCCCCTTGAAATCGATGGGGTCCCCGGAAATCATATCCTTGTCGTATTCGACAAACGTACCCTCGTCGATAAGCATCTTGATCCGCTCCGGCGCGGTGAGCAGGAAATGAAAATCGCATTTCGGGCACACTTTCAGCCCCTCGTCAAGCGCTTTGTTGAAAAGAACTTCCCCGCAGGATTCGCATTTGGTCCACAATCCGTCGGGGATCTCTTTCTTCTTGACCCGGACGATGGTATATTTGGGCTTACCGAACAGAGCCATACGTTCGTCTCCTTACCGTTTAATCTTCATGCGGGTTGATCACCAGTCCCGAAATGACTTTGGGATAGAAATACGTCGATTTCGGCGGCATCTTCTCCCCTTTAAGCGCCACCGCTACGATCTGTTCCATCTTGGTAGGATTGAGGAAAAAGGCAATAAAGGAAGAATCCGTATCGGCTTTCGTCAGAAGCTCGTCCTTTTCCGGGATAAACGCCACGTTGCCTTTTTCCGTGACATCCAGATCAAGGATCCTGCGCAGCACCAGGGAATTAAGGATGGAAACATCCAGAGACCGGTATTCCGGCGGCTTATCCGTGATCATCTTGTCCAGGACTTTCACGTTCTTGAGCCGCAACAACCAGTGCCGTTTGTGATTATACATCCCGATCACATGCTCGGAACGCCCCGCCTTCTCGAGCAGGAAGAAGAATCTGGTGCGGTCCTTGATTTCCTCCACGAAGAAATGCTCGTTGAGCTGCGCGACTATCGCATTCATGTCCGGCCGGGCAGGCATCTTTACCAGACGATGGATGGGCAGTATGGTCAACCCCGACGGGTCGATATTAGTAAAATACGCCATGATATAGTTGAACGGCTCTTCGCCTTCGATCTTTTCGAGATGTTCCTTCATTTCATTACGATAGGTGCTGGCGACCTCATAACGATGATGGCCGTCCGCGATAAACATGTTCTCCTGCTCCATCTGGTCGGAGATCTTCTTGAGCACGACCGGATCGGTGATCTTCCAGAGCCGGTGCATACTGCGTTCGTCGTCCGCGACTTCGATGAAAGGTTTTTTGCTTTTGACATGCTTGTCCCAGAGGAACGGCACCAGCCGCTTCTTATCCGCGAAGACGACGAAGATCGGGCTTAAATTAGCTTTCACCTGACGCAGCAGGCGCAGGCGATCCTCTTTCGGCTCGGTATGAGTATGTTCATGACCGAATACCGACGATTTTTTTTCTTCGAGGCGCAACAGGGCGATAAAACCGAAGCGGACTTTCTTCTCCCGTTTGATCCAGTATTCATGGCTGTAAAAATACAGAGCCGGTTCAGCCTGGCGCTCCAGGATGCCTTCTTTACGCCATTGTCTGAAGATCTCCCCGGCTTTCTGGTATTTATCCTCGCCGGGCGCATCCTTGCGCAAAAGAACGTGGATGTAATTCTGGGGGTGACGCTCCAGCAGCGCGTCCTGCTGCCTGGGCGAAATGATATCGTAGGGCGGACAAACGACATCGGCGAGAGACTTGATCTTTTCCTGATTGTAAGTTAATGCGCGAAAAGGAGCGACTTTACTCATCGCAGGAATAAACCTCCAGCCAGGCCGCCCAGGAGAGAACCGATCGTATCGATCGTCAGGTCAAATCCCGAGCAGCTTCTGCTATATACGAAAAGTTGATGAAATTCGTCGGTTAATCCGTAACCGCCGCCAAAAATGACAGTCAGCACCACCAAGCCGGCGACAGTATAACGGTTGGTCGTACTTTTAAGGGCACGGTAAAAAAAGAGCCCCAGTAGAAGATAAATTATACCATGAAAGATAATGTCTTGAAAAGAGAATAAACTCGGGATAGACGTACCGGGCAGCGAGGATGCGGTGAAAATCGCGGCCATGATCAAAACTACCGGCCCCCAGAAGACCATCCACCAGCCCGCGCCTCTCTGATACGGCTTTACGGCGGTATTACTCTGATTGTTTGCTGCAGCCACGGCACCCTTCCTTCTGTTTGGGGCAGGATTGGACAGCAGCATCCGCCTGGGCCTTCGTACTTTTAGCGGGCCTCTTGTAATCGGTAGCGTAGAACCCGGAGCCTTTGAAAATAATCCCCGCGCCGGCGCCGATCAACCGCTTGATCTTGCCCTTGCACTGCGGGCAGCTCTTGAGCGGCTTATCGGTCATGGATTGAAAGGCCTCGAAAACATGGCCGCATTTCGTGCATTCGTAATCGTAGGTTGGCATTGGTTTATCGGGGACGCGCCCCTCTCCTTATCTGAATGTTTTCTTGATCTTCTCGCCGAAACTTTCCCTGGATGCATCTTCTCCGGATAGACGCGCGAAATCTTCGATCAACTTACGCTGTTCGGCAGTCAGCCGGGTAGGAATATCCACTTCCACCTGAACCAACTCGTCGCCTACCCCGTGGCCGTGCACATCCGGAACGCCTTTTTCCTTGAGCCGGAAAATCTTGCCGCTCTGCGTTCCCGGCGGGATCTTCATCGATACTTTCCCCTCCAGAGTGGGCACATCCACGTCAGCCCCCAGGATCGCTTTAGTCACGCTGATCGAAATACGGGTGATCAGGTCGTTGCCGCGACGCACAAAAACCGAATGCGGCTTAACCTCGATGATCACGTACAGGTCGCCCCGTCCGGCAGTCCCGGCTTCTCCTTCGCCGCGCACGCGCAGATTCGAACCGTTATCCACTCCCGGCGGCACCTTGACCCGGATAGTGCTGGTTTTACGCTGCCTGCCTTCGCCGCCGCAAGCAGGACACGGTGTCTGGATAAACTCGCCCTGCCCCCGGCATTTCGGACAGGTCTGCGCCAGCTGAAAGAATCCGCTGGATACGACTACCCGGCCGGACCCTTTACACTGGGTGCAGGTGATCTTTTTGGAACCGGGTTTAGCGCCGCTGCCGCCGCAGGTCTCGCACATCTCGTACCGCGGCACCGTGATCGATTTCTCCACTCCCCCGGCCGCCTCTTCCAGGGTGATCGAAACGGTTATCTCCAGATCGCGGCCGCGCCGCGCCCGCGGGTTTTGCCTGCCGCCCGACCGGCTGCTCCCGCCGCCGCCGAAAATATCGAACCCGAGATCCCCGAAAATATCCTCAAAGATACTCCCGCTGAAACCTCCGCCGCCGCCGAAAACGCTGGAGAAATCCGCGCCTTTGAAAATATCTTCATAGGCGTATTTCTGGTCGATACCGGAATGACCGTATTGATCGTAGAGCTGGCGCTTCTGGGTATCGGAAAGAACCGCGTACGCTTCCGAGATCTCCTTAAATTTCTCTTCCGCTTCTTTTTTCTGCGCCGGTTCAACCCGATCCGGATGGAATTTCATCGCCAGCTGACGATAAGCCTTTTTGATCTCATCGACGCTGGCGGACTTGGCGACGCCCAGCACTTCGTAGTAATCTTTCTTCGTAGACATATTCTTCACAAGATCAGCTAACAGGCTTTCCGGGGACAGGTTATTACTCGCCCGTTGTAGACGCGCGGGCGGCGTCATAATCCTTATGTCCCCTGCAAGCCTGTTAGCTGCTCTCCTTAACCTTTATTTGATGGGGACGTTCCCCAAGGTACCACCCCTGGTTCCAGGGGTGGTACCTTGGGGAACGTCCCCGATTTTCATTTCTCCTCTTTGAACTCGGCGTCGATGACGTCGTCGCCTTTACCTTTGCTTCCGGCGCCGGACTGCTGCTGCGGTCCGGATGACTGTTCCGCTTCGGCTGCGCCGCCCGGCTGCGGACCTGCGCCTGCGCCGCCACCGGCTGCGCCGGCCTGCTGTTTGGCAGCCGCCTGCTTGTAGATCTCTTCAGCCAGCTTATGCGACACTTTGGTCAGCTCTTCCATCTCTTTTTTGATGCGATCGGTATTCTTGTCCTTGATCGCGCTCTTGAGATCGTTGAGCTTGGCCTCGATGCTCGCCCGTTCCTCCTGATTCACCTTATCGCCGTAATCCTTCAACGACTTCTCGGTGGCGTACGCGAGCGTATCGGCCTGATTGACCAATTCCACCTGTTCCTTGCGTTTGACGTCTTCGGAGGCGAATTTCTCCGCATCCTTGACCATCTTGTCGATCTCTTCCTTGGACAGTTTCTTGGGAGCGGTAATGCGGATGGATTGCTCTTTCCCCGTGCCCAGGTCCTTGGCGGAAACGTGCACAATACCGTTAGCGTCGATATCGAAGGTCACCTCCACCTGCGGAATGCCGCGGGGCGCCGGAGGAATACCTACCAGGTCGAAACGACCCAGTTCCACATTGTCATCCGCCATCTGGCGCTCGCCCTGCAGGACCCGGATAGTCACCGCGGTCTGGTTATCGGACGCGGTAGAGAACACCTGGCCCTTGCGGGTAGGAATAGTGGTGTTGCGTTCGATCAAACGGGTGCAGACGCCGCCCAGGGTTTCAATGCCCAGCGAAAGCGGGGTCACATCCAGAAGCAAAACATCCTTCATCTCGCCCTTGATGATCGCCGCCTGGATCGCCGCGCCCATAGCCACGCACTCCATGGGATCGATGCCGCGTTCGATCTTCTTGCCCACGTAATCCTCGACGAATTTCTGGACGATAGGCATGCGGGTCGGACCGCCGACCAGAATGACCCGGTGCACGTCCGCGGGAGAGAGTTTGGCGTCCTTCAATGCCTCTTCCATGGGCTTGCGGCAGCGCTCGATGATCGGCCCTACCAGCTCTTCCACTTTCGCCCGGTTCAAAGACATGGTCAGATGCTTCGGCCCGGTAGCATCGGCAGTGATAAAAGGCAGGTTGATATCCGTAGTTACGCTCGATGACAATTCGATCTTGGCCTTTTCCGCGCCTTCCTTAAGCCGCATCATCGCCATTTTATCCTTGCGCAGATCGATGCCGGTCTCTTTCTGGAACTGTCCGGCGATATAGTCGATCAACACATTGTCCATGTCCGTACCGCCCAGCTGCGTGTCGCCGTGGGTGGATTTGACTTCGAAAACGCCTGAAGCCATTTCCATGATGGTCACGTCCAGGGTTCCGCCGCCGAGATCGAACACCATGATCTTCTGTTCCTTCTCCGATTTTTCCAACCCGTAGGCAAGACAGGCTGCCGTAGGTTCGTTGACGATCCTTAGGACCTTCAACCCGGCGATCTCCCCGGCGTCCTTGGTCGCCTGACGCTGGTTATCGTCGAAATACGCCGGACAGGTGATCACCGCTTCTTCCACCTTGTCGCCCAGGTAGGCTTCGGCATCCTGCTTTATCTTCTGCAGGATAAATGCCGAAATCTGCTGCGGCGTATAATCCTTGCCCATCACCTTGAAGTGATAATCCTGCCCCATCTTGCGTTTGGCGGCATAGATCGTGCCTTCAGGATTGATCGCTGCCTGCCTGCGCGCCGGCTCCCCTACCAGCCTCTGACCATCCTTGGTGAACGCCACATAGGACGGGAATGCCTTTCCCGACGCCACGCCCGCGCCTTCCGCGGAAGGAATGATCACCGGCCTGCCTGCTTCCATCACCGATGCCGCTGAATTCGAAGTCCCTAAATCGATTCCGATTACTTTAGCCATGGTTAACCTCCTCGTTACCAGCCCCCTCTTGTTTGGGCTGCGTTTTTTTACGGGACACCTGGACCTTTGCCGTCCGAAGCACCCGGTTACCGATCATATATCCTTTTTGCATCTCCTCCACCACTGTATTTTCAGGCAGGTCATCCCGTTCAACCTGCATTAACGCCTCGTGCACATGCGGATCGAAACACTTGCCCTTCGACTCCATGCAACAGACTTTATTCCTGCGCAGCATGTCGTGCAGCCGCGACAGGATCATTTCCACGCCTTTTAAAAAAGCCGTGAAATCCTCGTGCTTTTGCTGCGACAACTCTATACTGCGTTCCAGATCGTCTATGCTGTTGAGCATCTCGCAGAGTAATTCCTCATTGGCATAGCGGGTATATTCTTCACGGTCCCGTTCCCAGCGCTTGCGCGCATTCTCGAATTCCGCCTGCAAACGCACCAGCTTATCCCAGTTCTCCGCGGCTTTTTGAGACTGCTCTTTCAACTGGTCGTACTCGGCCTGCGTCAGGGTAACCGTTTTCTGCGCTTCGGCGCCGCTTTTTTTCGCTGCTTCCTGCTCGTCTTTCTGATTTTTCTTATGTTCGTTCATATGCCACATACCGGTTAAAATTCGTCGAGTAACGTATTGAGCGTATTGGAAATGAACGCAAGCGTGGAAACCGTCTGTTCATAGCTCATCCTGCGCGGCCCCAGCACTGCGATCTTTCCCTTCCCCTTCTTCCCCTTGTGATACGAAGAAACCACCAGCGAACATTCCTCGCTGATATTCGGACAGGATATCTCTCCGCCTATAAACACGGTCAGCGGCTTATCCTGGTCCTGATTCAACAGATGCAGCAACTGGCTTTTCTCCTCCAGCAAATGCACCAGAGCCTGCAATTTGGCGTTATCGTGAAACTCCGGTTCCTTGATGATATTGCTCAAGCCGGTGTACAGGATGCGATCGCGCCATTCCGAAAAAGAAATGATCGCGGTATAATGGGTCAAACGGGCGATCATCTCCGAGGTCTTCTCCAGGACGTCTTCAAAAGAACTCAACCGCTTTTTATACTCCGAAATAATGCTTTCCTTCTGTTCTTCGGACAGGCTGAATTCGCCCATCAGGAAATCCACGTAATAGCGGTACCCTTTGTCGGTAGGCACCCTGCCCGCGGAAGTGTGCGGCTGATAGAGGTAGCCGTGCTCCTCCAGCTCGGAAAGGATGTTGCGTATAGTGGCCGAACTCAACCCGAAAAAGTTCATCAAATCGTGCGAACTCACGGGGTTACCGGTCTGAATATACGCGCTCACCGTAGCCGCAAGCACCTGGTTGTTCCTTATGGAATGATCTACTGTCCTCACCATAACCCTATAATTTTAGCACACAATTACCTGCTGTCAATGGCGATCTCCCCGTTCTTGACCTCAACCGCAACAGCGTCACCGGCTTTGATCTTTCCTTTAAGCACATCGAGAGCCAGAGCATCAACGATCTTCTTCTGGATCAACCGTTTAAGCGGCCTGGCGCCATAGGCAGGGTCAAACCCTTCCCTGGCCAGAAACGCCACGGTCTTATCGCTAACCTTCAAAACCACATTGTTGTTTTCCTTGAACCTCCTGGCGATCAACCCCAGCTGGATAGCCACGATTTTTTCCATATCCTTCTGGTCCAGATAATTGAATACTACGGTCTCATCGACCCGGTTCAAGAATTCCGGCCGGAAATGAGACTTGAATTCCTGATCGATCTTACGTTCCATCACCTCCCTGGGTTCCTCCCGGTTCAAAAGCTGCGTCCCGAGATTGGATGTCATCACTATCACCGTATTCTTGAAATTCACCACCCGGCCCTGCCCGTCAGTCAATCGGCCGTCGTCGAATATCTGAAGCAGCACATTAAAAACATCCGGATGCGCCTTTTCGATCTCATCGAACAGGATCACTGCGTACGGCCGCCTGCGCACCGCCTCGGTCAATTGCCCGCCTTCCTCGTAGCCCACGTACCCCGGAGGAGCGCCGATCAATCGTGAAACCGAGTGTTTTTCCATATACTCGGACATATCGATGCGTAGCAGCGCCTGTTCATCGTCGAAGAGGAACCAGGCGAGCGATCTGGCCATTTCGGTCTTGCCGACGCCGGTCGGTCCGACAAAAATGAAGACCCCGGCCGGACGATTCGGATCAGCCAGCCCGCTGCGCGACCTGCGAATGCACGCGGATACCAGCTCTACGGCGTTATCCTGGCCGATCACCCGCTCTTTAAGCCGGTCTTCCATCTTCAGCAGTTTTTCGGTTTCACCCTCCATCAATTTAGTCAAGGGGATACCGGTCCATTTGGAAACAACCACGGCAATATCGTCCTCATCCACTTCCTCTTTAAGCAGAGAGCCGTTACGCTGCAGCTGCGCCAGTTTTTCGCCGGAAGCTTTTAACCGCTCTTCCAGTTCCCGGAGCAGTCCATACCGTATCTCGGCAACCCTAGCCAGGTTGGCGCCTTTCTCGGCGCTCTTCTCTTCTTTCCTGGCTTCCTCGATCTGTTCCTTGACCCGGCGTACTTCCAGGATCAGATCTTTCTCTTTGCGCCACTTTTCGGTCAGGTCTTTGCTCTGCTTGCGCAACACATCCAGATCTTCTTCCAGAGCTTTCAAGCGTTCCAGAGAAGCCTTGTCCTTTTCCTTCTTAAGCGCCTGACGCTCGATCTCCAGCTGCATGATCCTGCGATCGATTTCGTCGAGCTCCTGCGGCTTGGAATCAATCTCCATGCGCAAACGGCTGGCCGATTCATCGACCAGATCAATAGCTTTGTCCGGCAGGAAACGATCGGCAATATAGCGGGCGGAAAGCCGGGCTGCGGCGATCAACGCCCCGTCCTTGATCCTTACGCCGTGATATAATTCATAGCGTTCTTTCAACCCGCGCAAAATGCCTATAGTATCTTCCACCGACGGCTGGTCGACGTACACCTGCTGGAAACGGCGCTCCAGCGCCGCGTCCTTCTCTATATACTTGCGGTATTCGTCCAGGGTAGTCGCGCCGATACAACGCAGCATGCCCCGGGCTAGCGCCGGTTTGAGCATGTTCGCGGCGTCCACCGCGCCTTCGGCGGCTCCGGCGCCGACCAGAGTGTGCAGTTCATCGATAAACAGGATGATCTGGCCGTCTTTTGCCTCGACTTCCTTAAGCACGGCTTTCAGACGATCCTCAAATTCTCCCCTGAATTTCGCGCCGGCCACCAGAGCGCCCATGTCCAGAGCGATAATGCGTTTATTCTTCAACCCTTCCGGCACGTCTTTCTGGGCAATACGTTGCGCCAGGCCTTCCACTATCGCCGTCTTGCCGACGCCTGCCTCGCCGATCAACACCGGATTATTCTTGGTCCGCCGCAGTATCACCTGGATCACCCTGCGGATCTCATCATCGCGCCCGATCACCGGGTCCAGCTTACCCCGGTTCGCCATTTCCGTCAGATCGCGGCCGAATTTTTCCAGCGGCTTGTATTTTTCCTCCGGATTGGCGTCGGTAACGTGCTGCGCTCCGCGAATTTTGGCCAGCGCGGTCAGCACTGCATCCTTTCCTATATTCTGTTGCTTAAAAACCTGCGCAACTGCGCCGCCGCCGTCAAGCTCGGCGAGAAGCACATGCTCGCCGGAAATGAACTCATCCTTGAGCTGCCGCGCCTCATGCTCGGCGTCTTTGAATAATTTATTCGTTGCCGGGGATACATACACCTGGTGCGCGCCGCTGACCCGGGTGAATCCGTTAAGAGCTTCTTCGACTGCCTTAATCAGGCTGAACGAAGATATGCCCAGCTCATCCAGCAGCATCACCAGAACACTCTCGTCCTGGCGCAGCAAAGCGTAAAACAAATGCTCCGGCTCTACCTGCTGATGCTTCTTTTCTTCAGCCAGGGCGATCGCCTGCTCCACGGCTTCCCGTAATCGTTGAGTCAATTTTTCTATCTTCACCTGGCGTCCCTCCGCAATCTTAGCAGTCATATCAAAAGACTGCTAACAACAAACCAAAAAAATTTAACCCTCGGACTTACTCTCCATCTCTATGATCAACTTCACTCCGCTAACATTGACATGCCGGACTTCCATCAGATAATGCACATACTCCAGTTGCCGGACATCGCGATGCGAATACAACCTGATCTTTGTACCCATCCTTTTCGGTCTGACCACTCCGGCTTTATCCAGCTGGCGTAAGGTCCAAACAGGAAGACCGACCAGCTTGCTTACTACACTGATCACATACACAGGTTCATCCGGACTTATACGCACTTCATAGATTCCCATCTTTCCCCTCTTCTCTTATCACACTAAAAGATTATCATGATCTAACTAAATTGTCAAGCATTATTTGATAATTTTTATTAGATTATCTAACTGACTAAACGGACTTTATTTCTAAGTCCTTTTCGGAGAGAACTTTATTAAAAAGATGTTTGGGGAGATTTAATCGAATCTGAACGCCTTTTTGCAGATACTCGACCTCGATCACTTTACCTTGAGTATAAAACCAGTGCACCAGATCCATCCGACCATGAGGCACGACTATTTCCAGAGACACCATTTTGGCGGAGAAATGCTTCTGGATCTCCTCCAGCAGCCTGTCGATATGCGCCCCGTTGAGCGCGCTGATGGGAATCGCCTGCTTGAAATCCTCCTGCAGCCGCAGCAACCAGGCCTGGTCAGCCAGCAGATCTATCTTATTCAGCGCGGTTATCATCGGCTTATCCGCGTAGCCCAACTCCACCAGCACATTCATCACCGCGGCATAATGCTCATACACCTTAGGATGGTTGACGTCGAGCACATGAATAAGCAGATCGGATTGAGCCACTTCTTCCAGCGTTGCCTTAAACGCTTCGATCAAACCATGCGGCAGATTATGCAGAAAACCGACCGTGTCCGAGATGACTATCTGGTCGCCGTTAGGCAGCTTGAAACTTTTAGAAAGCGGATCCAGCGTGGTAAATAAACTCCTGCTTACTTCCTGCCCGGCGTCCGTCAATTTATTCAGCAGCGTCGACTTGCCGGCGCTGGTATAACCTACCAGAGAAACCGTGGACACCGCGTTTTCCTTGCGCCGCTTGCGCATCAACTCGCGATGCTGCCGCACGCCCCGGAGATCTTCCTTCAACCGTTCGATGCGCTGCCGGATCCTGCGCCGATCGATCTCCAGCTTCTGCTCGCCGGGACCGCGGGTCCCGATGCCGCCGCCCTGACGGGACAGGATGAGCCCCTTACCCACCAGCCTGGGCAGTAAATATTGCAGTTGCGCCAGCTCTACCTGCATTTTGCCTTCCGGACTCTTAGCGTGCTGCGCAAAAATATCCAGGATAAGCTGGGTGCGGTCGATAGTCTTGCAGCCGATCGCTTCTTCCAGATTACGCTGCTGCGTGCCGGAAAGGTCGTGGCTGAAAATCACCGTATCCGCGACCGTCTGGTCGACAAGCATGCGGATCTCTTCGGCCTTCCCCTTTCCTATAAGCAGGCCGGGCGTGGGACGATCCACCATACATTCCATAGCGCCGGCAATCTCCACGCCGGTAGACCGGGCCAGCTCGTCCAGCTCGACAGACAGATCTTCCAGAGACCAGCTGCTCTTCTCCGCTTTCAGCTTCATCGTAACCAGCAATGCTCTTTCCATGAAGATATTATAGCACAAAAAAGTCCCGGGGGGCAGCGAACTGCTCTCCGGGACTTTGAGCAAATGTTTGCGTCGTTAACCGGGCTGCTAATTGCCGTTCTGCGGCCAGACCACAGGTTCCCATTTATTTTCGTTGGTCAGGCCGAGTAGAACATTATTTATCACCTTGTACTGATTGCGGAACTCTTCCCGCATTCCGCCGGGACGATACTCCACCGTGTCATCGGCGCTCTTGAACACATCGAAGTATCCGTTGTCGTCGAGATCTATGGCGCCGACGCCGCCATACAGATGATAACCCGCATTCCAGTTTATCGCATCCGCCGCGGGCTTGCTCACGGCTGCCGGAACTTCGATGACTGCCTCGCCTGCGTCCGACACAGCATACTCCCCTGCGGTGCGGGGATTGAAGTTCTCGTTGGGCAGATCGTAGTACGTCCCGGAACCGTCAGGATCCACGGCGATCACCGAGCCCGTGGCGATCATATAATCGTGCGAATTAAGGACTGCGTTCATATCGCCGTATTTTATCTGCGCCGCCGGATACTGCTTGCCGATGGTATCGAGTATTGCCTTAGCGTCGTCCGGCTGCATCGAATTCAGGATATCGTAGGCCTGATCGAGCTGCATGTCTTTCGGATTAGCCAGGATCTGAATTGCCAGGTCCATTCCTCCGCTTGTCGCCTGGCTTTTGTAAATCCCGGTCATTACCGTCCCCGCCTGTGCGGGGTCCATCGTACCCAGAACCCGGGCGACCTGGCCCACGTCCACTTTGGCCATCGCGCCCATCACCTGCGTCACTTGAGCGGTATCCATCTGATTGAATATCTGCGCTTTTTCGCCGGCATTAAGATAGGTGCTGCCCATCACCGAGGACAGCTTACCCGTATCCATCTGATTGCCCACTATTGCCGCCGCCACCGCAGGCATATTCTTTATGGTATAAGCGGCGCGGTCGGTAGGCAGCGCATTGAATGCGCCCGCAACCAGCGCGGACTTGTTATCGGCAACCAGCTGCGTGCTCACCAGGGCATTGACTTTGGTGTCGAGGGTAACCATCAGCCTGGCGGTATCGCCCGCAGTAGTAAAAGCGCTGGCTTTCTGATAGGCGTTGCCTGCAGCCAGCTGTTGGCCCGAGCTTAAGGAAGCAGGCGAGGCAAACGTCTTGCTGCCGGTAGACACCTGCTGCTTGCCGCCGCTATCGACAGCCTGGCCGGTTTCGGAGCGGGTCCAGACCCCGTTATTCCAGTAATTATAGGCCCAGGCATTCCCGCCTGCGCTTGCCGCTGCCAGGCCGCAGAGCACCGCGCAGAGCAATACTACCGAACTGTACTTTTTCATAACTTCTCCTCTATCGCTGATATACCTGTCGAACTCCTAACCTTAAAGCCGGTAGTATCAACTCGCTGGATTCAAATCTTTAATATTCACCCTGTAGGGTTCAGCCGGATGATACTGATTCGGCGTCCCGTCTTGATTGTGGATCGAGTAAAACGCATCCTGCGCCACTTTATTCCATCCGATCAGGGAAGCTTCCCAATTCAACGCGGCATTCCCCATCCCGACACCGACAACCTGCCCCTCGTCATTGACAAACTCCACATCGTTGATACCTATAAGACAGGTTGTGTTGATCTGATCCATCGGGAAACCGATCGCGCCTTCTGCCTTATTGAGATCATGTATCCATTGATAGGGATTCGACCATTGGCCGAACGGACTGATCGCAGAATTGGTGCCGCAGAGAATGCTGGCGGCGCGGATTTCCGCAGGCGTTTGGCTCAAGGAAGTACCGGTCAGCAAGGTATTATACCCATTACCCGAGGCAATCTCGAAGTTGCCGTTAAGCAAAGCGACGGGATCAATCCCCCGCATCGCGACATCGCCGGGAGAATCCACATACGTGACCGGGGTTATATTCCCGGAGGCCATCTCATTTTCGGATAGGTTCTTGGCCGCTACCTGAAACTGCGTACCTGCAGACACATCCTGAATAAGAACAGTTCCGGTGCCCGGAGTGGTGTAATCCAGCCGCAGGTTGCCTTGCGCATCGGCCGTTGTCGTTCCCATCACCTGTGGCCCAGTACCCTTGCCGTTATCAAAACTGACCACAACCTGTCCGCCGGGGGTCAATCCCGCGGCCACGACATTGTAGTTATCCAACCCCGCGCTCAAACAAAGGATATTCGCATTATCTGCCGATTGGGAAACGCCATTGAGACCTGGCGCCGCCGCCAGGGCATTACCTCCCTGCAAAGTCTGGCTATTGGCTCCCGGAACAACCGTTATCTGTTGCGGCGTGCCGGTATTGGGATCCTGGCCTGCATATACGGGCGCGAGTTCAGTCATACCTCCCGCTGTGGCAGTCGTGCCGAAAGTCGGGGCGGAAAGAGTGAGCCCGGCATTGGCAAAATCCGCCTGGCCGATGCTAAATCCCGGATTCCCGTTATTCGCGCCCGCGGTGACCCCGACCACCTGCCCGTTCTCGAAACTAACGGTTAAAGGAGCGCCGACAGTGATCCCCAGGCCGTTCTGTCCGGTAGTGGTCTCATTATTGTACATTGACTGGCCCAGTCCTCCGGGAAGCATTGCCTGTACCCCATCCCCGTAGGAGAATGTTCCGCCGCCGGTATAGCTGGGCGTCGACAGTTGCGCGGAAACCTGGCCGGGAGCGGTCTGTGTGATGGTAGCGAAGGTATTACCGGTAGTCGGATTGGATAAAGTGATCGAGGTGATATCCCCGTTAGCGGCATAATTGAAATTGCCCGACGAACCCGTGGGCGCGTTCAAATTGCCCATCGTGGCGGAAATGTTCATGCTGAATGTCGTGCCGCCAGGAGCAGTGGCCGTAGGAGCAGAGGTAAAGCTATTATTCCCGGTGAGCGTGGCTGAAAAAGAACCTGCGCTGGCTGGGGTGAAACCGAGCAATGAGGAAACGTTGCCCAGCGTACCGGATGACGGCATGGTCAACGAAGAAGAAAATGATCCTGGATTACTGCTGATTCCGGGCGAATTCATGGAAGAGCTGGAGAAGCTGGGCACGCTCATTCCGGACATCGTTGAAGAAAGGGTAGGATTATTCGCGGCAAAGGAAATTCGCGCGTCAGCCGCGTGCTGCGAAGCCGAAGGACCGGTCCCCAATCCGGGACTGCCGGAAAAAGAAGCGCTGCTTCCCGGGCTGCTGAAGCTTGGAGATGAACCGCCGGACATCAGATTACCGCTGGTATCATGCGTCCCGTTGGAAGCAAAAGGACAGGGATCCGAAGCATCCCATACAGCGGCATGAACAGGAACCGCAAACACACAAAACAAAACACTTGCTACCAACAACAAACACGCTTTGTTTCTCATACAGCCTCCTCGTGGTTTAATCGTTATTCGCATTAGACCTCGAGTAAGGACGGCCGTTCCCCATCAAACTAAATAAGCCTGATCCCCCCCACAAACGTCTTACTCCCCCTTAAAACAAAACAACCGAGTTGCACTATCCAGGCAACCCGGCTATCGAATATAATTTATTTCAGGGTTTTTAAAAGACCTTAAAATGAACTCTAACTAATTTCTCCCGTATTTCCCCTGAAACAAACTGCGTGTTACTTTCGACCCGTGGCTTTCCGTCCCCGCCTTACGACGGGTTTGGCTTTGTCGTCACAAGTATGCCATATCAACTTCAGAAATTCAAGTCTTTGTTCCCGACTTTTGCTTCCGTTTACGCTACCAAGATCAAAATCAGGCTCGAACACGCTTATCAATGGTCCTGGAGGACAGTTACCTGTCCTCCAGGACCTTGACCGAACATTCTCTCGAACGTGCCTGATTGTCTGTTTGCTGCTTTACTTCTCCCCCTCCCTTGTTGTGGTGGTGCGGTTAATTCAAAGGTGAAATGCCGATCGTGCTGTACTGGCCGCCGTAATAGCCGGCCTCAATGATATTATTGTGGTCTCTGACCCGGTCATTCACCACGCCCGAGCCCGAACCCGGTATCATCATACCCATCTCGTCGTAATGCGCAGTATTGATGGTGAAGAACGGATCCATTACGATATAGTCCTGCAGCTTAGCCGCATCCATCATGCTCCCGGGAAGCGCATTAAAGGAAGCCTGCATATCCACTTTATCTTCCATAGACAGGCCAAATCCCTTTAAAGCCTCGGTGCTGACATAACCGCAGAACACCTCATCCCAGCGATTATCCACGTAGGTCAAACCGCCGCTGGGGGTGGTGAACAAGGATCCCTGGCCGATGACCTGCGACCAATTGTTGATCGATACCGGGCCGTAGAGCAAGTTGCTCATATGCTCCTGGGCCGAGCCGGAAAGATTGGTCACCACCTGCGAGGTAACCTGACCCTGCCCGTACGTTTCCAGAGTAGAGTCGGCAGGAGACACGCCTTTGATATCGTAGGTCTTGCCGTCGGCAGTCTTCAGATTGTCCACAAAATTCTCGGCAGTGCTGACTTCGTCGATGGAGCGAAAAGCGACCACGCGCTGATTGCCGGCCATATCCTCAACCACAGCCCAGACATTATTGCCATAATGCTTGGTCTCGCCCTGATTATTGGGCTGATCTTTCCAGATTCCCGGCAAGGCGCTGATCACCACGCCATCGGCGGTGGCAAACCACTTCTCCGGGGAAGAGCCGAATATCTGCGCGCCGTCCTCATCATGGAAAGAAAGCACCTTGCTGACTCCGGACAGATACAGCGTGCCCTGATTGTCGACAATGGTCAAAGGCGCCAATCCCTGCGGCGCTGCCGAAGTCTGCGCGACTGGCTGTTCCTGATCAGAAGCCAGAAGCTGACCTTGAGCCTGTTCCTGGCCTGAAACTGCCTCTTTGCTGCCAGCCATCGGATCAATGCCTGTTGCCGCCAGGGAACCGGCGATCGGCGTTGCCGCCTGCAACAGCGCGCTGTCTTCGCCGAAATTCCTGCCGTCAACTACCATCTGGACCAGCTTGCCGTCCTTATAATTCATGGTGAGATCCGAACCGTCTTTAATACCCAGGGCAGTGGCCACTTCCGACTTATCACCGATGCCTGAAAAGATCATGTATTCGTTATCGTTCATCTTCATCCTGCCGCCTTCGGTAGCTTCGGCTTTCCAGGTGGAAACCACGCTACCTGACTGGTCGCGGCCGATCGCGCCAACAGACTTGAGATCGCTATTGACAAATGAGATCTCCACGAAGTTATTCCCGCCCACGCTTGCGCCTTCGGCAGCGCTCATCTGAACGAACACCTTGGTCCCTTCAGTCACTTTTGCCGGGAACGCTCCGTCGAGATTGAAGGTGGCGCTCTGGTTGTTGAAATCGAAAGTTATCTGATTGGCGCCGTTCCAGACGCCGGTGGCGCCCAGAATGCCGGTGTTGCTGTTATAGAACAACCCCTGGCCGTTGGTAATCGTATCGGGACGGGAAGTAGAAATGGAAAAAGTGGGATTATTGAAGAAGCTTCCCACCGCGTTGGAAGAGCTAAGAGCTATGGATTGGGTGCCGAAAGAAGAACTGGTGATGGGATTAGTGGTTACGGAAGGAGTCGTACCCCATTGAGCCCAGATGTTGTGATCCGGACCGCCGTAACTCCACATGCCCGTACCGCTGACCACCGGACTGGCGCTGATAGCTGCCGCAGGAGTTGACCAGCTGCCGCCTCCTCCGCCGCCGTCAATACTCACTCCGCCGCCGCCAAAAACGCTGCCGCCCATGGTTTCCGACATACCTGAAGGTGCCAGATCTGCCTGATACGAACCCGGCGCGGACTCCGTAACCCAGCTCGCGCAGACCGGCATACACAGCGGAACAGTCAAAAGAACAACTGCGAAAAACATACTTCCTGAAGCCAAGGAATGAAATCTCATCTTCCCCCTCCCCGTATTTAAGGGCCCCCCACTTATCCCTTGCGCTCCGGATTGAGCGACTTAGTAGACAACAAAAAAACCGAGTTGCGCTTGTTCGGCAACCCGGCTATCGAATAGATTGTTTGAGGGTTTTAAAAAGAGTTTAAGATCAACTCAAAAAAAATTTCTGTTCCCCATTCCCCCAAAACAAATTGTCAGTTACTTTCGACCCGTGGCTTTCCTTCGGCGTGTTCATGCTGCGTTTCAACCGAACTCCCGTCTGGGAGGTCCCCGCCTTACGACGAGTTTGGCTTTGTCGTTCAAAGTATGCCATACTTAACCGAGGTTTTCAAGAGTCAAAAGCTAACTTTTGTTTCTTTTTACAATTTTTTGCAAAATCACACTTTTAGCAATACCCGGCCCGACCTTCACCCATACAATCCGCCTGTCCTTACGGAACCAGGTCATCTGCCGGCGGGCGTAGCGGCGGGTATTGCGCTGCATCAATTCTTTTGCGCCCTGCTCATCCAGCCCGCCCTCAAGATAACTTTTAACCTCCTGTATGCCGATAGCGCAGGCAGCAGTCCGGCTAAGCTTTTTCTTCAAAAGCCTCTTCACTTCCTTGACCAGCCCCTGATCGAACATTTCCTCTACCCGCCGGTTGATCCGCTCATACAAAATGTCGCGATCCATATCCAGGCCGATGATCCGGACATCATATTCTTTATCCAATCCTTTGCGGGTTTGCTGCAGCCGGGAGATGGGAACTCCGGCTACCGCAAAAACCTCCAACGCCCGCACAATACGCTTGGTATCATTGGGATGGATTTTTCGCGCCGCCGGCGGATCGACCTCTTGCAGTCGAGCGTGCAACGCCGCGCTGCCCTGCTCCCGGGCCTGCTTGAACAACCGCGCCCGCACGCGGGGATCTTCGGTCTTGACTTCAAATATCCCATCCACCACGATCGACATATACAATCCGCTGCCTCCCACGAACAACGGGATGCGGCCGAGGTTGATGATCGTTTTGATCGCTTTGAGCGCTCGGCGGCGGTATTCGGAAACATTGAATTCATCTTCGGGACTGACTATGCCCAGCAGATGATGCGCAACAGCAGCGCGCTGCGCGGCCGTGGGTTTCGAGCTTAAAATATCCATGCCTTTATACACCTGCATGGAATCGCAGGAAATGATCTGCGCGCCGATCTTTTTCGCCAGCGGAATGGAAAGACCGGTTTTGCCGACCGCAGTCGGTCCGACCAGAAATATGACTTTCGCGCGTTTCATAGGTTATTAACCGGCGACTGAAAGGAGTCCCACGAATAAAAAATTAAAGTGCGGTGGGAGAGCTCCCGGACTGCCTGTGGATAACTACGGCAGGATCTTTGTGGGATAGCCTTTTTGTTTGAGCACTTTCTCTGCCGCAACCGCTTCATCCCGGGAAGCATAATTGCCCACCCGGACCTTGAATATGTGCCTCGATCCGGATAAAGCTTCCGCCACGATGACCGCGTATCCCTGCCGGCTCAACTTCTCCGCCAGCTTACCGGCATTGATTTTGCTGGTAAATGCGCCCACCTGGATCACGAAAACAGGCTTCTTCTCATTTGTTCCCCCAGCGTCCTTGACGGCCTGGGACACGGCCGCCTGAAAATCTTTCTGCATCGCGGAATTTATCACCTCTTGAGTCACCGCCGGCTGGCTCGTTTTTTCCGCTACCTGTTTTGCCGCTACCTGATCGACGCGCTGCTGAACATCGGCCCTGAACTTCGTCCGGGGATGCTCCGAGGAAAATTGCTTTAACAATCTGTCCGCCCTGGCATACTCGCCCAGAGCAATGGCCGCGTCAACCGCGCCCAATTGCGACTGTTCCAGAAACGGGCTGCGTTTGAATTCCTTGCCGATGATATCGAAAATATCCGCGGCGCGCAGCGCGTTGCCGTCCTTGAGATAACACACACCGAGATAATAATACAGCTCGTCCAGCCGGGAGCTGCTCTTGCGCGCGCCGGCAAGCAGGCTTTCTCCTTCCCTGATCGCCGCTTTGTATTCCCCCTTAAGAAATGCGATCTTGACCTTATCCGGATTCAAACACCAGCCGTTTTGAACCGATAGCACCCATACCAGCGCCAGCAAAACCAAAACGTTCCCAGATCTGCTTGAATTCATTTCTTCCTCCTGGAAATTGTTTTCTGCAGGTCCAGTATCAACGCGTGCCTGCGTTCTTTTTCCGCTTGCTCCACGGTATCCGCCCAGGCATACGCCTCGGAATGCGGGCGCGGAGAGTACTTAAAGATGTACGCCGATTCGAACTCGACATCTCTGACCAGATCGACGGTTTGCTGAAAATCCTCCTGCGTCTCTCCGGGGAATCCCACGATAATATCCGTGCTTAAAGCGCCGCCGGGGACCAGCTTCCGGTACTGCCGCGCCAGATCGAGATAATACTCGCGGGTATACCCGCGATTCATCCGTTTGAGCACCGCATTCGAACCGGCCTGAAAAGGCAGGTGCAGGTACGGCTTGATATTCGCATATTCGGCCATCACGCGGAATATTTCGACCGTGGTATCCCTGGGATGAGACGTAATGAAACTCAACTCATCCACTCCTTTAAGCTGCGCAACAGTCCGCAGCAGCGCGACAAAATCGCCCTCATCGCCGCGATACGCATTGACGTTCTGACCCAGCAGAGTTATCTTGCGCCTGCCGCCGGCAGCCGCCTCCTTGATCTCGCGCACGATCTCTTTATACGGCCGATTGCGCAGGGCTCCGCGCACGAACGGGACCACGCAATACGCGCACATATTGGAACAGCCTTCGGAAATGACCACATACGCCTGCTCCGGATCCTGGCGGTATCCGGTATGGTAGATCTCTTCCGGCCGGGACTCGGCGTCGGTCTCCCAGACCTTGACTTCATATAATGAAGATCCGCCCGATTGCTTCCGCGCGGAAAATAACCGCTCCAGGATCGCGGGGATTTTGGCGATATCCGCGGGACCGACCACAAAATCCACTGCCGGCGAACGCTCGAACACCGCCTCTTTGTAATTCTGGGCCATACATCCCACAAGCCCCACCAGCGGCTTCTGCTTCGGTTTCTTACCGGCCGCGGACTTCCGCTGCGCGCGCGAGCTTTTGGTGAGCCTGCCGATCTCGCTCCAGACCTTATCCTCCGCATGCTGGCGCACCGAACAGGTATTGAAGATCACCGCGTCGGCATGCTCGGCGGACTCTGTCAGCGCGTAGCCGGCCTGCTTGAGCAACCCGGCGATCACCTCGCTGTCGCGCACATTCATCTGACATCCGAAGGTGCGCAAAAGTATACGCTTTCCATGACCCGGCTTGCCCTCGGATTTGCCTGTATTGTCGTCGTTTCGCTCTTTTTCTGCCATTTTAGCCCCTCTTCATAACACATTTTCCAAGGTTCGTTAATCTCGACCTTGACGATCTCTTTGTTTTGAATGTAAATGCCCTTGAATATAATCCTCATGAATGTTTTGATGAGATAGTCCATTTTCTCGCTGTTTGGATTGCTCCGCAGGCAAAGCAAAAAGTCCTGCGTTGCCTTGACCAAATTCACTGCATTGCGCTTTTCAAGAATCTTGATCTGAATCGCCTTCACATCCTGTCGGAGTTTCTTCTCCTCGTTTCTCAAAAGCTCGGCCCGATCCTTGTAGATATCAATATTGATCTTGTCCTCCGAGAAGACCTCGTAAAGCCCTTTCTGTTTCTCGAGATTTCTGGCAAGATCCTTTTCCTTGCCATCCAGCTCTTCAATGATCTTATGCTCCGGCTCGGTGGCGCTAAGTTTGATGACGTCGCTCAATTCTTCAATAACGTGCAGGTTTTTGCTGATAGTGTCAATGATATCCCAAACCTGCTTAGTAAGAACATCGGCGCGCACAGCCTTATTCGAACAATTGACATACGATACGCCCAGCGCCGAACACGCATACCACGGCCTTCTCATTTTGGTGCGGTGATTGCATGTAATCATCAGCCCACGGTAATTGCGGCCGCATTCGTTACATTTAACCACACCGGACAAGTGATACACGTTATTCCGGAAACGGACAACCGCATTCGTCCGGTTACGCGCTAAAAGTTTCTGCGCGGCATCATGCATCTCTTGCGTGATGATCGGCTCGTGGGCGTTTGGGACCTCGATCACCTTTGACGGATCATTATTCACGTAGCAATAGCCTTTACCCTCGCCATTCTTCGTCTTGCGCTTCTTATCGTAATGCCGCCGGTTCCACGTGATCGTGCCCAAGTAAACCTTGCTATGCAAAATGTCCGAAATAAACTTGCCGTAAAATCTGCCGCCCTGTCTTGCCGAAACTCCAAGATGATAATAATGTCCGGCGATCTGCGCGGTACTCTTGCCGCCTAAATACTGATCGTAAATGTCCCTGACAATTTTTGCCTCTTCCGGATGAATCTCGAGCTTCTTGGTTTCTTTATTGTGGCGATAGCCATACGGCGCAAAGCGTGCGCCTTGCCAGTGGCCGCGCTTAACACCCATGACCATGCCCGGGAATACACGCTCAACCAGACGATTGCGCTCAAACTCCGCACAAGAACCCAACATTTGAATCGCCATCTTACCGGCGCTGGAAGTCGTATCAAACGGCTCGGTCGCTGATTTATACCCAATGCCGAGGTTTTCAAACTCTTCGAGCAATCCCAACAAGTCCTTAAGCCGACGACTCAATCGATCCTGCTTATAGACCAAGACCAGATCGAACATCTTATTGCGCGCATCGAAAAGAAGCTTTTTTAGCGCTGGCCTGTCCATATTCCCACCGGAAAATCCATCGTCCATGTAAACATCTCTTCCGGAAAGACTGCAAACAACATCCCAGCCGAAGTTCTTCGCGTATTGCAAAAGATAATTTCTCTGCACCTCCAGCGAAAAACCTTCTCTCGCTTGATCCTCTGTGCTAACTCTCGTATACAATGCGACTTTCACTATTCTTCCTTTAGCGTCTCACGCCATTCTTTAATCTTGGCGATACACTCGTCCGTAAAAACCGGCCAGTCTTTGTAATCGCGTTTGGGCTTAACCCAGCCCTTGCGGATCCAATTGATCATGGTCTGCCGGTGAACTCCCAGCACTTTTGCCGTCTCTGTCATGGTGTAAGTTTTCATTTGAATATCCTCATCGATTGGGCTTCAGTATACCGTATTATACAACCCTATACAAGCGGTTTCTTCTCAAGGTCATAGCAATTTAGGAACATCCGCGACAACAGCTCTATTCCCTCATCAAACGATTTATGCGCCTCTTGGATTTCAGCACAAGACAGTCCCCGGATCTTTAGCTTTATCTCTAAAGCCTCCCAGCCCCGCGAGGTAACTGCCTGATCTTTATTCGTGCTTACAACCTTGCTCATCTTCCACTTCCCAATAGGACATTCGGACATTTTTCGTGTCGTATGATGTCCGGTTTCACTGACATACTGACATGACTCGTGTCAGTGAATGTCAGTCAAAACACCCCTCAAAACCCTCGAAATACCCGAAAATTGACGCTTTTTCCGCAAAAAACACCTATTTTGAACCCCGTAGACCCTATTTTGACGTTCTCCCAATAGCCACATATGACATGACATCGATTTTTGAAATTTTGTATCACTGACAGAACGCGCCTCGCCCGACCCTCGGCCGACACCCCCTTCCAAGGACCCGTAGACCAGCATCGAGCTACCAGTGACAGCAATGACATTTTTTTCCGCACTTAAACTTTTACTTACCACACTCAATCACCCTGCTCCTTACTCCTAATCTACGAACACAATTAATAAAAAATCCTGTCATAATCGTCATAGCTGTCATTAGAAAGGCCGCTCCGAATAATCAACCTCACCCTCCCTGCGGACGCGTATGCCGTCCCACCGGCGAGACGCGCCGCAACGCCCCTTATTGATAGCGGGATATTGACGCAAGAGCTCCCGGCCAAACATGATCTTGCTAAGCGGCCGGTACTCGCTCTCCAGACACCATTCCCGGTAAGCCACATACAAAGCATCACTGCCTATATCCGCCTGAGCGTCCAAGACACACTGCTCCTCCACAAAGATGATCACGTTATTGTTCTCCTTGCGATAGGCGTCCTTCACGGTCTGCATCGAGGCGCTCTCCTCGAAATACCCGCGCTTCCTTAAACGCGTAAGGCCGTTAAGCGACCACAAGAAAATGCCGTCCAGCTCACTGGCCACGATCTTATGCTTTAACTTTGGATCGCGTTCCTCTATTGAAAACTGCCGGTTAAACGGAAGGATTAAAAGCCGCCGGTAATACCCCTCGGTCTTATCCCCCACGCGCGGCATGTTATTGGTTGAGAAAAGAAGCTTGCAGTAAGGTTTGAATTGAAACGGCTGGCCGTATTTTTCGTCAGCGGAGATCGTATCGCCGGTCACGATCGCCTTAAACATGTTGTCATAGACATTTGTCTTGGCATTGGTTTCAAGACTGATATTGACCAGTTTGTCCCGAAGCCGGGCTATGTAATGGGAATCGTTAAACTTCTCAAGCGGGATGGATGAGCAATTGTCCTTACCGATAAGCTCCTCGAGCACATACAAAACAACGCTTTTCCCATTGGCCCCCTCGCCAAACAAAAAGAGCGCCTTTTCATAATCATTGTCCCGGGTGAGGCAATAGCCGAAATACTCCTGCAAAAGCATGATCCGGGCCGCGTCGCTTTCGAATATCTGATCAAGACTCTTCTGCCACAACAAACACTCGGCGTTTCCGCGATATGTCACATTAAGCTGGTTGATGGAATAGACATCCGCCGAATGCGGCAAGAGCTTCATCTTGTCGATGTCATAAAGCCCGTTTTTGACATTAAAGAGCGTGATGCCGTTAATGATGTCCGGCTTGATGAAAGTCTCGGTCTTAAGCGCGACAAGAACATTGCGAAGCTTGCTCGCTGAAAACCCGGCCCCGCAAGCATCCTTGATCCACTTCTGCACCTCCTCAACAAAAAGCGGCCGGTAACACCCGCCTTTGTATTCATAATAGGTGTCAGCGAAATTGATCAACCGATGATGCTTGAGAATTTCGTCAGCGACCTCATTGGCGTTAACCTTTCTGGCTATAAGCAGGCTTGGCCGCGACGACGCATAAACCTCCCCGCAATCATTCACCGCCTTTTCGATAACCGATTGGCCATAGGTCCGGCCGTCACCAAAATGCTTCTCATCCCACTTCGGCCGCATGAGGCCTGACTGCCGGAATAACGCGTCCATCTGCCCGGCGTCTTTGCCTGTCCAGAAGGCTAGCTTATTGCAGAGCGCCAGATCGGCTTCACTTTGAGAGGGATAATCGTTCTGCCATTGGCCGGAATAAAGCCGCTGAAACCTCTCCGCGTCTTTACTCTTGGCGATTAAGGAAAAGATGTCGTTAGCGGGGGCTTTATCTACAAACCGGCTGAATATGTCTTTAAGCGCATCAGTGCACTCGTTAAGTTCAGCCGAATAATTTTCAAGGCGTTTACCGGTAACGGTAAAGAATCGGCCCTTGGTATAAATCTCCAAGCCGATCTTTGAAATCTTGCAGGCCCGGGCGATCTTGCCCTTACAAAGAATATGAATACCTGTGCCGCTTGGCGAATACTCCGAATATGAATCAAGCGCCTTAAGAATCTCAACTGCATACGGCGCGATGGCTCCGTCTTTGACGCAGTGGTCAATATCCACGCCCACATACGGCGGCTGGAATACAAAGCCGACTCCCGCATAGCCGCGCTGAAGCGCAAGATCGCTTGCGGTCGTAAAGTCCGTCCATGTGCTTGGATCGTTTGTTTTGGCAGGACGTCCGGTAAGGACGTTCATCGGAACCTTGTCGGTGCGGTCTTTATTGTGCCTGAGCTGATAACCGACCCAACAAGACAGTTTAAGCAATTCCTGAGGAATAACCTCTTCGATCTTTCTCTTCTCTTTTCTTCTCTCGTCTTCCATCGTTACACTCCGTTTTGAAATAGATAATCTTTAACCCTTCGGTAACAATCAAACAGCTTGCGCGCCTCTGAATCGGCATAAAAGTCCTCGCAGGCCTTATGAACAGCCGGGATGTCGTCAAACAAGACACGCTTAAGCCTCCCCGAGCCTTCAATACCCCGCATGGCAAACCCGCAATACAGTAAATACGTAGCCAAATAGAGATTCCCTGCTTCAAAATGCTTGTTTTTCATGTTTTCAATGCCTCCTACTAGCTACATACGCAAAGATTTGGAAAACTGACGGAAATATTTTCATTTTTTTCGACCCTCTACTAGCTACATACGACGTTTTTTGTAAAACTGCCGGAAATTTCTTCACTTTCTTCACTACTTTCGCTCCCCTAAGCGTATATTCCGGATTTTTCCGGAAAGTGTCGGGAATATTTGTCCCCTCATAGGTGATTACGCAAAATTTCCAAAAGTGTCGATGCTTTTGGCAAACTTTTTTCACCTTCCATAGGTAAAGACGACATTTTTTCCAAAGTGTCGGGGCCCTCTACCGTAGGTATTACGTTTTTAGGTCCAAAATTTAGCATGATCCTTCAACTTTCCTTCCCAAGGCGTATATACAACCTTTTTTGTCAAAGTGTCCCACCCCTCACCGTAGTTATATGCTTTGGAAGGCAAGATTTCGCATCCCCCACATATGAACACGCAAAAAATCGAAAAGTGTAATACCCCCAAGCCCTCCCATAGGTGATTACAGAAAAAATGCGAAAGTGTAGGGGCCCTCACCTATGTACACGCAATTTTTTTCAAAGTGTCGAACTACCCTTCTACTAACCCATACAGGAACTTTCCCGAAACTGGCGTAACTATTTGCGCCTAAAAAAGAAAAAGCCACTTCCGGCCAATTGACTGGAAATGGCTTTTCCCGCACAGGCGAAACAGTGATCAGCTGTCTCGTAAGTCTATTTTAATTTTATAACAGCGCGAATCGTTCTCAAGATGGTCGTTACCAAGATATGGAATAAATCGCGCTTACGATTCCATCATATAACAACGCCAATCTTTCTCAAGGGGGTCGTTACTACAAAATAGCAAAAATTCAGAGAGGGTTAAAAGCGGGGATTTTGAAACTTAATCTTCATGCTCAAGCGGCTTTTCCGGGATCATATCGTAAACCATGGTCTGGATCTCATATTCAAACCATTCCTGAAACACCTTCCACGACCTGTCCTTTGGCCACATCTCAGGATCCGTATACCAGCCGCCAAGCTCGTGCTCAAATATTTCTACGCAATGCTTCTTCAGAAACTTTTCGAACTTCTCATTCTCCTCATAGGCCGGGATCAAATACACATGCTTTGAATCAAAACCGTCGGTCTCAACATCCTCCGGCTTCATCTCATGTTCCGGCCCGTCATACTCCTTGCTGGTGTAGACCAACCAGTCAATGAAAGGCTTTTTCAGCTTCACGATCAAAGCGGCGCGGTTGATGTCGGGAAAATATTGTTCCATTTAGCTGATCGGGTAATTTAGTTTTATCCACTGATCAATTTTCTTGTTAACACTATGCATAAGGTGCTCGGCTAAACCAAGTTTCTTAGCAAGGACTTGGCCAAACAGCTTGATAATTTTTTGAGGTGATCCACGTTTCGCCAATAATCCTATAATTAGATACAAATATCTATCCTTGATTTCATCGGGCAATGTCTCAATAAGTATCATCTTCATAAAATCTGTTAACACTGCAAATAACGACTCAACGGATGTTTCCTTGGAATCAAGAACGACGACAGCCATGTCAAATGCATTGCCTGACTGTATCTGGAAATTATCTTTTTCTGCATAATAAAAAAGCATTTTTGCGGATATAGAAAGATAAAAATAACCAATCTTCATCAATTCGAGTATTTTGTCGCAGTAGTCGTTTTCGGCCAGGGCTCCTTTTTGCAGAGCAACTGCAAGAAAATTCTGAATGCCAAAAGATTCGATTTTATGCTCGTTGCGAATTAATTCTCTGAAGAAGACGTCATCACAAAACAATGGTATTTGTTTTTCGACGCACGATTGGATCGAATATATATAGGGCAATCCCAGTATTTTTTCTTTACCTTTAAAACTATCATCCAATGGATGCTCTAATCCTATTGTTTTGAAATCCTGCGAATTTCGTATTTTTTCAAGAAAATCAATTTTCATTTTAATATTTTCAGCAGAGATTTCTTGTCGAAAGGCTTTTCCTTCTCGCGAGAAAATCGTTGTTAGCCCCTCGTCCTTGCTTTTGCTTAACTCCATAATCTCCATATCCAGCTCATCAAGCGTGGCTTTAAGAACATACACTTCGGAAAACATCTTCAATGGCAAATACAACAAATCCAAAAAGCCTAACGTAAACAATGCGATCGGCTCAATGATGGCCTTATTAGAATTAAGAACGATCTCCTGCTCTTTTCTTTGCTCAAGAGCACTTCCGTTAGCACAATAAAGCTTAGATCCTTGACCAATAAGTGCGCCCCAACAGACGAATAGGCTCCTTCCAGAAAAAGCAGAAAGCGCGCCAATGGTAATATTTTTTGATAAATACATTTCCATTATTTTCGTTGATCTGTCCGATGCTTTACTCAACATATCCTTCAGTCTTTCCGGACTAGCTTCAACTTTCCAAATTGCCTTATTATCAGGGAAAGAAATGTTAAAGTTATCTAAAATATTCTGGAAGGCTTTCACGTATTTACTTTTAATCTCAACTATCTTGATAACGTCATCTGCACCGTATTCATTTTTAACTATTATTTCGTCCATAACCCTTTTCCCGTAAAGTGCCTTGCCCAAACCGGAATCCTTATATAGCTCGAATTTGGCAATCGACGATTTAGGATTTGCAGTAATCAAGTATTCTTGATCGTGTCCATTCTTTTTAATCTTCACAAAGAAATTTTCGCGAACAGTTTCGGAATCTAACATTTCGCTCTTTTTATCTTTTCGGCTTGTAAACGTGTAAATATAAAACAGTTGGATCTCCGGATTATTGAAATCGATTTCCAACGCTTTAAATAATTGCTTTATAGCTTCGTCATGGTTTTGGATTTTTAAGAATGCTCTCGCCAAAATGAGGAAAGAATCCTTGTCTTCAACTTCATCTTTAACCTCAGATAGCAGTTTTATTCCCGCATCCTTTTCCTTTCCTATATCAATCATGACTTTGGCATAATTAAGTTTATGACGAATATTCTTTGGCTCACGCTTCGACAGTTCGAGGTATAAAGACATAGCGTCATCTAGTTGATCCATTTCCTCATAAATGGCCGCTTCCAACTCGAACGTAAAAGGAACAAACTTTCCTGATTTTCTAAGATTTTGGCAAATAGTTAAACATTTCTCGAGGTTCTTGCTTCTATGCTCTTTTGATTTGTAAAGACAAATTAAATAATCCCGCAATACATCATCAAACAATGACTCCGAAATAAATGTTTCATATAACGGTATCGCCTTATCATATGCCCCAATACTTTTAAAATGCCTCGCTAATTCGATTTCTGCTATGTTTTTTTCTAACCCAACAGAGTTTTGTCTTGCTTCAAGAGACAACTCTTCAAACGCTTTGACATTTCCTTGGCTTCTTTTCAGTTCTGCCTCTGCCAGCAGAATTCTTGGATTTCTCCCAAACTTTAAATAGAGATTGTCGACTATTTTTTGTGCTTCATCATAAGCCGCTTTCTTGCTTAAACATTCAATCATGAGTATCCCGGGGATAAGATCCTTTTCAGCCTCACCGTCATAATGCTTTCTTATTGCCTCAATGGCCTCATCTACCTTGGAATCAGGACGCTCTAAATAACACGAAACTAAAATCGGAAAGATCTCATCTTTGTTGATACCTTTTTCTATCGCACAAATAAAATCTTTAATCGCATCATCTGGTGATTTCCGCAAGGTATTAAGCCGCGCACGATTTGCATAGGCCGCCGCACTATCCGGATTAAGCACGATCGCCGCATTGATATCCTCAAAAGCTTTTGTAAAATCATCTAATATTATCCTGACGCTGGAGCGATTTATATACGCGTCTTCCAAGACGCCCTTCTTTTCTGAATCTTTTAATAAATCAATCCCTTTACTTAATAGCCGTTCCGCCTCTTTCAGCTCTTCTATATGTTCTAGCAAAAGCCCAAATCGCCAAACCCTTTCCTTCATGATTGACTCAAGCAGATATGAGCCAAACGAGAAATAGTTTTCGGCAATACCCGGATCAGCATCAATGGCACTTTGAAAATATTGCTTAGCATTTTTCCTATCGCCTTTATCGGCATAGGCTATTGCAATATTCAACAATGCTCCGCTATCTTTTTGGAATCTTTTATCTATATTCATCTTCCACCCTTCTCGGCATAAAGCTCAATAGCCTCATCAAGGCGTCCACCGGCTCGCAACAACATGGCTTTAAGATTGATACAGTCATTATTATCCGGTTCCAATGAAATTGCGGCGTCGATAAACGGCAACCCTTCCAACGGCTTATCATCAAATAGACTTGCAAGCGCTCTATTCTTGCAAGCAATCACGGATTTTTTTCCCAAAATATCAAATGCCAACTTAAAATTAATAGCGGCAGATTTTCTATCCCCCAACGCCGCTTGACATGCTCCCAAGTTGTTATGAACCTTAAACCTTGCCATAATAGGAACTTGCCCATCAGATTCAAACGCTTTTAACAGCCCTTCATATATGACCTTTGCCGTACCAAATTTTTCCTTGTCTAATAGGATTTTGGCCTCATCTATGTTTTTCTTATATTTTGAACTGGCTAGTTCCGCATCGCTATCTATCGCCAAAACTGCCGGTGGTTCTAAAGACGCGCTTTTCTTTGCTTGAGATGCAACGGCGCCTAGAACATTATCCTGTTTGAGTATCGACAATATTTCGTTTACACCATTAAGGGTTGCTTCTGAAGTTTGAGCGCTCGAAATAGGAACATTTTCAGATTCAGGTAGCGTTGCGCCAAAGTGCTCAAGAAATTTTGAAACAATTTTATTAACTGTGGCTTCTGTTTCATTCCCAAAGTCAGCGCCACAATTAATCAGGCTTTGGCGCAGTTCTGCGGTAACAATTTTAGGATTAGTTCGGTAATTAGTCTTAAGCAATCTAACAAGTTGGCTGTTCTCGCCGAAAGACGATCTCAACAAGTAATCTATCGATTCAATTTGCAAATCAATCCCTGTCTTGCTGATTGAAATACTTATGCTCATCAGCAAGGGATCCTTCTTAAAAAGCCACTTTAACGACTTATCTAGCCCATGCTTAATCGCATGCCCAATAATCAATTGCTGCAACCACAAAAAATTCATCAGAGTCCTCTTTTATAAAATCCGCGATTATTTTAGTGGCGTGGTACATGTGCCATCGCTATCGGTACGAAATACCTTAGTGCTATTTGTCCTATATCGCTGAAGGGCTGTGTTACTAGGAAGATTATCAAAAACACCTGACTGAGTTGAAATAATCGTATCTCTGGGCGATACGGCTTTTATAAAATCCAAATTTGCACCGTTCTCAGAACCATGATGACTTGCACGTAAAACATGGCAATTAGATAGCTTCCAATCGGCCATAATGAGTTCGAGCTCAGAATCAGATGCATCTCCGCAGACTAAAAAATTATTGGCAGGACTAGAAACCCAGACGACAAGACTTGCATCATGGCACTCTCGTGTTTCATTATTATTTACATTCTTTCGTGGCCCCAAGACAAGGAATTCACAGTCGGAAAACTTTTTTCTTACATCTTTCGTGCAAGTAAACCTTTTTTGATTATCCGGTACCAGTGCATCCTTCAGCTTGAGGTATTCATTCCAATCATCTAACGACAAGGAATTATCCCCGTGCCTGCGTTGATATGGGGATCCCCAGAATTCAGCGACAGTGAAATTACCTACCAAATCCTCCATCCCCAAATAGTGATCGTGATGTGGGTGCGTGATAATCAGCAAATCTATATAAGTTTTCCCGATAGTCTGTTTTAAATAATTGGCAATGTTTGTTGGTTTTGATGCTCCGTTACTGAAACGTCTATACCCGCAATCTATAACAACAAGATCATTGTCCATCTCAAAAATTGCGCAATCCGCACACCCGACATTTAAAAAATGAGCTTTAAACGACACTTCCTATACTCCTATCTTCTTTAATAGGTTTTCAGCATTTGAGTCCATGTATACTTTGGGCGTTCCACCAGTGCCCTCAAAAGAAATCAAAATATGATGACCATTTCGCGTGCTTACAGAAAAGCAATCTTCGGTCTCCCCGTCAATATCAACGCTTAACCCAGAGGCCCCTTCTGATGATTGGTATCTGCTGTCAATCGATCCATCTTTATCGTCTCCGTGCCGCTTATCAGAAATCACAACCAATGCAGGTTTATTGTTTTTCATAGAAAGAAACAAGTCTTCAGAAAATCCCGATTCTAATCCGTGATGTGGTGCGATGAGAATTGACAGGCCGTAATCTTTTAGCAACTTCTTTAATGATGGCTGGTCACCAGAAACAGAGTGCCATTCTGGATGTTCAGAACTTTTTTGCCTGTCGAATATCGTGTAACGCTTTTCAAGCCCTTTCCCTTCATTTAATAAATGTTTTAGGCAATCAGGTGTTATGTCACCGGGAATCAGCATCGTATGGATTCCATGTCGATAAAAAAGCACTAAGCTCGTCCCATTTCCATAATCTTGATCATTTTTAGGATGAAGTTCATTTACAACTGGCGGCCTCACATAGAAAAGACCGTACTCGAGATTTGGAACAGACCGCGAAGACTCATAACAAATTGTTTGTAGTGGCAATGTCCTAGAAGAATAAAGCTCTTTGTATAGCTTTATATTTTCCTCACTCCCCTCAGGGTTCTTTATTCGCTCCCAATCAAGCGCCTCGGGTTTTGCGGAACCATCCGTCTTATCATGTGGACAAGTATGGAGAGAAGAATAAAAAAGCGAGTTCTTGCCATCTTTTGATGCAAGCGAGACTATTTCCGAAATATGATCTGCATGCGGATGCGAAAGAATTGTTTGGGCAACCTTGCATTTTTTGTAATCATCGAGATGCGGGATTACGTGCTTAGACAGAAATTCGGTGGGGCTGAATTCTTGGCTACACCCAAAATCATATAAGATTCCTTGGTTCAAACCTGTCCGGATAAAAATACTTAATCCACGACCAACATTGAATACCCAAATAAAACTTTTGATCGTTTGGGCCCATTGAGGGACTTTTGCCATATGCTCACCTTATTCCTTGCCAAAAACAGCCGCCGAAGCAGATTTATTTTCACGCGAATTTAAATAGCCTATCCCACTGAATAGTTGAATCGCGCAGACCAAAACACACGAAATCGCTATGGTTATTATTGTTTGCCCAGCGACATATAAAATTACCGCTAATAATGCTGAATTTAGAATTCCCACAAGATACAGCCACCACGATTGAGAACTTAAAATATTGAAGAAAGGCGGCTTTGCGCAGTTGGTATACATTTTACTTTTGTTCTCAAAACCCAAAGGCTTGGCTGAAAGGAATAATCCCCGCTGTTCGTTGATATACCGCATACAAAAAACAAAATAAACCCTATTCCTGACGATCAAAAAGAACATACAAAGACCGAATATAAAAGCAATAGTCAACCCAACAATCAACGCGGCTTTTATATCCAACCCCTTGTCGATGGAGTACTGATAAAGACCGATCGCGATACCAGCAATTGTCGTATAAAATGTTGCCAGAAATTTAAAAACATCCACTATCTGCGCATCGTAATATCTGACTTGGTCAAAGCATTGATTGAAATCATTCTGCAAGAAATCGACGGCCGCTTTCTCCAGCTCCGTATTCTTATCATTGCTCATAACGCCTCCTCTAAATTTATCCGCGAAAACTTCATACAACCAGCTCCCCGCGGAAGGCTTTGGCTAAAATTGACTGCTCGAGCTTGTCCGTATAGCTTTTTGACTTGATATATCTCTCGACAAAACCATCAAGCGCACTGAAGCTCGATTTAACTTTACTAACGATCTGATCCTGCTCCGCTTTAGGCGCAAAAACAAAAGGCAATTCTCTGACTCGTTGACAATTAAGGGCCTGCGGGCCAGACCCACTGCCAAAACTTCTGTTATTTTCATATTGATAATGAAACCAATACCAAAGATATTCGGGATTTACCCGTCCATGGGCTATTTGAACGGCCGCAATGTTCTGATTTATTGCGGCCTCAATATTAAGAATTGCAGATTGCCCTCTAGTTTTTCCCTCACCTATCATCGCTATCAAAACTGTACCCGTAGGAAATAATTTACTTGAGCAGTTATCCAATCCTTCCTGCGTTATCCTTTCGCGAGATGCGCTAATTTTATTATTTCGCACTTCTCCAGAACTTATCCATGGTATTGAACCATTCCAATATTTGGTAATTTTTCGCGATGGAGTGCTCCCGTTGTTTACAACCCCGATAAACCCGATACAACACGCCACCCAAGAAGAAGGAAAATTGAACTGCTCTTCATAGCTCGCTAAAGAAATTTTAGTAATTTCCTCAAAGTTTTTCTTTTCGCGGTTTGTTATTTCTGACTTTAGAATAAACTCTCTTATTAAAGCGAGGTCATCTTCAGCGTTTAACGTGTTGTTTTCTATCCTCCACGTCTTCGTCAGCTCACCGGAGAAAGCCGCGGCAAGGACAGATTGACGAAAACGACTCAAGATCACAGGAATTGTGTCGAGGCGGGATTGGGCGTCTTTGACTTTTGCCAGCAGACTATCGAGCTTGTCTGCAATGCTCTTTTGTTCTTCTTCATCGGAAGGAAACGAAATCTCGGCAGTCTTAAGGAAATTCTTGTTGATATGCTGAAGCCCTGTACCAGTACTGGTTTCAAGAATAAAGTTCTTGCTTCTCCGTATAAAATATTCAAGAAACTTGGTATTTAATCCATTTTTAGGCGACAAGACAGCCATTGTGGAGCCAACTGCGCCAGTCATTCCGCTGGCACATTTGCCTATACTTCCATCCCAAACCAGTAAAACATCCTCTTTTTTTGCTCTGGGTACTTTGGGATCATTGGTAAATGACCGAGCCGGTTTACCCTCTAATTCATCAATTAAAATATAAGGATCATATCCTTTCTTTTCATGGCTGATGACGGCGGCAGGTTTTTTCCCTTTACGAGAAGAAACTACATCCTTTAATGGACTTGAAATCCATCCCTTGGGCAATTTATTCTCCATTACTCTCCAGCTCCGCTACGATTTCCTTGAGGCTATCAACAACCGTTTCAAGCTCTGTAATAGCTTCTGATGCCAAGACCTGCGGCTCCGGCAAGTCCTCCGGATCATCTAACGATTCATCCTTTAGCCATGTTATATCCAGTTTATAACCTCGATCCTTAATCTCCTTAATATTGAACCGGTGAAAACGGCCATCAACGCCCGAATCTGTTCGCTTGCTTTGGCCGTTGGGATCCGTGCCATAGCACTTCTCAAATTCTTTGAAATGTTCAGAGGTAAGCGGCCGGTCTTTTTTGGTAATCCCGGGCACATTGGAACGGCCGTCAAATATCCAGACATTCTCCGTAGGCAAGCCCTTCTGGAAGAAAATCACGTTCGCCTTGACTCCTTGGCTGTACGGCGTAAATGTTCCTCTGGGCAGGCGCAAAATCGTGTGCAAGTTGCAATCCTGCGTCAGGATCTCAATCACCTCTCCGGCCTTGTCTTCAAAAAGGCAGTTATCCGGCAAAACCATAGCCGCACGGCCTCCGGGTCGTAGCACATTCACGACATGCTGAATAAAGTTGAGCTGTTTGTTGCTCGTTGAAATAGTAAAATCATCTCTCTCCGGAGCTTGATTCGCGCCCTTGGTACCAAACGGTGGATTCGTAAGAATGCAATCGTATCGTGTTCCTTTTAACGACTCATAAATTGAGTCGCCGAGGTAAATATCCGCGTGAATTCCGTGCAAGTATAAATTCATCAAAGCAAGGCGGCGCGGCCGGGCAACAAGCTCTGTGCCAGTATAAACTTTCGTTGTGATGCGCTTGGCATCATCCCGCTCAAGACTACCCTTGGTTTGCTCCATCAACCACTCGTAAGCGCAAACCAAAAAACCCCCGGTGCCTGCCGCGGGGTCATGAATAATAAAATCCTTGGACTTGCGAGGATCCGGCTTCATGCATGTGACGATTGACTGAATAAGAACGCGCGGGGTGAAATACTGACCGGCCCCCTTCTTGCCTTCTGATGCGGACTTCTCAAGCAATCCTTCATAAGCGGCCGCTTTGACATCCACATTCAAACTTGTCCATTCGATCTCATCGATCAGGTTGATAAGCTTCTTTAAGTTGACCGGATTCGCAAATTTCGAGATCGCTCCGGCATAAATATCCCCAAGCGTGCCTTTTTGTTTGCCGAGGCCGCGTAAAGCATCCACATAAAAATCAGTTAAATCTGTTCCGGACTTCTCGCGCAAGACTGGCCATGAATATTCCTTAGGAATATCCGCGCCTTTCTCCTCCGCCATTTTTAAGAACAGCAAATACGTCAGCTGTTCGATATAATCCCCGTAATCCACACCGTCATGGCGTAGCGTGTGACAAAATCCCCATAATTTTCCGACTACATCGCTCATGTAAGCACCGCCTCATTTATCTCTTTTAAGAGTTCATCCAATTTGCCGTCAAAAAGACGGTTGAGTTTTGAATAATTCATTCCCTGTCTTGTAAAAATGGGCAAAGTATCGATATCATCCTTCTCGATGAGCAAATTAGTCACCAAGTGATAGCGAATATGCTCAAGCCACGCGCCTTGCGCTTCTGAAAATTGATGCTTGGCTTTTATCTTCGACAAAGCCCGATCAACACGGCTTTCAACGGTTAGAAGCTCGTCATTTTTAGCCGCATGCCTGATAATAGAAACGATATCGGCGAGCTCCTTGTTATATGCCCGGCGAAGGTTGCGCTCGTTAAACTTATCAACCAGATTATCCGGTCTGGTAGCCAGCTTCTCGCGTAACGCTTTAAGCTCATCCGTATGGAATTCTTTTGGCTTATTGAGCAGAATATCTATGGCGTCGATGTGTTCGGGATTCTTCCGGACAAACTCCTCAAACATCGCCAGATAATCGGCGGGCTTAAGTTCTTTACCGTCAGCCGCCCTGAATGTGACCTCTGAAGTGACAAGATCCTCTGCAGTTTCCGCGATGACAAATTCTCGCTTGGGCCTCTGGTAATTTTCGCAGATATGAAGAAACGCTTCGCCCTGAAGAATCTTGATCGTCCCTGCCCAATTCTTGGAGAGTTTATCCTCCAGAGTCATGGCAAAATCAGCGATGTCTTCACCGATGATATAGTTGAATTCGTTCCTGCTCTCTTGCGTAATGTTCTTTGAAATACGCTGGAGCCGCTTGGATAAAACCTTGATGTTATACGCCCGGTTTTGATTATCGGCGATCGCCTGCACGATTTCGCGGATGGTTTTTGAGGGCTTAACCGGAGCTTCAGCAGTGATGCTGGTTGTCTTCTTAAAATACTCAAGCAACGTACCGCCAAAGCAATCAAAAACGGTGAAATGGGTTTTATTGATCTCCGGGCATAGACGGGTGCCGCGGCCCATCATCTGCTCAAAGAGGATTCTTGATTTTACGGGACGCAAAAAAACAATATTTTCTATCTTCGGCACATCAACGCCGGTCGAAAGCATATCAACAGTCACAACAATGCCGGGATTCTGTCTGTTTCTAAACTCCCTGATGCGCTGAAGTGGCCTGTCAACTGTTGGACTGCCGGTTATCTTCTGAACAAATGAATCGCCACGGTTAAATTCATCCCGTAATATCTCAATCAATTGGTCGCAATGTGACGTATGCGGTAAATCATTGTCCGCGAAAATTAAGGTTTTGGGGAAATGCCCGATAGATGCTTCTTGAGCCAACAGGTATTTTTTGAGCTCCTGTACGATCTTTTTATTTCTGTCGGGCGCCGTCCACTCTGCCTCGTTACTTTCAGGCGCAAGGACACGCTCATCCTCGAGCACATCGAAAACCAACTGGCCGGTCTTAGTGTCTTTTAGCCCGACCTCTTCGCCTTCCTTTAAGAAGGCCCCGTTGAATGTAATATCGGATTTGATCGCAACCGCATCATAATCAACCAAGAAGCCTTCCTTTACAGCGCGTTCATATTCGTAGCGGAAAACAACTTCCTTGAAGAAGGCGGTTGTATGCGCCGCGGGCGTAGCAGTTAACCCAATCCTAATGCCATCGAAATGCTTCAAAGCTTCGCGCCATTTGCTTTCTTCCTGCGCGGTATAGCCACGATGGCACTCATCGGCTATCACCACATCAAAAGCATGAATCGGGATATCCAGCTTTTCATCCGCGTCAGATTCATCATCTAAATCGCCGGTTGATTGCCCAAACATACCGTCTTTACCGAAAAGATTAATGCCCATGCGCTGAATGGTACAGACATATACAAAGCTATCTCGACTTTTCGGATCTACCAGATACTCGGTAGGTAAAACTTTGGGATCATATTTGAGATCCTCATCCAGATCCTCGCGTCTGAAACGTTGGCTGTAAACCTCATAACATTTGTCAAACTTGAGTCCCGGCTCTGCCTCAAAGCTCGCAAGCGCGGTCACCGCCTGAGCCGCCAGCGCGCGCCTATCCACAAGGAACAAAATGCGCTTAGCCAGTTTTGACTTCATCAGCCGGTATATCAGATTAATAATCGTGAATGTCTTGCCTGTGCCAGTTGCCATGGCAACAAGCATGTTGCGTTTTCGGTCAGCAATAGCCTGTTCAATCGCTGAAATGGCTTCAATCTGATATGGCCGCAAAAAGCGATTGTCTATTGCGTTGCTCTTGAGCCACGCTTTTGCGGCATCTTCGTCCCTTGAAAGTAATTCCTCTAAAGCATTAGGCGTGTGAATCGCAGTAATCTCGCGGGAGCGGTTCAACGGATGGCGCAAATCCTGAAACCAAATGATCTTGCCATTCGTGGAATAGATAAACGGAAGATGATACTCGCCAAATGTAAAAGGACTATTTTGAAATCCCCGGGCATATCGCTGTGCCTGTTGAAGCACATTTTGAGGCCCAACCGAAACTTTTTTCCCTTCGACCGCCGCCAAAGGACGCTTGTCATGAAAGAGAGCATAATCACAAGGGCCTGTTTGCGTAGGATATTCCTCGACAGAGCCATGCCCATAATGCTTGCCTTCTTCAAAAGGAACGATCGGCCCCCACTTTGAATTGAGCAGGAGCTTGTCGATATATTGTTTTCTTGTTCTATGTTCGTTCCAATTTTGTTCAGACATACTTTCCCTTATTTGTAAGCGACCAGCTCGCCGCTATCAGCGAAGCTGTGATACTGGTTATCCCCTATAATTAAGTGATCGAGCACTTTGACCTGCATCACATTGCCTGCCTGACAAAGCTCCCTTGTAAAATCTCTGTCTTCCTTGCTGGGTTTCGGATCCCCGGAGGGGTGATTATGCAGGCAGATGATTGACACAGCGAACTTCTGCAGAGCGCAGTGAATAATCTCTCTAACTATCGGCATCGCACGGTTAACTGTTCCGGACGCCGTATCTGTGATGTCTATAATCCGATTGTTTGAATCGAGACAGACGACCTTGAAGACCTCTGTTTTGAGGTCGCGAAGCTGTGGCATGACGATATCCACAACATCCTTGGCAGAGGCGATCTTCTGCTTCCCGGTGGACACATCATCCTGTCGATAGCGCCGCCCGATTTCAAGCGCGGCCTGAATATGGGCGATCTTGGCCCCGCCTAAGCCCTTGAACTCCTTCCAGTCCCGGGCGTCGGTGTGAGCCATGTTGCGAAATGTACTGAATTTCTTGAGTATCTTGCGGGCGAGGTCAATGGCGCTGGTGCCAGCGGTGCCGGTACGAAGAAGAATGGCCAGAAGCTCTGAATTACTCAAAGCCCCCGCACCCTTTTTGAGGAGTTTTTCTCTCGGCCTGTCATCCTCCGGCCAAGACTTTATGCCTGATATTTTTCTTTCCTTCACCATTCTTCTCTTCTCTGTTCTTCTCTTGAAGATTCCGCACACACTGTGTGCAGAATTTTTTATAACTGATTCGGCAATCCACCGTATAAATCCTTTGATAACTCCGATTGCCAGTATTCTTTTGTATCAACATCCATAATCGTCAGCTTGCCCGACCATCCTGCGCCGGTGTCCAAATCCCACACATTGCAAACATGAATCGGCTCAAGCGTTCTATAAAGCTCTGTTGTCGTATGTCCGATAAAAATGTCGTCATATTTTGTGATCTGGGCTTCCCGTCTATAATTAGCCGCCTCCCAAGCGTCTTTGAGTAAATCCCTGTCCCACACAAGTACCTGAGCGCTATTTTGTTCCAATGGCAAATCCGGCACAAAACCAGCGTGGACAAAAAGCTTATTCCCGACCTCCAACCAAAGATGTCCGCTTTTTAGGAAGTCGATATGCGTCTGCGGCATAGGCCCGCTGTTATACGAAGCCATGGTCCGGTCACCGCCTTGCTTCGTCCATATCTCCGGCTTGTCGCCTCTTAAGGCCCAGTCCAGCGCCCACTGATCATGGTTGCCAATGATCAGATCGCAATACTTGATCTTTAATAACTCATCGATGCACTGCCTGACATCCGGATACCCATCGCAAACATCGCCCATCACGATCAGGCGGTCTTTCTTATAATCGAACTTTGAGCGCTCAAAGCACTGCATCATCGCCTTGTAGGCGCCGTGGATGTCACCGATGGCATAGGTCTTCATTCCCATCCCTTCGGAGATGTCCATGTCTTATCAAACGCGACATTCTCACTAATCGCTATAACGGGCTCGATAAGGAAACGCTCTATTTCTTTGGCTGTAGCCGATAATGTTTCCGGCGCGTGTTGGATATCTCCCTTTTTCACAAAAGCGTTCCAGAGCGTCTGCCTGTCGGATTTCTCATCGTAAATCTCATCAGCAAACAAAGGTTTATCATTAGGGATATCCGTCTTTCGATTGTTAAAGGTTTTCTTTATCGCGCTGGCGATACTTGCCCCCTTAAATTCAAATTGCCTCGTCATAAGCCAGATATCATAAAAGTCTTTCATTCTACTATTCAACAACCCGAGCTTGATCATGGCTTCAAATTTTTCACTGATCACGCTCTCTTGAGGGTATCCGTTTAAGTGCGGTTTTGGAAAATCCAAAATTACCGGATAATCAATGACCTTGGTTTTTGGATACACGATATCGCCAAAACCCACGTCAATCTGCATTGGGATTTCCGCACGATCTAAAAAGCCTGTGAATTTCACGCGCACCCCTTCATAGTCCGCGTCTTCCTTAATCTTCACCCCTTTGACTGTTTGGGAATCAAACTTAAGCCCATCAGGATCCACGCTTGTTTCGCACACGTCTTTCATCACTTTTTCGATGGTTGCAACCTCGTTATCAAAACGGGCTAAGAAATCAATATCAAGAGTTGTGCGCCTGTCAGGTATCTGCCATACAGCGAACAAAAGCGCGCCCTTCAGGATAAATTTATCAGCATATTTTGATTTGCTGAACCGGTAGAGAAATCTTTCCATGCCGTAATACTGCATTACTTCCGCGAAAGGTCGATTTGTTTCCTGCGCTTTATTTTTAAGCCGAGCCTTGATTGAGGCTTCGATATTTTTTAATTCTTTTTTCATAACATGGTCTCAAGTATAGGTTTAATAATTCTGTCAACGCGGCAAATTTTAGCATACTCCATAATATCCTTAGGTTTGACATGTTTCTCGGAAACAGCTATCTTAAGCGCTTCTCGGGCCACATTTGTTCCAATTCGGTTGCGAAACTTGAAACAATCGGCCACGGTCTTCGCAAGACTGTAAATCTTAACTGGGTGCCCTTCAATCTCGTGTTTCTCCACGCCCGCCTTCCATGTGTCGGGTGAAAAGCTATAGAATTTTACAGGGGGATATTTTATTCTGTTCGCGCGTGATCCTGTGGGAATAGCTATATCCACAAACCGAGGTATTTCATTGGTCGCCCTATGGAAATATAGCGCGGATACGAGACAAATCACGCCCTTTGAGGTTTGAAGCGATGCGATGACATAATCTGGGTGAGATCCGATAGTATCCCCCACGAGCCTATACAGCCCCTTTCCTATTTTCTCAATCTTCTTTTCTTTTTCATTTTTCTTGATTACATCGGGATGAAATCCAGCTTTTCGAATTGAAGAAAAGCGGGCCACTCCCCCATGTATCTTGAAATATTCAATTATTGTGTCTGTCTTTTCTCTCATTATGCCTCCGTACTTTATGTCAGCAGATGTGCATAAGTATATACATTTAGTCCGCTATTGTCAATGATTTTCTCAAGCCTTAAAAACATTATCTAACTATGGATGTGGAATTTGCCGCGCCGATTGGCAAGGAATAAATTGGAGTTGCGAGCCTACCCCTCCCACATCAATAATATGCCATAACATGATTTAATGCAGATAGTTACAGATAATTTTTGAAGGCTATTTTGTCACAAATACTATATACTTTTTGTGACAAGATCTTGAGGCTTAATGTTCACTGTTTAGTGAACATTAGGGCCTGAGTGAACATTAACGCTGGGCAGGTTTATTACATTTCTTGTAACATTCGCGCAGATTAAATGTCCACCGGGCTGAAATGTCTACTATTTACGAGACATTTCGATTTAGTGGACATTTACGTGTCCATCCATGTCCATCAAAATGCCCTTTTTGGACCCTCCCGGACGCCCGCAGGATACCCCTAAAACCGCCCATTTTCCGACGCTGGGCGCTTATTTAGGCCGGGTTAACCACTTATGCCCAAACCCTAAAAGTGATGGACATGGACATCGATTTTTTTGACCACTATCACTGGCTCCTTGCGCCTCGCCCGACCCTCACCCAAACCCCCCTCCAAGGACCCGGAACCGCCTCCAAACATAAAAAAACCCTATGACCTCGCTTTTTAAAACGACCATAGGGATGAGTTGTTATTACAACAGGTTTTGAGACTTAAAGACGCTCTCTATGATCGTCCGGGCAGTCTTGCCCGATGGATTATCGCCTCCGATAATATTACACGCGAAAACGTAGGTCGTACCGTTATGCTCAAGAAAGCCTATAAACCAGCCCAAGTTCCATTTCCCATCCGGCCCCATGTCAGAGCCGGTCTTGCCATAAAGCGTTCCTTTATCGGTCTTCTCTGCCTGCATAACATCGCGCAGTATTGCGATATTCTTCTCAGAGAATGGAAGCTGACCGTCCAAAAGCTTATTCAAAAGAGCAACCTGCTCATCCGCGCTGATCTTGATGGATGTAGTATCCGGACGCGGAAGCCAGAAAATATCGATCCCTGATGAAATATCCTGTGAGCCGTAGCCGATCTTTTCAATATATTCCTTCATCCGGGCTTCGCCTATTTCCCGCGCCAATATCTGATATGCAGGAACGGCCGACACCCGAAACGCCTCACGTAGCGTTAAGTCCTGATTCCACCCTTCTATATCACGCTTCACCTCATCCCACTTATACCACGGCTCATCAGCGTCCTTGATAAGCCCGAGCTCCAGCCCGATAAGAGTGTTGTAAATCTTGAATGTCGAACAGGGCGCAAGGCGCTGGTTAGCGCGCGCGGGATTAATATTGACCATCTCACCGGTTGCGCGATTATAGATCACTAGAGCCGCGTCATATCCCTGTAAAAGAGACCTGTCGATCTCTTGAGCAAACGCAACCGCGCTCATAAGCAAAAATCCAACGATCAAAGCGAATTTTTTCATCATGCCCTTTTATTCCCCGACTACCGCCTCTGCCAAGCTCCTCATCGCATTACTATAATCCTGCCACCGGCCAGCCGAACGTATGGATATAAACTTTTCTCAACATACTCTACAGAATCTGCTCAAGTATCTCTGCCGCGTCTTTTACGAGCTTCGGGCAAATAGTACCGACAAGTTTTTTCTCTTTTATGGCGTTCATTCCTTCGGGAGTACTCATATCATACCCCAGCAGTTCCTTGCAGACGATAGATCTGTTGCGAGCCTTAAAACCATCTACAAATTCTTTAACCACCGCATAAACTTTATCCTTGGAGTTCTTGTCTACCGCATATTTAAGCCCGATCACCATAAATGCGCCGGTTACAGCTCCGCAAGTTTCGCCCATCCTGGCCATCCCGCCGCCAAAGGCCGAAGCGATTTTAAGCGCGGTTTTATTATCTATCCCCAATTCCTTGCCGTATGCAGAAAGTATCGCCTGCGAGCAGCTGAATCCCTCCTTAAAACAAAAAACCGCATCATCAACCTTTTTCATATCATGCCTCATTGCTTCATTTCTTTAGCTTTGTCTCCGCAAGGATACTTTTGATCATCCGCTCCAGCAGCACATTAAACTGATCAGGGGCTTCCAGCATGATGAAATGGCCATATCCCTTCATCAACGACATTTCGTATGACGGCACAAGTTTTTTGTTGCCGTCGACATTGGTCGGCCACAGGTCGGCATTCACGCTTTTCAGCGGCACGGTCAGACCTTTAATCAGCTCCGGATCCGACACCTTGAAATATTCCTTCATCGAGCTCAACGCCACCGTTTGCGGAGCCGATGACATATCCCGGGCGATTGTGTCGACCAGAGCTTTATCGGCGTTGGCCGGGAACATGCTGCGGACAAATTCCTGCACTTTCGGCACGAAATCCGCGGCGATCGGCTCATAAATACTGTTTTTCACTTCGTCTGGATACACCTTGCCCAGGTCCTCAAGGGTATCGACCCCGACCAGACCGATCACCCTTTCAGGCGAGATCTTAGCCGCATACAGTATGACCTCGCCTCCCATGGAATGCCCGACCAGAACCGCTTGCTTCACATCGAGTTGCTGCAATACTGCAGCCACGTCCCGGCCGAATGCTTCCGTGGTATAGACCTGCCTGCCGAAACCGGAATTGCCGTGACCGGCCAGATCGACGGTGATCACCCGGTATTTCTTCGAGAAATACGGGATTTGATTGTGCCAGTATCGGCTGTCGCAGCTCCACCCGTGCACAAAGACCACCGCCGGGTCAGTTGCCGGACCGTACACCGCATAGGCGATCGGCACGTTGTCCGCGGAAAGAACATTGGCCATCGGCTGCGTACGCGCAAGAGGCTCACAACCGCACGTGCACAAAGCAATGATAAGAACCATAATCATATAACGAGCGAACCTGATCATATGCGTTACTCCTTTTTTCATTGTTTCCTCATGTTTTGTTTTTGGTAATCCCTGGCGGCGAGCTATTGGATCGAAAAACCGCCGTCAATCACCAATTCCGCACCGGTTACATACCCGGATTCATCCGCAGCCAGGTAAAGAATCCCCGCAGCGATCTCTTCCGGCTTAGCCATCCGTTTTAACGGCGAATTCTTAGCCATAATCTCCATCGCTTTTTCGTCGCCCCCGTGGGCGCGAGAAAATTCATTCCACCAGTTCGATTTCTTCCAGATCGGCGTATCCACGGCTGCAGGATGCACCGAATTGATCCTGATGCCGTCGCCGGCCGCAGCAGATTCCAATGCGGCTGACTTCGTCAAAAGGCGTATCCCGGCCTTGCTGGCGCAATATGCCGCGGCCCCGGGAGCAGCGACAATCCCCGCCACGGAAGACACATTAATGATTGCGCCGCCCCGCCCGGCCTTCCTCATCATTTCCAGAGAATATTTCAATCCGAGAAAAACGCTATCCAGATTAATCCTCATCACCGTCTGCCATTCCGCATAAGACATCTCCGTTATCGTCCCGGCAAATCCGATGCCGGCATTATTCACCAGCACATCCAACCTACCGTATTCTTTTTCGACTTCCGCAATTAACGCTCTCCAGGAATCTTCGCTTGTCACGTCGTGCTTAATGAACCTGCTCACGCCGCCTTTATGCGCAATGGAATCCGAGACCCTCTTGCCATTCTCCATATCGATATCCGCGATTATGACCGAACACCCTTCCCGAGCGAAAAGAACTGACGTTGCTTCGCCGATTCCGGAAGCTCCTCCGGTAATAATGCACGCCTTTTCGGCAAATTTACCCATTATCTCTTCTTTTCTTTTTCTTTCATTGTTTACTTAGCGGCCAACAGGTTCAGTATCTCTTTTTCCCCCGCCTTTTTCAATCCTTCGATAACTTTCTTTTGCCATTTCGGAATCATGGAATTAAACATCCGTTGAATAATCGCTGCGTCACCTTTATGCAACAATGCCTTCAAAATATCCACAGCTGTATTCCTGTCTTTTATCGCTTTTTCCTCCTTAAATCTGCGCTGGGAAATAATAAGCTTATGGAGAGCAAAAATGGCAGGATGGGGCATTGAGATATGAAAATCCTCGACTTTGATTGTAATTAAATTATCTGCGAGCAGATTCAAGAATCTTAGCGCAACTGCATTCATGCCCAACTTTTCCAACAAAACCGGCTTGTCCGTACCTTTGCCTCTTTCCGGAACGAGGAACTCAAGCAACAAATCAGGATGATCAAGCTTGATATAGCCTTCGCTCCCTTTTAAAATCGTCACAAAGCCTAAATCTTTTAGAAGCTCGGGAACATTTACGGCGTGCTTTATCTTAGAGGGATTATCGATTAGAAAATCGATATCTCGAGTTCGCATGGCGGCTTGATCAATGTAAGGCACGTTATTAAAATACTCTTTATAGAAATACACGCACCAGCTGCCGATAAGAATCAGCTCGTCTAAAATTCCTTCCTTATGAAATCTTTTTAAAATTTCAAAGCATAAATCAGATTGCTTCTTTTCCACGTAAGGAACTCCTTAAAAATCTTATTTGTTTTTTGACTTGAGCTAATAATTTCTTGTACTTCGCCCTTAGCTCTTTAGCTTCTCCATATTTCTTTTTTTCTTCTTCAGATATTTTTCCCTTATAGATATACTTGACCTTTCTGTCTATCCTTTTTACTAAATAATAATACTCGTGCCCCCTGATTCTTCTTATTGCAAGGCACCCCTTGGGCAATCCACTCAATGCCGCTTCATATTCCTTCTTCATACGAAGAGAATTTTCAAGCTCTTCTGCCAATACACCTTTTATCACGCCTCTCATAATTCCTCCCATTACCCAACAGACTACGTTAGAATATAACTTGTTGGGTAACCGATGTCAAGAAAAAAATTACCCAACGAACGGCGATATTGCGCATTCTGTTGGGTAACAAATATGCATTTGTAAAATCCTCTTTTCATGCCACTGTACTCCATTGCGCTCCGCTATTTTTCCGCGACCACGAGCATTTCGAAATCTTCCGGGGTCAGCTTGTCTTTCCTCGAAAAAGCCCCGAGTTTCGCGCCGAAGATGTCGATTTTCTTGAACCCGAGCGCTTTTAAAAGCCACGCTATCTCGCTGGGCACGTAATAACGCTCGTTACACGTAAGCTCCCTTTTATTGCCGGAATCGTCCTCAAAAACAACGGTGTTATGATCCCGGAAAGTCATCAGATCAAAGGAGCACTCCTTACACTGGGACTGGCCTTCTTTCTGCGCCGACTTATAGAAATCATTGACCGAATGGAACAGCGGAAACAACCCGTTTAACGTAGTAAATATGAATTTGCCTTTTTCTTTCAACGCCTTCGTCGCGTTTCTAAGTATCTCGAAATTCATCTCATCTGTTTCCATAAGAGAAAACCCGCCTTCGCACAACATAATCGCCAGATCAAATTCACCGTCAAACGGAAGATTGCGGGCATCTTGTGTTTGGAAGTCGATGGTCAAGCCTGTCTCCTGTGCTTTTTCCCGTGCCCTTTTGATCTGATTCTCGGAAAGGTCAACGCCGGTAACGTTGTATCCCCTTTTCGTAAGTTCAATCGAATGCCTGCCTGTCCCGCATCCGACATCAAGTATTCTTACATTTTTGTTATGCTTTAACTCCTGTTCAATAAAATCGCATTCCCCAAGTGTCCCCTGAACAAAACACTCTTTATCGTATTTCTGTGCATAATTTTCAAATAATGCTTCGTACCATTGTTTCATCTGCTATCCTTTCCTCTGACTATTTTCCCGGGACGTTTTGCCCGTTCTTCACCCACCCATTATTCGCAAAAACCCCTTAACCCTCCCCTTTGTGCCGGTATTTGATCACCCGGACCTTCTCGAGAGTGATCAACCCCTCTTCGACCACCTCGTCCAGGAACGGCAGCAGGGCAGTGAGTTTCTCTTCCGTATCCACGATTTCAATGACTACCGGCAGGTCTTCGGACAAACGCAACAGTTTTGCCGTATGCATCCGGCTGTCCGCGCCGAAACCCATGATCCCCCGAACGACCGTCGCGCCGGCCAGATTCAGTTCCCTGGCTTTAAGCACGATCTGCTCGTAGAGCGCTTTGCCTTTATAGTGATCCGTCTCGCCGACAAAAATTCTCAACAACATGCCATCCTGCGGCAGGTTCATGAATCCTCCTATTTATACAAACCGATCGCCAGCCGTGCCAGTCCATACCCGACGAACACCAATCCGATACCCAGGACATTCGACAGAACGATATTCAAAAGCGCGATGCCGCGCTCGCTGTCCCTGATCAGATTGAAATTCTCCAGAGCGAAAGTGGAGAATGTGGTAAACCCGCCCAGTATCCCGATAAAGATACCCATCTTGATATTCGAAGACACAGCCGCCCCTTCGAACAATCCCCAGAGAAACCCGATCGCCAGCGAACCGGAGAGATTCACCACCAGCGTACCGACCGGAAATACTCCGCCGGAAAACTTATAGTCGAGACCGGAGACGAAGTATCTGACCATCGATCCGAGCGCCCCGCCCAGGCCTATATAAAGAAGTTTTATCGTCATTTCTGCTCCGCATCGCTGCGCAGTACCGCCAGATTTTTCTGCAATTCTTTGATATCGGGCTCATCGGCAAGCACCAGAAAAACATCGCCGCCTTCGATAACCGTCGAACCGTTAGGAACGATGAATTTTTCCCCGCGGGAAATGAGCACTACCAGCGCTTTCTGCGGAATCTTCAAATCGGCGATCTTCTTGCCTGCCGCATCCGAATCGAACGGGACGATCAGATCGGTCAGGGAAGCATCTATCCCTTTCATCTGCTCGAATTCGAGCGGATAACGCCTGCGCGCTCCCAGAGGCGCATTGACGCCGAGCAGCCTGGACACCATCGGAATGGAGGTGCCCTGAATGAGTACGGACGCCACGACCACGAAAAATACCACATTGAAAATCAAATGCGCCTGGGGTATGCCCGCCAGAAGCGGGAACGTCGCCAGGATGACCGGCACCGCGCCGCGCAATCCCACCCAGGCGATCATCACCTTTTCCGGAAAACGGAAGTTGAACGGCAACAGGCAGACAAATATGCTCAACGGCCGGGCCAGAAATATCAGTATAACGGCGATAAGCAACCCGCTACCAACCACCGGAACGATCTGCGATGGAAAGACCAGCAAACCGAGAGTCAGAAACATGGTGATCTGCATCAGCCAGGCCATGCCTTCGTGGAAACGGATGAGCGACCGTTTCTGCACGAACTCTTCCCTGCTCATCATCAAACCCAGAACATACACCGCCAGAAAACCGTTGCCCCGGGTCAGGGTGGTCAGGGAATAGGTCAACAGGACCAGGGCGATGGTCAAAACCGGGTATAATCCTTCGTATTCCAGCTTGATCCGGTTGACCAACTCGACGCACAACCGGGACATCGCATACCCTAAGAGCAGCCCGATGCCCATATCGAGGACGAATAGCGGCAGCAACTGCAGGAACGACGATCCGCTGCGGGTAATGATCCCCAGAAAACCAAGGGTCAGAAAAACCGCCATAGGATCATTGCTTCCCGATTCCAGCTCCAGAAGCGGCTTCAGATGCCCCTTCAGGGATATCTTTCTTAACCGCAGCACGCTGAACACCGCCGCGACATCGGTGGAAGAAACGATAGCGCCCAGCAACAATCCTTCGGCCAGGGAGAATTTGAATATACCCATGGCGCATACGCCAACGATCAAAGCCGTCATTACCACTCCGGCAGTAGATAAGATCAACCCGGGGAGCAAAAGCGGCTTGACCGTTTTCCAGGTCGTGTCCAGGCCTCCGGAGAAAATAATGAAAATGAGCGCTACGACGCCGATGGATTTGGCGATACGGTAATTATCGAAATAGATCCCGCCCAGGCCTTCGGAGCCGGCCAGCATGCCGATGGTTAAAAACAGCAGGAACGCGGGAACGGCAAAGCGGTCGGAGAGCTTGCTCGAAACTATGCTCAACAACGCCAGCACTGCGATCCAGAGTAAAATCACTTCGATGGTAATAGGCATTATTAGAGTAGTATCAGGCTTACGGCCATGATCGCCATACCGGCGAATACGCCGGCAATAGCGATGTGATTGCCTTCCCCGCTGGATAAAGGCAACAGTTCGTCAAAACTGATGAAAACCATGATCCCCGCGACAAATGCCAGTGAAAAAGACAGAAACACGACGGTCAGAAACGGCATCAGCAACAAAATGGCCAGAACCGCGCCTGCCGGTTCGGCAAAACCCGCAAGAAAAGAATACCAGAAGGCTTTTTTGCGGCTTTTGGTGGCATAATAAATGGGCATGGCTACGGAAATGCCTTCCGGGATGTTATGTAACGCTATGGCGATGGCCAGAGCGATGCCCAGCTTCAAATCAACCATAGCGCTCATGAATACCGCCACGCCTTCGGGAAAATTATGAATGCCGATGCCGATGGCGGTGAAAATACCGGCGGCCATGAGTTTTTTGTCATGCGTGTCCTTATGTATCCTCTCTTCGATATACTCATGCGGAACCAGGAAATCGATGAGCATCATCAGGAGAATACCGGCGAAAAAAGCGACCTGCCCTTTCAGAAAACCTATGGTGCGAATGGAAGCGGGCAAGAGCTCAACCAGAGAAACATACACCATGACCCCGCAGGATACCCCCAGAAAAAACCGCAGGTAACTTTTCTTGAAATCGCTGATAAAGAAAGTCAGCAAGCTGCCGATCACCGTAAAAATACCCGCGAGAAAACTAAGCAGCAACGGCATCACAACCTTGCACGTAATCATAATGGACCCCTTGGTCAATTCACGGTTACTTACTCTCCACTGCCTGACCGACAGGAAGTATCGCCACTATTTCCGATAACTGGATATACCCTTTGTCCGGCTTAAAATCCGTGGTGTATACCACCAGAAACGGCAAACCCTGTATCGAGGTGATCTCCAGGACTTTCACATTCTTGACCAGGCGCAGCCGCTCCTCGCCGCCGTAAAAATACACGTCATAGCGGGTATCGGCGTTAAAAGGAACCGACTCTTTGTCCGAAGCCGCTCTGCCGGTAGAGATCAAACCCAGAACTACCGTCGCGGCAAAAACCATGCTGATCAGCAAACTTATTTTTGTGCTCATGGCCTTTTGCATCTTCCCCCCTTTTTCCTGACAGAAGGCGTTTCTACCGCAATTCTTCTTTCAAAATATAATAGAACGCTTCCCGCGCCTGGCGCTCGATCCAGGGCTTGTGTCCGCACGACTCAAGCTGGATAAACCGGAAATCCTGCACAACCGCAGTTAAGGGTTTATTCACCCCTTCAGCCGGATGCGGATCATGCTCTCCGTGTATAGCCACGACCGGACACTTGATCCGGCCGGCCAAACGCAGCAGCTCTCCGCTGGAACGCAACCGGTCCGCCTGCGGCCAGACGCTTTGAAAAATATCTTCCCGGAAATCCACGCTCGTTCCTTCTTCCGGTAAAGGATCGAAGGCATCGGTCCGGGAGAACAGGGCGCCGAAACGCGCGAATGCCGAATTTCTGTCCTCGGCCCTTCCCTTATTCAGGATCACCATCAGTTCATCCGCTTCCGCCCGCTGGCGTTGATCCAGGCGCTTGAGCCGCGTATCCATGATCCGGACGGCATACCGTTCCTCGAACGGTCCGCTGCTCACCAGAATAAGTTTCCTGACGCATTGGGGATTCCGCTCGGCGAGCAAACAACTCAACCACGCTCCCCAGGAAAAACCCACCAGGATGGCCGGCAGACTCGCCTGCGCCTGCAGGGTATCGCGTAACTCTTCGATCTGCGCTTCTACCGAACACGCGGTCTGCAGCGGCTCTAACACACCCCGCTCCCCGGAAAGTTCCCGCGCGACCGCGGACATCTCGCCCGCCGCTCCCGGCCCTCCGTGAATGACTGCTACAGAATAAGGAGCATCACCGTATGTTCGCGCCGGCATGGCTTCACGCTCCTGCTTTCCGCTTGCGTTTTTTTATGAATTCAACGATCAAATCAGCGCTTCCCAGAAGGAAAGCAATGATCAGCCAGACCACAATCTTCGCATCGATCTTTTCCCGTTCCACTAAAAGCTCATCTTTCATGTGGAAGGCGATAGCCAGAAAGACCATCCAGATGATCAGTTTATATTCCTGGCTTTTATACCAGCGTTTGAAACTGAATCGCCATTTATCTCCCTTGCGATAAGGAAAGATAGCGGGAAGAAAAGCCGGGACTTTCTTCTTGTAATCCAGATAGGAATGCTGGAACTTGTCTTCGAGCATCCGCTCTTCTTTTTTCATCGTGCGGGTATAGGCGATGACAAACATGACGAAAAACACCGGGCCTATCCAGTACAATTTAAGCATCAGGATAAAACCGGCCAAGAGAAGCATTGTGCCCAGGTACAACGGATGCCGCACAAAAGCGTACGGGCCCGAAGTGGTCAATTTCTCCAGTTTGATGGCGTAGCCGTTAGCCCAGCTGCGCACAAGCAGCCCTGCGATAATGAAAACTATCCCGACGTTCATCGACCGTTCGCTGGATTCGGCAAAGATCACCGCCAGAACGCCGAACGGATAGAGAATGGCAAAACGCAACTTGAAGAACCGCTTCAACCGATTTGAAACATTCATAGGTTCTCCTCTTTGGCCGGGAACGAAAAAACGAAATAGATGGCGATGAGAAAATACAACGCCAGGGAAATATACGTGTGCACCCAGGCCATAGCCGCGGCGATGGTGTAGCTGACCGGACCGAACAGGAACGCGAAAAGTATCCCTTTGCGATACCGCTTAAGCGAAATGTTCTCTTTGAGCAAAGACCGGTGCTTAAGACCATAGAGCCTGGCCGCGACGAACGCCGTTCCCGTAACCGCCATCACCAGACCATAGAAAGCGACGGCCAGCGGATTATGCGGATAATCCCCCAACAGCGCGGTGGGAAACGGCACAAAACAAACCCACAAGAGCATATTCACATTCATCCAGAAAAGCCCGATATTGATCCCTTTGAACATCTCGAAAAGCCGGTGATGATTCATCCATACGATGCACAACGTCAGAAAACTGATCACCCAGCTGACGAATTTCGGCATCAGCAGCATGATCGAACGCAAAAGCTGCCCGGCGGAATCCGCATGTTCGATATGGGGGACCTTGATCTCCAGGATCAACAGCGTCACGATGATCGCAAAAACTCCGTCGCTAAAAGCCTCCACGCGGCTCTTGGTGAACACGCCGTATTTGAATAGTTTTCCCATATGTTCCTCGGTCACAGTTGCTCTCCTTCCTGAAAAGTCCGCACCAATTTTTCCTTGCGCCGGCGCGTCAACCGTTTAATCGCTCGTTCCGCAAGGATCGCCGGCTTGAAATAAGCGAACCTTTTCGCGTAAACCAGCTCTACCGGCCCTTTGCCTTTCAAATACCTGGCGCCGCGGCCGCTATTATGCAGCTTGATGCGTTGTTCCAGGTCTTTGGTGCTTCCGGTATAATACGCGCCGCTTGCGCAACGCACGATATAAACGTAAAAACCGCCGGTTTTCTTAAAAGGCTTGCGAACCCTTGTTTGTTTTCGGCCGGGTGCGGTCATACTCAACCTGCGGGTTTGAAGTGGTTATTTCACCAGGGACTTTTCCAGCTTGAGAGCGAACGCGCGCGCTGCCTGCTGACCGCGGGCATCCGGTCGTCCGGCGCAGGTAAATTCGCCGATTATCCGGGCGCTTTTACGCGCCAGACGCCTGCGCAGCGCGGCATGCTTCAGCCAGCCGAAACCCCAGCCTCCGGTGGAAAAAATAAAAACTTTTTTCCCGGACAGCGCCAGCCGTTCGCTGCACTCAAGGATCGCCCGGTGATGGCGCCAGAAATGAATACCCGCGCCTAACCCGATAACGTCGGCTCGAGCGCAATCCGCCGGCAGAACTTCTGCTACAGCGCGCAATTGCGCATGCAACGATTCTGCAAGGGCGATTGCGATTTTTTCGGTATTTTTGAGGGGACCGGAATGATAGACGATTAAGCTGTTCATAAATGTTGATAAAATTCCATCATCCGGGCAATGAGATCTCGGTGAGCGTCGTCAATCGCCAAGAATTCTATCCGGGTATCGTAGGTGACTCCGTCGGCGCCAGGAGCAGACTCGACTACCCTGCCGATCAAACGCAACGGCTGCAACCGGGAAGGCCAGGGAACTTCCAGAACCAGGCTTACTCCCCGCTGCAGTTTCCTTTCGGTGGTCAACAAAAATCCCCCGATGCTGGAATTCTTCGTCTGACCGGGCTTGAGATTCTCGATCACTCCCAGCACATGGTAATTAACCGGTATGCCGATTTCTTTGCGCGGGAACTGCCTGCGTTCCCGGTTTGAATAAGACATCGTCCGCTCCCTAGGGAAGGTCGCCCCGCTTCTTGCGCAGATTATATTCCACAAATCCCGCCAGCACTTCCTGAATCCGGCTCGGCGGCGGCACTACGAAAAAATGCGACATGATCGCATGCGCCATCTCATGGCCAAGCACGGAAATGGAAATATCCGGATACGAAACGTAAATAGTGCTTTTTTCATGGTAATAAATCGCCCGCTCATTGAAATCCGTATTGAAAATCTGCTTGAACATCGCGCTTAAACTGGCCTGATCCGGCATGAGCCGGATAGTCCCGTGGAAACTGTACACATGGATATCCAGGACGTCGGAAATCTCCGTATAGAGACCGTCGATACTGTCCGCCAGGATAGTCTTTAAATCGTCGCCGGGCGTTCCCGCAGCCGGCTGTCCGAAAAGCAGGTATTCGAAATTAAGTTTGGTCAGTAACGCATAGGCGTCCATATCCCTTTCGCCGTAAACCGAAAAGTATTTGGATTCCACGATCAACTGCCCCCGGGCTTCCTGCGCGCACGCGTTCGCGGCGACGCACACCGCCCAGGCCAAACCGACTAAAAGTGTTGCGATTTTTCTCATCGGTCCTTTTGAGATCAAATCTTGAAATAATTGAGCACTGCCTGGACATCCTCCAGGCGCCGGGAGAATTCAGGGCTGTCCTGGGGACCAACACAATAATTCTTATCCTTCAGGAAACCTTTCAGATCGTCGCAGCGTTCTTTCAATTCCGAATGCTTCTGACGCATGGTCAAACACATCATGCTCAAGGACTTGGCCAGATCTTTCAACTGATCCTTATCGCGGACGGTAAACGAGACATTGAGATTTCCGCCGGTGAGCAAGTCGATCTCTTTTTTGATCCGGTAAAGCGGTCCGGCGATCTTATGCGACGTCAGCAGGGTCAGGAGGAATAAAACCACGGACGAGACCAGCGTCACTCCCAGCAACGTCAGCATCACTACCGGCAGGATAAAATCCGAGGTGCGCTTGACCACCACGCGGGTGTTTTCGATAGCGACAGTGGTCGAATTCATCGAGAAGAACAGGATCAGCCCGCCGATCGCCAGCGAAGATAGAATGACTATCGTGCAGAACCGCAGGATGAACCGCGCCTGAAAAGCCCGGTCAATAAAGTACTTCCTACGTTTATTTGCGCTATTTGCCATGATGCTCCCTCCTGGTTACTGCTGCTCGGGCAGGTTCAACAGTTTATAATCGATCTCAACAGCGGTCCTTTTCTTCAATTCATCTGTCCAGCGCTGCATAGCAAGCCGCTGTTTAACCTTAAAAAGCAGGATCTTGATCTGATCGTATACCTGGGCCAGCTCTTTATCGGGAAAATCTTTTTCCTTGTGCCGCAGATAATACTCCTCGATCTCCTTATCATCCACACGCACCCGCACAGAAACCTCGTTGACTTTACGGGCAAGCATCAGCTTCAAGAGAGATTGTTCCCAGAATAACTGCAGGTCCTGTAAAAATTGCGGGGCTTTATCCAGACCGAGCTGTTCAGCCTCGATCAGGATGAGCTTGCGGGTGACATACGTGTCCAGGAACTCCTTGCGATCTGCACTCTGCCCCCGGGCTTTGCGGAAAGCCGAAAACGACTCATTGAATTCGGCGGCGGAAATCCCGATATCACCGATCTTTATCGCGGGTTTAGCCTTTTGCTCGCAGCCACAACAGGCTGCTACGACAATAGTTAACAAAACAACCGGCAACCTTCTCATAGGCCCTCCAGGTTAATATTTCTCTTTAGCAGTATTATACTCTTTAATCAATAGAAAGCAAAAGAAAAAAAGGGGACGTTCCCCGGGGTACCACCCCTGCGATCCGCGAGCGTCCCTGGATAAAAAAACATCCGGCAGTCTTGTTCTGCTGAACGAACAAAACTGCCGGACGCGCTTATCTATCGTATGAATGTCTGCGGCAAGCAGACACCTGCTCCCTATTTCTTTTTCTTCTGATCCTCTTCGGTCACAAAGTACGGAGACAACGGCCGGTTCATCCGGATATTATTCGAGATAAACTCGTACGCTCCGGCATCCAGACCGAGATCGTCAAAAGCGCCTGTGTCCGTGGGAGTCAACGGCCGATACCCGAAGAACGTAGTCGGGGTTGCCGGTTCGAAGGACGCCAAACGGTACACATTCAGTATCTCATAATACGCCAGCACTTCTTTCATTAACGGGTTGGACAGCTGGTTTAAAGGTATCACCGGCGGTTCGGGTTCCGGCTCGGGCCCGCCCTTCTCGCTGAAGTTCAAGGTCAACCCGGCTTGCGGAGTAAAATCTTCGCGCACATCGGCCGCGGACTTCGAACCTTCCAGCACCTGGATACAGACCTTCAGGGGATTATCCGTCACCAGCGCTTCTGCCCCCAGCAGCGGAGTTTCCGGCCAGACCTGAAGCGGACCTTCGTTCAACGCGGGTTCATATCCTTCGAGCGGACCGAAATAATCGGTATCCATATCATTGTACAAGACATTCTTGGAAGGCAAACCAAGCGGGTCGAACGCGATCGAAGGAACCACTCCGGTTACGGACGTTACGCCCGGACGGACGATGCCTTCAATACCGCCGGACATATCCGGATCCTTAGCTCCGGGATCGGCGAAATTACCCACACCGATCGTCCCTTCAGGAGCGGAGAAATACGAAAAACCGCCTGCGATCACATTCGGACCGGCGGAAATACCCATTTCGAACATCGGGATACCGAATACCACGGGTGTCAGGTAATCCAACCCCTCTTCGCCCACATCGGAAATATCCATCAGATAACTCGCCAGCACCTCGCCGAACAATTCCGGATCGCCGGTATCGTGGAATATCATTTCGTAGAGATCGGCGAGCACTTCGCCGGCATTACCGACCGTCTCGCCGCTGATCCCCGGCCACCATCCGGTGCCGGCATAGATCGAACCTGTCCGCGATTCCAGGAATACTCCGCCGCGCGGCGCGATCACCGAATTGACCAGCATATCGCCTTCGCTGGACACGTGCACGATACCGTCGCGAGCCGCCAGAGACGCCCCGACCTCGATCAACGGCAGAAATGCGGGGATCTCCTCTCCTCCCTCGTCTTCGTCTTCATCTCCGTCGCCGAAAAAATCTCCGTACACAGGCGCATAGAGGCCGATCTCCAGCGCATTCGCTTCATCGATAAAGATATCGCCTGCGCAGTAGGAATAACCGGTAACGATATTCACGTCGGTTTTGATCGGCGCATCGGCGGTGCCCATATCGTATCGGGATACCATCCCCAGCCAGTTGGCGGTGACCACGCCGTTGCTCAAAATCGAACCCAGGATATCGCCTTCATATTCGAACCAGCGGAAGGATCCCGAATACTGATCGAGAATGAGCCCCAGTTGCAGGAACGGGTCGTTAAACACCATGGTCTCCAGACCGAGCGTCGCCGCCAGCACGGCATCCGCGGTGATATCGCCCATGGTGATATCGCCGAACAATGAACGCAGCAGAACCGCTCCGCCATAGGTATACTGCGCGCCGATATCGAAGGCCGAGCAGAAATAATCGGATAACCAGCTTTCCGCCAGACCGATCAGATCCGCGCCGCCCGCTGCCACAACGTTCGCCGCGATCAAGTCGGTACCCGACTGCATCAGTATCCCGGCAACAGAGGTTAAACTGGCTGCCGAAACCAAACCCTGGGTGTTGATCAAACCGCCGGCGAGCAATGCCACTCCGACAGGACCGTTCTCGCTGGAAGCGCTGATCGTCGAACCAGCCGCGGTATTGATATCGCCTTTAGCCAGCAAAGCGATTCCCGACTCGCCGTTGACTTCCTGCGCGGCGATCATGCCCGCGTCAAGATTGATATTGCCGAACGTATTCATCACCACCACTGCGGTCGCCGGAGTGACCAGGCTCCCCGCTTCGGCCAGGATCAGACTCTTGTCTCCGGAGATGTTGATATCGCCGGCAAAAGGATAGTTGATTTCATAGGTGCCGAACGGGGAATTGAACTCGTCCGACTCTTCGTAATTCTGGAAGAACACGCCCGCGAACCCGTCGCCTCCGACATGCGCGACCACTTCGCTGTCGACGATATTCACGTTGCCCTCGCGGGGATAGATGTACACCTCGGCGTCGCCGTCGTAATCCACCAGCGCATGCACGTGGCTTTCATTCTCGATAGTGATATCGCCCATCCAGGACTGCAGATCGATCTCGGAAGCGTCATCGCCCCAGCCGGCCTGGGCTATGACATCCGTGCCCTGCGTGCCGCCGACGATGATCGGGCCGTTGCGCGCAAGGATCTCGATGTTCGCCTGTCCGTTCATTCCCACCGTCGCCAGGACATCGGTATTGAACAGGGAGATCCCGTTGGTCTCGGTTTCATATTTGGAATACAGACCCGCATCCATGTACACGCGCGAACCGCCGTCTTCGCCGATACCCTCGCCGTACACGTAGGCTTCAACGATCGGGATCGCGCCGGTTTCATCTCCCACGACGATGCCGCCGTTATTGGCAAACAGATACGTGCCGGCTACCCCGTTCCCCAGCACCACGGAACGCAAAGTGCTCTCTCCGGTAACTGCCAGCCCGGCATACGTATCCACGGAAAGATACGCTTCCCCGCTCATATCCCACGGACTGTATCCGCCCGAAGACAGACTGCCCACGGACGCTTCGATATTGCTGTCATTCATGTTCGCTTCATACGCAGAAACGGAAACCAGCGCTCTTTGCAGTTCATCCGGCATTTCGGAATCCCAGCCGTTTTCGATATGCGAGACGATATCGGCGCCCTCCAGAGTCACGCCGGAGCCTTCGAGCCATACTTCGGAAGTGCCGTACCCTGAAACCTGCGCCTGTATCGCGCTATCGGTCAGGTTAAGACCGCCATCCGCGTAGAGAGAAACATAGGCGCCGCCGTCAACTTCGGCTTCCACGCCGTTAAGCACGTACGCGTCTATATCGCTTTCCAGAATGTCGATGCTACCCGCATTAAGATGTATCGAGGCATTGCCCTGGTTCCATACTTCGGAATAGAGAAATGCTCCCTCGACGCTCAATTCGTCATACGCATTGAGAGATACCGTGGCGTCCGCCAGGCTGGTGGTATACGCCTGGATCATGCTGCCGCTCAACACCCGCAACGAACCTTCCGCCGCAGTCAAGTTGACGCTGGCAGGCGCTGAACCATAACACTGCGCCAGAATAGTTCCGTCCACGGTCAGGTTGCCGCTGTTCACCAGCAGGTTGATCGATTTGTCCCCGGGAGCCGGGCCGGTGGAAGACATATCATGCACCAGGGTATCCCCGTTGGTAACGATATCGATGACACTGCCCGTAGCCTCGATATTCTCCAGAGTCACCCCGTTTTCTTCCTCGATATATATATCGCCGTCAGACACTGAAGCGGTTAACGTATCCACATTGGTCGCGACCCTGGCGTCCGACAAACCGATCCCATTGACCGCTTTCAAGTCCGCGCCGGGCGCGGTGATCAACCCGCCGCTGATAGAACCGCGGGCATCCGCGCTGAACTTTCCCATCGCGGTAATATCCCCCAGCAACAAGTCGTTGCCGGTAATGGTGATATCGCCGCTGTTGGCGCTGGTGGTCTGGATCAAACCGGAATTATGATAAAAATTGCCCAGTTCGCCCGCCGGCAAAGGACCGACTCCGGCATTGATGGTCAAACTGCACAGATGCGAAGAATCTTCATAAGCCGTGATGTCGGCGTTGACGTAAATATCGCCCTGATCCCAGATCACGACATCCGAACCCAGCAACATACCGCTGTTAATATACATAGCGCCGGTGGTCCCGTTAATCCGGAGCCTCCGGGAATTGATATCTGCGCCCAGCTGCGCGCCTTTAGACTCTATCGACACTTCGCCGCCCTCGGCATCAATCGCGCCGTCGACCGCGATTTCCTGATTCGCCTGCAGAACCACCAGGCCGGTGGAATCGTCGATGGCCGTCGCTTCGATAATCCCGTCCGTATTGATGGCCTTGTCGAAAATCCCGTCCAGGGTTTGGGCGGTCAAAACCACCTTGCCGCCGTTGGCGCTCAAGGTGCCGGAATTCCTTACCGCGTCAGCCGCGCCGGAAGGATTAACCAGCGTTTCTTCATCCACAACCACATTGATGAATCCACTGGGGTCAAGGTTCAAAGTAACCGCGTTGCCGCTGGCCAGCGCGATGCTGCCCAGGCTGGCTTCGATCACGCCGGTATTCACCACGCTCGAACCCAGCAACGCCACGTACCCGCCGGGAGCGGAAATATATCCCTGATTGACCACTTCTCCGCCCGAGCCGATGAACGAATATCTGCCCGCCAGAAAATCCGCGTCGGCGATATTCAAAGTAGAAGCGACCAGACCCGCGGTATCAACCCGGGCTCCGGCGCCGAAAAGCACTCCGTTGGGATTGACCAGGAATATCCGGCCATTGGCAGTCAACGTGCCCAGAAGTACGGACGGATCAATCCCGACCACACGGTTCAAAGCAATACTGCCGGAATTAGGCTGGTTAAAATGCACAGCCTCGGGTTGAGCGATGGAGAAAGAATTGTAATTGGCTATCAAACGGTCCGTAGACTGATTGACCGTCAGAGTATCGGTTTGAGAGCGATCGAAGGTCGCGCTGCCCGCCACCACCTGCTCGCCTTCAGGCAAGCAATAGCCGTGTATCGGCCAGCACATAAAGGAAAATAAAACCAGCAAAGAAACCGGTTTTTTGATCAATGTGAACATGTGTGCCTCCCTCTTTAAGGATAGTTTTAGAATTTGGTGCGCACCTCGATCCAGGGATGAGCGTGATCGCCATCCGACGGAGTCTTGTGCCCTATGGGATACCCGATTTCGATACGGGCGGAAATATTATCTTTTAGATTAAAACGCCAGCCAAATCCCCAGCCGCGCAGCGTTTCGTGTTTCTTATCGCCGGCTTGCGGACTGCGGATATGCGTGGTGCCCCAGTCGAAAAAGACGACAGTGCGCAAAACGGTATACAATTTTTCATCCGTGGTAAAAGGCACTGCCCAGTCCTTGGGCAGGAAATAGATCGGGAAGGAGATTTCCGGCGATGAATACAACCCTTTATCCCCGGCTTTCTCGGCGGGAGGATACCCTCTGACGCTGGTAGCGCCGCCGATCTGGAATTCTTCGGAAGCGACCAGTGTGTGATTGGAATACTGGGCGTTGTTCTTCCAGAGCAGCGTCATCTCCAGGGGCAGCCGCTGCAGGCGGTAATAGTTCAGTATGCCTTTGGTGAAAGTTCCGCCGGAACCGACGCGGGAAGCATTAGGATCTTTATCTTCCATGCCCCCGAGTATATCGGAGAAACCCTGATTGATTTCCGGGCTGATGATATTCCTGCCCCAGAAGTCGGCAATATCCAGATCTGCGCCGACCTTGAGCATGCGCACCTGATCGCGGGAAGTTTGCGCGCCGGCGAGGAAGTTGCGGATGCGCTTATAGTCGAATCCCAGATTCAAACGCAGGTCCATGGTCTGGCCGTGGATCAGGCTCTGGCTCAAGAATAAACCGTAGATCTCGGCTTTACCCTGCGCGTTGACGTCCTTGAATTCTTTCCCCAGCTTAAGCTGGCTGTTCACCAGGTACGCGCCGACGCTGGTATCCCTGGAGATCGGCAAACCGTAGCGCGCCTGTTCCAGATGCATGCGGTTGGCCTCGGCCATCTGACCCTTCAGATATAATTTGTCATCAAACCCCAGCAGGTTATTATGCTCCAGCACCAATGCGTATCTTTTCTTGCCGATATACCGGGAACCGAAATTATCGAACTCGAATCCGGCGTGGATGGGCAGTTGATCGGTCACTTCCACCACCACATCGGTAGTACCGGGGGCAGTTCCGGGCATAAGCGTAGCCCGAGCTTTGCGGTCGGGATGTTCGTTGATATAGATAAGGGATTTTTGCAGCTCGGAATAATCGAAATATCCGGAAGGCTCGACTGAAAGACGCTGCTCGAGCAGCGATGATTTAAAAAAACGGTTGCCCTTGACTTCAATTTTCCCCAGCTTGCCTTCCACCACCCGAATGACCAGATTGCCGTCAGTAATGGTCTGCGGCGGAATATAAGCGCGGGAAGTGACATACCCCTTTTTACGGTACTCGTCCGTGATCAGATCCGCTATCTTCTGTATCGCCCTAAGTGTAAGAGCCTGCCCTTCATAGGCGGCAACGATGTTGCGCACCTCGTCCCGGCCAAGCAAAGTTGCGCCTTCGACCGTGATCGTTTTGACCATGGTTTTCGGACCGCTTTCATCGGTAACGATCTCCGCTTCAGCCGTGCCTGCCGGAGCGGCTTTTTTAGTCTCTATCTTTTGTTCGAGCTCTCGCGCTTTCTTGATATCTTGATCCTGGCGGGTTTGTCCACCTATGGTCTGCGATGCCGGAGGCTGCTGGCTGTAAGAAATACCGGTAAGAACAAAAACAGAACAAATCAAAAGAGCCGCGCTCCCGATTAGCACCTTGGCAGTTCTCATAGTCTCTTCCTTTCGTTTAATGTTGTTATCCACCAGGGTTCTATAGTAGCTTAAAGACAAATAAAGTAAAGTGGCCGTTTCCACTTTTTATTGACTTTCTTCCACTTGAATTATTGGCGTATCCGACTGCGGTTGAGTGGGATTTAAACCTGCTGAAAACGCTTTCAATATGACAATTGTAGCATAAAATCAGCCAAAAAACAAACTTATTTATAAACTTTTTACTAACCACCGGCTTAGCCTGAATTATTCGAAATTCTAACCATCACCCTTGACAAGTTGGCTTTCAAAGGTTATACTTGCTTTATGAAAGCGTTTTCAAACCAAAGGACAAAAATGATCAAACAATTACGTCTTGCCCTGCTCTCTTGCGCCGCGCTGGCGTGCCTGTCCGGTAACCTCAATGCATCAGAGCCTTTCTACAGGATGTGGATGACCGATGCGGAAAACGTGGTCCCCACCGAGAACGTCGAGGTTTTCAACGGCACTACCCCCTGGGTCTACATCCGCTACATGGGCGACCGGAATTCAGATGACGTCATCGGCCCCGGAACCATCAAAACGTTCTGGACCTGGGACGGCACACCCGTTGATATTACCTATAATATAACCACTTCCGGGAATAAGAATGACTTCTGGATCCCCTTCAATGAGACCTCATTCGGAACAATGGCCGCCGGTAACTGGACAGTAACGGCAACCTCGACCCTTTTTACCTCCGGTAAAGTCAAAACTTACTTTGATTCGAAAACCTTCAAGCTCAACCCGGTTCCCGAACCGATCAGTTCATTTCTCTTTCTCACCGGCGGTTTAACCATGGCCTTTGGTCTTAAACGCGGCAAAAGGAAAAAATAATGATAAATAAACTCTTTACTCTTCTTTACGCTTTTGTTGGCCTCCTGTTTTTTCTTACCAGCCAGGCGCTGGCCATGGAACAGATCGCTCCGGAACCGGTGAGCACCACTCTTTTTCTGACAGGCAGCGGAGTTTTGTTCGTTGCCGCGAGGTTGCGCGGAAAAATAAAAAAATAAGATTTTTCCTTCCCGGGGGAGGCTCTGTCCTCCCCCTCTTTTTTTTCTACTCTGACCGCCTTCTGAAACAAGAAGAAAAAAGTCAATAAAAAGTGGAAAAAAACTATTGCTTAATTCGGCTTTTCTGCTATTATAGAAGCAATTAGCGGTCATCACTGATGGATGACAAGTTCTTTTTTCCTAAACAAAGGCAGGTCGATATGAAAAAACTGATCGTTTTCTTGTTCTGCGCCATCACGTTCGTTTTAGCTTTATCTTCTTCGGCTTCCGCTATAACCGCTGAAGTCAGCGATTATTTCCAGATCATGATGACCAACACTCCCGGCGTTGTGCCGAGCGTCTCGCAGGAAAACTTCGACCTGGGCGAAAAACCCTGGCTCTATTTGAGCTTCTATGATGGCGTGGGCTCGTTCGAGGATATTGGCTTCAGCGTGACCGGTTCATTCTGGACGTTCGAAGATTCGGATCCGGCAAAGACCTATCTCAAAACAAAATTCGGCGACACCAACGACCTGTGGATCAGCTTTTCGGACAGTTACTGGAATTCCATCGAGAAAGCCGGGAACTGGACCGTGGAGGCATTCTCGCTGGTTCAGGCAATACAGGACGATGTCAAATCCGCTTGCGGCAACTGCTGCAACTGGCAGTCCTTCAAAGGCGAAATCGGATTCAAAGTCAATCCCGTCCCGGAGCCGATTTCCACCCTGCTCTTTCTCGTTGGCGGCGGCACACTGTTCGCCACCGGCAGGCTGCGCAAAAGCTAATCGGGGACGTTCCCCAAGGTACCACCCCTGCAACAATTAGCAGGATGTACATCAAAAAAAAGGAGGCGTCAGCCTCCTTTTTATTTATAGATCCATTCAGAGAAAATTGATAACCATTGGCCCCCTCAAAAGGGGGAGCAATCCAACCAGGAGGTAATTAATGTGTAAACGTTTGTTTTTCGTACTCTGCATTTGCGCAACGATTTTGTCTCTTTCAACCCTGGCTTTCGCCAAGAACCCCAACAGCAACGGCGCAGATAACGGCGGCGGCAACGGAATCGTGGACATCTTCATGACTTCCGATTACGATGTCTTCACCCCGCAGCCGAGTTTCCACGAAGACGAAACTCCCTGGCTGTACTTGAAACTTCAGGATTCGGTTACCCAGGTCACCGGCAACTGGTGGTTCTGGAATAAAGGGAACCAGGATTGGGCGGCCTCCTTTGATACCGCCAACCTTGATCCGCTGGTATGGGAATCCCATTCGTCCGACAATAGCGACGGCACCAAGAACCTCTGGCTGACCAGGCTGGATATCGATGACGCCGTGGCGCATGATCAGTGGTGGCACATCAACAACGTGCACACTTCCTGTCCTAATGGCGGCGGATCGACCAAGTACCACGTTACTCCCGAGCCTATCAGCTCATTATTGTTTTTGATCGGCAGCGGCGCGATGTTCGCCGGCGCGCGCATGCGTAAAAACCGGGCGTAACCCTGACGGATCATCTGCCTGAAGCAGACAACTTAACAAGAAGGACGCTTCCGTACGAAGCGCCCTTCTTGTTTCCTGCAGCAACAGCAGCTCCTACCCTGCCTTCATTCTCCTCGCAACACCCAGCACGCCTGCGCCCAACCCGAACAACACCATACTCACCGGTTCAGGCGTAGTCGTCACTTTCAGGTACGGCCGTAATTCCCGGCCGGTATATTCCGATGCATAGAACCGGGCGTTCAACTCGTTATTCATCGCGTCCAGATTATTTTCCAGGACAAAGCCGTAATTCGCGCTGCCCTGGGCCCAGGCGTTCAGAGTCGGTTCTATCCCCTTCCATTGCCGCCAGCCCTCCACCGGATCGCCGATCCCCAGAGAGCTTACGGCCACAGCTTCATAGGCCGGTCGGGTATTCCAGGTAATGCCTGATTCGCTCCACGCCTGCGTCACCGCGTGCAGGTTAAGCGCATCCCCGGGTGAATTCGTTCCGGAATACTCGTAGGCGAACAACGACGCGGACTTTATTGTCTGCCCCCGCAATACGCCCAGGTCAGCCTCGCTGAACTTAAGATACGCTTCAGCCAGGCCGGAACGGTCCCGGACCGTCATATACGTATTGTTACCGTAATTAACCTCGGGGCTGGCGTCATTCACCCAGGCATCCTCTGACGGCCAGAAGACGTACTCCTGGTCTGCCTGCGCTTGTCCCGTCCAGACCGCGCACCAACAGACCAGCCACACCCACAATCGCAGCTGCTGCATCGTTACCTCCTTGCAAAGAGGTTAGCCGGACGCAGCGCTCTCCTGCGGCTCTGCGTCTCATACTAATAGACGCAGGCCGGCCCGAAATCTAACAACAAAAATTATCCACAGGCGACCGCAGGGAGTCCCGCCCGAAGAGTATCCCCAGTGACAGTGGGAGAGTCCCGGACGGCCTGTGGATAACTTCTACGGGTTTGCCTGGTAATCGCGGTAATTGGAATAAATTTCGGCGAGAATCCGGTGAGCCTGTTCTTCCAGAAGGATCGGACGCGCGTCGTGGAATAAACTCTGATAATCCGAGTCGCGGATAAGCTGATATGCCCCGAACACAAAATACACATTCTTCATCTGCTCGGGATGATCCAGGAACCACTGCATTTCATGAGAAGTCACCGATCCCTGCTCCACCTTGCTGTCCCCGAGAACAGCCTCGGGAACAAAGAACACGATCGGCCTGCCTTCAGAGGTGATCTCATTCAAATAACGGGTGGTATGATCTTCCCGATCTCCGTAGCGCCGGTCATATTCGGACATCCATTCTTTTAGATCTCCGGCTAAAGCCAGGGCTGAATAATCGTCCTGGGAATGGTACGTAGTGATCCCCAGCGCTTCCCCGTCCCGGTTGCGGAAGCTCGCCAGATTCTCGAGATAATCATATATGGATATGACCCCTGCGGATTTTGCGCGCATAGCTGCAATCTGCGCCGCAGACAAACCGCTCAACTGCACTTCCCGCTCAAAATCCACCGGCTGCAGGATCGCATGATCGGCCTGCGCCAGCCGCTGCTGCACATAATCCGGCCGGTTTTCCACTTCGATCCGGAATAACGCGCGCCCGGCTTCGCTCTGGGCAAGCCTGATGAGTTGATCCTGCGACAAAAGCGACTTCAGCTCTTGAGAGCTCTTACCCGAAACCTGCAACTGCGCCCGTATAACATCCGGGGCCTTTCCGGTCAGCTCTATAATCGTATTGATCGCCAGATTCCTGTCTTCTCCGGTGGACGTGAACGCCTGCTCGACAGCCACTTTGGCTAACGGCGTTATGCCGGGTATCTGCGGCACGACGGTTGATTGTTTAACTTCCGCGCGCCCCTGATTTACCGTTTCTTCAAGCCTGGCGATCTGCGCGCTGATCTCCGCGTCGATCTTCACCGCTTCTCTCTGACCGGCTTCGGAGCGGATACTCGCGGCATTGCTCACCGCTCTTCGCTGCTGCAACTGCTTCAACCGCGCCAGTTCCCCTTCCGCCTGTTTCACCTGCGCTTCAGTTGGCCCGCCGAGGCAGGCGGCAGCAATACTTCCGGCCCTTTCCACAGTCACCTCAACACCCTGATCTCTCAAAGCTTTCTGCATCTGACTGGCGAGATCTTTACCGCTCAAAGAAGCTCCGGACATTTGCTGGGCTATGGTATCGATCGCTTCATCGCTAAGACCGCGCAATGGATTGTCAGGATTGCTGCTGGCGCGCACGAACCGGATACCCCGGTCAAAAATATCTCTGCGGTTTTCTAATTGCGGACGATACGCTGAAGAATAATAATCAAGCACATTCTTATGTGTACCGGCAAGAATAGCTTGTCTGATCGCATCCGCGTTCTGCGTAAGATGCGCATAGAAATCGTCCGTAACCACTCCGGACAAAGAAACATAATTTTGTGAAAGTGCGGGATTTTTCTCAATCATATCTTTCATAGCTTTACTACTTGCAATCAAATTACTGGTCATGCGACGGGAAATATCCATGGAGTCGACCGTGGAAAGATAATCCGACATCTCCCTTTCGACAAAGGTATCCAGCTGCGCCCTGTCTACATTTTCGCGGAGTTCCTCCGCTATCCCGGAATAAACAAAATCCGCCCAACCCCGGGCATCGTACTTCTGCGTTAATGGATTGGCACGCATATCTTCCGGGAAAGCATTGTCGAAATCGGATAAAGCGATATGTTTTCCGCTTTCCCTGCTGGTGACCGTTATTTCAGCGAGTTTTTCCAGATCAGCCAAAGGGCTCAAAACATTATACAGAGACCTCTTGGTCCCGATTTGCTTCAGGACATTATTGATCTGATGAGGATCCTGCGCGTGCAGATACATCTTAAGCATATCGCTCACCGGAAAAGCCTTCGCTCGGATCAGCGTTTCCTGATCACCCATAATTGTTCCACCAATCAGCCAGTTTATCTTAATGAAAGAACCTCTTCCTGTTTTCATTTGTCCGGAATCTACAAATGCGGAAATTTCGTTAAGCGCATCTTGAGTATCCTTGTTCTCGAGCGATTGAGGACGCTCGCCTATCTGCCGCACAAAACGCAATACCGCGCGATAATCAAAATCTCCGCTCTTGGTCAAGCGTAAATTATTGTTAAGAACGTCCTGCTTATAGCTTCCTCCGGTCTCATCGGTAATTTTCCAGCCTCCTTCATTATCACGATAAATACTCAACCGGTCCAGGGTAGCCGCTTTATTTCTTATCCCGCTATACTGGGACTCCACCACATATCCTTCCAGATTGACGATATCGGCATGCACTCCAAAGGTTTTCTCGATCTCCTGTTTAAAATCCCGTAACGCGCCCATCTCATCTTCCGTCAACACCACGTTGGCTGTTGCGGAAGGTCGCACGATAAGGTCGATATCGGAATAACCGTTGTCCTGTTTGCCGCCAAGCACCATTCTGCGCGCCGTCCCTCCGCCAAAAGCGATCTCCAATCCTTCGAATTCCGCCCTGGAGGCAATTTCTGCGATCATCGGGCTGATCTCAATTGAAACGCTGCTCTGATCCGGGAACCGCGCATCTGCTCTTACGTTACCGGCTTCAGGCTGTTGGAATGAAGGAACATTTGCGCCATTGAGCCCTGCGCGCCCGGCAATTGCCGTTGCCATATTCTGCAGGACCCGGTCCATCTGCTCCGCCGACACCTCGATATTCTGGCGCACCGCGCCGCTGGGCATCTTCTCATTGATCCCGACATTGACCCCAAACACGGATACATCCGTACGATCTCCGCTATTGACCACCGAACCTTTGGAATAATACTTACTGAAAAAATCGCCATCCCTGGGCAAGCCCAGAGAATCTTTATAAAATTGTTCCAGCACTCCGATCATATCCTTAGTATAAACGTTGCCCTCGTATTCTTCTCCCAGAAAACTCTTGCCGTTCGCATTTGGTTTCTTGAGATTAATGAAGTTATCATGCAGAGTTTGCGCAAGTTCCTGCGCATCCCGCTGCCGGGTGACCGGATTGTTCAACCGCTCGCACGCGGCTTGCGCGTTTTTCTGCGCGAAGGCCGAAAGACGCTCGATTTCCGGCCCGTCGAAATGCCTGCCCATATTCTCGTTCATCCGGTCGAACGGGATATCCTTATCGCTCAACCAGTGTATCGCGCCGTCCGATCCTTGAGTGCCGACCCTGACATCAAAAAGGTACATGCTGCCGTCCCGCTCAACCCGATACACGCCGTCAAGGTCCGGCAGTTTGACACCGATAAATGTGACGAACACCTCGTTGATTTTCTCCGTGATTCCGGCTGCATCCTTTGCGCCCCGGATATACATTGTTGTGCTGGAGGCGTAATCCATGTGATTATGGAGCAAAGATTCCAGCGCGCCTCTCACATCATTTTCCAGAAGCGAACGTTGCTGCGCGGCATCCCTATCCCCGGCAGGTGCTATCCCTGCGCGCTGCGTGATATATTCGCCCAGATTTCGCAGGATCCTATCCATAGCCTTACGGTCCAGGTTCGTGGTCCGCACCACGCCGGCTGCGGTCATCTCAACCTCGCCGACTGTAACCCCCAGAATGCCGGTCGTCTGGCGATCTCCAACATTTACCACCTGCCCCTCATGATTAAACTGACTATTCAAAAGAAATCCATTTCCAGCTGGAGGTAATCCCAATTCTGTTTTATAGACCTCTTCTAAGCGCACAAGAACATCGGTAGGATGGACGTTTCCACGGAAGAACTCTGGCTTACCGGCATATTTTTTCTGGAAATCACTTTCTATCTGCGGCAAAAGAGTATCTACGATTCTATCTCTGAATTGCGGACTCTGCAGATTGACCACCGCTTGCTGCGCTGCCGCCACAACCTGCGTTTTCATCCGCTCAAGAGACGTGCCGCTGAAAGTTTCCGCGATATTCTTATTCATCGTTGCAAAATCGATCTGGGCATCCGGCAGCCAATTGATCCTGCCATCAGCCTGTCGTTGCCCGGACAGAACGTCAAATACATAAACATCTCCTGTTGCATCAACACGCATTAACTTTTCATTGAAGCCGTTGATGACCCCTGAAGGTAAACGAACTGCGTTAAGCAATACTGACTCTATTCTCCCGACCGGGTCAACCGACGGTTCACGCAGGATACCGACTAACCATTGCCCGGTTTTATTGTTACTATCCTGCAGAGTAACCAGTCTGTGCTCCAGGTCTCTTTCTATCGGCAATGACGTTTCTTCCGGAACCGGCGCCGTCGCTCTGTTCAACAGCCGGGAGGCTATAGACTGAACTCTATCCATTATCGAAGTGCCTTCTGCAACGGAGTTTTTCTCGACTCCAGCGGCGCGCGGAACAATCGGCCCGCCCAAGCACAAGGTAATGATGCCGCCTGCTTCAGACTGGGATAGCGGCGTGCCGCGCTGCTCCATATACTCCATCAGCACCCGCTCATGCGTGCCGTAATCCGCGCGGGTCAGCCTCGAAGCGAGATCGCCGATCTCTCCGGAACTCAGATCCTTCAAGCGCGAATTCGCCGTCCCCTGTTCGAACTCCAACCCTCTCCTGAACACATCGTTACCCGAATTTTTCTTCTCGCCCGGAGACAGGCGCATCCCGGCGCCGGAAGCCCTGTTGATCACCTCTTCTATGGCGAAATATATCCCGCTGCTGGTCCCGATCATCTCGTAATAATTCTGTGCCGCCCGCCCCAGAGCCGGATCGAGCGCGTTCGCTCTTTCCGCCAGAGCCGCGTACTCTTCGTATTTGTGCGACCATTCCCGATCCAGGGAAATTCCCGGAGACAGATTCTCGCCGATGAGCACGTCGCGGGTATCGCGCACATACGGCTTCAGCGCTGCCACAAAATCCTCGATCTGCTGCGCGCCCGGCCGTTCGCTTAAATACACGGTAACCGGATCATACCGGTCATACCAGTGTCCGGCTGTTGCGGGAGTCTTGTACCGGTTGACCAGTTCCGGGTATTTAAGCATAAATCCGTCCAGGGACTCGATCAGCCCTTCCTGCGCCAGGGCATTGACGGAAAAACGCCAATCAGTTCCCGAGATATCCGCAGTATCGCGATCAGCCGGAAGCCGGTAGATGAACCCTTCGCCGGCATAGGTAGAAACAACTTCCTCTCCATTGACCAGACGCGGTTTAGACGCTCTATCGGCTATCGCAGGATCCTCGGAAGGCCGCGGGTTGTAAGAAGTGTGGCGCGCAGAGGAATACAGATCGCGGATAAAACGGCTATACATGCTCTGCGCATTATGCGGAACCCCGTATGCCTGGGACATATAATCGTAGCTCCATTCCGGGTCGCTCCTCGATCTGTCGATATAATCGCAATATTCCTGAATCGCTCTTACCCGGGCTGTCTGGTGCTGCGGATAATCCGCTTCTGCGGATAAACTGTTGCTCCATGCCTCTTCGGCTGTCTGCCTCTGCGTCTTAATCACGGCCGGTTTATCTTTAGCGGGGGCGGTCTGCGCTTGCTGTTTGCTGCCGGCCGCCTGTTCGCCGCCCGCTGCCTCTGACGCGCCGGCAGGCGCCATTTCGAGATCGATCAACCTGTTTGTTGCCGGGATAACCTCGGGCATGCGCCTTTCATTGTCGACCTGCTTTTGCGGCTGCGGCTCGGCGCTTGCAGAAGACGTCCGACTGCCGGAGACAGGCCGGTTCGACAATGCCTCGTCGTACGCTACCCGCGCCGAAGTATCTTTGCCGATGCGCTCGTACGCCCAGTTGATGTCGATCATTCTTTCGGAACCTGCGGGATTCACGTCCGGGTGATACTGCTTGGTCTGCGCGCGGTAAGCTTTGTTTATTTCGGCCGGAGTTGCATCCCGGTTCACCTTGAGAATATCGTACGCCGACTCGCCGTTGCGATACACCTCTGCGTCAGTCGGCCGCACTGCCGAATCCGCCGGCCGGTCAAGACTGACGCTGCCGCCGTAGCGAGGAATGGCGAAGAACGGCAGCCAGCCCAGCAATTGGGCGTCCTGTTCGGTCATACCCAGCGTAGATTGCGTGACATCGTTGAAGAGCAAAGCGTTGGTCCCGGCGGTAAAACCGCTGAAGAACACCGCGTCATCCACGCTGCGCAGGAATGCGCCGGGCGTGGTCGGGAACATGGTCAGCCAGCTCTTCTGCACCGCGCCTTCTCCGGCGCTGGTCAACTCGCGTCCCAGAAGCGTTCTGGCCGTGCCGCGAAAATATCCATACGTCCCGGTATTTTGCGCCCACCGGGCGATACGGCCGGTACCCGCGGGATCCCATGTGGATGTAGTCAATCCCGCGACCTCGGTCAACGGACCCAGCCATAAGCCGGTATCTTTAGGAGAACTCGCCGCGCTCAACAACAGGTCCTGATACCAGGGCAGGCCTTCTTCGCCGTGCGGCCCGATCATCTCATCCGCAGACCAGTCGCCGGTGGTCAAACCCTCCCAGACATTGCCCAATCCCCAACCCACGGTATGGAACACCGGACCGACGAACACGAACGAACCCGCGCCGCGCAAAGAATCCGCTGCCAGCGTTTCCGGAGCCAGCGCATACGCGCCCAGCCGGCTGTCCACTCCCAGCAAATACCTGCCGGCCATCTGGCCGGTGCCGGATTCCGTACCCAATAAATAATTACCCGCTCTGCCGGCAACGCCGGTCAATCCCAGTCCCTGCAATCCGGCGCTGAAGATAAATCCCTGGCCGTAGCCGTGACGCGCCGACTGCACCGTATCTTCCAGACTCGAAAGTCCCTGACCGCTGATCAAAGAATAGGCGTTATCCGAAGCTGCGGACACGCCTGCCCAGACCGCTCCGGAACGGGCAGCGCCCTGGATCAATTTTCCTGCCTGCATACCCCGGCTGCCTGCGGCGAAAATCTCCTCACCTGCGCTCGACAACGCTATGCCGGTTTCCGCGGTGCCTCCCAGAATATCCGCTACCTGCATGCTCCGGGAGCCGATAGCCAGCGCCTCGTCGCCGATCAACGGGCTGACCAGCGTCAAAACCAGCGCCGCATCCGATGCCAGGTCCATCCAGGTATACGTCTGGGGTGTGAAAGTATAACTGGCCGTCGCCAGCGGATTTTTATTCACGCCGGCAGACACTACGGAAGACTGCCCGGAAGCATTCGCTGTTTCAGTATACGCATTCCATTCGGAAGAATCGATAAAAACCGAGGGGATCGCTCTCAAAGTAGTGATGCTCAACGGAGCGGGAATGCTGTTGATCAGCCCCGCGTTATACGCTTGATCGCCGGAATTAAGCAACGCCGGATCGACCGGGTTTTCATCGAGATACTGCTGCACATTATCCATTACGGATTGATCCACCACTGCGTTCATCTGGCCGCTGATCGTCGCTGATGCGCCCGCCCAGCCCGAAGCCAGACTTACCCAGAAATCGCCTTCAGCCTGGCCGAGCAGATACTGCGCGACTACCGCTTTATGCTGCCGCTGCGCGCCGGTCTCTTCGGGCAGATCATTCCAATAGGTATACGCGCCCATCACGTCCGCCGCCTGGCTGTCTGACGGGCGATAGCTGGCCACGAATTCTCCCTCGGCATTGAGCTCGTACCCCAGGCTCTGCGTCACCACGCTGATCTCATTGGGCAAAGTCACCAGAGAGCTCGGCTTGAGCATATCCGGGCTGACCCAGCCGGTGCGCTGTTTTCCGCTGCCGTCGGTATAGGTAACCATCACGTTGCCGTAGATGAAATTGAACATCCCCGGGTCATCCTGGATCGCCTGCTGGCTCACCGGATACATTTTGCTGCCGTCGCTGCCGGCAACCGTCACGTTCACCGTGCCCTGGTACGTTCCGGGAATAGTGGTCGAGAATGAAACCCCGTCAATGCTGATCACGTCGGGATTCAACGCGTTATTGGCCGCCTGCGCCCCTTCCTGCATGCCATTGGCCCAGCCGCCGGTGATACCGCCGATAACCGCAGCCAATCCGATGTTCAGCTGCTCAACCAGCCCGGGAGCGCTCTGATGCCCGACCATAGAGGCCACGTTGCCCTGCGCGTCGAGAGTAATAGTCACCTGCTTACCGGGATCCTGGCTATCGGTCAAAATGATAGTCGTATCGCCAATAACTTCTATCTCGGTCTGGCTGCTTAGAGCCATGGATTGTCCGTTGATGTTCAAGTACTGCACCGGGGCGTCCGCTTCAGTGGACCGGCTCACCGACACATGCTCGGACATAGCGGCGACCGAATAGTCCGTCCCATTACTGCTCACTACCGCTCCCTGCGCGTCTGTGGAATAAACGATAGCCCCGGAAGGATCCAGGACCACGGCATGGCGATTTTCATCATACTGGCCGGCAAGCTTACCCTGTTCATAAACCTGTATCAGCGTCCTGCCGTTGGCGTCCGTGGTGACAAACTCGTAATTCTGCGCGTCCAGGTAATTCCGGTATTTTCCGGAAGCGCCGGTGGAATCCTGAACCGTCCACGGCGTGCCGTCATCCTTATACAGCGTGGTCACCGTGCGAGTACTGCCGTCGGGATTAGCCAGATACGTATACTGTTTGAACGGCACGAACTGTTGCTGGCCGTTGGCGTTGGTGATGGTATACCCCTCGGTAACGCTCTGGGTGTGCTCTGCGCCGACAGCATCGTAACTTTTCACGGTAATACGATCAGAGGTGCGAATAGTCGTGGTCCGGCTGGCCGGATCGAAAATCCCGGCAGTCAGCATATCGTTTATATTCCTCGCGCTTTGATTGATCTGATTATTGATCTGCTGCATGGTCCCTGCGCCGGTTCCGGGAATTGCCGCCGCGGCCTGCAGTATGCCGATAGTGCGCACCTCGGCATTAACGTCATCGGCGCTGTAATATCCCGCTGGCGTGGCCATGCCCTGGGTCTGGCCGTTGACGGTCAATATTCCATCCGTAACCACATAGGCCGTTCCGTCCTGGCCTTGCAGGGTCAGGGTATTTCCGTCGGATGTCGAGCCGGCAACCATGATCTTACCCAGGCTGCCGTCGGCAGTGCGCTGATAATATGCGCCGGTGTTCTTATCCTTATAGAGCTGGCCGCGGTCGTCGACCGCGATCATGGTCGTGCCGGAACTTGAAGCCAGCGTATCGAGTACGGACTGGGGCAGGGACTGTCCGGTCTGACCTTCGTAGGTGCTCTGGAACAATAATCGGATCTCTCGATCGGAAAGCGGCTGGCCGATGCTTTCCTGAAAAGCTATGGTCTGCGCGACAGCCGCAGCCACGCCGTTATCCGCAGGCTGGTTGAGGATCGGCTTGAATGCCTCGATCTGCGTGCCGTCCGGATTCCTGCCGCCGGTGGCTGAAAGTATCGCCAGCAGATCCATAGTCGCTCCGGTATCTCCGGCATTTGATCCCGCGATCAATCCCGGCAAAACATAATTATCCCGGTAATAGGGATCATCCAGAGCGTTCTGCAAAGGCTTGAGGCTTTCGATGGTCGTGCCGTCGGGATTCTTGCCGCCGGTCACCGCGTAAACATAATTAAGCTGCTGCTGCGCGCCGACGTCGCCTCCGGCAGCTTTTTCCTGCAGATCAGGCACCAGGTAATAATCCCGGTAATACGGGTTGTTGGCGTCTGCGGCAAGCTGGCGTTCCTCCAGCGTCGGTTCGGACCGGGCAGGAGAACGGGCTTGCTGATCCACTGCTCCCCAGGACATAAAACCGAATGAGTTTCCGTTGTAAGACCATCTTCCCTTACCGAGCAGCCCGGCGCTATCTTTGCGGATGGTCAGGGCGGAGCAGGATGCGCCGATCTCCGGGGTCTGTCCGGGAACCAGGATCGCCTGCAGCGGAACGTAAAAAGTCTGATCATCGGCGCTGAAGGTCACATTCGCATAGCGCACGAAATCCGGGATGATCACCTGCCCGTGTTCGTCCGTCGCCGGATCGGCGCTTAATCCCATCAAACCGGTTATTTCTTCCATACCGATATCTGCCGCAGCCAGATCGCTGGACTTGACCACTTTCCAGGTCCCTTCCTCTCCTTCGAATGGAGACGGCACGTAGACCGCGGAATAAACCAGGCCGGTGACATCATATTGCTTGCCGTTGATGGTAGCCGTACAGGTTTGTATCTGATCCGCGCCTTCATAATTATTGGCCTGCCAATTTGAGACGTTCGATTCGGACAGAGCTACGGCGCACGCAAGAATATCCTGGCTGGGCGGCAGCTGATGATACGTATAGGTATACAGCCATAAAGCGGCGTGCTCCAGCTGCGGAGTCCATACCAGAGGATTGTCTAGAGAAATGGTAACACCGGCCGGCGCCTGTTTGGATTCGTCTATTCTTACTTTAGCCACGACTCCGTTGTCGATACTCACCCAGGACTGGCTGTTGCGGTCGAGAAAATTCACGTTCTTCGGTACTGTTCCGTCCGCGCCGAGGCTGAAATCCGCGTTCGCGGTAAGCACCGTACCGTCGGCAAGGCCGAAGGCATCGCCTTTTTTATAGCCGGTCTGCAGGAATTGGCCGTCGGCTTGAGCAACCCATTGCCGGCCGTTGGAGGTGAATGCGGTGCCGGCAGGGATCACCCCGTTGGCTGCGTTAAAATCTTTAGCTGCGGTAAGGACGGTTTTGTCGTTCAGGGTGATGGTGTCGCCGGCTTTATACGACGTCTGCACGAATCCCACTGCGTCGTGAATGGTATAGTCCTGCATGTCGCGCGGACCATTAAGACATGTCCAGGTCCTGCCCTGCTCGTCGGTTAACACCGTTCCCGAAGGCATGGCGATACTGCCGGCGCGCGAAACCGCCATCGTACATGACTGGGTGGCGGTCAAAGTAACTCCTTCGGCTATTTCGAAGGTATCTCCCGGTTTGACGGTCAGATTGACCATTCCGCCTTCGGTGGACGCCCATTGATTGCCTGCGGCATCCACGTAATTGGAAGTTTTATTATTCCCGGGTTGCGAGCGTAGCACGGTGCCGTCGACAAGTGTAATAACCGCAGTCCTGGAATTCCCGGTTTCCGTGGAGGCTACGGCAACCGGCGCGCGCAAAGGCATATCGGCCCAGGCGATGTTGCCGGATCCCGGAACGATATTCCCCACGCCTGCCACGCGCAGGGTTCCTTCGATATTCAACCCGGTTGTTTTAGAAAGAAGCGCATCGGGAATGCGGGAATCGGCGGTCAACACAGGATAATCGCGGAATGCGGTTGCGGGAGAAACGGTATTTGCCGGATCGGCTGCGTCCGGGTTTACTGCCGTGGCTTTGCCGAGCATCCGGGTGACGGTTTCCGGCTGCATCTGCCTGATGATCGCGTTTGCCTGCTTCAACCCGAGATTCTCATGCTTGAGCAGGCTGGCGCCGATAGCGGTCTCCACATGATCCATGGCCGGACCGGCCTTTTCCGCCTGCATCGCCTTAAGGATGGACGCCGCTCTGGGCAAACCTTGATTTGCCGCCGCGACGCTATTTAATACTTTACCTGCGGTTTCCGGCTGAAGAGAGTTCATCATCTCTCCGGCCCGGGACAGATCAAGCGTGGGATCGGCGATAATCTTTGCGATCACATTCGCAGGCATCCCCTGAAGGATGGACGCGAGATGCTGTTTATCGTTTAGCAGCTCCATCACCGACACCGCTTTGGGCGTTTCGACCGAAGCGATGAGCATTCCGGCTATTTGAGTATCCATCTGCCCGAAAACTTCCGCCAGCGCCGGCGGTTCGAATGATTTGCTGTTGATAATGTCTACCGCGTTCTGCGTGCGCATATTCTCCAGAATAGTCGCGGCCTGTCCCGGATCGGTCATCTGCGCAAGGATCGCGGCGGAATTGCCGGGTGTGCCGGCGGCAAGGATATCCGCGGCTTTGTTCGCCCTGATCTCTCCCATGATCCGCGCGGCCTGGTTGTTCTGGACCTGCCCCAGGATAGCAGTGGCGGTATCAGTGGTAATCGCATCGTTATTGAGGATCGACGCGGCTTTCTCTGCGGACAACTGGGTCAGGATCTGGCCGGCCAGTGCGGCGTTGCCGGATTGCGTCATGCTGCTGATCACCGCGGCGCCGATCGCCGGCGAAACGGAACTGATCATCGTGACCTGCTGGGCCATGGACGCCTGTCTCATCGTGGCCAGGGAATTCAGCAGATTGACGTCGGCTTGATTTACTACGGAATCCGCATTGAGATCCATGCTCGCGGAAACCACACCCGAATTGACAGAACTGGTAAATGTGGAGACATCCGCGCTGTTGAACACCGCGTTGCCGTCGAAATCGAGCTGGCTGGTGAGGGTGGAATTCGGCTGCCAATTGCCGGTGCTGACCAGATTATACGATGATGTGTTCATCACCGAAGAAAATGCTGTATTAGAAAGTGTGGCACTGGAAACCGTGCCGGTCTGGACATTGGACAGAATATCGCGGTTAAACGATCCTTCGATGGTTGACCCCGCGCGCGTAGCAAAATCGAATCTATCGCTCATGATGCCTGCGTCCGCTGCCGTGGGCATAATGGGAGTAAACCCGCCCAACGCTTCCGAAGGAATTACCGGTTTAAATGTATCGGTTATGCTTACGCCGGCGAATCCCGCATCGGATAATCTTACATTAGCGAAACTCGAGATCGATTCAGAAGGAATACTTGGCTTGATAATATTATCCGCCTTATAAGAGTCGAGTATCGGGCTTGAGTAAGAAATCGGGCTGTCCGTGAATTTGGAGGCCAGGGAACTGGGGCTGACGAAACCCGAACCGGAGTAAGATGGAATAACGCCGCCGGTATCCCCGCTTCCGGAGGTCTGATCGGAAGAACTGCTAAGCTGAATCCCCAGGGGGCCTTCAAGCGCGGAACTGGAATACTGGATAAAAGGATTAAAGGTGAGCAGCAACGATAAAAACAGGCTGCAGATTTGGCGTAATGCTCTCATGCTTTCTCCTGATCGCTGAAAATAAAAAACCCAAGGCAGCGATACCTTGGGTGAAAAAAACGTTCCCTTTGGTAACGCAGCCTCCCGCTGCATTTGGCAGCGGGACTGTCGCTTTGCGCCCCCCGATTACTCGAGGTTTGCCTTTATCAGTAGAACTCTTCTTCTACTTACCTATTATTACTATTATATTTCCAACATATTAAGTATAGCACATTTTTGCTAAATTTCAACCTTACCAATTGCACAATTAGCAGACGTTTTCCCCATCCGCATGTGGCACATTGACTTACAAAGATATTGTTCCGCACCGCCAAATTGACGCATAAATAATATTTTTGTAACCAATTGCCGCACATGCGGATGGGGAAAGCGTCTGCGGTTAAAGGTTCAGGTCTCCGTAGCCGGGCATGGAATCTAGAGACTGATAAAGCTCTCGGCATGCGCTAAGCAATTTTTCCCGTTCCGCCGCATTCAATCCCGATTTCTCAGCCTTGGCCGTCAACTCGCTGACGGTTCTAAAAGCAAGCTCGGTTTGCGGCGCGCAAGCGCCCTCCGCCTGCAACTCTTTGTCTAAAGCCGCGTACCGCTGGCGATAAACCCCAAGGCTCGCAGCCAAAGGATGCGCCTGCCATTGCTCCGGAGTTAAAACGATCCTGTTCCGCTCACTGTTTTCCTTATCCAGCTTAAAGCTGGTTTGCTTGAAGCTGGCGGACATTTCGTTGCCATAGTGCCCGATCACTTCCGGTCCGTTGCCATAGAAAAACCAACTATTCGCGAATTTCGTCAACGCCCGCACATACCTTAACATTTCATTCCGTTGTTCCGGAGAATACATCCCGGGATTCTCGGCGAGGAACTTCATCACCGGCCCGACAACGGTCTTTCGTATATCCCGATAAGCAGCGAACGGGTCATTTCCGTTCCCCAGCTGCAAAGATCTGGGAGTTCCATGCCCGCCGATCACCAGCAGATCGATAGATCCCGGTTCATTGGAATTTTTGATCCACTCCACGGCCTGGGTCAACGAATTGACTTCTTTGGTCCTTACTTCATAGCCGGAACTTTTCAGCTGTTCTTCAAGATCCCTTTCTTTGAATGCTCCATTATGATCGGAGGACGGCGTAAGGATCACCGCGATCTTTGTTTTTGCATCTTTTTCGATTGTTTCCCTCGCCGCTGTTCCACCCGCGACAAAACATTCCCCATCCCTTTTCACCGGCGCGCCCTCCATACGAACTTCCATTACCCCGTCATAATGCACCGCATAATTCACCTTGTCGATCGCGCCTTTGTCACTGAAGTCTATCCGCATACTGCTGGAGGAATGCTGGGCGCCGAATGTCCGGCGGTCACCCAGGGCCTTGGACACTTCTGTCGCCAGATTGACATTATCGCCAGGCGTTACGGCTCCCGTAGAACAGCTGTTCAATATAATATCTGCATTCTCTTTCAAATACGGACCGATCTCCTGCAATTGCGCCACGTTCTCCAGGCTCAATTTCGCGTCTTTCATCGACTCGCGCATCTGCTCGACGATATCCGGGATATGCCGGGAGATGTTCTCCAACTCCGCCTTACTCTGCGCAGACATCCCCAGCTCTTCCGGATAATGCTCTTCGAAAGTCCTTTCCCTGGCGGCTTCGGAGCCCGGCTTCTTTTCCGGCGCCGGCAGCAGATCATCAATAGCTGGCGCTTTAGCGTGAGTTTCCCGGTCAAAGGCAATCGCGTCCTCGGGACAATACCTGATCCACTCCCTCATCTGTTCCGCTACGGATTCTGACGCAAAACTGTATTCCTGCCGTAATTCCTTCGCTTTCTCCTGCCAGGCATTGATCTCATACAACTCATGTTCCAGCACCCGTTGATTAGCGGCATGCTCGGCATCCACATAAATAACCGCCTCACCGTACACCCTGCCCAGGCCGATATGCGCCAGCTGACCGGTTTTTTCGAGCAATCCTTCGATCGGAATAACCCGCGCAGCCGCACCGCAGCCTTCGGCTAAAGGATAGTTCTTAATATTGGTTTTGTCCGCAAGCAGATCGGCTGGCAGATTGGCCTTAACATGCTCGTTTACCGCGGTATGCGTAGCTTTTTCCGCGCCGCCGGCAGCGAGATTGATATCCACTTCGTTTTGCGCGTCATCAGCCGCTTGCAGTTCCCTCCGACCGCTGTTTTCGGGGATCAGGTCTTTCTGCAGACGGATGTAATCGCGAATATCCAGCAGCTGATTATACGTTTCTTTGGCTTGCTCCAGCGCCTTCTGCCCCTTCTCTTTATTCTCGGCTTTACGCACAACTTGCAAAGGAGAAGCAGCCACCCGGTCCAGCTCTTTAATCGAGCTCCCGATCAAATCAATCTGACGGTCGAGCTCTTCGAGCATGGATTCGCATTCCTGGCGGTTGATCGAACGCAGGTCAATGCGGGATTTCAGTATCCCTTCCGTAAACGGCCTGTGGATCTTTCCGATTTCCCACAGAATCTGGTTAGCCCGGTACGCGCTGGAGGTTCTGTCTTTCACCCAGTTTTCCGCCTTTGCCCCCAGCCATTCCTGCGCGTTGAGGAAACGATCCAGGGCGCTGTCGCCGATATGCTCCCACGGCCGGTCATGCATCAGATTCGGACTTGCAGACAACCCCAGGCCGTACGACATTGCCCCGGACGAATACAGATTAAAATGCTTAACCAGCCCTTCCGCCTTCCTGAACGCCTCTTCCACCGGAGTGAACACGAACTCATTCTCCGAGATCATCGGCAGCCAACCCCAGTTCTTATCCTGCACGCGCACGCCCATCGGGCCGAAATCATAATCCTGGCTGACCTTGATCTTCGCGGGATCTTTCTGCTGAACAATCAGAGGAAGCAATTTCGGTATCGCTTCAGGCGAAGACACCTGCACATCGATCTCCCTGCCTTCGAGAAGATTATCCGGGATCTCGCCGAACAAGTTCTTCACATCGAAAATATCCTGCAGATGCTCCAGGGAAATCTCATACTCTTCGGTAACACTGGAATAATCTTTAGCGGGATCGTACGGCCTGGATCCCGGGTCAACCGTCTTGATCAGGAAATAGGGATCGCGTCCGGCAACAAACTGGATATCCACCACGCTGCCTTCCATGCCGCGCTTGCCACGAGAGAACGCATACGCGTACAGCTTCATCGCCAGCTGGGCTTTCTGATTATTATTCAATCCGTCGAAGTTGTTCACCACGAAATCGAATATCTTCTTCTCGTTCTCGTTGCGCCAGGTCCTCCAGTCGTCATTGACTTTCTCTTCATACTGCACCCTGACCGACGCGCTCGGCAACTGCCCGCCGGACTCTTTGCCGATCTCGGTCAAACTGGTGGAATCAGCTGTCATTTCGGCGTTCTTTTCACCACTCTTGCCGGAATGTTCCACCTCGTTGCGCGGAAAATGAATGATCCCTTCCACATCGAATCCCTGGTCCTTCAGATCGATGTAACCCGAGCGCTCCCCGGGTTCGGTAGAGGCGATCACGGAGTTGGAAATGCGGGTGATCCCGCTGAATCCGCTGCGGGCGCTGAATGCATCCCACCCCTTCTGTCCTTCGCTGATCCCTGCGACAATGCGATGCTCGATCCCGTGGTCCTGGAGGCTCTGCGGGATCTGCGCGGGATCGTTGATATGCGCGTAGCCGGTGATCGCAACTGCTTTCGCGCCGGGATTCTTCTCCAGGAAATCGGAGATGTATTCTCCCATATATTTACCGCGATTCACCGCTTCCTCCTCGGCTGTCCATTCTTTCTTGCGCATGTCTTCGGGCATATCCATGAAGACCACATCCAGCCCCGCGTCTTGAGCGGCTTTGATCTGCTGCTTAAAGCGGTGCGATAAGCGGGTTCTCATGGCGATGACATCTGCGTCCTCGACTTTCAAATCCGACTGGATCTCGAAAATCGCATGCGTGGCGCCCGCATCCTTAAGCGCCTGCATCTGCCGCGCAAAACCCCGCTGCAGCCCGTTATTTCCGTGATTGGTATCTCCGATCACCAGCGCCCTGACGCCCTGCATCAACTCTGCGTAAGGCACCTGCGCGCGCCAGCCCTTCTCTACCAGCGCGCCCCAGGGCGTATCCGTATGCATCCAATCGTAGAGGCTTTTTGGATTATTCATCAAAATACTGGTAAACGCGTTTTGCCTGTTCGGCTCTTGTTGCGCGCGGCCGATCAATCCGCCGACCGCATCCTTGATCCTGGTCAGAACGGAGCCTTGCGCTTGAGCCTCTTTGTCCGGCACTGTCGGAAGGTTTGCCGCTGGGCCGTCGCTGGAGATGATGAAATCCGCGTCCCCGGGCGCGGCCTCGCAGTCCGCGCTTCTTTTTTCCGCTACATAGCCATTGCCGATCGTTCCCGAATCTCTGGAAATATCTCTCTCATACACATTACCCAGTATGAACGGCAGCATTCTTTTCAGCTCTTCACTCGGCCTGAAATGTACGCTTTCCTGTACCGGTTCCTCATGATACGTATATTCGATATCTTCTACCGCACCTTTGTCATCGAATTTCAACCTGAATGAAGCGGAATCGTGATGCGGAGCCAGGACTTTCCTGCTCACTGCAGCGCTGATTTTGTCCGCGAGATTCTCGCCCTCTCCTGCGGTGCTGCCGGTACTGCAGCTTTTCAGAACCACCAAAGCATCGTCAGCCAGGCGATCGCTGATCTGGCTCAACCGCTCGGCGTTATTGAAATCCAGGGACATCTGCGCTGTTTTGTAAAGATACTCTTTCATCCCTTCGGCCAGAACCGGATAGTCGGTTTTCATCTGCCGCAAAGCGCTAAGAGCCTGAATGATGGATTGCTGGCGGGCATAGATCGCCTGATAGCTTTCAGAAGCGGCAAAATAATCCGCCTCCAGCGGCTTTAAAGCCGCGTACCCGTCCAAGACCCGCTGCCATTTGGCATCGATTTCCGCCTGGGATTTGCCCTCGGATAACGCAGCATCATGCTCCCTATGGGCGTCTTCTATTACGCGCCTCTGGGCAAGCAGTTTATCCATTGCGGATTCCTGCGTTATTCTCGCCTGCGCGGCAGGAGCTTCGATCTCTTTCAATCTTTGCTCCCAGCTCTGCGTTTCTATGCCGGCCAGGGTCTTTTCGACGGCAGAGATAAATTCCTGCACCCCTCCTTCAAGATACCATTTTGCTCCGGCTACGCTGTTCAACTCACCCACGAGAGCTTCGATCTCTTTCTCCTGGTCGGCAGAAACAAGGTCCGGATTTTCCCGGACCAACCGCTGCAAAGACTGCTCCAGGGACTGCACTGCCGCATAGGTCTTTTTGAATATCTGACTGACCTTATCCCTGCCGGCATCCATCCAGTCGGTAAATTCCATTCCCTGCTTGCCGCCATGGCCGCCCAGAAGCAATAGATCGGCTTTCTGAACGAGAGTGGACTGTTTGATAAAATCGATCGCTTCATCCATATCTTTGACCACTTTGTGCGCCACGTCGTAACCGCGATCCAGCAGGGCCTGGACATGGTCATAACTCCCGGCAAAAGCGCCGTTCCAGTCGCTTTGCGGCAATACCACCACCGCTTTTTTCTTCGCAGGCTCTTTGCCTTCCGCGCGCAAACCCTCGTTGTGAAATTCCTGCGCTTTCTGCGCGATTTCCCGCTGGCGCTCGGCGCCGGCTTCTTTGTCGTTCATCCACTCGCGCAGCTTATCGCCCAGTTTACCGTCGGCGATATCCCGATCGGTAACTATGCCTTTTTCTTTGGCGAATTGCTTCCAGGCGTTCAGTTCCGCGAGCTCATGCCGCGCCTTGGCCTCGTCGCGCGCGTAAACCGCGTTCTCCCCGCGGCCGGCGTGGTCAGCCTCGAAACGGCCGTCGATGATCACCAGCGTCCCGTCGGCTTCGATGCGCAGTTCGCCGTGTTCAGTCTGTATGCGGCCGCCGGCCTTCTCGACGCGCGCTCGCAGATCGAAACGGCCGTCAGATCTTTTGCCCGCGCCGATCTCATTACCCAGCGTATCGATGGTCTGCGCGATCTTTCCCGCCTCATGATACGCCTCGTGCTGCGCGCGGGTCGAACCGCCGTTATTCCCGCTGGAAATGGCCGGATCAAGAAGCGTATCCGCGAGCCCGTTGACCATGCCTTCTAAATCATCTAACCCGGGCAGCCGTTCCACTTTTACAAATTCTTTTCCGATATTCCTGCTCAGATCATCCACATTATTCCGGTCGATCGCAGCTTTAAAAACAGTAATAATGCTCTGGCCGTTTTTGGCCGGATTGAAATTGGCGCCGACGCTCACCAGTACTTGTTTACCGTCGCCGAAATCGGTCATGAACTTGACTTTATCCTGGCCGGGAACCATCCAGCAGTCGCCGCGCTCTATGGCTTCCACCGTTTTAGCCAGCATATCCTGGGCAGACATCTCATTGCGCGCCAGCACATGTTTATCCACGGCATGGCTCATCCCGTACGGCTTAACCCTGTTTTTCTTGCTCGATCCCTTGCCATTGAGCTCGGTAAGTTCGGCTGCCTGTCCATCGGAAATCCCCGGTTTGATCGCCACTTCGAATACGTCCCCGAACTCATGGCCGAACTTCTCTTCGATCATTTCCCTGGTCAATTCCGGGACTCCGATCGTGGTCACGGCGGTCTCCGCCATATCCAGTATATCCTCATAGATTTTCTTATACTCCCGGCTATCCTCCCCGAAAGCATCTCTGGCCTTTCTCAACTCGGCTATTTTGGCGTCGATATCATTCTTTGCCTTGTTTAATCCGGATGCCAGATCATTGATGCCGATTTGGGATCCGACAACCGCGTCTTTCAGGCTGAAGGAGAACTTCGCCCACAAACTATTGGTATAAAATTCGTCTTCCAGCTTGGCGGCCGTTTGCTGTCGTATTTCCCGGGCCTCCTGCGAAAGGGTTTTGTCATTAAGCCAATCCTGCATCTTACCGCCCAGAACGCCCTGTTCGATATCCTGCTCTGTGGCGATCCCCTCTTTAACGCTGAATTCCTTCCAGGCGCCTGATTCCGCAAGCTGCTGTCGGGCTCCCTTGATATCCGCGGCATACACCGCATTCTCATTCCGGCCGAAATGATCCGCGCCGAAACGTTTGTCGATCATGACCATCGTGCCGTCGTCTTCTATGTGCAGAGAACCCGTAGCAGTTTTGATCGTTCCGCCTGCAGCGTCGATCAAAGCCCTGAAGTCGTACTTATTGTCGCTGCGCAGCTGCGCTTTAAGCTCCGCGCCGATCGAGTTGACCACTTCGCCGATCTTGTTCTGCTGGTGGAAAAGATCATGCTCGATCCGGGAAGAGGTATACAGCGGATTATAAGAAGGATTTTGCTTAACGGTTCCCGTGTACCGCGGCACCATCATGAAGGGGATCCAGCTCAAGATGCCGGCGTCCTGGGCAGTGATCCCCAGATTGTCCCGCGTCCAGTCGTTGTTGAGCGCGGCGTCGGTCCCGGAGGTCAGTAACGAGAAAAACACCGCGTTATCAACGTGGTTATAGAGGCCGTCCAGGGTTCTGGGCGTATCCAGCAGCCAGTTCGGACGAGCAGCCAGTTCCGCAGCAGTTAATTCCGCGTCGGTTTTGATTGCGGCTTCTGATGTCGCAAGCCGGACATCCGTGCCTAGCGCGGTTTTCAGCGAACCGCGCAGATACCCGTACTTGCCGGTGTTCGCCGCCCAGCGCGAAACCAAACCCTCGCCGCCCGGATCGAGCACACCGCTGGTAGCGCCGAATATTTCCGTAGCCGTGCCCAGCCACAAACCGGTATCTTTGGGAGAGCTTGCCGCGCTTAAAGCCATATCCTGGTACCAGGGCAGGTTTTCTTCGCCGCGCGGGCCTTTCATCTGCGCCAGGTGCGGATCCCAGTGCAGATTCAATTCGCCATTCTCATCGAACAGGAACGACTCGCCGAGTGATTCCAGGCCGGTGCCCACCGCGTGGAATAACGGACCCACGCCGATAAACGTAGTTGCGCCGGTCAAAGAATCGGACGCAATCTTGCCGGGGACCTCGGCATAATTCTCCACAATCTTGAGCGTATTAGCTCCCCAGCGGGTCAATGTGCCGTAATTCTTAGGCGCTGCCTGCACCGTATTGGCTAACTCGCCCAGGCGCGTAGCTTTAGAAAAAATGCCTGCCCCCTGAATTACGCCGGAGAACAGAAATCCGCTGCCGAACCCCTGTTTGGCCGATCTGGCCACCTGATCCCACTTGATCTCTTCGCCGCTGATCGCCGAATAAGCGATATCCGAAGCTGCGGACACCCCCGCCCAGACTGCGCCGCTCTTTGCCGCGCCCTGCACGAACCTGGCTGCGTTGAATCCTTTCTGCGTATCTGCGATACATCCGCTTAACGTCCCCGCCTTACTCAAAAGACTTTCCGAACGCACGGCAACGGTTAACGCCTCTTCGGCTGCGCCAAGTTTGGCAACCTGCCCCAGTTTCGCCGCTTTTGATCCGATCTGCGCTATCTTGCTGCCCACGGCAGCTTCTTCATCCCCGGGCCAGGGAGTCAACGCGGTCACGATCATCGCTCCCGTAGATACCGCATCCAGCAGAGCGTACGTCTGCTCCGTACGGGTTAACGAACTCATCGCGTCTTGCGTGGCGGGCAATTTCTCGCGCATCTCATCCGTGGTAAAATAAATCTTTTCATCCTGCCCCGCCGATGCTGACGTAACCTGCTGCGCCTGCGGCCCCTGCCCCAGATACGCGTCCCATTTGTCGGTCGCAACAAACGCCGACGGTATCGCGCGCAGATCGTTGATCCCCAGCGGAGCGGGCAGGCCGTTGATCCATCCGGAAGCTATATTCTGTCCGGCAACATTCCTGTATTCCTGCGTCTGGTACGCTTCGGGATGAGCTTTAAGATAATCCTGCACTTGCTGCAACTGCGCCTGTTGTTCCCGGGTATCCGCTGCGCCAGGCATGATCTTGCCGATGATCAAAGCAGCGGGAATAAAAGCGCCCAATGCGCCATTGACGCCTGTCCGGACCGCAGACTGTGAATCAGCTTGAGCCAGTATCTCTTCTCCTTTAAGCGTTTTTTCCACCGAACCATCTTCCAGTTTGTTCCATTCATTGCACTGCTCCTGGAGCGAAGCTTCTTCGATCTTTGGGCTCTCATACCAGTAGGTCATCGAGCCGTTCTGGTCGATACCGCAGCCGATGCGGATAGTAGACGTACTTGACTGCGTGGGCATATCCACGATGCTCTCGGAAACCGGCCGCAACTCCTTGCCATGGACATACCCCGTCTTGACCTGGTCGTTTTCGGTATAGGTGACTTTTTCTTCTTCGCCGTATAGCCAGCTGCTCACCGAATCCAGCAAAGGCACGTCATGCAGGTCAAAGAAGCCTTCGCCCTTGCTATTGAGTATCTGCGACTGGGAAACAGTGTACGTCCGGTTATCCGCTCCGGTAACTTTCACCGCGCCCGGCGTTTCGCCGGGAGCCGTCTGATAAAATACCTGGCCGTCTATTTCGATGCTTTCCGGGTTGTGGAATGCGTGCTCGGCCTGCAGCGTCGGCAATGGATCCCCCGTCACCAGAGAAGTGAACCTGGCCACGCCGTGCTGAATGACTGCCAGCGGCGAGGTCTTTCCGGACACGACATCATCCCAGGTGTAATCCGCGGTATTGACCGGCGTGCCGGAAGTCAATTTTCCCTGATCGTCGACGGTATACATCATTTTCTTGTCGTCATTGGCGCCGTCGATTACCATGATCGTATTCCCGTAAACCTCGACTCCGGCATTGGCGGGCAGAAGCATGGAATTATTCCCGACCGTAATTGTTTGCGTCGCTGCCCGGCTATCGGATTCTGTTGAAGGATCCGGCGCGCTATCACGTGCAGTAAGCGCTAAAAGACCTGACACTATCGATGTGGAACCGGCATGAGCGCCCGGGAGGCTTTTATCAGCGCTGCCGGCAAGCCCGGCGCATAAAGAAAGACCGGCTGCGCCTAACCCTGTAACCGGGGCTGCAGTCAACGCTGCAGTCAAAAGGCTGCCGCCCTGCGATAAAGCATTCTCCACCGCGCTTGTTGATCCGGATGCGGAATCCCGGGACGCTGCCCCCGCGTTCAGACCGGTCCAGGAATTAACCGACTGCGTCAGCGCGCCGGACAACGAGCTTACTGTGGAACTCGCGGAAGTGGCGACAGCGTTCAAGCCGGCGGTAACGGCATTAGCTGCGCCGCCAAGGAAGTTTCCCGCTGCCTGCGCTGCGCCGTTTACCGCACCCCCGATCGCGCCCAGGATATCCAGGCCGGCGCCGGAGATCTCCTGCATCTGCTCGACAGAAAGCTGCACGCCAACCGGCTGATCGCAAGTCAATGCGAACCCGGTCCATTCTTTTTCGAATATTTCGCGGGACAGGCGGGTAACGTGGTTATTATCAGTGTAGGTCACGAACGAGTCATTTGCGCCGATCAGAGTCACATAATGACCCTGTCCGTTACCCAGGTCGAGATGCACAATGGCCGGATTATTCAGCGCGGTCAGCTGATCATAGGTCATCTGGGTCCCGTACATGTCCAGGCCGTATTGCCGGGCGACGTTCTGAATACCGAACATGCTGGTCTGGCCGTTCTGGGTATACGGTTCAAGATTCCGCGCAAGGATAGAAGAATCTACGCCGGGCAGGAACAGGGTCAACGATTGCACCGCGCAATTATACTGCACGGGACTAAACGAAGCGACTGCCGCGGAATTGGAAAAACCCGGTGTGGAAAAGGCCGGCTGCAGGGAAGAAACCTGCGGAGCGACAAAACTCCGCAGAGATGGCGGGCTGAAACTGCTTAACGCGCTGGCTGCCGGTTGGGTGAAGCTCGGGCTGGAGAACGAATTCGCCGGCTGGGAAAGAGTAAGGCTGGCAGGCTTGGAGAAACTGATCCCCGTTGATTGCAACTTGAGCCCGGAAGATGAAGTTGAGGTTGATGACGAAGTTAAAGTCGATGATGTGCCGCAAGACGGAGCGCTGAAATCGAAAGCCTGGGCGGGAATGGTTTGATTGGAGATGAAGCAAACGAGAATAAAAATACTAACACAACGAAAACCGACTCGCTGTATTCCGTGGCTTTGAGGGAGCATGAGTATTCCTCATATACTATGCTCCTCCTTATTTGTGAGACCCCTTCCCATGAGAGATTCTCCCATAGGTACTACAAGTGTACCCCAAAAACCCCTCATTTCAATACTTCTACGACCTACTTTCGCAACCGCTTTCAAACCCGCAGACGCTTTCCCCATCCGCATGTAGCACAAAGATTTACAAAAATATTATTTGGCACCGCTAAATTGACGCATAAATAATATTTTTGCAACCGACTGCGGCACATGCGGATGGGGAAAGCGTCTGCGATTACAATAAGGCTATGAGTTCTTTCAGGTCTGATGGAGTTGAGATAGCGCGCTCTTCTTCCATCTCCAGGATCGCGCTCACGCAATCCACCACCTGCTTTTTCTGCTTCAAGGCATCCTGCCGGCCTGCACACGCCACCAGCAATTCTTTCATTTCCCGGCAGGGCATCTCGCCTTTAGCCATGGTTTTGCGGATATCCGCCCAGCGTTGATCCAATTCCGCCAGGCTCAATCCGGCCAGTGCTCCGGCAGCGGCTGCGTCAATCGGCGCGACAGCCGGCAGCGACTGCACGGGCAGCGCCCGCATATCGATACCGCCGAGATCCGCAGGCGCCTGGGCATTCTCAACCGGCAATCCGCCATTCAGCAGGGCTTTCTCAACAGCCAACCGGACATACTCGTCCAGGATCTCTTCTCTGGACTTGCCGCTGTCGATCAGCGCCACCAGCATGGGGAAGAACGGCTGATTCCAACTAAGTCCGGCAAGTTCGCGCATCACGAACTCACTACGCCGCCCATAATAAGCCAGCGGAGCGATCATCTTATAAATACTATACTCTTCAATGCCCGCAGCTTTTCCCTGAAGCATCAGTTCGTTCGCAGCCTGCAGGCCGCCTTCCACCTTGATCAACTTACCGAGATGATTTTCTTCACGTTTATTCAACGCCTGTTCGAATGCGGCGATAGCGAAGAAACGTTCTTTTCCGCTATCCCCGACCAGTTGTTGATTGACCACATCGGCATTGAAATCGTTGCAAAGCGCCTCATACACCACCGTAGACATTGCTTCGGAAGCCAGGTTAACCTCGGGATGATTCTTAGCTGCGCTGAACACCGCCACCATCATCCTGGCCGTTTCCGCGCGACGGCGCGTACCGCTCAAACGGAAGATATTGGCGTCAATATTCAATGACAGCGGATACGCCATCCCGGGCTTGAATCCCGCTTCTGTCATCAACGGGATCAATTGTACCAATTCAGCGCTGAATGCTTCGGCCTCCCGGACGGAAAAACTCCGTTCCAGCGTGCCCCTGAAAATGCTCTCCAGAATGTTATTAGTCATCACTGCATTGATGCCATTTCTCCGCATGACCGGCAGCAATTTGATGACCGCCTCTCGCATTTGCGCGCCTTCTTCAGGATGCATAGCCTCAACAGCGACGACGATTTCATTGATATCATTCGGCCCCAACCCCGCTCCGGCCAGTTGCAGAATCAGCCGGCCGTTTTTCTTCAATACCCCGGCGCTCTGTTTCAAACCCTTAAGCCCCTCAAAAACAGACTTGAATACGGCGTACGAACTCTCCTTCTTGCCGCCGTCAGTACTTTCCGTTGTTGCAACCTGCCGCTTCCAATCTACAGCTGCAAGAACTTTGCATAGATCCAGCTCGTAGCCGGCCATCGAAACCACATCATCGACCAATCCACTGGTCTTAGCTTCCTGCACTTCAGCCTCATCGGGACCGGCTGCCACCATGAATTTCAGCGGCCGCCGCTCTCTGCCATTGGCCCGATCAAGCTTGTCGAGCTGGCGGACAAACCAGCTTCCGTTTTCCTTGATCAACTTCGGCATCAACTCATCGAACTTTTCCCAAAATTCGTCTTCGCGCATCGCCCGGGTGAACTCCGCTTCGTTGCGATCGAGCCCGAACCGTTCGAACTGCTTCCACGTCCCGCCCATCGGGAAATCGTTATCCGAGATGACGATATCGATGCCGCCGCGCTCCTGCGTCACCGCCTGATACAGGCCGAATGCGGTATAAGCGTCGCCGGCGACAAAGATATTTTCCGGTTTCACTCCGATCCCCGCCAGTAATTGCTCGATACCTATCTGCCAGTCGATTTCGTCTATCACCACCAGAACTTTCTTATCCCGGATCTGCTCGCCGATCTTCTCCGCCACCAACGGCACCAGCACAGTTTCGACCAGAGGCCGGTACATATAGGAAGTAGTCTTTCTCGATTGCTCGACAGCAGCGATCGCTTTATCGAGAGTAACCGGCACGGTTGCCCCGCTATGAGATAAGCGTCTTGCCTCTCCGGTCAACCTGTCTGCTCCGGCGGCAAAAGCTGTTTTGATCCCGCTAACGATCTTCTCGCCTGTCGACATTTCCTCCTCGAAAACAAACCCGGCAGCTTCAGCCAGGTCCCGGACTACCATGGGAATGGTAATCTCCATTCTCGGTTTGCTGACTATCGCCGCGATCATTCCCCTGGACTTGGCCGCCTCGGCACCCGACTCTTCCGGATCGGCGCCGGACGTCCAGATGATCGGGATATCGATCCCCTGCCCTTTGTTCACCTGCTGAATCTGATCAGCCAGCCACAAGCCATCTTTCTCCAGATGCTCGGCGCTGAACGGCATGCTGTGGTCGGTGCTGACCAGATCGAATGCGCGGCCCTGCGCGATCGCTTCCCGGTACTTCTCCAGTGCTTCCACCGGATTGCCCGCTGTTTCTATATCGGAAAAACCCAGCGAACGGTACATAATGGAAACGAGTTCACGCATTGCTTTTTCATCATCCACCACCAGGATACGCTTATCGCGCGCGTATTCCCGGACATCCTTTTTGACCAGTTCAATCAAACTAAAACTCAATCTATCGTATTCACGCTGATTGCGCGTTTGCATGGCGAGCGTATACGCATCTTTTATCTCCTTCGCGCGCGCGCCGCCGTCGCCGGGAATTTCCGCCACCGCTAATCCGTCCAGTGCCGACTGTCCTGCCGCGAATTCTTCCAAAACGTTCTGACGCTGGAACAGCTTATGTTCCAGGCTCTTGATCTTCGCTTTGCTTAATTTCATCCTTCTAGCCAATCCTGCGTCGCGGACTCCGCCCCTCATCCGCTGCACTTCCATATCCGCCAGACGCTCTTTTTCTTTAAGAAGGATCTGCTGCCATCTGGCATAGTTCTTCCCGCCGTCCAAAGAACCGACCAGGAACACGTCGTCGGCAGCCGGAATAACCCGCTCATTGCCCTTGTACTGGCCGTTGGGATCAAGGCCGTCTTTTCCGACAATAACCAGCCACAACCCGATATCCTTGCCGTCCCTGTCGACGATTGCAGCGGTATCATAGACTTCGCCGCCGTTAACCTCGGCCTGCATCCAGCTATACCCGTTCATGGTCAGGACACCGAGATTTTCCAGTTCGTGAAGCAAAGCGAAGCGGATTTCCTGCCTCGTATCTCTATTAACCGCTTCATCCGTATATACGTTAATAAAGATATTGTCGCCTTTTTTAAGCTTCGACCAATCGATGGTCTGATCTTTACCGGCGTACTCTTTAGCTTTTTTTACCGAGATGACCGGATCCTTGATGCCGTTTTTGGCCAGAATACTCTCCAACTCGTCTATAACGTTCACTTTGTTGGTATAGAGCAGCGGCGACATAAACTCTACCGGTAACAGGAACGACGCGCGATTAAGGATTGCGCCGGGCTGTTCAAGAGTCAACCGGTCCTCCTTCTCCTCTTCATCAGCCTGAAAGGACCCAATAGAATAGTCTCTTTTGAGCATGCTCATGATATCAGGCAGTTTTTGATTTATTTTGTGGTTAACATAGCGGCCTGCAAGAAACACCCCGACGATCCCGGCGAAGACGCCAAAATACACCGCAGTAGCAACACCCAGGAATTGCATGATTATTAAAGCCGGAATAGCAACGAAGCCGAACCCATAAATGCTGGTTGCCGGAAAAATCCTCTTGCCCATGATATATTCCAGCAACTCGACGTCCGGAAGATTGTCCATTTGGTTCCTGAACAGAACCTCGTTGACAGTAACAATGTCCAAGTCCTTTTCGGGGATGCTTCTCAACTCCTTGATCACCTCGTTGACCGGCCGCGAATTCCTGTCCAGGGTTTGATCAAGGAACAGGTTCGTCCCTATTTCGCGAACGAAAGCGTCCAACGCCAGATATCTTTTGGCACCGGTGAATAAAGAATACGCACCTACCAGCACCAATGGCACCCCTGTTATCAGACTGCCGATGGTTGTGGCAGTCAGCAGCAGAAAAGCGCCGGCACCGGCAATCGTCGTATACATCCCGAGAGCAAGCATAGATTTCTTCCGGGCTTCGGCGAACAATGCTCTTAAGGCAGTGAGGCTGCGCGCGCTGTTAAGCCCTTTCCTCTGCATGTCGAATACGGTTTTGTATACTTCATGCGCGGGATATTTGTCCGCTTTAGCGTCGATCCCGGTGAACTGCTCTTCTATCAGCTTGTTCTCCTGTATCTTCTTGAGCGTCTCTTCTTTCCCGCCGTCCTGAACCTCGCCTTCCACTTCAGCCCTGGTCTTTTTGAACTGATCGTTTACTCGTTCAACCGTCAGATATCCGCCCAGATAGACAATCCCTGCAACGCACAATCCCAGCACCACCCCCAATACGCCCATTATCGGCGAGATCATGCCTACCAGGACAGCCCCTATCAATCCGCCGGAGGCAATCACAGGCGCTGCGGCAAAACCGCTCCAGAGCATCTCACGCGTCCTTAAGAAGCCGGCATATCTTTCGATCGCCCCGGGTTCCTGCTTCAGTTTATTCACCAGGAACCTGAATTCCCGCTCCATCTTTTCCCTATCCCTGCGCAGGATATCGGCATAATAGGCTTCACGTGACGGCTCTTTCAGCTTGTGCCTGTCATAATACCCTTCGTCGAAATTATATACGCTCATAATCGCTTTCATCTGCGCGTACACCCGCCGGTTGCCGCCGTCGCTAGTTCTTTCGTCTGCCTCGTCAACGATCCGGCCGTCTTTTTCCCGCGCAAACTTCTCCGCCAGCTCGACAATATCCTTAACGCCGGCCTCGTCCATCGCGCGCTTGATCCCCTTGACTGCGGATATGACCATGGCTTGCGAGAAAGCGTCGTTGGAGTAATCTCTCCAGGCAGGATCAGGATTTATTCCGCCTTTATTGAGGATGAGCGTTCCGATGCTTCGTGCATGTCCTAAAACCTCTTTTTGCCAGCGCACGTAGGCAGCCAGGCCGAAAGCCGTCACCGCCCCGACAGCCGCGACCAGGCCCAGGGGATGCGCGATGAACATCACGAACCCTGCGGATCCCAGCACGCCTAAACCGATCAATCCCGGGATGCTGTATTTCGCCCGATCCTGTCTTTTTTGCGCGAAGGCAACGTACTCCGACAGCTCCTGGTCGGTATACTTCTTCGCGGTCAGATAGTTCCTCGCTCCTTGTGCGGCTTGATCGATCTGCCCGACGACGTCGGACTCTCGAGACGCATTGCTCTGCAGCAGAATAAACAATCGTTCGAGCTCGTCAGTAAGCGCGTTCCAGCGCTTGCGGGTTTCGGACGTGATTGTGATTGAAGACGCCTTCAACGTGCCGCCGTCGACGGCTTGCGGATCAACCGCATCGGTCATCGACGCGGGGATCTCTATCCTGGTCACCCCGGTAACGACATCCTTGGTCCTGTTCACTTTCCCCGCCCAATAAAAACTCCTGGCATACGACCGGTAGCTTTCTCCGGTCAATCTGCCCCGGATATACCCATCCGATATATACCGCGACCCGCTCGAGTACTCGTCATTGGCCAGGATAACTTCCATGCGCTGTCCGTTATTCAACACTACCGTAACCGGGACCCCGTACAGAGCGACGGATTTAAAATCCAGCGAAATCTTATCCCAATCCGACTTTTTCAGGAGCGCTCGTTTAGTGTACGTTCTGGGGCTCATCAGCTTGATTACCGCCGTAAGGCTGGAGCGCTGGCGCTTTTCCAGTTCGGGATTTTCAGCCATCGTTTCATAGATCTTGACCGCTGCCGGCCGGAACATGGCCAGCTCAACCAGCCTGTGAATGAGCGTTCTGAAAGTTTCCGCATCATACGAATCGGTTCTATCGATGAAATCCCACTTATCCCCGAAATGCAGGTGATCGTATCTCTCGCGCACATCCCTTTCCGCCGCTTCAAACGCGCTGTCTATACGGTCCTGAAGCGAGCCGCCGTCGTTAACTTCGGCGGACTGCTCGTCAGACTTCTCCTCCGGCGGGGCCAGGAACTTAACCGTCACCCGGTACTTGCTGGTCGGCGAGCTTATCTTGAACGTTCCTGCCGGCGATATCAGGATCAGGTTATCAGAGCCTTCTTCCAGATAAATCTTCCAATCGCCGGTATAGCTGATCTGAAAAGGAACGACATATTCTCTCTGGACCTTGTCGGTTTCGGTAATCTTCGTTTGCTTGACTTTATTCAGAGAAGAAATGATCAGCGTCTTTTTACCGTTATCCCTGTACCAGACAATAGTCCCATGCTTACGGAAAGGCACAACCAGCAGATCAGCGCGCACCGCCTTGTATAACTCATCCAGCGCTTTGCCTTCCGCGCTATTGCCCTCCGAGCTATTTTCGAATTTTTTCGCCCGGATAGCCAGACCGCGCAGAACGTCGGCTGCGCGTATTGCATCTTCGCGACTATCCACCTCCGCCAGCTTGATCTCCTGCGCCTGCGTCGCATCATCCCCGCCGTCGTTACCGGCAGCATCATCGGCAGACGCGTCTTCTGCAGTCTTCAACATCAGGGCAATACCGCGCGCGCCTATCATCGGGTCGGATTCACCGGTCAAAGTACCCATTGTAAGCATGGACCTATATTCATCGGACTTGACAGGTTCCCGATACTGCGCATGATCAACGTGAACCATAAGAAACGGCGCCAGGGCGTTCGCTTTCCGGTCTATCCCCGTGATCGCTTTAAACACGTTGTCGTAAATCGATTTGCTGTCGAGGAACGCATACAGAATAGAATACAGCTTCATTTGTTCCCGCGGAGACCAGTTTTCGTTCACCACTTCATTCCACGTCTTCCCATAGGTGATAGCTTCCGCTGCAAAAAATATCTTGATCCGCTGGCGGATAGTCAACCCGTCTTTTACCATTAATCCGCCATCCATACCCCTGAACGAACCGGGACCGTCTCCCCGCGCCGGCGGCTCCACTTCGCCCATGGTCCGCAGCACCTCGATGGCGTCGCGCAGTTCCATAGCATAGATCTCTGAGCTACGCTGCGCAACATCCTGCGGTTCCACCTCAACGGCCAGAATATCCCTTCCACGATGGATCACCGGCAACCCGTCTTCGTCAGTCTGGCTACCGCTGATATACAATCGCTCCGGCATCAATTCGAGGTATGGCGTGATCGCGGTGCGCTTGAATGCCGGCTGCATCTTGATCTGCGCAGCGACCTGCTGCAGCTGGAGATACTCCCGCGCGCCCGACTGCTCGCCACCGCGCACTTTGGCCAGGCCCCAGTCCCACAAAGCCATCGCCCAGCGGTCATACAGCGAGACCTCGCTTGCCAGTTGTCCGCCGTCGTTGTCCGTTTCGCGCGCCGGGATCTCCATGCCCACAATCCCGCCGACTGCGCCGGTAGACTTGCGCTCATGACCGGCCAGATAAAAAATATGGCTGCGCGGCTGCTCTTCTCCGGCATATTTCCCGAAGAAGCCGTTGTTGGTATAGCTGGTCCTGTTAGAAAGAATTACTTCTTTTCTCTGGCCGTTCTTGAACACCACGGTAACCGGAATGCCGTACCTGCTCACCAGGCCGATGTCTTCAGCGACCAGATCTTTTTCCGCAAACGTATCGACCTTATTCAGAAGGTCCTGAACGGAATAACTCCTCGGCCGCAGCAATTCGACCGCCTGCTGCAGGACAAACTGCTGGCGCTGGCTCATGCCGCCTTTTTTGAGCATCCGCTCATATTCTTCTACCGCCGCAGGTTTATACAATGCCAGGTCGATCAGCCGGTGGATCACGGTCAATTCCTTGCCCTCGCTGTAATGCTTGCGCATGGATTTATACATTTCCCGGTCGCTGAAATGCAAAGTGCCGAATTCCCTGTCCAGTTCTTCTTCCGCCGCATCGAATATTATATCGATACGGTCTTTGATCGTTCCCCCGTCGTTATCGGCGTCGCGCGCCGGGATCTCCATGCCTACGACCCCGCCGATCGCGTCGGTTTCCCCTTTGAAAGGCTTGCCTCTCCAGTACAACAGCATCATCCTGTCGTGCTCATCTCCGGCGTACTTCACATAGAACTTACCGTTGCTCAACCATTCCGGCCCGTGATCATAATGGCTGTTGTACAGAAACACTTCCTGCCTCTTGCCGTTCTTGAAAATGACCGTAACCGGAATACCGTAATCGCGCACCATACCCAGGTGATCGGCCATTTCCCGCGATATTTCTTTCTTGCTGAAATCCACTTTCCCGTACACCCGCGGAGTCAAAAGATCAACTACTTTGGTTAATGCCGCCCGGTCGCGCTTATTCGTCCCGGGATCAGCCAGCAACTCTTTGTAGAGGTCCAGCGCTTCCGGGATAATGATACCCATGGTCACCAGCTCACCGATAAGCAAGCGTTCGATCTTATCCCGGTACTCGTCAGACAAACTCATATAGAAATATTTTTCCCGGTTATGCAAATTATTGTACTCCTGCGCAAATTCCTTATCCGCGGCTTCGAATACGCGCCGCACCCGGTCGCGCATCCGCTGCCGAATCGTCCCCCCGTCGCTGGCCTCCGAATTGAGGACTTGCTCGGCCGTCGCGTTAGTTTTCGCCATCTGATAGGTAAAAATAGCCGGCAGCCAGGCAAAAAATGCGGTGGCGGCGAGGCCAATTTCCAGGCTGTGAGTGAACAAACCGCCAAAAATTCCGCCTATAGCGATGAACAATCCACCTATGATCATGCCTATGGCCATCATCCAGTTTTTGGCCCAGTAGAAATTACTCTTACCGCGGGATCTGGAGTAAGAATCACCGGCGGTATCGGTATAAGCGTTCAACCCACCCACCAGGTCAGGCGCATGTAAAATTGACGATATCAAATAGAACATTCCAGGATACAAGCCGAGAATGCTGGCTGTGATAAAATCCGTAAATATTTTAGTCGTGGCCAATGACGGCACAGCCAGCATACTTACCACCAGTGCAACCGGCAGAACAAAATAAATCAGCGGATACAGGTAATACAGCCTGGAGAGCGTTTTAGCTTGCGCCTTCAGGTCGTCCATTGTCGGCTTTTCTTTGCCGCCGTCCGGAGTCTCCTCTTCGCCGGTAACTTCCTTGAGCACAGAGCCGTCGCGGCTGACTTCCATCAGATTATCTTTCAGTATTTCGACCTCTCCGGCCGATGCGCTCGCAGGATTCGCCTGCCCTATGCCGGGCAATGCGTTCTGCCCTGCCCGCAGGCTCACGCCGCCGCTGAAGTACTGCCGCACAACCATTCCCCTGCCGGTGCTGACGGTTTCGCTTAAATTGTATTCGCCCTGCTCAAACGATTTCTTGTAATCGCGGTAATACTGCTCTTTCGACCAGGCCTTATGAGAAATCACGCCTTCGAGATTCCGGCTGTCGATACGCGAGATATACCCTTGCGCGCCTTCCAGCTGCGTCTGCGCACCACCCGGTCGCGCCCCGTAACGCTGCTTGAACCATTGCGCCAGGATCAAAGCATAATACACCTGGCGTAACCCCGCGTACTTGCGTGAAGAATTGACTTCGCGGGTCAATTTCGGCAGGATCTCCTCGCGGATGATCGCCGAGGAATATTCGTTAAGCTGCTTCAAACGCGGATCATCGAATTGATACTGCGTGCCGGCGATCCAATCCTGCTCGAGCATGACTTTCAGCGATGCTTTAAAAATATACGCGCTGGTCTGATTCTCGCGCACCAGTATCTCGCCCGGAACGATCCAGGGCCGGGTAATGGTGGGAATGCTGACTTGCTGAGCGCCGAACAGCTCTTCGGCTTTTCCATACAGCTTATTCCAGTAATTCCTTCCCTCGCTGGTCTTAGGCGAAGTGAATCTGGCCATATCCTTCTTCAACTGCAGGTCGGCTGCCAGAAGGATGCGCCCGGCGTCAGTCTGCGCCAGATACGGATCGATAACCTGATCCGCGTTATCCGGCCGCAAATTCACCCAGAAGGACGTATTCGGCAGAGCCAGACCGATAGTGAAGAATTTCATCAGCTCATCGGTTGCCAGCTTGACCTCTTTAGGCTTGAGCTTGCGCGCGTCACCTTTGTCCAGCACGAGATTGAAATCGTGTTTGACCTCATCGAAGCGCAGGCTGCGCAACTGCACCGGCCGGAATCTATCCGGCGCGACGTACCCGTTGATATACGCGGGCACAGGCATCTGCGGCGCGACCTGGGCAAAACCGGATTGCTCCAGGACCAAAGCCAGTACCAGGGTGATGGCGATTGTGCGATTGATCATCTTGAACATCTTTTACTCCTTTTTAAAGTTTCAATTAAGTGAAAATAAAAAACGCCGCGATCTTTTTAGAACCGTGGCGTAATTCTAACAGAAAATTTGTTCCTGTGTTTGAAAACGCTTTCAGCTTTTTATATAAATAAGTATACCCTATAAAAAGCTAATTTTCAAGTGGTGGGCGCTCCCTTATCCCCTTGTCGCACAAGGCTTAAGGGAAACGCCCACCTGTCTCCCATTTATGATATTGCCAGTTGGATAATTTCCTTCATTTCACCGGCAGTAGGAAGCGCACGCTCCTCTTCCATTTCCAGTATCTGCTTGATGAACAATACCGCTGTATGCATCTGCTGCGTTGCATCTGCGCGGGCATTACATACCGCGACGAATTCTTTCAGCTCCCGGTACGGCATGGAGCCGGATTTCACTTTCTCCTGAATGTTCAACCATTTGGCGTCTAGTTCGGCCAGCGGCATCTTCATCGCCTGCGGCATTGACTGCAGGATCTGCGCCGGATTGACCGCGCCGATCACCGCCTGCGACTGGATCGGCAGAGCCCGGAAATCCACGCCGCCGGTGTTATCAGGCGTCTTCTTGGCAGCGGCAGCGTCCGCTACTGCCTGCGCCGGGCCGGATTTCAGCAGCGATTTAAGCTTTTCAATGATCGCCGTAAATCTGCCGCCGTCATTTTCTCCCAACTCATTGAACAAAACCTTTTTAGCAGGTTCATTCAACTTGTCGATATTTTCTTCGATCAGCGCATACACAAAAGGCTGGTCTCCGGCCGCTTCCAATCCTCTTTCGGCGATTATCTTCTCTTCCGCCTTTGCGATATGCACTAAAGCTTCGGCCGTCTCGTCAAGATCATACCGGCCGTCTTCGAGTATACGCCAGAGAGCTCTGGCTTTGAGAATATCCTTCCCGTTATCGTTATAGTCCCAAAGAAGTTCCGCAATTTCCTGAACATTATTTTTCGTTTTTATCCCGGCCTGATCCATCACCAGCAGCAAAGCGACTTGAGCTTTGATGCTGAACGGGGCAATTTTACCCAACGCTGTTATCGCTTCAGAAACTCTCTTTACTTCGCCCGATTCAGGAATATAATCCTGCTCTCTGCTGAAACGGGTCAAAAGCATCGGCACGTACAAAGTGAGACCAAGCTTCTCCTGGACGATTTTACGGCTGACGTCCTGACTGTCTGTTCTGATTATCCTGCTATTGATCAAACCTAAGGTCACTCTGGCGGGTTCGCTTGAGGCAAACTCGTCAAGTCCGGTCACGGCGTCGATACGCTGTTTCAATGCCCCGTCGGCCTCGATGTCAATGAACAGACGGAGCATCCCGATGGTGAAAATGATCTTATTCTTCACATATTCTCTGGCAAAAGGATCTTTATTTTCGATCCCTTCCATCAGATTTGCCAGATACTGCGCATACTGTTTGTTTTCCAGCATATAATTCATATCTTCAATTTCGGCAATGAGAGGCTCGCCGACTAACGTGCGAAGCTTGATCGAGATATTTTCGTTAACCAGCGGATCTTTTCCGCCGTCGAGGTCGTCCAGGTCCAATCTGGCAATAGCATTACGGTACACAGCTTGCACTGCTTCGTAATTACTGCTGCTATTTTCTATGACGTCGATTTCCTCTCTGATGTTTCGCATCTGGCCCGCAGTCCTGTTCGCGAGCGACATACTGCCATACATCGGCATGTTTCGCAAAGACCGATAATTCGCCCGCAGTTTTTCAGTTTTCTTATTTGCATCATCAAGGGCGCCGTCTATATTCTTAATCATCTGTGTGAAGAAAATCTTCAATCCCGCGCTGTCCCTGCTTTCTACAAATTGTCTTACTTCCCTCAAATCGACCGTGCCGTTTGACCCCTCTTTCATTTCCTCAACGATTTCGGCCTTGAATCGATCGATCTTCAGGTCATGCGCCAGCGCATCCGCGAAGGCCTTGAGCGCTGCATTGGTCTCAAGAGGATTGTTGGATTCGGCAAAGAATGCATCGTCTTCCACTATGCCCGCGTTGATCAATCTTACCAGTTCTTCAGCAACCGCCTCGCGGATTCTCTGCGCATCCCGCGCCTCATCCGGATCATTGATCAACTGGTAGAACGTTGACAACGCCGGACCATTGATCGACTTTTCACTTCTGAATATCGTTCCCAAAGCCCGCACTATGGTTTCCCTTAAAGAAACGTGGGCGGCCGATTTTGAACCCAACAACAAAGCTGTGATCATTTCAGCTTTCCGTTGGTCGTTAGCTTTCACCAAAGTAACCATATCATTAACCGTCTCGGTCAAATCGGATATCGTACTATTCTTGCTGGCGAATCTAGTCAGCGCTATGCTTGAATTCAATGCTAAAGAATCGATAACAGCCGGATTCACGGCTTTCAACGTTTCGCGCAAACCTGTCAGAAAAGCAATGTTATTCATTAACCCTTCATAAACAACTGCCTTTTCAAGAATGGAATAATCATTGTTTGCTACGGCGATCATCGTTAGCGCTTCCGCAGCAATAGCTGTTTCCCCCTGCGAGCTGCGATCAAAGTTCGCGATGATGAAATCAGCTGCCGGGAGATAACCCAATTTACCGAGTTGCTGAATAATTTCAATCTTTTCTTCGAAATCCATCTTTCCATAAGCATTGAACTGCTTGGTGAGCTCCTGGAACCTTGCCATTTGGACCCGCCGCTCTTTGGTCAACCCGCCGTCAGAGACCTCGCCATTGATCTCGTCAAGTTCAGCCAGGGCCAGTTCGGCCTGCTTGCGCACTGCCATGGACTCCTGGTCATTTTCGTTGTAATTATTATTCAGAACATCATGCAGAACATCTCTGGCGTACTGCGTGTTGATCCGTTTTAACGCCCAGATCGCTTCCCGCTTGACTTCGAGAGACGCGATAGCGCCTTTACTCAAGATCGCCGCCAGGCTCTGAACAGCCGCCACAGGCTCGAACCGGAACAGATCAGCCACAGCCCGGATCGCGGTAATGCGCGTTCTTTCCGCTCTGGGATCCGCCCTGTAGGTCTCTCCCTGTCTCACCTGCATCGCCGCAATCACCGCCCGCAGAACATCAACATTGCCGACTTCAGTCAGCTTCTGGATCGCTGCCCTGCGCAACCCCGTAGACTTGTTCTGCAGAACATCCAGCATCGCGTACATAACTATTTCAATATCACCGCTGTAGTCCTTTAAGATGTTAACGATATTAAGCTTATCGTGAAATTCTCCTAATGTTGCATTGCGCTGATTAAGCTCCTGATTATAGAATCTGATCTCGACATCCTGGACCTTCGTTCCTCCGTCAAAAACGTCCGCGTCCTGTTCAATCGCCGAAGCTAAAATCGTGAATAAAGCAGCAACTGCAGCTTCTTTGGCTGCTTCATTTTCGTTATTACTGCCTATTATCCTGACCATCGACATGGCTTCATCTAGATTACTATCCACTGCGGTCTTTTCACAGGCTCGCGTGACCAGGGAAAAAGCGCCCCAGGTGTAATCTGTCCTCCAATGGCTCCAGGCAATCAAACCTATACCCATAAAAGCAAACTCTGGTTCAACCGGCCCCATCCGGGTATACAGATCGGCAAACTCCGAGAGGCCCATTTTAAGTTCGGGAGTCACTTCCACCTTGGACTTCCCCGAGGCAACATCCCGGAGAAATACTGCAAACTCCCTGGCTTCTTTCTGCACATCGCCTATCGTGCCTTCATCAGCCGCTCTAATATCGTCAATGCTTAAATATCTAAAATAAGTCTTCGAATTCTGCTTTTTTAAATTCTCGATTATCGTTTTATTGGTAGTGCGCAACGCATAGTCCGCATTATCAGACAGTCGTCTGATTGCCAGATCAAGAACTCTGTCGTCTGCGATATCTCCCACAAAAGCATCGTAATTATTCTCGATCAGCTTGATATCATCGCGGAACATCCTGGTGATGCCTGCGTAGTGTGACGACGCTTGTCCATCTCCTTGAGCGATGAACTGAATAATCCGCAGGCCTCTTTCCATCTGGGGTATCAATTCCCTCACGACCTTAGCGCTGCCGCCGTCGGCTACGGCTTCAGGCTGCACGGGTAAGCGAACGGTCTCCAGATCCCTGGCGAAACGATTGAGGTTTTTAATATTTTCATTGAGCGTAGCTATACGCGGTTCAAACGTTCTCACCTGCTCCAACTGATCGTTTCGCTGATGAATATAGGGCGCCCACTCTTTAACCTGTTTATCAGACGGTCTTTCGCCACGCCAAGCAGCTTCAATACTATCGGCAATACGCTTATTCTCCTGGGCCGACAATAACAGTTGCTGTTTGTGCTGAATCGTGAGATCCAATTCATCCTGCAAAGTCTGAATAAGCTCGTCTACGAAATTGATAAGCGCCTTCTGGTTCTTGATTCCTTTCAATTCGGCACGCTGATCGGCGGTAAATTCGACGGCCTCTTCGATCCGGCCGGCGAATTTCTGCACCTCGCTCTTAGCGTCGAAGATCAACCCGAATTCAGCTGCTTTAAGGATGTCCAACGTTAAATCCTGCAACGCCAGATCCCCGTGTTTAACCGCAATGCTCTTTATAATTTCTTCTTTATCAGACGGGAAATATACATTCAAACCGTTGGTCCAGGCCAGATAACGGATATGCTGCTCAATATCCGCATCTTTATCCTTCACCCGTATCGTCTGGAGATTAGGCTTAACCGCCCTTCCTTCCCACAACGAGAGCTCCCAGGCATACTTACCGGTCAACAAATCCGGCAACTCGCGAAAATAATACGGAGATTCCCAATCATGCTTGCCGCCGTCATTGAGCTCCGAAACATGCACGACTTCGCCTGTGTTTCCCACACTTCCGTAGTATACCTGCCCTTCGAGATTATTCTTGGGTAAACCCAGCTGGTTGGCGCGATCCATATATATTGCCGCCAGCATACTTGCTTCTTGATTAACACTCGAACTGAAAAGCGCGTCCTTAACGCCCATTCCAAAGACTTCTTCGAACGTTCCTTGAATTGTTATCTGCACATCCTGGGCTACTTCGTGAAAATAGTTGGTTTCTTTGACCGTAAACGTTTTGCCTTTCAGATTCGCCGGCTTGCTCGCATTCTCTCTGCCTTTACCGAATTTGGCAAATTCAACCGCGCTGTCCTCCTTAGCCCAGGACAGCGGTTTGCTGATATCATCTTCCGAGACCATATCCGGCTTACCGAACACCTTGAACTCCACCGGCTCGGTGCTTTTCGCTGCATCTAAAGTCAGTTGGGGAATCGAAGTCCACGCATCTTCAATAGTATCGCCCATCAGCCGTATTGACTGAATAGTATCTTTATAGATCGGCGCGAACTCGTCGCTGTCAAGATCCTTGACATACAGCCAGAACGGAAAATAATCGTTGTTCAAATATTCGAATTTACAATCCCACTCGACGCCGTCCTTGAAAACGACAGTGATCTTTTGCCCCTTGAAAGGCTCAACCAGTTTAGCCTGGACGGCCAATCCGAAATTCTCCATTGACAGCCCTGTCCGCAATCCCGATTGCAACTCCTGGACGGAAGGCAAGCCGGCTTTTTTGACCAGGCGGTCAAGGAAAAACCGGTACATTTTATTGCTTAGTACGATCGCGATCACACCCGCGCCCATTGCCGCTGCGAAAGCCAAAGCGAATCCAAACGGCATAAGCGCCGCGCCAAGCACTATAATCGTCGCCGTAGAAACGGCCGCCGAATACTTGATCGCTTTATCTTTCAGATCTGCGAGTTGAGAATCCGAAAGCTTATCCTTCAAATTCCCGCCGTCTCCGGTTTCCATTCCGTCATTCCTCAGCGAGGTTTCCGGCGCATAATTATCTATTATTTTGTCTGTTACCCCCAACAATCCGGTAAATACAACCCCACCCAGGACAATTCCCATCGCATATTGAGCCAAGCTAATATTCGGGTTAGCGATCATCATATTACCGGCCAAGAATGAGCCAAGGATCATCCGTCCCGGGAAAGTCAACACCAAATAGTCGGTAATCTGACGCACTATTTCCTTACTTACTATTTTAGTCGCCATCCATATCAATGCGTCATATGCGAGGCCGCCCACGATACTGCCCATCGCATAGTGCGCGAGAGTATTTGTCGGATCAGTGATCATCGATAGGCTCATAAGGGTCGAACCAACCAGAAAACGTCCGGAGTGAGTAACGGTTAGAAAATCAAAAAGACTCCGGTATACTTCTTTGCTTTTGCGATTGCCGCCGTCCGGCGAGCCGACCAGGAACACGTCGTCGGCAGCAGGAATCACCCGCTCATTGCCCTTGTGCTGGCCGTTGGGGTCAAGGCCGTCTTTTCCCACAATGATCAGCCACAGCCCGATGTCGTTTTTGTCGCGATCGACTATCACTGCAGTGTCGTAAACTTCTCCACCGTTGAGCTCCGCCTGCATCCACCTGTACCCGCTCATGGTCAGGACGCCCAGATTTTTCAGTGCCTTAAGCAATTCAAAACGGATTTCCTGCCGCGTGTCGGCGTTCACATCCTCATCCGTATACACGTTGATATATATATTGTCGTTTTTCTTAAGCTTCGACCAATCGATCGTTTGATCCTGGCCGGCGTACTCCTGGGCTCTTTTCACCGAGATAACCGGGTTCTTGATCCCTTTTGCGGTCAGCACCCTCTCCAGTTCGTCGATCACGTTGACTTTGTTCGATTCAAGCAGCGGAGACATAAACTGTTTAGGCAGTGTGAACGACTCGCGGTTAAGAATGGCGCTTGTCTCTTGCAGCGTCAACTGTGCTGACCCTTCTAAATCAAGCGGATCAAGTTTAAAATATTTAGGATCTGCATAAGCGATAAATCCAAGATATCGTCCCACCAGAGTATAAATATTTCTGTCATTAGCGAGGGACGCCATGATTTCCATTCCCGCAAGAATAGCCTTGGCTTTCTTTGCACTGGCTTGCGTTTCAAAAAGTCCTTCCTCACGCAGCATCTTCTCTGCCGAAGCGACCTTGTTTGATGAATCCCTAACCCGATGAGCGCAAGTACTCACAATTTGAGCAGCACTATTAAATTCATCTTCATTTAGTTCATGCTCAGTCAAAACTTTAACGATTGCCTGTATCTGTTTTTCGATCTGCTTTCCATAAGAGCTTAGACTATCCCTATGCACGTCCAAGTGCGATACGCTAGCCAAGTAGTCAGACACAAACTTAGCTCTCTGCGCCGAAACAACAGTCAGCCGGGCTTCCTTCTCCTCCTCTTCAGCAGCCTGATTGGGAGCAAAATAATACTCCTCTTTGAGCATGCTCATGATATCAGGCAATTTTTGATTTATTTTGTGGTGAACATACCTGGCTGCAAGAAAGACTGCAGCGATCCCGACAGAGACACCCACCATCACCGCCGCAGAGACGCCCAATAATCCCATAGTCATTAAAGCCGGAAAGGCAACAAAGCTGAACCCAAAAATGCTGGTTATCGGGGAAGTCCTCGTGCCCATGATATACATCAACAAATCGATATCCGTCCGATTCAACATCTTGTTCCTGGACAAGACTTCTCTGACCGTACCGCGGTTCAATTCCTTTCCGGGAATACTTCTCAACTCCTTGATCACCTCGCCGAACGGCCGCGAATTCTTGGCCAGGATTGGATCAATGGTCAATTGCGTCCCTATTTCGCGGACAAAGGTATTCAATACCAGATACCTTTTAGCCGATAAAAATAATAAAAAACCGCCTATCAGAAACATGGGTACCCCTGCTATCAGAGTACCGCTTATAGAAAGGAAAGCGCCCACCCCAAGAATCATCGTAGCCTGACCCATTCCAAGCGCCGATTGTTTCCGAGCTTCGTCGAACAATGTTTTTAAGGCAGTGAGGCTGCGCGCGCTGTTCAATCCTCTCTCCTGCAATTCAAATACGGTTTTGTATACTTGATTCGCTGAATATGACTGCGCTTCAGGCTTGATCTCGTTGAACTTCTCGAAAATCTGCTGATTCTCCGCATCTGCTTTCCCGCCGTCCGGCCCCTTCTCATCCTGTGGGGGAGCCTTAAATTCTTCGGCGACCCGGTCTCTGGGCAAAGCTGCGCCGCCGGCTTTCAGAGGCATCTTCGACACGGCAAGTGCGAGTTCAGCTTCGAGCCCATCATCAATAATCCTGCCGTCCGGCTTCACTTTGATCAAACCTTCTTCGAAGCGGGTGCCGGCAGGAATTTCTACGGTCGGACGGGAGATCGCTTCGTAATTCTGCGCGCCGCCGGCCTTCAATGTGAAAGCTGACGGATCTATATCGGCAAACCTGATGCCGCCGCTGAAGTACTGGCGGATAATCATGCCCGTGGGAGTTGAAACAGTCTCGCTGATATTGTATTCGCCCTTCTCGAATGATCTCTTGTAATCATTGAAATACGTGTCCCTGGACCAGGCTTTGGCGCTGGTCAAGCCGGTCAGGTCGCGCTGGTCGATCTTTGATGCGGCGCTGCCTTCCTGGCCGCGGTATTTCTCCTTGAACCACTGCGCCAGAACCAGAGAATAATACACCTGGCGCAATGCGGCATACTTTTTCGACGAGTTGACTTCGCGGGTAAGTTTCGGAAGGATCTCTTTACGGATGATCGCGGAAGAATATTCGTTGAGCTGCTTGATCTTGGGATCGTTGGACTGGAACAACGCGTTGTTGGGAAGCCAATCCTGCTCCAGCATGACTTTCAAAGTGGCTTTAAAAATGTAAGCGCTGGCAGGAGTTTCGCGCACCAGGATCTCGCCCGGAACAATCCAGGGGCGGGTGATGGTGGGAATGGTAATGTCCTGACGGCCGAAGATCTCTTCGGCTTTGGAATAAAGTTTGTTCCAGTAATTCTTCCCCTCTTTGGTCTTGGGGGAAGTAAAAGCAGCCATGTCTTTCTTCAGCTGCAGATCGGCAGCAAGCAGAATACGGCCGACTTCGGTTCTCTCCAGCCAGGGGTCGATAACCTGATCTTTGGCATCCGGGCGCAAATTAACCCAGAAAGTGGAATTCGGCAGAGCGATCCCTATATTGAAATAGGAAACCAGTTCTTTAGTGGTTAGTTGGACCTGCTGCGGCTTGATCTTGCGCGCATCGCCTTTGTCCAGAAGCAGGTTGAAATCCTGGCTTTTCTGGTCAAAGCTGATGCTGCGCAACTGCACCGGGCGGAATTTGTCCGGGGCGACATAGCCGTTGATGTATGTCGGAATGTTGAATTGCGGAGCGACTTGAGCGAAACCTGATTGTTCAAGAACCAGACAGAAAACTACTGCGAATGCGACAATGCGTTTTACTAATTTGAACATGGGAGACTCCTTCTCTTTGTCTCCCCTCCCCCACAACATTGTGTTTTAAAAAAAACCCGGTTTTTAAAAGACTCTTTGCTTGCGCAATAGAGATCGATTAAGAACCGTGGCGTAATTCTTAATTGACTAACTAACTCCTGATTGTACTAACAAGTATACGGATTACTGGACTGATTACAAGACGAAATATCAATATTATTGAAACCGCTTTCAAAACAGCAGACGCTTTCCTCATCCCAATGCGGCACAATGCATTACAATAATATTCTATATACGCCAATTCTTAAGCCGGTAATAATATCATTGCAACCTATTGCCGCATTTAAAGATGGGGAAAGCGTCTGCTAATAGAGTTGTTTGTGGGGGAGGCGGTGCCAGTCGGAGAAAAGCTGACGGCATTCTTTGAGGAGGGAACTGCGCTTGAGGCAGATCGAGCTTTTGCCCAGCGACTTCAACCTGGCGCTGGAGACTTTGAATTCGTTGAAGCCAATCTTACTGGCATCGGCGATATTCGTGCCGTACACGATCTTGCCGATCCTGGCCCAATGAATCGCGGCAAAGCACATCGGGCAGGGTTCGGTGGTGGTGTACATCACGCAATTTGATAAATCGAACGAACCGGCCAGCTTTGAAGCTTTGCGGATAGCGTTGATCTCGGCATGGCAGGTTGCGTCGTTCTTGAGCACGGTGTTGCGCGCCACAGCCAGCACCCGGCCGCGTTTCACAATGCAGGCGCCGAACGGCCCACCTTCCATGGTCTTCAGATTCTTGCGCGCTTCTTTGATCGCCAGAAGCATGAAGTGCTCATCGTTTTTCTTCATGCTCATATTCTCGCATATTCCCGCTTCAAATCAAGCTAAATCCCGGACTTATAAAATAGCCAGAATTTCCTTCATTGCCGGCGCAGTGACCACAGCAGCGTCCTCTTCCATCTTCAATACTTCCATGATCCAGCTTGAAGCGCGTTTAAGACTCTCACAGGCGTCTTTGTTTCCGCCGCAAGCCTTAATATAGGAACGCATTTCTGCGTACGGCATCTCGCCGGACTGCGCTCTGGCCTGGATCGCCTGCCACTGCTGATCCAGTTCCCGCACGTTTACCTGCGCCACAGCCCCGGCAACCGCTTCAGCCGCTACTCCAGAGCCTGCAACCGCAGCCGGCTGCCCGGCCACCACAGGGATCATCCGGAAATCCACGCCGCCGAGATCTTCCGGCGCCGCAGGTTGAACATCATCCACCGCTGCGTCCTTCAGCCCGCCATCCAACGCATCGCCTTGAGCCAGCGGTTTCTCGATCTGCCCCAGAGCCTGCAACACGGCTACTGCGTCGCGCAATTCCATACTCGCGATTTCTCTGCTGTAATCCTTATACTCTTCCAGCGTAAGCTCTTCCTTAGGAGACAAATCCCTCCCCAGCACAACTACCGGGTCGCCGTTGTCATTCTTCAAGGTCGAGCTGATATACATTCTCTCCGGAAGCAATTCCTGTAGAGGCGTTTTAACGGTTTCTAAGAATTCGCGGCTGCCCGTAATTTTCTTCGCCACTGCTTCCAATTCCCGCTGCGCGATCGCCACGCCGTCGACTTCCCCGCGCACCCGGGCCAGGCCTAATGTCCACAACGCCTCCTGCCATTGTTTACCCCATTGCTCCTGCTGCGCGATCCGCTTCTGCAAAGCCGCGCGGTAATCCTTCAGGGACCGCAGATGGTAAAATGAGATCTCCATCCCGGGGTGCCGAATATCGGCGAACAAACGCAAAGCCTCTCTGCCGCTGAAATTCGCCCACCATTTATTGAATGCCGGCTGTCCGCCGATCAGATAATCATCCTTCTCTATCCCGCGAGCAGCCACTAGCTCGGGCAGAGACAGGAAAACGTCATCATCCCGGATTTCCTGGATCAACAGGACTAATTGCCTGCGCAAATTAAAGCTTTCCCAGGGTATATTCGAGTTATAGTCATGCTTCAGAATCTCTAACTCGCTCGTCACCTGGAAGATGCGGTCAATAACCGCGACCTGCTCCCGCAATCCGGAAATACCGGCTGTCTGGCCGCCATCCGGACCGTCGACTGCCGCAGGAGCGTTATGCACGGCCACTGCCGCAGAATGCTTAAGCCCGCTCAAATCTATAATCTCATGCTCGGATCCGCTGGTATAATACGGTTTTTCATAATGCAGGAACTCGCCCACCGTCGTCTCCAGAGCACGCAGCTTCCCTTGCATCGCGTCGCCGCCCAGCATTTTCGCTCCCAGCTTCACGTACGACACGATTTTCTGAATCCCGCGGTCGCCATACCAGTAACGGCCTGCGGTATCAGTGATATAAACTTCTTTGCCGGGCACCTTATGCTTGGCAAGATGGTAAAAAGAATCATGTAAAAGCTCGTGCCACTGCGCGCCGCCGAGCTTGCTGTCGATGCGCCGCAGCAATTCCCGATCCTTCTCTCCCATACCCAGGGCAATGGTAACCAGCAGCCAGTTCGTCCGCAGGAATATAGCGGTGAACCCGTATTCCCTTTTCTGCTCATCATACGAGTACTTCTGATATCCGGCGGCCAGGTCAACGACCTGCGGCAAGAATCGCGGATCCGCTGCCCCGCTCTTCATGAAACTGACCGCGATATCCCTCAGCGCCAGCAACACCCCTTCCTGGACAAACCAGAACTGCCTTTTCTCTTCTATCCCGGCAACGGTTTGCGTGAACAGATCGAGCACAGCCTGCAGGTCAACGGGATAGCCCTGTTCCAGCCGCTGCGCCACCACCTCGCCTAACGCCCGCGCCGCCTCATTGCGCACATCCTTGTCGTTATCCGCCTGGCGGATCCAGACAGCCAGCGCATCCTGCACTGCCGCGCTCTCTTCCTGGGTCAGCGCGATCACCCCCTGCTCCAGGATCATGCTGCAAAGCAGCCGATCGCGGGCATTCGTCGCAAACTGCAATTTCATAATCTCTTCCCGCAGGTCCCGCACGGATTCTAACTTGGAATCCGGCCCCAGAGCCCGGTTTGCCGCCAGCAAAACCTGGACTGCCGGCAACACGCCCCAGCGCGAAGGATTTTCATCTTCGCCCTTAAGGCTGTACATCATTCTGCCTACCAGCTGCCACTGTCCCAGCCTTCCTGCGGTTTCCGCGAGTTTCTTGAATCCGTAAATCGAATCGCCGTCTTCAGGATGCTCCGGACCGTATACGGTCCAGCGAGCGCCCAGATGATGCATCTTCAGCAGGAAGTCCGTGATCGTTTCAGCCATGCGGTAATGCCCGAACTCCATACAGGCCATAGCGGAGAAAAACAGCACTTTCAACGATTCCCGCTCCGCATCATGCCCGCCCAGGATCGATCCTGCCGTCCGGCCATCTTCCAGCAACTTCATCAAGTCTTTGATCCTCTTGAATGCGGACTCGTCCTGGCGCCCGTTCAAAGCCGCGGCGATATCGATATATGCCCCGGAAGGGATCTGAATGGGACCGCCAACGAATTTTTTCTGCAGCCAGTCAGCCTGTTTTTTGATCGCATTCAACCGGGCCCCATAGCGGTCGAAATACCCCTGCTCTCCGGATTTCTCGGCAAACGCGATGACAATCTCGCTGACCATTGCCGCAACGGTCTTCTCGTCGATCGCCACCGATTCCCAGCCTGCTCCGGTTTTAATGCGTTGCAGCATCGTTCTGGTCAACTCATATTTGCGCGCTGCCGAACGGTTCTCTTCAAGTCCGGACGCTCCCAGGAGGATGCGCAGCCGGCCCGACGTCGAAGCAGACGCCTTCTCGGCATAATCGGCGAAATAATCCCACCATTCCCGGCTCCTGAAATATTCGCGCAGCGAAACTATCTGCTCGACCGTCACTCCCTCATACGACCGGGCAAACCAGCCGGCGATAGCCATTCGTTTTTCCCCGCCGTCCTGGACTGCGCCCGCGGTATCCACGTACACGTTGATACGCTCGGACCCGTCCGTCCCGAAATCAGCCACGAATACGTCGCTGTCGCCGTTATAGATCTTCCAGCGCCCGATGCCGTCATATTCGGCTTTCACCACGTTAAAATCAGTTTCCAGCCTTTCGCCCACCTCATAAAAGAAGGTGGACAGTATGTGCTCGCTCAATTTGACGACGCTGGTCATCTCGCCGCGAGGCGTGCGGGGAAAAACCGAGCAGAAATAATCGATAAAACCGGTAAACTCGCTTTCCAGGAAGCTCTTCATTTTCAAGGCGAGCTTCTGCACCCGGCCAGCCGCGGCCGATTTGCCGCCGTCAGGATCATATGTTTCCAGCTCGCTCTTATGCACCATCTCCTGGCTGCGATGGCCTTTATGGAATATCGTGCCGATAAAAACCTCCGGCTCCTGGGGATCGTCCTCCGGCAGCCGCTCGGTTTTCTTTCTGTATACATACATGTGCTCCATCATCGTTTTGGGACCGGCGACATACCATCTTCCCAGTATTTCCTGATGCGGCCCGTCGATAATGATCACCGGATTCGGGGTACCGTAGACGCGCTCAAAATAAACGGAATCCCCTTTGATACGATATTCTTCGCCTTTGGCGATCCTGCCGTTATCCCAGCTCTGCGGCGGGGTGTTCCTCAATTCTTCCAAATCACGCTCGACATCCTTGAGGTACGCTTCCAGCTCGGCGAGGTCTTTCTCGATCTCCGGCTTATCTTTCTCCGCAGCCTCCGCGATCCTCCGGTTAAGGATATCTTTACGCTGGTTCAGCGCGACAATCGTCGCTTCCAGGTTCTTGATCTTCTGATCCCTGCCGCCGTCTTGCCCCTGTTTTCCGCTTTCATTCTGCCGTTGGTTGCGCTCGATCGCCTGCAATACCGCATCAGGATCGCGCAATTGCAGATCCCGCATCGCCGATACGCGGTCAGTAAAAGGCATTTGCCAGAAAGCCCGGCCGCTGATCACCAGGGGCCGCCGGTTCTCGTCGGTCCTGGTTGCGCTGATATAATACCCGTCATCCGCGATGCGGGCCCCGCTCATGATCGGCGCGGTGTTGTTGAATTCCCTGGTTGCGCGTATTCCCGCAGCTGCCAGCCCGAGATCTTCGCGCGCGGCTGCATTCAGCTCATCTTTGACCTGCGCGTCCGCAACAGCAGCGCTTTTCGAGGCCTTGACCGTCAGATTCCATTTTTTGCGCAGGGTCAAAGGTTTTTCGCCGTTTGCGGCGTCCCTCCCGCCGTCGAGCGACTCCTGCGCCGAGGCAACCTCTTCCGTTGCTGTTGGCTGCCCGCTACCGGCAGGCTGCGCCGTCTGGCGCTTAAAGGCGAAAAACGCAAGCGCCGCGGCAACCGCGGTCCCGATCCAGGTGAAACCCGGGGCTCTGGTAGGCTCCGCTCCCACCGGCTGCTCGCTTTCTTGCGTGATGGAAGAAGGCCCGACTATCGGGTATTCATCTGCGCCGGCGGCTTTAAAATACGGACGGTGCTTTTCCATGACCCCGTCGATCGTATCCGCAAAAACAGCCGCGCTGTACATCTCCTGAAAAGTCGGCTCATTAACCACCCAGGGCTTATTGCCTACGGCAATATCCTCGTAAATGTCATACAGGCCGGGGATACTCTTGTCATCCCGGGCAATGGACGGACCATCCACTATCCTTCCTTTCATCTGATCCAGGCTCAAGCGCCCGGTGTAGAAAAGCATATCGTGCGGATTGCGCGGGGAAGTCTCGGAATACCCCATCATAAATGAACGGCCATAGATATTCCGTCCTTCGACCACCGAGCTCCAGAGATCGTACGCGGCATTCAGGTACCTGCCGTCATAATTCGCTTTATCATTCCGGAACGCCAGTTCATCGATAACCAGCAACCAGCGGGTTTTATCCAGCTTATTCCTGGAAGAACCCCAGGCATAAAAATCGTGTTCATCATTCAACCCGCCCAGATGATAGGGATTCTGCCGGGACAATTCCAGCAGCCGGTTGCCGATAGTGATCATATGGCTCTGCGCCGTGGAACGCGCACCCTGCAGTCCGTATTTCCCGACCAGCCCGTCGGACATGAACGCCAGTTGCGTCGCGGCGATATTATCGTGACGGTCCCCTTCAAAAACGATCCATTGATGCAGACTGGGCATATTATTGGTAATATAGTCGGCAAGGAACTTCGGTTGGGCGTTTGCCTCTGAACCGGCGGCTTGAGCATATATATCGGGATAATCATAGGACAGCTTGAGCAGTTCGGTAGCCGCCAGGATACGCTCGTCCATGTCGATGCCGTCTTCCGGACCGTGCAGCGCGTACGCGCCGACTTCCCGGTGTTTGACCAGGAATAGCCAGGCCTTGACTGCCGCTTCGGAGCTCTTGACCGCCATATCTTTATCACCATGCTGGGCGTAGACATCCGCGGCAACGCACATGGCCGCGGCATACTGACCGGTGACCGCGGTAGAATAATTGTTTTCGTCCAGATCCTGGATCACCCTATCGTGTTTGGTATAATCGTACTGGATATCCTTGCTCCAGCTTTCATCCGCCTCGTCGCGGTACACCGCGCCGGCGTATGAACCTTCCTGCGCCTGCATCGCCAGCATCCAGGGGGTCTGATCCATGATCAACTGCTGTAACTGTTCTTTATGCGCCGGGCTGAACACGCTATCTTTCTGCACGAAACCGCTCCAGACGTTATACATCATGGTCATGTACCACATGGACACGATAGAGCTGGCTTCCGGAATCATCGTATGCGGCATGGCGTCGATAGTCTTGATCGTGTTCTTATTCTTATCGACGATTTTGACCGCGCGGGGAAAATCTTTTAAATTCTTGGTGCTGGTATAACCGTAGGAAGAAATAAGCATCCCGGCTGCGTCCTGGAACGGGTCCTCGACCACGCGGAATGAACCTGATTTGAGCAACTGGCCCGAAGGAAGTTCCAGGACCAGGTAATAAACGCCCGGATCAGCGATCTGCGTGCGGGCAAGATAGACATATTCCCGGGCGAATGAATCTTCGCCCATAAATGAGAGTTTCGCGCCGGTAGCGCCGCTTCCATCCTTGCCGGGATACACTACTCCCTGTTCATCGATAACATAATACCGCGCATCCTTGATCGAAGAGTCCATCTTCCCCAGTTTCAGTTCCGGAGTGGGAAACGATATGTAGATCTCCTGGTCCAGTCCGTATCCGGCAACCGGCATCTGCTCCGGCACCTTGATCAACGGCGCGGGCAGCGAATATAACGATTGGGCGTTTTCCGCGGCGATATCGGCTGCGAAAGGAAGATTCTGGGTGGGAGCGGCGGAAGCCGCAAAAAGGGAAATAGACATCACATCGTGCACAGTCGTCGAACTCAAAATCGAACCGACGGAATCCGCTATGCTTTGATGATCTTTAACCAGGTCTTGCGCGAGATTTCCCAACCCGGCTGCTCCCGCCACGAGTAAGGGGACAATAGCCGCAGCCGCCGCCTTTTCCGCAGCGGTAGTCAACGGCGAACTTTGCGGCCTGACGATCATTCCGCCGGCCTGCACGGTTTCCAGCACCGCCTGTATCTGGGGTGTCGCCAATAATTTGAGCGCTACTTCTTTGTTAAGTTTGTCTAATTTAATATTGTATAACTGGTTGTACAGTCGCGCAACGCTGTCCGTCAATTGACGATCCGCAGCATCCTCTTTCGTCTTCTGCAAGCGGCCGCCATCCGGTAATTCATTATCTTGATTCAACGCTTTCACTTCCGGCTGATGGCGGTAAAGGAATCCCAGCAACGCTTCTAAGGCGTAGAATCCTGACAGCAACGCAAAAGACCAGACCAGCCAGGTTGGATTGGTTATAAACAGCTGGGAATAAACGGCGACAGCGGCTGATCCCGCAGCCATAAATGAATTTTCGTACCGGTGGCCGGCCGAAAGGATGAGCATACTTTCAAAAGAACCGTGCACTGCAAACCGCAGAACATTGGATGTTAAGAATAGGCTTAGCAGTATCGCCGGAACCAGATAAACGCTGTGAATCGCATACAAAACCGCTGAAGCCAGAACAGAAGCTCCCGTCAAAACCACCATGACTCGAGGAGAAAACACCTTCTGGAGCGCCGAATTCTGACCCAGGCGGGTTGTTACCGGATACGAGAGATTTTGATCTACCCGGTTATTATAACTTCCCAGCGCGCTGTACACCACGCCGAGCGCTCCGAAAACTACACCCAGCAGAGCGGAATTCAAAAGAGAAACGCCGGTCCAGGCCATTAGCCCGGCAAATGTAATGCCGACCATGGCGCCGTAAACAAAGTCTACTTTGTCAACCAGCGGTCGTTCCTTCGCTAACCGGATCACTTTGCCGCCGTCCGGATCGGGGATAAATTCCGCTTCCACTCCGGCGCCGGCTGCCAGCAATTCCTCTCGCGCCAGCAAGTTCCCCTGGTCGGTGATAATCGTCATCACGCCTGCTGTGCCGGTTGGGCTCCCGGCGCCGATCGCGGCATTCTCGGCTATTGCCGCGAAAGTCTCGCCGCCGCTGAAATACCTGCGGATCACCATTCCCTGCGCGCTGCTTGCCGCTTCCTGGATATCGTATTCGCCTTTCTGGAATGAAGACTGGTATTGCTTGAAGTAAGCTTCTTTCGACCACGCTTTACCCGACATCAGCCCGGTCAGGTCGCGGCTATCCACAGATTTGATCAAATCGTCCAACGGCCCGGCCGTTGTCTGCCCGGGTATGTGCTTTTTTACGGCGACGCGCAGCTTGAACCACTGCGCCAGCACTAGAGAATAAAACACCTGCCGCAATTCGGCATAACGCCGGGATGAATTCACTTCCCTGGTCAAGCGGGGAATGATCAGCCGTCGCACCAGATCCGAAGAATAATCGTTAAGCTGTTTGAGCCGGGGATCGTCAAACTGATAACCGGCGGCCGGCAGGTGATCCTGCTCCAGCATGACTTTCATCGTGGCTTTATAAACATACGCCCGGCCCTGGTATTCCTTGATAATAACTTCTGCCGGCACGATCCACGGTCTGGTCACGGTGGGAATAGAGACCGGCTGGTTGCCGAACAACGCTTCCGCTTTCGCGTAGAGTTTATTCCAGTAGGCGCGGCCTTCTTGGGTAGCAGGCGAGGTGAAACGCGACAGGTCTTTCTTTAACTGCAGATCCGCGGCAAGCATGATCCTGCCGACTTCGGTTTTCTCCAGATACGGATCAATAATGTTCCGGGGAGAATCCGGCCGCAGATTAACCCAGAAAGTGCTGTTGGGGAGGCGCAGCCCCACCTGGAAATAACGCATCAATGTATCGGCGGTCTCTTCGATCTGGTCCTGCTTGAGCCCGCGGCTATCGCCTTTTTCCAGAAGCATGTCGAAGGCGTTACGTTCGGCGTCATACCCCAGAGAGCGCAGATGCATCGGCCGGAACTTCTCCGGGCTGATCAATCCGTTCAAATACGCCGGCACAGGCATTTGCGGAGCTACCTGGGCAAAACCGCTCTGTTCAACGACCAGAGAGAAAATTATCAAAAACGAGATCAATCTCTTAACCATCTGTACATCCTCCAATAAGAAAAAAACCACGACAACTTGATAGCTGTTATCAAGTGCCGTGGCATACATTACGTAAAATATCCTGATTTTCAAGAAGTGTAGCACATAAACCCTGATTTTTCAAGGTTTACGGGAGAAAATATTGCTAAAAGGAAAAGGCTGGACGGTTAAGTCCAGCCTTGATCAACACATTTCGCTTTCCCGCTATAGCAAATTATTTGAATAATTCCTCGATTTCTTCTTTCTCAATGTGGTAGGGGCTTCTTGAAACCAGCGTCGAATCTCCCGCGCCGCCGGCTACTACCCCGGTATTAACCGGTCCTACTGCCACCAGAAGTTCGCTGCGGTCTCCGCCGCCGCCGGCTACCACCCCGGTATTAACCGGTCCTGCTGCCACCAGAAGTTCGCTGCGGTCGCCGCCGCCGCCGGCTACCACCCCGGTATTAACCGGTCCTGCTGCCACCAAAAGCTCGCTGCGGTCTCCGCCGCCGCCGGCTACCACCCCGGTATTAACCGGTCCTGCTGCCACCAAAAGCTCGCTGCGGTCGCCGCCGCCGCCTGCTACCAAACCAGTGTAGTGGCTCCCGCGTCCCGAGACCAGATTAGCGTTTCCGGCAGCTCGAAAACCCGCGTGCGTGCTTTGTTCCTGAACTTTCCCTTTCCCGCCCGCGCTAAGCACGCCTTCATAATCCGCAAAACATACTCCCTGAAGCAACATCACCCCGAGGATCACTGCTATGAACATCCGTGTTTTGGTCATCATGTCGTTTCTCCCTTTTTTGCCTGCTTGAGCTCATTATCAAATAAAAAACCCGCGTCGCCTTATTCTTATTTCGGCAACCCGGTTATCGAATACAAAGAAAACTTCTCTCGACCCGTGGCTTTCCTCACTCCCTTTCGGGGAGATCGGCATTATCGATAAGAATGTTCCTGGTGTTATATCAAGAGTATACCATGACTATCGCGTTTTTCAATATCGCCGGCCATTCAAAATGAAAGCCTTTTCAGAATCGGCATAGAAAAATTGGCAAATTTTAGTGAAAATGCTATACTTTTTTTAGCGTGTAAGCCGAAGTTCAATAAACTTGCTATTAATCAAAATTTTGCTAAAATATGACCGAACAAGTAGTTGCAAGAATTTTACTCACCTTGTTTTTCCTGCTGGGCAGGTGCCTGACTACTGCCCTGGCCGCAAGTTTATCTGATTTCCGGTCAACACAGAGCGTTATACCCTCTACCAGCTACAACCGGCCTTCGCTGCCCGCAGCAGCCAGGGCAAGCGTTGCTACCGCTAAACCGGCGGTTCCGGCCAACGCCGCAATCACCGCGAGCAAAAAACCGGCTATGACCGCAAGCTCTGCCCCTGCAGTCTTTAAACAAAGTTCCACCGGAATAATCGCCAGTTTCCCGGGCAGCCCGGAATTGGGCAACTACGCTTATTCTTATGATCAGGCTATTGCCGCCAATTATTTCCTGGCGAACAAAAACTATTCTGCCGCGGGTAAAACTCTGACTTTCTATGAAAAGATCCGCAAGGATTGGAAGAGCTCCTCCGAAGGCCAAAACAGCCCGGGAGTAGCTTTCCAGAAAGCTTTCAATCCCGCCAATGGCACGATCAGCGATCCGGTCATCGCCACCGGTCCCAACGCCTGGCTGGGAATTGCCGCGCTCAACTATACCCAGGCGACCAAAAAAAATACGTATTTATCCCTGGCCAAAGACATCGGCACCTACCTGGTTTCCCTGAATCAAAATGACGGCTATCAGGGCATCGTGACCGCTCCCGGATCCTCCATCAGATCGACCGAGGAAAATATCGACACTTTCGCTTTTTTGAACCGCCTCGCTTCCGCCACCGGCGATTCGACATACCGGACTGCCGCCCAAGATGCCTATACGTTCGTAAAAAGCATGTATAACCCCGCGACCGGATATTTTAACGCCGGCATAAACGGCAATACCGCGGATACCCGGTTCGCCACGGACGTGCAGACAATGGCTATACTGACTTTGGGCGTGGACGGATTAGAGGAAATGGGCGTAGACGTGGAGGAATTACTGGCGGTAACCGAAGCCCAGGGCGCGGTACAAACAACGTATACTAAACCCGACGGCGCCACGGTCAACGTTACCGGATTCGGTTTTCAGGGCGGCGACAATAAGATTTCCGTGGAATGGACGGCGCAGATGATCGTGGCCTATCTGGCGGTCAGTAAAGAATATGCTGCCGACGGCAATATCGAAAAAGCGCGCTATTACAAAAACCAGGCGACTTTCTATCTTACCGAACTTAAAAAGATGTCATCGGACAACGCGCTTCCCTATGCCACAGCCGCCAACAGCCCGACCGGATTCGGCTGGGACACGCCCACGGGCAGCGTCTCACTGGTAGCCACCGCCTATTACAACCTGGCGGTTGCCGGGGACAACCCCTTCACTCCTGAATCCGACAATCTCTGGAAATAAGAAACGACTACGTCTGGCGTTTTAAAAAAAGGACGCATCTTTCGATGCGTCCTTGATTTGTTTTGCGGGGATGCCCTTGCGGGCGCCTGTCGCTTATTTTTTCATTTTGCGGCGAACCGCAATGACTGCGCCGCCGAGACCGAAGAGCAAAAACGAGATCGGCTCGGGAACCACATTCATCTTCAGAGTAAGTTTCGGGCGTAAAGCGGAATCGCTGATAAAATCCGAAGAACGGAAATCCATGAGCACCTGATCGCCGGCGAAATAGCTTCTCACCAGCAGACCGTTGTTGGAATCAGGATTGGTAATCCAGTTCTGAACCAGCGGTGTGATATCCAGACTCTGCCAGCCGTCCTGCGTTACATACTGATGGACCTCGTTGTCATAATAGAATCCCGGCTGATTGATCCAGGTAACATCCATTTCGCCCCAACTGCCGCTCAAAGAGTTGACTGCCAGCTTATGCGTTTGCTGCGACTGCAGGCCGGAGTTGAACATATAGAGATCCATGGTCGCGCGAATCAAAGTCGCTCCTGCGGGAAGCTGCGGAAGATCGAACTGGATCAATCCTCTGGATTCGTCGAAATCCGAACGAGTAACTTCCATGGCTTCCCAATCGCCGAAATTCAGATCATCCAGGGTTTGATAGATGGTAGAATCTTTTCCATCCTGCGGTCCGGGCTGAATGGTAAAATACTGGTAAGTGGAAGACGAAACAGTGCCTGCGCCGTTGGCTAAGGCAACTGCGCCGGAAAAAACTACCGAGAAGATTAAAAACATAAATAATGATTTTTTAGTCATCGCGCCTCCTGATTACGAACCGTTAGACGTATCTTCCTTAATATTATACTTCGGTTGGGGTATGGAAGGTTACGCTATTATTATACTCCGGCAGGATCTTCCCAGTCAACAAAAATCTGCTACTTTTTCTTATTCAGACGGCCCAGCTTCTCCTGGAGAAAACCCATGGGGCAGACCATGCACCAGCCGCGATGCTTGAAAGCAATGCCCAGGATAATCGCAACCACGGTGGTGATCAGGCACATGCTCACAAACACCGCCCCTATCGCCAGCCAGTTGCCGCCGGCGCGCAGAATGAGGTAGATGAAGAAACAGATGAACATGACGAACACCAGCCAGCGGAACCAGGCACGGGTGAGAAACCCGGGCAGCGGCTTATTCCGGCTGAAATGAGACATCACCAGGTCCAGAAAAGCGCCCCGCGGGCAAAGATTCCAGCACCACCATCTCCCCTTAAACAGCGCCAGGGGAAGGAAAAACAGCATCATTCCCAGCACCAGATAACCGAATACCGGGCTGAAAAATCCGCCGATAAGCACCAACGGCAATAACCAGATCATGACCAACTGTGACTTTTTCACGGTTTCAGTATACCTCACAAAAAAGGACAGGTCCACCCTTTTTACCTTTCGGCAAAAACAGGTGATCTGTCCTCTTTTGCGCTTCTCCTCCCGTGGTGCTACAAATCTATCTCCAGCACTTCATTACCGGCATACACGATCTTCAGATCGACTCCCGGCTCATAGCCGTAATATATCGTCGCTGATGTCCCCGCGGACTGCACTGTGGAAACCTGGGCGGCGGAATGCCGGTCGTTGGTCAGCTTGATCGCTTCTTCGAGCTGCCCCAGGCTGATCGTTTTATTCGTATCCGCAAGTATCCTTTTGATATCCTCGCCGCTGCAGGCGCTTTTCTCAACGGTAATCGCCTTGCCCAGCTGCGCCATTGCCCCCAGCAGACTGTTGTACGCGTCCGAATACACCTGGGCGCCGGTCATATTGGCAAATTCATTGCTGCTTGCCGGCTCATTCTGCGGCTGCGCGTATTCCTTGTTTGCCCAGAGTTTATATTCGGCTTTCTGCTGCTGGAAGGATTCCCAATTCCGCTGGTACATTTCTTTCATCTGGAAAGTCGGGATATCCTGCGCAGAGGCAACCGCGCCGTCAGAAGACTCGGCAGCAACAGAACCGCCTGACGGCGTATTGTTAACCGGGGTCAGTTTCCCGGAAACCGGCGCTGCCGGAATGCGCTTATTTGCGGCAAATCCCGGCTTGAATGTTCCCGGCGGATTGACCGGCGAGGGCTCCCCGAAAACAAAAACCCGGCAGCCGGATAACTCCCAACCGACAGCCAGGGCGCAGCACAACGCGATCTTCAGTATGGTATTCATCTCTCCCCCTTGTTTCCGGAACCGTGATAAAAGCGATCCTGTGGCTATAAAACCAGCGCCAGGACAATTTCCCTGGGAGTTTCAATGGCGTTTTCTTCCTGCAGCCGCATCACCCGAAGCATGCACGCGCGCAACTGCTGCTTATACCCGGCGCACTCCGGCCGCAGGGCGCAGGCAACCAGGCACTCTTTGACCTTCTCCGCCGTGGGCATATGCCCCTGCCCGATCATTTCGCGCATCTGCCGCAATTCGGCGGCTACGTCCACCCCGGCTGCGTCGATCCCCGCGCCTGCGATCAGCGCTTCCAGATCGGCTTTGCCCGCAGCAGCCGGCAGGTTGCGGAAATCGATACCGCCGCTGTCGGCCGGGCCTGACCGGGGTTCCTCGTCCCGGCGCGATCCTTCCGCGGTTACCTTTCTCACGGCAACGCGGCGCTTTTTCGAAAGCTCATCCCAGGCCGCTTTGATCTCTGGATTATCCGAATTCCCGATTTGCCGGGCCAGCCAGGCTTCGCTGGCCTTGAACAAGCTGGCCACGAACTGCAGGCTGCCCAGGTCTTCCAGCGCGGCAATGATCCGGTCATCCATGCCGATGACCGCGTCCGCGCTCAATCCTTTTTGCCTGCGGATCATCGCGTCCCATTTTTCCCATAACACCGGATTGCGCGCGAACACATCCCCCATCATCGCCGGCGAGAACCGCTTGTCCGCGGCATACACCGCATGCAGCGAATCTTTCTTATCGAGCAGATGCGAGAGCGCCCAGGCCCGCTCGGACAGCGCCTGATACACCCACAGCGCTTCCGTATCGTCCTCATCCCGGCCGGCGGAACGATCGGCCATTTCCGGCGAGCCGAGACGGTTCGTTTTCACCTCGATCCCGCTGCCCAGGGCATCCACCAGGCCCGCGCGCATTTTCTCCAGCCTCTCTGCCGCAAACTGCTTCAGGCGCGCATCGTATGCCCGTAACGACTCCACGTCCACGCCGATGCTCACGCCGTCACCCTTGACGCGTTCCAGGAACGCATAATTCTCCCCGCGGTCTTCGCCGATAAACGCATTCAGCTCTTCCTGGTTCATGGACATGATCTGGCTGCGATGGAACGGAGTGGGCTCTCCCTTGGCGGAAAAATTTGTCACTTCCTCGGCGGCGGCAATGCGATGCGCTTGCTGCCCGTCGAATCCCTGCTGCTCCCAATAGATCTCACGGCGCTCATGGTAAAAAGCCTCGGTAATGATCTCGCTCTCGCCGGTCCGGCGGGTGCTGTAGATATTGCTGACCACGACGATATAGGTGCCGTCGGAAGATTTAAAATGATACGCCGGAGTGCGCGGCATATCCGCCGAACTCCAGGAGATCAGCTTGATCCGATAGGGACCTGAACCCATATCCGATTTATGGCGCGCTTTGATCTCGAACCGGCCGTGCAAATGGGTAAGGTCCTCTTCTTCCTGCGTGCCGATGCGCTTGAGCCGGCCTCCGTCGGGCCCGTCCTGGCCGCCGTGCGCAGTCCCGCTGTCAACAGCCACTGCTGCGCCTGACACCCGGCCGACCAGTCCCGAATACAGCGAATTCAATCGATCACCGCGACGGTTCAACCACAGCATCAGCCGCACCAGCGGATGCAGCCTGGCTGAATCCGGACGAGCGAAGAAATCGTCGAGGTTCACTATCGATCCCAGGGTTTCCACGCGATCCAGGAATCCGCCTGCCCCCACCAGCCTGAATAACGGCAGCAAGCGCTGCAGGCGCAACCGGTATATCGCGCGCAAGAATGTAAGCTGCGTTGGCGTGAGTAAAGGGAATGTAGCGTTCGACAACCACCGTTCGAGCCCGCCGGTATGCGAAGAAGACACCGACGGACGGATCAAGTCCCGGAAATTCGACCAGACCTGCTGCGACATGCCGGAACTGCTAAACGGTATAGTTTCCCGCCTGATCAGATCGCTCCAGTTGTTGGAGAGCCGCCGGCCGGACATCTCGTCAGTCCTTGCGAAAAAAGTCTGCACCATGTCCGAAAAAGCCCCGTGGGAGGTGTTGGATAACGTATCTATCGGAGGCAGGCGCAGTGAGCTGATATCGATGTCAGGCAATCCCTGCAGCATATCGTCGAGTTGCGCCATCAAAAGTTCTTTGCGCGCGCGCAAGGCCTCGCGCTGCTTTTGCTGCTGGCGCTCGTATTCTTCCAGCCATTCCCGGTTCAAACGCTCGCGCGACTCCGCAATTCCCCGGATACGGTCCAGGGTCCTGTCCAGAAGGCCCCGCAGCTCGGCTGCAGCTTCCGGATTATTTACCTTGATCGGCAGCAGATCTCTTTTCCATTCCGTAGAAGAACTGATCTGCTCGAACTTTTCCACGTTCATTCTATAGCGCCGCAAAACCCGGCCTAATTCTTTCCTGAATTCCGTCCAGGCCGCAGCCAGCTCTTCGTGCACTCCGTTGAGGTCAGGGGTTACCGCGGATTGCGCCGCGCTCGCGCTCAACATCAGCGCCAGTTTTTCCACCGCTTCCAGCAGTTCTTCGAAACGCGCCTGCGCCTCCAGCCTGCCCGCATCGTCCTCCCGGGTCTGGAACATGAATACCCGCATCTCCAGCCGCGATTGGCGGTTTTCTGCGGCCTCATCGCCTGCGTCATGGCTGCGCATCACCGAAGAAAAATCGTTATGGATGTTCGCCTCGGGCTTCTCAAAACGCTCGACCGGCGAGAAAATCATCCCCAGCAGATTGGCGATCAGGCGCGCCTGGTGGTTATAATCGCCCACTCTTTCTTTGGTCCCCTGCGGCAGGCCGATGCTGATATGCACCGGGAAATTCCCGTTATCCGGGATCAACCCCAGCGTGCGCAAATACCGCAGCTGCATGATCTGCGCGCGCGCGGAACGCGACGGACTGAAGGCGTATTCGATATAACCGTCGCCGCCTTTGCCGACATTCAGCAAACCGAGGATTTCCCGCGCCACCGACCTGACAAAAGGAATGTTGCCGTCCACGAATTCGGGAAAAACTTCCAGCTCCATGCCCATGGATATCGCCGGCATCCCTGCGGATTCTCTAAGATATGCATCGAGATACGCTTTCAGTTCGGCGCTCACCTGCTCTGCGGAACGGCCTTCTTTGAGCATCTCCACAGCCATGATCACCAGCATCGCGCGTTCGCCTTGGTAGATGTAATTGGCGCCGGCCGGAGCGCCCGCTTGCTCCGGATAATACGCATCGATCATCAACCGGCCGACCAGCTCGCTGGCTGCGCGCAATACCGGCATTTCCGGAGCGATCCGGTCGCGGTAATTGAGCATCACATGAGTTACGGTTTGCAGCTTCTCCAGGCCTTCTTTGTCCATAAAATTAACGTCGAGCGCCAGATCGGATTTGAGTTTATCGATAACCTCCGGAGGAACTTCTTTAAGCGCCAGGAGCATGCTCACGGCTTCATCGAGATTCTCCAGGAACGCGGCGTTGATCGTGTCCGTCCCCACCAGGTTCAGGTACGTTCCGAAATCGCTCGCCCCCACTTTGAAGAGCACGTCGCTCCACAACCCGACGCTCTGGGCCAGGATTTTCAAAGGATGCACCCGCTGGGCCACGGATCGTTCAAGCTCGGCGACTTTAACCCGCAATTCGGAGATCGCGCTGTTCACTGCCTGGCGCACCCGGCTTCCGCCATCGGAGCCCTCGGGATCGCCGATGCGGAAATTGCCGTGCGAAGTGCCGGTATCGAAAGCAATGACATCTTCCGAGACGCCGCTGCTGCGGATCATGAAAGGCACCTGCGGTTCGAACAAAGAAAGCTTTATGTCTCCCAGCCAGGCCATCAGCCGGATCAACGGATGCACGTCGGCATCTTTGAGCCAGCCCAGATCAGGCAGACGGATACGCCCGCTCAACCCGCGCAGCACATCCCTGACTCTGCGCGTATCCAGGGCCGGCAGATGGAACCGGCCGGGACTATCTTCGAGGTGGTCTTGAAGAAACAGTGGGCGTATATCTCTTCTGCTCCGATAGGAAAAGTCAGGCCAAGACCCGATTGAATGATTGGGATTCCATTCTTGCTCCATTGACCTTTCTTCAAGAACCCTCATTTCCGTATTTTCGAAAAGCTGTACCGGCGCGCGCACCATGGGATCCCGCACGCCGCTTTGCAGCGCAGCCAGAACGTCTTTCGAGCGGCCTCTTAAAGCCCGGCTATCATTGCGCTGCTTTGCTTCATAATTTTCCAGCCACTCGCGGTTGAGCCGCTCGCGCTGCTCCATGATCTCCTCGAGCCGCGCGGCTGTCCGGTCCAGCAATCCCTGCAATTCCCGCATCGCTTCGGGTTTGGCTGTTTTGAACGGCAGAAGAATCTTTTTCCATTGTTGAGACGAGCGGATCATTTCCAGCTGGTTGGCATTCCTGCCGTATTTTTGCAGGATCAGATCCAGCTCCGCGCGGAATGCGCTCCAGGCTTTGGCCATTTCTTCGCGGGTTCCTCTTGTTTGCCGGTCGCCTTCCTGCGCAGAAACTCCTGCGGCCAGCAACAATCCTAATCTGTCCGCCATACTCAGCAGAGCCTTGAACCGCTCTTGCTGCTCCTGCGCGACCTGCGCATCCTCCCCGGTTGACTGGAACATGAACACGCGCATCTCCAGCCGCGCCTGTTCATTCTCCGACATTGCATCCCCGGAGGCGTGGAACCTGATCACCTCGCCGAAATTATTGTGAACATTCGCTTCCGGCGCTTCAAACCGCTCCACCGGAGAATAAACGAGGCCCAGAAGGTTGGCGATCAAATAGATCTGCTCGCTGAAAGCCGCCGGAGGCAGCTGGGTGCCTTGAGGCAAGCCGATGCTGATATGCACCGGAAAATTCCCGTTATCGGGAATAAGCCCGAGCGAGCGCAGATACTCCAGCTGCGCGATCTGGGCCTGCGCCGAACGCGACGGGCTGAAGGCGTATTCGATATATCCGTCGCCGCCTTTATTCACGAAAAGAAGGTCCAGGATGTTTTCGGCGGTGCGACGGACGAACGGGATGCTCCCGTCTACGAATTCGGAGAACACCTCAAGCTCCATGCCCATGGAAACCGCCGGCAGATCTTTGAACGTCGCCAGATATTCCCGGAGGAAAATCTCCAGCCGCTGCCGCACTTCTTCTTCGCTCAAGCCCTGCTTGAGCATCTCCACCGCTTTGACCACCAGCATTGATTGCTCGCCGATGTACACATAGGGCAACCGCTCCCGAGGCTCTTTAACGTCGTCGAGCAATTGCAAATCGGTTATCATTTCCGAAACGATATGGCTGGCGCGCTTCAAATAGGGCAATTCCGGCTCGATCCGGTCGCGGTAATTCAGCATCACCCGGGTCACCGCCTGCAGCTTTTCCAGTCCGGACGTGAACAACAGATCGATGCCCATCTGCGACTCGATCTTTTCTATGGTTTCCGGAGAAACGCTCTGCAATTCCAACAGCAGCTTCACCGCTTCATTGAGGTTCTCCAGGAACGCTTCGTTCATATCATGTGCGCCGACCACGCGCAGATACCTGGCGAAATCTTCGGCCCCGATCTTGAACAGAACGTCGCTCCACAACCCCACGTTTTGCGCCAGGATCTTCAGTGGATGGGCTTTCTGCGCAATTGATTGATCCAGCGCGGAGACTTTTGCGCGCAGGCTCCAGATTGCGTTGTTCACCGCCTGGCGCACCCGGCTTCCGCCGTCGTTGTCGGCCGATTCATCGTCCTGCGCGACGGATCGCTCCGGCTCCAGGATCCGACCGCTATGCAATCCGGCTTCGTCGAGGACCAGCGCAACCGCGTTGTCGTCAGGAGCTTCAAGCGCCGGCGACTGCACCACCGTCATCTGCGCGGCAGCGGCCTGGCCGACCACGCCGCCGCTGAAATACGTGCGCACCGATAAACCGGCCCCGGAGCCGGAACCGCTGCGGATGGTCTCCTGCTTGCGGTATTCGCCCTGGCTGAAGGACGCGCTGTACGCTTTGAAATAATCCATTCTGGACCAGGCCGTTCTTGATTCCAGCCCGGAGAGATCTTTCGTATCTATGCTGCGGGCCAGAGCCGGAAGCCCCGACGCAGACGGCTGGCCGGTAATGCCGGCGGGCGCTGCGCTTGCGAATTTCGCTTTGAACCATTGCGCCAGCACCAGAGCGTAAAACACCTGGCGCAGCGGCGCGTATGTGCGGGAAGCGTTCACCTGACGGGTGAGCTGCGGCAGGATCAGCTTGCGGATCAATGACGAGGAATAGTCGTTGAGAGCCTTGAGTCGCGCGTCGCTCGGCGCGGCGAATGCGGGATCTTTGAGGTAATCGCTCTCGAGCATCACCTTGAGCTGCGCTTTATAGATATACGCTCCGGCGGGCGATTCTCCCACTATGATCTGGCCGGGAACGATCCAGGGCCGGGTGACCGTGGGGACGACCAGATCAGTGCGCCCGAACATCTCTTCGGCTCTGGCGTACAGCTTGTTCCAGTACTGGCGGCCTGTCGGGGTGTCCGGATGGGTCAAACTGGCCAGGTCTTTTTTCAACTGCACGTCGGCTTCCAGCAGGATGCGGCCGACTTCCGTGCGCTCGAGATACGGATCGATGATCTGATCGGGAGAATCTGGGCGAAGGTTGACCCAGAACATGCCGTTGGGCAAAGCCAGGCCGGTTTTGAAATAAACCATCAGCCGCGCAGCTTCGTTGTGCATCGCGGCGGGCGCAACCTGCTTGAGGTCGCCTTTGTCCAGAATGATCCCCATGCGGTTATTCGGCGCGTCGAAGGACAACGAGCGCAGCTGCACGGGATGGAATGTATCGGGAGTGGAAAAAGCCGGAGTATAACCGACGGGCGACACCTGGGCGAAGCCGCTCTGTTCGAAGATGAGAGATATGCAAATACACGCAGCCAGAATTTTTTTAAGCATGAGCTTCCCCACTGATTAACTTTAAAAAAAATCCCACGGAAATGAATCGCCAACTGACGATTCATTCCGTGGCTATTATAAGTTTACCCCACGCCAGGCCGTTTTCAACCCTGAACCCGCCACTTCCTGCAACCGCTTGCAGCCAACCCGCAGACGCTTTCCCCATCCATATACACCACAATGAGTTACAATTATATTATATCTCGCCCAATTCCCGGGCAGAAATAATATCATTGCAATGTATTGTAACACAACAGGATGGGGAAAGCGTCTGCGGGTTGGCTGGCTGGATGAAAGCGATTACAAAATAATCTCCTGCTATACTTGAAATAATACTATTCACCGGTTATACTTGCGTAGAAACAAGTATGTGCACAACCTTATCGAAAAGGGTCTGAGGGGAGAAACAAACAGACCAAAGCCACGGTCGTTACAGGTTTATTGGTGCTGCATTACGACACCGGGTTGCCGAAATAAGGTTACTTTCGTCAAGCCGGTTTTTAATTTACAGTGGGGACTCTGGGGAGAGACCATGAAAAAACTAAGCCTTTGCTTTGCCTTTCTGTTCCTTTTCAATTCAATTTGTTTTGCGGGCTGGACCACATCCTACGACGGAGGAAAAACTTTCGTCGATTTCTACGGCGGCGCCAGCAAGACTTCCGGCAGCACTCCGACTGCCACCGGTGTCAAGCAAAGCACCAGCTCTACGACATTCCGTCCGGCATCATCGCTGTCCGGCACTACAACCACCTTTAAACCAACTTCCTCTTTCTCCCTGCCCTCTAATCCCATTTCATCGGGCAGCCTGCAGTCCGCTTTGTCCAGCGCCAACGCCTCGCGCGCGCCGGTCAGCTTGAGTTTTAATACGAATAAAACCGTTGCAACGGTCAGTTTGCCGAACTTCCAGACTACCGCGGCCGCTCCCATCACTTTCACCGGCAGCACCATGCGCAGCGCCTCGGCTCCCGGCACTACCTTTATTATCGGACAAGCCCAGGGCCCGAGCACAACTCCCGGCGCCGCCGCCGCTCCGATGCAGGCAATGATCGTGGGGATCGACGACGCCACCCAGACCATTACCGGCGTGTACACTTCCACTGCCGCGTTGGAACAGAACGGCGTTTACCAGAGCGCGGACAACACTCTGTATAACGCCGCCAACGGCCAGATGCTGACCTTCTCGCAATCGAATCAAGCGTCCGTGGACGCTTCCGCAGCCGGCGCGCCGCAATCCGCCGCGACATTCGCATTGTGCCAGGGAGCGATGACTCCTTACTATGATTTAAACTCGGCAGCGGATTCCACTATAGATATACAGGGTAAAGCCGTTTTTGCTCTGGGCAGCGAAACGTTGCTGGTTGAATCCGGAAAGCTGGCTTTCACCGCCGATGCAGCCGGCAATACGAGCATTTCATTTATCGGAACCCAGTCAGTCCAGCAACTTGATCCGACCACCCAGCAATGGATCACTCAATCCTCCACCCGGGACGCGCAGGTGCAATCCGGCGTGCCGCAGGCCGGCGGCGAGACGATACAGGCGCTGACCGTGGATATGGGCCAGGGGCAAGGATTGATGATCAAAGGCGAACAGCAGAACCTCGCGCTCTTCGCCGATTCCAAGATCACCCAGATGGAAAACGGCGCGCTGATCATGAGCGCGGCCAAAGACGGCCAGATATATACTGCCACAGTCACCGTTGACCCGAACAACGCCGAAGCCCAGGTGTACAACGGCGTTACCTATATACCGGCGGTGCTGGCCAATATCACCGTCACCCCCGCCGCAGGCCAAACAACTACCGCCGCGCCGACAGCCAACGCGATCACTACCGCAACCCCGGAAGCCGCAGTAACCGGCGCAGATATGAGCCAATATTCAAAAGAAGAATCCTTATATATGGACAGCGTGCAGCTGCGCGATGGCCTGCTCGCCGAGATCAAAGCCAAGTACGGAGAGGAAAAAGGCGCAAAGATCATCCAGGCTTTCGAGTACTACGAAGCCATAGCCGCGCCCCATCTCGACGCTTATTACAACAAACCGGCAACCGACGAATGGTTCAATGCCAAGGATGCGATACACGCCGCTCAAGTCACCCTGGCAGAAAAAGTATCACCGTACGGAATAGAAATCGATACTCGCACCGGATACGAAACCGATCCTATCTGCACCTCGCCGGTGATGAAAGACGGATTGATCCAGCAATATCTGATCGCCGACGAATCCGCCAACCGGCTGGGCAACGTCATTACCGCCCAGGGGAAAGCCGTCCCGGACACAGCCCGGATACAGCAATACGCCGCGGCAAAATCCAGCCAGCCCATGGACATGGGCAACATGGGAGACATCATCTGGGCGCTGTCGAACGAGGAAACACGGCAGCAGATAAGCGGATGGGTCCAGGGATACATGCAGGCCAATCCCGGCGAACCCGCGGAGATGGAAACCTTCAACAAAGCGATACTCCAGAACCTGCCCCAGGAAACGCAGACCGCAATCACCGAATGGGTGCAGGCGGTTCGCGATTATGAAACCGTACGCAGCCTCGATCTCTACTATGATGTCACCAGCGACGGCGCGCAGTTCGTCAACCAGGGCACCTACGACACCCAGGAAGCGCTGGATACCCAGTTCGTCAAGCTGGTGGAAAAAGAAGGCGTGCTGCGGGAACAAATCGGTCTGGACCCGGAAACCATGAAGCAATGGCAGTTGAGCGTGGCGCACGAAAAACCTGCAACTACGGAAGCGGGCGAAATGCCCGGAGCCGTCCAGGCACGGATAGACACGTTTATAAAAGACCGTTACGCCAAAGAGCGCTATTCGCTGACAGGAGAATATCTCAAACCGTCGGCGATCCAGAATAATTTCGACATGCCTGACGGGGAGTTCAATGAGCGGGTGCTGGGGATCCCCGAAAAAGCCAGGGTCACCTCCTTCGACGGCAAAACCGGCGAGATCGCTTACGAACACAATGGTTCGACCTACACCGGAAAAGTCGACATGAATAGACAGTTCAATGTAAAAGACCCGGACATCGACACGGCAAAGATCGATCCTGCGATACTGGGATTGCCCGATACGGCGAAGATCACCTCTATAGATAAAGACGGAAAAGCACATTATACGATCGAAGACAATAAGCTGGTTACTGACGGGTCGTTCAACATACAGGCGCTTGAATCGAGGATCAACGGCACCCTGCAGTATGTGGGCAAGGACAATTTGCCGGGGTATGCCTGGAACACCCTGACCGGGAAATACGAGCCGATGAGCGATGCCAGGATCAAGACGACTGCCGGCATTCCGCAGCAGGCCCAAGAGCTGAAGATGAACGTGATCGACGATAAAACCGTCGAGATCAAGTATAACCTTGGCGCGAGCACCTACTCCAGAACCGTCGATGCGGACAAGCTGTTCGTTGCCGCGCCTGTCGTGGAAAAGCCGGGAAAGCCGGTCTGGCAGTACGCGGGCAAAGTACAACCGGCGAATCAACAGAGCCAGCCCGACGCAGTATCGGCGAACGATAGCATTGAAATAGCTCCCCTGGGTTATGAAACCTATAAGTCGGTTAAGTATACCGTTGAGAATTACGCGACCCTGTCGCAGATAGCCCGGATCGGAAAAATGCCCGACGGCACTGCGATCCCCGAAGGCTTTACCATAACCATACCTGCCGGGGACAGATCCGGTGATTACCGGTGGAACGCCACCACCCGAACCTGGTCGCCACTCTAGCAGACGCTTTCCCCTATTCTTTGCAGCAGAATAGGTTACAAAAGTATTATGGGTAGGACGTTATATATAACTATATAATATCCTACCCATAATACTTTTGTAAATCGATGCAAGACTAGAAGTTGGGGAAAGCGTCTGCGTTATTTGCCGCAGTTGGCTTTAGCCGCACCTTTAGCGCCGTCGGGATTACATTTTATTGTGTCACCGACAGGAGCAGCATCTCCGCCCGGAGTATACGGACGTATAAAATCCGGCATTTCCTGCCGCGCCGTCCTGAAAGCCGCGATGCGCTGTCGCAATTCAGCCCGCAATTCGCTGAAGTTCGTGGCTACCGCTTGAATGTTGAATGAACTCTGATAAGGCGTTATCTTGCCCTGCAACGGCGAAGCATTGAATTTACCCTGCAGATCTTTACCAACCTCTTTCAACGCCGCAGAAACTGTCGCCGCACCGGCCGAACGGAACCTGATCCCAGCCGCAGCCCTCGAGAGGCTTGAAGCCTCTGCTAAAGCCGAAGCCGCTCCTTTCAACGAACCGTAAGTCGTTTTTTCGCGATCCATTCCCTCAAACAGACTATCCAGCATAAACGCCTGCGCCAGCACCGGCGTCGCCAGCAAGCACACCGCCACAACCACAGCTACCAATCTTTTAAGATCCAGCATGAGAACCTCCTTTGTTAGTTTTAATCCCAACTATTAGTGAGGCAATTGCCGAAGCTGTCGTAATTCGATCCTTCCGACCGGGACTCACCGAACCCTGCCTGACCGTACCCCTCGAGCGCCGAATAATCCGCGCCCGAATCATTCACAAACGCGCCGTTGCCTTTATAGGTATCCGCCGCGGCTACCCCGGGCTGGGAATAGTATTTGTTCACTTTTCCCGTGCCGAAATCGGTAAACACCGTATGCACCCTGCCATCGGCGTCGGCATACCGATCTTCGCGAACGAGCGTGGTCTGCTGCGCGGGAGTTCCTGTGTAAAAAGATTCTCTCTTAATACTGCTCAAGATCCCCACGTTATGCGGGTTTGCCTGCGTTGGCGACTGTGTCTGCGCCGATTCCCGTCTCACAGCCTGGACCAATGTCTGATTCTCAAGAAGAGCGTTAGCCGCCTGCGAGTAAATGTTCGCCGTCGTATGGAAAGCGTCCGCCGCCGCCGAGAGAGCATCCGCCGCCGGCTGGAGAGCCTGCGCACTCGAGCGAAGAACACCGGCTGCCTGCCGGATCGCGAACTGCCCGGCCGGAGTATTCGCCGCCTGCTGCACCGCTGACCGGCTGAAATTCCCAACTGACTTCGCGTTCTGCGTATAGAAGTTGGAAAGCGCGCTCACCGCAGTGAATCCGGTATGCCCGGATCCAATCGTTTGAGAACTTTCTCTGCTGCCGGTGGAACTGAAATTTAGCGCGTACGCCGGGCTCACCGCCGCTGCCAGCGCCACCACACCGACAACTACCGCTGCTGCCGCCAAACCCCACACTGAAGTTTTTGCTACCATTTCGGCCCCTCCTCTTTATGCTTTCGTTCTTTTCTGTTACAAAACAAAAAACCGCGTCGCCTTATGCTTACATCGGCAACCCGGTCATCAAAATCTACAACCCCGATTATCTTGTTACTGCGCCGCTAACCGCGCCACTTCAGTCCCTCCCCCCTGCATGACTTCGACCCGTGGCTGTCGATCAAGTCATCCGGAACTTATTGCAAGTTTAACATAAAACAGCCGTTTTTCAATACCGCCCCGGCCCACTTCTGAAAATGCTTTCATTGTTGCTTCAGTCGCTTTTATGCGCTATACTATTTCCATGCTTCCGGAAACCCAAACGCTTATTAAACAACGTTTCCGCAACATCCAGCTCATCGGCGGAGCAATCCTGGCCGGAGTGGTTGTATTAACCGTCGCCGGGTTCCTGTATATCGTCAAACGGACACACGTACCTGACGACTCGCAAATCAACCCCGACTTCCTGGAAACCCTTTACTACCTGCCTTACGCGCTCACGCCCATCCTCATCGCAGGCATGGCCTGGTTCGGACGCCTCATCCCCAGCCTGCTGCAGCAGCAAAAACCGTACAAACTCGAAATTCTTCTGGGAAAGATCCAAACGTTCTTCTTTATGAAACTAAGCGTCATCGACCTGCCGCTTTTCTTCGGATTCCTCTACGCGCATCTGACCGGACGGTTCACCCATCTGATCATCTGCGGCGGAATCAGCTTCTTCCTCGGACTGCTTTTCTTCCCCCGCTACGAAGACTTCGAGAAGATCGTCTCCACCTACACGCCCTCCGCCCGCCCCACCTACTCACCTTAGAAAACAGAACGACCTTACAGCAAGGCAAGCACTTCTTTCATCTGCGGAGAAGTCTCTACGCAGGCGTCCTCTTCAACTTTCAAAACTTCGGCTATCCAGAGTGAAGCCTTCTTCAGATTCTCGCAAGCCTCTTTATTCGCGCAACACGCGCTGACATACGCGCGGATATCCGCATACGGCATCTGGCCGTCGCGCACCTTCTGCTGCAGCGCCGCCCATTGCCGGTCCAGCTCCCGCACATTCAAGACAGCCACAGGCGCGCCTGTCATTGCCGCCGCATTCGCGCCAGCCGCGCCCACCGCCCCGGCCGCAGGCATCACCACTGAAGGAATCGCGCGAAAATCAACGCCGCCGACTTCTTCGACCGGCGCAGCATCTTTCTGCGCGCCGCCGTCCTCTCGCAATACCGAGAACAACAGATCGCCCGCTTCATTCCAGCCGGTCAGCCCTATACTCAAGATGATCGTATCCATGAACTGCTCGTAACGGGGATCCTGCTTCAGCCTGAAGAGCAAGTCCATATCGCCGGAAGAACCTTTGATCCCCAGAGCCAGGATCGCCGCCCGGATAACTTCAGGCTCCTCTTGCCCGATACCCTTTACCAGGTCCTTCAACGGCTCATTCACCGCTTCAGGGAACTTGGCCATGCCCAACCCAAGCGCGATCGCATCGCGGTACTGGTTGTAAGCGGGAAAATCGAGCAGCCGGCGCAGGAACATTGCCGAATCGAACCCCGCGTAACTGCCCAGAGCGAGGATCGCGCTCCTGACTGCAGAAGGCTTGACCGCCATATCCCGCCCGGAGCGCGCAATGAACTCGCGCAGCGCTTTCTGCGCCTCGCCGCTGCGGGTCAATCCCAGCGCCTGCACGATCGTATCCTGATACCCGGCAAACCGCTGATTATGCAATGCGTCCACCAGCGCATCTACGGCGCTCGACCATCCCAGCCTGCCCAATCCCAGCAACGCGGCCCTGATCCGCGCGGAGCGGGCGTCCTCTTCAACGAACGTCTGCGCCAGCGGTGCGAACGCGATCATCGCCCCCCGGCTGTGCTCGACGTGCTGCAGAGAAACCCCGATCGCCGTCAAGGACTTACCGTCTTTATTCTTGTCGCCGCCATCCTGTTCCAGCTCGGACGCCGGTACCAACGCCTGCGTCTGCTCCGGCGCGGCAGCAGCCGCTTTGTCAGTCCACGCCGCCAGAAACTTCTCCACGCACACGCGCTTGCGCCCCTCTGTCCTGCCGGTAACGAATCTGCGCACCAGAATCAGAGCCTCCGGATTTGCCTGGGCCAGCTTGATCAACTCATTCACCACCCATTGCTCGGTGTCAGCCCCGTACCCGGCATTGCGCATATATTCGGTATCCACTACTTCAGCCTGACGGATACTCTCCTCGGCTTTGTCGAAAACCGCCTGGATTTGCGCCAACAACCCGCCGTCATTGTCTCTGCCGGAAGCTTCGATCCGCACATTCACGTGCTTGGCGGCGTCAGCCGCGAAAACCGCAGTCAAAACGCCTCCGTTTCTCATAAACATCTTCCATTCCGGAGTACTGACGCTCTTGACCACTTCGATGCCGAACTCCTGCCTTAACTGCACGCCAACCTGCTCGTAGAATCCGATCATATAATCTTCGCTGTATTGAATGGTGCGCATGATCTCCAGCCAGGAAGTTTTCGGATTAAGCGTATGCCAGTAATCCACGTACTGCGCAAACTCCTCTCCCATGTACCCTTCAAGCTGGCGGACTAGATCCTGCCCGCGGATCATTTCTTTCAACTTCCCGCCGTCGGCGCCCGCAGGATCGCCCGCCTGCTCATCCGCGCCAGCCTGCTGCGCAGTCTGCGCTGTCGTTCTTTGCGCATCAGCCGCTCCGGCGGGCAGCATCTGCCTACCCGCGCGCGCCAGATCTTCCGGCGCCGCGAATATCCCCGGATACGCCTGACGCAGCAGATTCAGGATCATCCTGTACTGATCATGCTCGAAGATCGACTTATTCTTCATCAGGGCCTGCTTCAAAAACGGCAGCAGGATATCCTTTATTTCCGGATGCTTCATGATCGCTTCCCCGGCCTGCCCGACTTCCCTGTAGTCCAATCCGATCTCCGCCGCTTTCATGAACATCTTTTTGATCTGCTCCCGGTCGACGTCCTGATCGAGCATGATCATCGCCGAGCTCAATAAAGGCAGACCTTCGCTGAAAAAAATCCCCCGCTGCGTCATCGCGCCGCGCTGGAAAGCGTGATTTTCCCAATCCACGGCTTTGCTGCTGAACGCCGAAGCTCCCACCGCATCCAGATACAGCCCTTTGCCCGCAAATATCTTGCTTGCGGTCAAAGAAGCTTCCTGGGTAAAATCCTGCATTTTCGCCAGGATCCGGTGCACTGTTTCCACGTCGCCGCGCCGCGCCGCTGCTTCAACCATCTGCTGATACCCATGGTCGCGCTCATCGCATCTGAAATGATCCGGATCGTGCCCCCAAGCCGTCCATTTCTCCACCCGGTAGGTCTGGTCGATGCGGCGGACAATTTTCTCCGCTTCCTCATACTGTCCGTCCAGCGCCAGCTCGAAAATGGTTCTATTGACCATCCACCAATCCAGACTTTTTTCGTGATCGAGGCTGCGGGCAAACGCCGACTCTGCGCATTCCCGAAGCAACTCATCCCTGGACTTGCCGAAATCGACGCCGCGCTCCCGCATCAAAGGCAGGAAATCCGCGACCACCGCATCCAGGTGATCATCGCTGCGCAGGGAGAACTGCCAGGCCTCGCGGTAAAACTCTTCCGCCCGGGGACGCTCTTCCCGAGCATAAACAATCCCCGCTATCTCAATGAACACTTTCCGCGCGTGCTCCGGCTCAAGCGAGCGAGCCCACTGTAAAACCTGCCGCTCGTACGCCGGCTCGACGAACAGGCCGGCCAACAGCTCCCGCGCCTCTTCAACCGACTGCGCGCTAATTTCTTGAGCGATGGCGAAGGCTCCGGCGCGGTCTCCATTCTGCAGATACCCCTCGCCGACCTCGGCCAGATCTTCCAGCCTTTCCTTGAGATCCGGCGTAGCCAGCGCCAGCGTGCGCAAATGCGGCAGCAAAACAGGATACTTTTTCAGAGCGTTGATCTCATGCCAGCTTGTTATCAGGCTCAAGAAGCGCGGCTCGGTCAGAGAAGAGGTTTTTTCAGTGATATCGATAAGCTCATTGATGATCCGGACGGACAATTCCGGATCCTTGTCTGCGAGCTCCTCAAGGAACTTTCCCAGCAGCGATCCGAGTCTCTCCAGGCTGTATCTCTTTCTTAAACTTTGACTGGCTGCGGTCTGGCTGCTTTCCCGTACAGTCCTGCGTCCGCGGCGCATGATCCCGGCCAGCCGGTTCTTCACTTCTTCCACCAGCCCCGATACATTGCCTGGCTCCTCCTGCGTATCCTCACCGGCAGACAGCAATGCCTCCACCCGTTTGTCGACTGCTTCCAGCGCTTCCGGCGTCAATTTCCCTGTCGCTGTAAACATATCCGCATAGCCGTTATCGCGTTGAGCGTCTTTATCCTCGCCGACGTAAATCTTCATATTGCGGATCATCTCCAGCGCCCGCTGTCGCAGCTGCGGATAGGGGATCATTTCTTCCATCAATGTCCACAACACCGCGGTGGTGCGGTCGTCTTCGTACAATCGCAGCGCGTTTTCGTACGCATTCTCCAGCAACTCCACCCCCAGAGCAAATGTCGCCGGCGATTTAAGCAGCTCTCCCGCGAATTCCGCCTGATGCTCCCAGGTATATTGATGGAACTGCCCGGCTTCGCGATAGTCAATAATCGTCTCCCGGAACATCTCCTGCAGGGTAGCGCGGTACAACCGCTGCGCTTCTTCCAGTTCGGCGCTATCCGTATTTTCAATGCCGCCGTCGTTAGCTTGCGCATCATCGCTCTGCGCGTCTGCGTCTTTTTGCGCGTACTGCGCATGCAGCGCCATATAACGGTCAAAACGCTCTTCGATCCTGGGGATCCGTTCGGTTACGCCCCGTTCGACTTCAACCTTATACTTATCTATATCCATAACCAGCATCGGATAATTGATCTCGTCTATCTTCCTGAACAACTCCGGATGGTCTTCGCCCAGCGTCACGCCCAGATACGTGAGAACCCCGGCCATAAACCGGTAATTCTGCCGGGTATAGTCAAACAGCCTCTCGCCGTCCTTAAATTCCAGCTCGCTGATCGCGTCCAGGTATTCGACCAGCTTTTCCACGCTCGCGATATCCTGATCGGTCTTCTCCTTATCCAGGCGCTTCATCAGTTCTATGAGCATATGATGGATATTCGGCAGAAGATAAAATGTCAGCAGATTGACATAGGGGTCTACTCCGCCGCGCCGCTCCACTTTGCGGTACTCCGCGGGCGCGCGCTCGATAGTTTCCCGCATATTCTCGATCTGGTCAGCGATCGAAACTTGCGCCGCATCGTTCCGGCTGTCCCCGCCGTCGTTATCCAGTATCTCTGCGGCAACCCAGGGCGCGTAGAGATCATTGACTGCCGGTCCGTCGAGCGCATCTGCCGTAGTGCGCTTACCCGCTCCCGAAGCCTTCCCGTATATGGCCAGGTACCGGTTCAGATACAGGCCCCAGACTTTACCCTTGCCGGCAAAACGGATCACATCCAGCGTATATTTTCCGTTAGGCGCGGTCCAGACGGTTTCTCCCGTGTCGGCGTCAATGCGCTTTATTGCTTCGTCAAGTATCAACAGCAGGTCGCCGCCTTCAAGTATCCGAATTTCGTGGAATTCCGATCTTAATCCTTCCTCATGAATAATCTTACTCTGGCCAGCTTTATCCGTCATCGAAAGCCGGTGCAGTGTAAAATCTTCGTGGAACTGATAATCATAATACGAGCTGATCAGCTCCAGCACCCAGGTAGTACCCCGGAGAGCGTCCTTATACACTTCCTGCGCTCCTACGCGCCCTTCAGGGAAAGCTTTGAACGGCCCCAACCGTCCTTCTTTTTCCCTATAGGCAGCAGCCTGCGCTTCAGACATCAATACCTCTCCCTTGTTTTCAACCCGGCCGTCTTCGGAGATCACTACCCTGGTATATTTACGCGTATTCCGGCCGAACCTCAGGCGCTCAAATAAATTCAATTCACCCTGCTTGCCCTTGCTGAAAAGAAATTCCATCTGGCCCGAATGATTCTCGATAATCCCCAGAGGATATCCCAACCCGAGAGACGCAAACTTTCTCATGTCGATAATCTTCAACAATTTAAACGTACTTCCCCCGTCGCTGGATCGCTCATCGCCCTGATCGCCGGTAACCGCGCTGTCGTCCTTCGCGGCCGCGGCCGACGGCCGGGATTTGTTCTGCTCCAGCAGGTCCAGATACGCCTCATACGCCTGCATGTACCTGTCGGAAGCCAGAGATAGTTTTCTCAAGTTCCCGTGCGCTTTTACCGCAAAAATGATCATGACCGCGGTAGATACAACTGCTGCCACCAACAAAACCGCGCTCACCGCCGGTATAATCGAAGCCAACACCATGCCGCCGAACAAAGTTACTATTGTCGGCAGCGCGCCGTACATATACGCGCGGCGCAGGTCAGCGCGATAGCGTAATACGTACGCTTGTTGAGTCTCCCGCTCCTGCTTCATCGTCACTTCCAGCCTGGTTTTCTCCGTACGATCAATTCCGCCGTCAAGCGCGTCGGCTTCCTCCTGGCTGATCTCCTGCAGTTCGTCGATATGCACCAGCGAGTACACTCTTCGCTGACCGGCGAAAATATTGCCGGCAAACACCATATCCTCTTCGGGAAGATCCCCCTCCAGCCCATGCTGCTTGACCGTTTCCTTATATAGTGCCGCAGCGGGATTAAGTTCATTCTGCTCCGAGCCATACCATCCTTGCGCCGCTTCCCGGCTCGGGCCGATTATTTCCACCACCGGATTGGCGCTGCCGAAATTGTGCAGGTAATATTCGGGATGCTTGCTGTTGATGCGGTATTTCCTGCCCTCAACCACTTTGCCGTCAGCCCAGGTGCGGGGCGCGGGCTTTTCCCGCTCCATCCTCTCCCGGTCTTCCAGCTCTTCCGTCATTTGCTTGAGCAGATGACGGGTGTGGTCGAGTTCTTCCTGAAAAGCCGGCTTCTTGCTCTCCCTGGCACCCTCAAGCTGGGCTTCCAGATCAGCGCGCTGACGGTTGAGCACTTCAAGGATCTGTTTGAGCTCCCGGATGCGCTTGGCATTCTTCCCGCCGTCGACGGTTGCCGCTTCCGGCCGGACAAGCAGCCGTTCCTGCGCCTCGATCGCGCGCTGCCAGAACGGCAGCCGCACCGCCATATCCGCCACGATCAGGTTCACCAGGTGGATGTTCAGTTTTCCTTCGGCCACTGCGGCATACAGCTGCTCGACGTATTCCTCGATGGGCGTTTCTTCATCGAACGATTTCAGGTCGACATAGGAATCAAGGACTTCTCCTCTGCGGTCTTTCGCGGCCCTGGCGATTTCCTGCGTAACCTCGATATAGCCTTGAGCTGTCTTGCCTGCGGAAGCGAACAGGCCGCCATGGCTAAGATACACCTTGCCGTCGTCAGTCTGCATCATCATGTACTTGTACGCGTCCGCGGCTTTCACGCCCACGGCGTACAATGAAACATCTTCGCCCCACATATCTTTGACCGCTTCCGGCGAATAGGTATCGACCAGCCATTTGTAGATGCGCTGGTGGATATCCCTGACCGCTTCCACTTTATCCGTCACGCCCGCGGAATCCTGGGCCAGCTCGAAAGCAATGGTCAGCTTGATCGCGCCGCTGCGCAGGTCCTGCGCGCTGATACCTTCGAGGCCGTTAATAAGCTGCCGTTCGACTGTCGCCCACTGGTCGTCCAGCGTGGGATTGCTGGCCAATTCATTGCCTACGAACAGAGTTACCGGCACCGGCGTTTTCCCTCCCGCAGAAAGCTTGATCAGTTCTTTCAGGCGCTTGTTGATCAGATGGTCCACCAGGATTGCCGGGTCTTTGCCCGGTTCGGCGCGGCGCATGAATTCGATCACTTTTTTGCGCCACTGCACGTGCCCGAGAATAGTCCCCACCAGATCCGGAAGGCGTTGTTTTAACGCCGGCAGCAGCACCATACGCGGCTGCACGCCCACCCAGTTGGGTTCGCCCACCACCATATCCTGCAGATCCAGGCTCAAACAAATGCTGTTCCCGCCGTCCTGATCGCCAGACTGTCCGGAAGCTTCCTGTCCTGTCCGGGCAGTGTAGCGGGAAGCCACGCCGGCTTTCAAAGCCAGAGCAGCGATAGTGCCGGTAATCGAGGCTTTTAAAACCTCAAGCGACGCCAATCCGGAGGCAATAATTGCTGCCGCGGAAATCCCTATAGCCCCGGCAAGAAGGACCATATTGGAAATAAAACACGCGGCTGCGATCGCGCCCAGCGCGGCAAAACCAATCAAGGCGGTGGTCAAATGATTGAAGGTGCGCGCGCGGTTGAGCTGATGGGTAACATAATTCTGCACATCCTCGGCGTAAAACTCATTTTTCCACAGATAATGCCGCGCCGGCTCAACGACCTGGGCGGCGGTAGCCGTGAAATCCGGCGTGGTCACGTCAGTCTTTCCGAACAGGCTAAGCAGCTCCCGCGTGAGATTGTTCCAGCGCTCCAGCGTCCAGCGTTCGGGATTGAGCGGATCCTCGCGATGATCGTACGGTTCGATTTTGACCATCTGCTTGCCGAATAAGCCGAACTCTTTGACGATCGTAATGAGAAATTCGCCCTTCACCCCGCGCACGTTGCTCCTGAACTTATTTTCCTTTTCAGTAGCGAAGATTTGAATCGGCCCGTTGTTGTTGAAAGAGAATTCGTCTCCGGCGTTGAAAGGATCGGATTCGCCGATAAACGCCGCCCCATCCGCATACCGGACATACCTACCCATTTCTTCGAAGTCTTTGACCTCGATCAGTTCGCTTACCGCCTCGAGGTATTGTTTGACCAGAGGATCATACGTGGGCACGATCAACCGGACGGTCTTTTCTTCGCCCGGTTTTCCGTAGGCGCTGATCACCGAGAGAATATCCAGCGCGCGCATCGCGTCTTTATACGTCTTGATCTGGAACCCGAAATACCGCCGGCGCCCGCCGTCTTGCCCCTCTGCCTCATTATCTTGCGCTTTTTTTCCGTAACCGGAGTGCAGCCAGTTACCGATGGACATAACCAATGACGGCATGCTCATCAAAAAGAAGAATGCAAACGCGGGCATAGCCCAGAATTGAATAAGGGATTCCAACGGTTTACCGGGAGCGATGAGGTCCGCCCCCAATAATGGACCCGCGCCAAAGGTCAAGGCCGCTATAGTGGTTATGCCCAAAGACACGAACCAATCAGTTACAGTCTCAAGTTGAGTTACGCCGCCGATACCGATGGTCAGGCCGACGCTTCCGGCAATTGCCGTTATTGCCAGCCAGAGCGGGATAAAGCCGGCGAAAAATGCTACCGCCACCGTCACTGCCAGACTGACACCGGTAGACACTCCGATCTTAGCGCGCAAATCCCCAAACAATGCGTTCCCTATCCCGCCGTCGCTGTCGGTGTTCGAGGCAACTTCCGGTCTGCGCCTTTCCTGCGCAGCCTCCCAGGCCGCAGCAGTGATATAATAAAGCGCGTTGTCGTTGAACGAGCCGGTTTTAAGCAGAAGATACTCTTTACCGTAGAGCTTCAACAATAATTTTCCGCAAATAATCATATCCCGGCGGTACGCGTTGGGATGATACAGAAAACGCTCGACTGCCGACCGCTCCGACGCCTGGTTAAATAGTTCGGCCAGCCGTTCGAAATTATCGTCCAGGAAATTCTGCAGCATAGCCGGATGCGCAGTCTGGGCATAACAGTTCTTAAGGATATTCGCCGCCTGCAGCTTGACTTCCAGCTCGAACCAGCGCATGGTCGCGATGGCCAGCGGGAAATTGCGCAGCTTCTGCGCCAGAGTATACGGCCTGGAGAATATTTTCTCCACCGCTGCCACCACTTCATAGTCAGCGAGCGGATCCAGGTCGATCTTCATCATTTCCTGCAACCCCTCATAGATCCTCCAGTAGCTGTACGTGCGGGAACGGCCGGCTTTGAGCACGGCGTCTTTGTGGTGATACATCACCGCGCTCTTGATGCCCGGATCAAAGTGAGAGTAGCGCGTCTTTTCACCGGACGCTCCGCCGTCATTCGCTTCATCGTTTTGCGCATCAGACGTATTCTCCGGAGCGGCCATCAATGATTTCGGCAGATGCTCGACCACAAACAGCCCGGCGATAAGCCCGACTATTGCGCTGACCGCCGAACCTACCATGAGAAAAGCCCCGAAGCCGGACGAATCGGCTGCATACGGATAGAAAAATCTCATATAGGTCAGAACCGGCAGAGCCATGCCGCCCACAAAACCGACCAGAGGCGGGATAAGAACCGCCAGGAATCCCGCGATACCGCGCAAAGCTCCGGTAACCGCAGACCTTGTGCTTTTTTGCCCGGGAACAGTCGAATCCGCCTTCAATACCCCGCCGTCGTCTTCATTTTGGGTATTTGCCTGACCGCCGGCCGATTGAAGATCCCGGACTTCGGTCTGCGCTGCCTGTGGCAGCACCCGGATGCGAACGGGTACGCCGCCGTTGATCGCCAGATTATACTGCTGCGCATTACCCAGCACGCTCAAAATCGGCGGCTCGATCGCAGTGTTGGCTTCCGCCGCGGGCAGAATAGTCATCACTGCCTGCACGCCCTGACGCAAAACTCCCTGAACACTTTCTTTCACAGATAACAATAACCCGCCGCTGAAATACCTGCGGATGACCAGGCCTCCGGGGCCGCTAACGGTCTCCTGTTTGTTATATTCGCCTTTCTGGAACGACTGCTGATACTGCTTGAAATAGGTATCCCTGGACCAGGCTGCGTGCGAAACCAGCCCGCCAAGGTCCCGGCTGTCGATCGCCTGCAGCAATGCGCTGCAAGCCTGCGCGCTCTGCCCGACCTGCGGCCCTGGCTGCTGCCCACTCTGCCCCGGCTGCTGCCCGGCCTGCCCGTTCTGCGCCTGAAGCCGCGGCGCGTAGCGCTGCTTGAACCACTGCGCCAGCACCAGCGAATAAAACACCTGCCGCAATCCGGAATAACGTTTCGCGGAATTGACCTCGCGGGTCAGCCGCGGGATGATCAGCCGGCGCACCAGGTCCGAAGAATACTCGTTCAACTCTTTAAGACGCGGATCGTCAAAGGCAAAGCCGGGAGCGTCCTTGAGATAATCCTGCTCCAGCATCACTTTCATTGTGGCTTTATAGACATAAGCGCCGTCTTTGTATTCTTTAATGATGATCTCGTTGGGAACGATCCAGGGACGGGTAATGGTCGGGATGGTCACTGCCTGCCGGCCGAAAATCTGCTCTGCCCGGCTGTATAATCTATTCCAGTAAAGTTTGCCTTCCCGGGTATCCGGAGAAGTAAATCTGGCCAGATCCTTTTTGAGCTGCAGATCGGCTTCCAGCATCACCTTGCCGATATCAGTGCGCTCAAGATACGGATCGATGATCTGATTCGGCGCATCCGGCCGCAAGTTAACCCAGAAAAGATTGTCCGGCAGGCGCAGGCCGATCTGGAAATACTCCATGATCTTCGCGGTAGACTTCTTGATCTCCGCTTCCTTGATCTTCGCGGCATCGCCCTGTTCCAGGGCCAGATCGAACGCATTGTTCTGCTGATCGTAAGCAAGCCAGCGCATGTGCATGGGCCGGAACTTGTCCGCGCCCACCAGGCCGTTGAGATAGGCCGGGATATTCATATCCGGCGCTACTTGAGCAAACCCCGACTGTTCGAAAACCAGACTGAAAATTATGGCCAGCGCGATAATCCTGTTCATCATCTTTAACATTGTTAACTCCTTTTAAAAATTAAAAAAAGGGAACCCGCGGTCATTCCCCCGAATCCCCTGAAAATAATCACAAAAAAAACCACGGAAGCTAATATCTTGGCTTGAAAGCCTCGAGATTAGAACCGTGGCAATGCTTAATGAAAACGTTTACTTACCTATATATCAAGAAGTATACCCGATAATCCACCCCTTGTCAAGGGGACAGGTCCACCCAAAACCCTCCGTCGACAAAAACCGACAGATGTGTCCCCTTTCAAATTTGCTGTGTCCCCTTTGGCCGACTCATCCAGCCGGCCCGCGCTATTGGTCTAAATATTTAAATTGACTGACTTTCGCCTGGAGATTCGGCTGATGGATCTCTTCCTCAATGATCGTCTTGACTATTTTGCCGTCCTGATCCTTCTCCACAGTCACTTTCTTATGATACCCCGTGAGCGTGGTGCAACCCGCTAAAAAGATACAACTAACCGACACAACCGCCAGTACCCGCGAAAACCGCCCCATTAAGACCTCCCTCTCATGCGCCCGCCCACAAACATCGCTCCGCCGCCGATCAAAAACAACAGCGTCGCCACCGGTTCCGGCACCACGCCGACCGGCCGCAGCTTACCCAGGCTTTCTCCGGCAAAACTATACGTCTTGCCTTGCAACCAGGGATTAGCCGTTGCATTATAGTAAATATTGCTGTTTCCCGTGAAATTGTTCACCTGATAGGTCAGATTCGCGTCGTCAATGACATAATCGATGCCGGCGATCGTGGTGACATACAAAGCGCCGTATTGCGTGCCTTCAGCGTCCAGCGATCTCAACGTGAACGTCCCGTTGCCGAAATCCACATTTCCCCAGGCGAAATTGTTCAGATACGCGGTTTCCACGGGTCCCAGGTCCTGGCTGTTGAATACCACCTCATGAGCTTTATTATCGAACAACAAGTTGGCGCTGCCCGTTTTCCAATCCGCATTCATTGTGCTGTAAGAAGCAAACTTGCCCGCGACATTGAACTGATCGTCCACGCCCGCGCTGATATACCCGGCGCTTTCCACGATCAGATCCTGACAATACCAGGCCGACTGGGCGCTCTCGAGTATATTAAAATTCCTCAACTCGCCGTTAACCTGCACGGCAGTATCCCCGGCCTTGACCGTGCCATAGTTGTGCACGGTGCCGCCAATCACCCGTGTGCCCTCGCCGCTCATCTCAAGCAGCGAGCCGGGAGCGTTGGCAACCGCAGCGTTCAACGCGCCGCCTCTGTAATAGAAGCGGTCGTAATTGTTAATCGTCCCCGCATTCAGCGTGCCGCCGCTCAAATCGTACAAACCGCTGCTGGTTCCGTCGGGCGTTGCGGAAACCCATACGTTGCCGTTGACATTGACCTCGCCGCCGCTCTGGCGGAACTCGCCCCGGCCGCGGTTGCCTACGACCAGATCACTATTCTCCACATGCAGTTGCCCGGTGCCCGATAACGTATACAGACCGACGCTGTTATCCTGACGGGCAAGCCACAAAGGATAATCAGTCATGATCACCGTGCCGCCGCTTTGAATAACCTCGCCTGTCCCCGCCCATTCGCCCAAAGCCATACCGTCGGCGCGGAACTCCCCGTCAGCCATCTCGAAAATGCCGTGGCCGGTCGACCCCGCTCCCAGATACACACCGCTATTCTCGGCGTTAAACTCGCCGCCGTCCTGATAAAAATATCCTTCGCCGTTGGAACCAATGAAAACTTCCGACCGGTCGTCATTCAAATTCGTCGCCAGATACCCGTCGTACAAATAATACTCGCCCCGCGAACCCGCATCGGCGCCCAGGACCAGATCGCCATCCAGAAGATTATATCCGCCATCCTGCACAAAAGTCCCGTTGCCCTGAAAGCCTATGATCTCATTTCCGCCTATATACTGCTGCTGGCCGTCATCGTTCAATAGCGCCTCGCCGAACTCATCCACCAGAAGCGCGGTCCGGCTGTTGAGAGATCCGCCGTACTGATAATACGCGCCGTGACTGCCGGCCACGTCGCCGATCACCAGATCCGAGAAACTGCCCTCGCGGACTTCCCATCTTTCCTCATCTTCATTATACACCGCATTATCGCCGATGATCTCATGCATTCCGTCATTCTGAGAGAAAAACGCGCCCGGCGACCAGGTCCCTGCCGAATCTTCGACTTCAAACCCGGTTGATGAACTGGCGATCACCTCATGGCCCACAGTCAGGAACGCGTCTTCGCTCCAGGAATCCAACTCGTACGAACCATTGCTGTTGGACGCGACACCCAGTACCAACCCTGTGATCACTTTATTCGTCCCGCCATACTGATACACACTGCCTGTGCCCTCGCTGCCGACCACCATCTCCCTGCTCTCCAGCTCGCCTGCATTCAAAGAATACGTCCCGAACGAACCATTCAAATCCCCCAGACGCAGCTGATTGCCCACTGCAACCCGGCCGCCGCTCTGATCCACAAAACAATCCGTATCAAACCCGAAATACGCGTTCTGATGAACCGTCAAGTCGGCATTCGATTTAATATCCAGCTCCATGCCGTAATCAATTAACAGAGAATTCACATTCTGATTGGAATCTATCGCAACATAGCCCCAGAACGGGGAACCCAGAATGAAAGCTTCGTCATCAGTGAACGGCACGCCGTTCGGATCCCAGTTGTCGGGATTTTCCCAATTGCTATCAGACCCATCCCCGCCGTCCCAGTAATAAGTCGTCTGCGCGAAAGCTGTGCACGCTATCAAAACTCCCATCAGCACCAGAAAAACTGTCTTTGAAAAACGCATAGAAAACTCCTTTTTTAGCGGGTAAACAGAATCCTACACTTAATTGTAAGCATATTCCGTGCCAAAGATTAAAAAAAGTTCATACTAATTCACGCCGTAACCACGAGCTGCTCAATGCGTTAAGAATGCGCCTTCCAAGACCTTCTATGGCTGGAAGCCCGGTCCGATTCCATTGTTGCCGGCCTTAAACACAAACAGAGCGCCCGACCCCACCCGGCGCTCTATCACTATGCAGCATCAACCCTTTAGCGCATGATTAATATCAACATAAAATCAGCCCAAGCTGAAAAAAGGGGACAGGTCCACCCAAAACCCTCCGTCGAGAAATTTAGACAGATGTGTCCCCTTCTAAATTTGCTGTGTCCCCTTTTTAGTTCTAGGGAACCCCACACACCATCTGATCCAGAGGAAGCTGTTTAATCTTTTCTTTCATCCGTTCCACGAAATCCTCACTCCCTAATATCGTCCGGCGCGAGAAAGATTTCTGATTCATCACCCTGGAATCAAGCACAAAATCGCTGTAAGTCCTTTGCCGAGCCGCCGGATCGCTGCCAAGCCGCTCATACAACGGATCCATGCTCACCAAAGGATCCTTCTTCCCGGCAGCGTACACATTATAACTGCTGAATCCGTATTCCTCGGGATAGGAAACCAACTCTCCGCGCACAGGGTTCAATTCCACATACTTGCCGCACTGCACCAGATAATTCTCCGAATCGACAATGATACTCTTATACCGCCCCTGCCACAAATGCCCGATTAAACCGTAGCGCTTGCGAAAATACTGCATATAGGACAGGTTCACCTTCTGCATAAAAAGCGCGACATTCGACTCCATCTGCGGCCAAAGCAGCAAATGCACATGATTATTCATCAGGCAATAGTGCAGGATCTTGATAAAATTATTCGCCCTATGCTCCAGCAGCAATTTGTAATAATGCCGCTTATCCTCCCAGCAATGAAAAACGAACTGCTTGCCATTGCCCCGGCACATCACATGCAACCCCGCTCCAACCACGATGATCCTGCGAATCCTCGGCATCTGCTCCTCCTCCTCACATAAGGGGACAGGTCCACCCAAAACGGCTCGTCGAGAATTTTGGACAGATGTGTCCCCTTCTAAATTTGCTGTGTCCCCTTTTCGAGGACGAGATTAATCAGTCTTGAATCCAATCTGCGGCTTCGAAACCGGTGCCGACGATTTGGTGACAGGCTGCGCCGGCGCAAGCAATAATTGCTTGATAGCTTCGAAAATCGCATTGATCCGCTCATCGTGCTTATCCACTCGCCGCCCCAACGCTTCAAGCTTTTCCGCCAATTCCCGGTGAGTCAACAAGAGCTCGCGCAACTTCACAAACGCCCTCATAATAGCAATATTTACCTGAACAGCCCGCTCTGACCTCAAAACGCTTGAAAGCATCGCCACACCCTGTTCGGTAAAAACATACGGCAAGTGTCGCCTGCCGCCCCAACTTGACATCGCAAATTGCGATTTCAAATTTATTGCTTCTTCCTGGGTCATCTGAAACATAAAATCATCCGGGAATCTATTACGATTCCTTTTAACCTGCTCATTCAACCGCATCGTTGCAACACCATACAACTGCGCCAGGTCCCGATCGATCAAAACCCGCTTACCCCGTACCACTAAAATTCTTGCTGCCACGGCTTCCACAGAAAATTTCCCTTCGTTCATAGGCACACCTCCCTGGGCAAGGGGACAGGTCCACCCTTTTGCGCTCGTCGATATTTTCGGACAGATGTGTCCCCTTTTCAATTTACTGTGTCCCCTTTTACCCTAATAGACGCCATCGCCGCTCAAATCTAACAAAAATATTTTTAACCCAACACACTTTCAATAACCGCACACAACCACTCCCCCCTAAAAAAGGGGACACAGCATTTTCGAAAGGGGACACATCTCCCCCTTTTTCTCGACGAGGGCTAAGGGGTGGACCTGTCCCCTTTTCCGTGGTATAATTACTGCATGTTCAATTATCTGATCTGGGGATTAGTCGCCGCGCTTTATTCGCCGATCATCTACCAGCTTTACCGCAACCGCTGGGAAATGATCGACTACACCCACGCCTACTTCATCCTGCCGGTCTCTCTGTGGCTGATCTGGCGCAAGCGCAAAGAACTGCGCCAAGCCGCCCGCGCAACCGCCGCAAGCCGCGCCGCCGCCCACGCCCGCACCCCCAAAAAGGCCGCGCGCTCCGCATCCTGGGGTCTGGCAGCCCTCATCCTGGGCGTCCTGTTCTTCATCTTCGGCTGGCGCTGGGATTATCTGTTCATCTCCACCTTCTCGCTCATCCTCACCGGCTCCGGCCTGGTGCTTTATCTCTACGGCTCCAAAACCGCCAAACTGCTCAAGTTCCCCATTCTCTATCTTTTGCTCATGGTTCCGCCGCCTCTGGGCATCCTGGACTCCATCACCCTGCCCATGCGTTACGGCATCTCCGCGGTCGCCGAATTCATCCTGCGCTCATTCCACGTGCCGGTAGTCCGCGACGGCCTGCTGCTCAACGTCGGCGGACAGGAAATATTCATGGGCCAGCCCTGCTCGGGATTCCGCTCCCTGATCACCCTGATCTCCCTGGGCCTGGCGTACGTGTACATCTGCAAATCCACGCGACGCACCAAAGCCATACTCCTGGCCTCGATCGTACCCCTGGCTTTAACCGGCAACCTTATCCGCGTGCTTTCGCTGTGCCTGGTCACCTACCACTTCGGCCCGGAGATCGGCCAGGGCTTCTTCCACGATTTCAGCGGCATCCTCATGTTCATCGTGACCATTTCCGGCCTCATCGGTCTGGAAGCCTATTTAAACCGCCCGCGGGTCACGGAGGAGGAACGCTAGATGAAAAAAGCCGCCCCTGCCCGCGCCGCCGCCCCCGCCGCGCCCTTCAACCCCAGATACCTTATCGCCGCCATCCTCATCTGCGCGGCTATCGCAATCAGCTTCGCCATACCTAAACCCAAATACCAAAGCCTCAACGTCCTTAAACAGATCTCCATCCCGGTAAACTTCGGAGACTGGAAGGGCAACGACATCGGTCAGCAGCTCGACCTCAACGACGACCGCTACCGCTTCATCTCGGACATCTTCGCGCGCACCTACACCCGCGCAGACGGCGCGCAGCTCATGTTGCTGATCCTCGACGCAGGCAACTTCCACAATCCCAAAGTCTGCTTCGGCTCTTCCGGCTACAAAATCCGCGAGCTTCCCGACACCCGGATCAACGCCGGCAAACGCTCTTTTGAAACCACCACCCTGCTGATGACCAAAGATCCGGAATCCACCATGCTCATCTACTGGCTGTGCATCGATAAGAAAATAACTTCCTGGGCCGGCCAAAAAACCAAAGAACTCTGGTTCTCGCTCTTCAACAAAAAGAAAGCCGGACTCATGGTCCGGCTCGACGTTCCTGCTCATCCTCAAGCGCCCGAAGCCTCCGCGGCTTTAGCGCAGCAATTCGTTACTGAACTATCAACTCACCTTTCTGAAAAGGACCTGACTCTCATATTCGGCGCCCAGTAAAGGGGACAGGTCCACCCAAAACCCTCCGTCGACAAAAACAGCCAGATGTGTCCCCTTTCAAATTTGCTATGTCCCCTTTTCCTTTTCCAACTCACTCAACTCAACTCAATTCACATCAAACCTCGGTTTGGGCGGCTCATCCGGAGGCGGCTCAATGAGTTTTTTGATCGTTGTGAAGATCACCTGAATATCAGTTTCATGCATTTGATACTTCCGCTCTAATTCTTCAATTTTCTCCGATAACTCTTTGTGCGTTAACAACAGTTCTCGCAGCTTCACAAATGCCCGCATAATTGCTATATTTACCTGGACTGCACGTTCTGAACGCAGCACACTCGATAACATCGCCACACCTTCTTGAGTAAACACATACGGCAGGTATCTGTGCCCACCCCAACTTGAGGTCACAAATTGTGACCTCAAGTCTACAACCTCTTCTCGGCTAAGTTGAAACATAAAATCTTCAGGAAACCTCTTAAGATTCCTTCTAACGCCTTGAAGCAAAGCTTTCGTCTTCACACCATACAGCTCCGCCAAATCCCTATCCAGCATCACCTTCTTCCCTCGAATCAACAGAATCTTTGCAGCCACAACCTCCACCGAAATTTTCTCTTTTTTCATCGCTCTCCCTCCCTTCATCACTAATAGACGCAGAGAGAAGCGAAATCTAACACAAATCTCCAGCAACTTATCTCCACCCACCTATAAAAACAAGTAGGACATGGGGACACGAACGAAAAGGAACCAGGTGCCGCGAGGTAACCCCAACAAGAAAAGCGCATATTTCTATGCGCTTCCTTCGCCTCCTGATTCAAAAGGGGACACAGCTTTTTTCCGCCTAATTGTCCAGATACTTGAACTTGCTGACTTTGCTCTGCAGGTTCGGCTGATGAATCTCTTCTTCGATCACCGTCTTGACGATCTTGCCTTCCGCATCCTTCTCCACCGTGACTTTCTTGTGATAGCCGGTTAACGTCGTGCACCCGGATAATAAAACCGCAACCAACACCACAACGATAGCCCTTAACACTTGAGCACCCCCTTTCGCATTTTATACCGCAACACCATCCCAAACAACTTCGCCCCATCAATGAAATACCGTTTAAACATCCTGCGCGGCTCCATGAACACGCGCCATAACCACTCCAGATGAATAGCAATCATTATTTTAGGCGCCCGCCGCACATATCCGGACAGAAAATCAAGATACGCTCCCACGCCCATGCATAACCTCGGCTTTAATGCCGCTCGATGCTTATGAATCCACTTCTCCTGTAAAGGAGCACCCATGCCTACCAGCAGAATATCCGCCCCGGAATTATTGACCTGTTCCACCACATCGTCATCATTCGCAAAAAATCCGTTGCACACTCCCGCAACCTTTAATCCCGGGAACCGATTAGTTGCCATTTCAGCGGCCTTCCGAGCAACCCCCTCCTTGCCCCCCAATAAAAACACCGCCAATCCCCTGTTTGCGGCAACACGCAAAACAGCAGGAGAAAACTCCGTCCCGTTGCAATTATCCAGCATCCTGATCCCCAGTAAAGAAGAAACCACCCCCAATCCGATCCCATCGGGCAACACCAAATCTTTCCCGTTCAGAATGCCCCGATATGCTTCATCTTTCTGCGCTTTATATAAACAATCCGCATTGAGGAAGAAAATCGTTCTTTTGGCAGACGACTTGTTCTCGCCATTCCCAAGTATATCTTCAGCAATGTTTACGGCTTCTTTAAAATAAAGGTTATCGTAAGACACATTAAGCACTAAAGCTCGATCTCGCTGTTGCACTCCCACAGAGTGCCTTTTCCCCATAAAGTAACTCTTGATCAACAATCCCAACAAAAACAGGCCGCTTTTCGCATATCTTCCCAGCATCAGTTGAGGATCCTGTGCAATCCTCCAGGTCCATTCCAGATTCAATTTCCGCAGCAACACCGGCGCCCGCTTCAGCCTACCGCCGGGATAATCCATCCATCCCCCGACGCCCAAACAAAGCCGGGGATTCAACTGATCTCGATGCTTATTGATCCACTTCTCCTGTAAAGGCGCGCCCATGCCCACAATCAGGATATCCGCACCCGACCGATTAATCTCTTCGATAACAGCCGCATCATCGCTAAAATATCCGGGATGCGCACCAACGATCTTTAATCCGGGATAAGCCTTAACCAGATTGTCGCCGGCTTTCTTCACTATTTCTTCCTTGCTCCCCAATAAAAACACCTTATTTCCGCCGAAAGCCGCAGTGACTAAAACCACCGGCGTCAAATCAGACCCATTGCAATTTCCACGCGATTCAGTTCCCAACGACGCGCTCAAAAGCCGCAGATAAACACCATCCGGCAAAACCAGTTCAGCCGAATTCAGGATCTTAGCATATTCCTCATCGTGCAACGCTTTGTACAGATAATCCGCATTGAGAAAAAACACCGACTTCTTGCTTTTTCCCTGCAAATAATCCTTAACCGTATTCACGGCTTCCTGGAAAGTCAGATTATTGTAGTTGATCCCAAAAACGTCGGTTTTGTGCATAGCTTAAATTGAGTCGAATATACTCCAGCAATCCAAAGCTCCGTTAACGATCTTCTTAAAACTCTCCAATGAATCATCACGCTCTATCTTAGTGCGTTTCAAATCAAACAACTCGCAGCCCGGATAATTTATTCCATTGATCGCGCTGAATGCGCATTTATATCCTGCTTCCTGCACGATTTGCCGGGACAGTTGGTTGTAATGCCTTCGCAAACCATACGGATAAGCAAAGAATTCGATAGATTCGGATAAAACAGCTTCCAGATCAGCCTTGCAACCGACAATCTCTTCTTTCATCTGCTCCAATGGCGCCCTAGACAGCAAACAATGCGTGCGGGTATGGCCGCCGAACTCAATCCCGGCCGCACGCATCTCTTTTACCTGGTCTTTGGTCACAATTCCCTTATCTGCGGTAGTCAAAAAAACACATCCTGGCACATTGTTCTTCTTTAACAAGGGAAAAGCATTATAGTAAATACACTCGCGCCCGTCATCCATGCTCACCGCAATTACCGTGTTTTTCAATTCCTTCTGCCCGGTCAAAAACTCATACGCCTGGCGCAAAGAAACAATCTCGAAATTATCTTTCAGATACTTCAGCTGATCTTCGAACATGCCCGTAGAAACGCTATATATGTTCGAAGCAACGTCCTCCACGTCATGATACATCAACACGCGCACGCCCGGCTGTGTCAGCCTACTCTTGTCAATTTTGCCCCAAGCAGCGCACCTGCGCCTTAACCAAACCTTGGCTTTTGTTTTTAACATATTACCCGCGAATGTGATATAATGATTCCCATGAAGAAATTCATCTTCCTATTATTAATCATTATACCCCTATTCTGCCCCTCCATACAAGCCCAAACCCAAGAAAATGAAGATGGTGAGTGGTATCCCTTCTATTTTCCGGAGAAACTCGATCCCGACTCTCCCATGAACATCGGTAAGCTGGTTTTAGACGCCCCTGCCGGAAAACACGGTTTCTGCAAAGTCAAAGACGGCCATTTCTATTTTGAGGACGGAACAAGAGCGAAATTCTGGGGCACTAATCTTTGTTTCAACGCCTGTTTTCCCACCAAGGAACAAGCAGAAATGTTGGCCACCCGCATTGCCTACTTCGGCTTTAATGCTGTCCGTCTGCATCATATGGATTTCTATTTCGAGCCCAAAGGAATCTTTGAAGACGTTTGCCCGGCCTACAAAGACCCGCAGATGAAAAGAACTGGAGTTTTGAGCAAAAAACAACTCGACAAGCTGGATTACCTGATTTACCAATTAAAAATTAGAGGCATCTACATAGATATGAATTTGCTTGTGGCTCGTCATTTCACGGAAGCGGACGGAGTCAAATTTGCAAAAGAACTGGGTATGGCGGCAAAACCGGTTTCCATGTTTGATCCCAAACTTATTGAACTGCAGAAACAGTACGCTAAAGACCTACTCACGCATTATAACCCTTACACAAAACTACGTTACTGCGACGATCCGGTAATCGCACTTATTGAAATTACCAATGAGAACTCAATTATTGGGTCCTGGCAAGGGAATAATCTAAACGGAACCCTCTTGGGTCTAAAAACCAAGGGGATTCCCGATTATTACTCCCAGCAGCTTGATATCAGCTGGAACAAATGGTTGGAGAAAAAATACTTAACAACTGAGCATACTATTGCCGCCTGGGAGGATACGTCCACCCATCCCGCCCAACTACAAATGATTTTTCTGCCTTCACTGGATCAATGGAAAACGGAACAACACAGTACAGCTAAACTATCTAAATCTGTAACTTCAGAAGGTGTAACAATTAAGGTAAAAACTATCACAAATACCCCTTGGCATCTTCAGTTTAAATCACACATTGATATTACTAAAGATAAAAACTACATATTAAACTTTACCGGATACAGTTCTAAACCAACAACCGCCGGTTTGATTTGCCAACAAACATCTCCGCCATGGGATAATGTAGGATTGGCTGAAAGTATTATTTTCACCACAACCCCACAGGATTTTGCCATACCCTTCACAGCAACTCAGAGCTCAACAAAAGCAAAACTGGCTTTTCTCATCGGCTACGACACTTCGACAATCTATTTATCCAATATCACTCTGACAAGTGCAAACAATTTGCCATTGAAATCGGAATGCGAACCTACCGATCACTTTAACTTTCCAAGACCTCTCTACAAATTGCGATTTTTTCATAATAAAAAAATCATCAAAGACATTGCTTCTTTCTATGCTGATCTAACAAAAGAGTACATCGACCAAATGTTATCCACACTACGGACTGACATAGGTATTAAAGTGCCAATCACAGGCATCGGGGGCAACATTCATGAAGAAAACATTCCCGCAATGCAAAACTGCGACTTCACTGATCATCACACATATTGGGACCATCCCAAGTTTCCACACAAACCTTGGGACAGGAATGACTTTGTTATCGAAAACAAATCAATGCTTCAAAATCCTTCATTGGGCATGATAGGTTCTATAGATAAATACCACTTCGATAAAACTAAACCATATACCATAACTGAGTGGAACCATTGCTATCCCAACAAATTTGCTTACGAATCCCCTATCCTGATAGCACTCCACGCAAAACAAAAAGAATGCGACGCATTATTTCAATTCGCATTCAGTCACGGCTGGGAAATAAACTTCAGACTAGATACCATTCAAAGCTATTTCGATATTCTTTCCAATGCGCAACAATTACTACTTTGCGGTATGGGCAGCTTCATCCACCTATCACAAGATACAGCAGACCACTCACTTAATAATGGCATCTTGCGGTTCAAATCATCCGGCATCGAGGGATACTGCGGGTCTATTGCCAACACCCCGCTGTACTTAAATGCCCAACCAATAATTTCACGGGACAACGGCGCGATTATTATTTTAACTAACAGTCAACAGTCAACCGATGCTTTATTCTCAGTCGGCGAGATTAAAAATTCGAACAGCGGCTGGCGCAATAATAAATTCATCTGGGGGGCAAGACCAACACTAATGAAACGCATCAAAACAAAGCAAACAGCGGAAAATTCAGCAAAGACACAACTACCTTGATATCAATCAGCCATTTTTTAACAAAAATGCCGTTTGAGTCCACAAATTACCTTTTGCGCTCAATTTTCGATATCTAGCATACGCATTACCACTAACCCTCGGTTTTTTGTTAAAAATCATTCCAAACCGCCTAAAAGATAGCAAAAGAACAAACACCATCTTCAAGAAACAACGATGTCGGATCCCCTTCACCAAATAAACAGGCGTTCTAACACAAGTTTCTCTTACCGCTCCCCAGAAAGGGAAATATCTCCAGGCGACCCATAAGCTATTACGTAACCGTCGACACTCGTGTTCAGAGTTAAAGATTCTTTTTTCAAGTGAAATACGGTGGAAAACTTTAATTTCCGGACAATACAATATTCCAAATCCGGCGTTTAACGCTTTAAGGCTCAACTCAGATTCCTCCCAACTGAAGAACAGATCATCCCAATAAAATCCAGCCTGTTCAAAAACTTCGCATCTAATCGCATGTCCACAACCGCAGAATGTATATGTTGAAAACTCCTCATCCTGCTTTTCCATAAAGCTTTTCTGATATACCCACGAACCCATGTCTAGTTCTTTAGTATGCGAATTGAGAATCTTAAATCCGATTATCCCAATTTCAGGATTAGCTTTGAATTTACCAACTATTTTGCTCAAAGAACCGTCTTCAAAACTAGCATCATTATCCAGGAATACCAAGAACCGCCCCCGAGCATTAGCAACACCGATATTGCGACCTCCCGGAACTCCCATGTTTTTATGCAAACAGATCAACTTGACTCCTTGGGGTACAAAATCATGCTCCAACATCTCAATAGTGCCATCAGTAGAACCTTGATCAACAACAATTACTTCATAATCATTAAAATCCTGTTTAAAGAGGTCATTTAAGGTCAAAGCAATATCATGCTTTCTGTTCCAACTAAGAATAATAACACTAATCAATTTCGACATTCTCTTTAGTCCCCTGGATCCACCCCACAAAGAAACCTAATAACGCTGCCCAATCCCTTACAAGAACAACAATCGGCAATAAAAAATAAGCCTGGGGTATACTTTTGATTTCGACAAACCATTTCCAATGGTTTTTAACAGTTAATCCAATCCACAAAATAAAAACCACACATCCACCCCCACCCCAAATAATGGTATTAAAAATAAAGGATAAAGTACAAAAAAGCAGAATAGCAAAATAAAGAGCCAATTTTCTTAGATGAAAGATTAAATCGACTTTAACTTGTCCTTTCCCTTTTGCATACTGATAATATTGTTTAAAAAAAGCACCTATTGTTGAACGAGGTCGCCAATAAATTTTAGCTTTTTCATTTATTACTGTCTTAAAACCGGCTTTTTCAATTTTTTTAATAAACAGATAATCCTCAGCTGTTCGCAATGTTTCTGGGTACCCCCCCACCCTCTCCCACACATACTTTTTAAAAGCCATACACGCAACATACGGCCACAATTGGATTGGATAAAATACAGCAACTGAACATTTCTCGAAAATTGTTTTGCCATCAGGCAAACGAATTCCATATACAACATCAACAGACGGATCTTCAAAAAAAGGCCTAACCATCTCTTCAACAAAAAAATTATCAAAAGTGCACCCTGCATCAGTTGAAACAATGAGTTCACAACGAGCGGAATCAATAGCCACATTGCGTCCACGTCCAGGCAACGCACAGCTTACGGAAAGCAATTTGACAGGCAAGGAATCCTTGTATTCATTAATAATACTCATCGTATTATCGCGAGATCCTCCATCAACAATAACAATTTCATTAATCAATAAGGATTGCGATTTCAATCTTTCCAACAGATCTCTCGCAACCTTTTCTTCATTCTTAATTGGTATCACAACTGCTACTAAACTTTCTTTAAAGTGTTTCATTGTGAATCCTTTTTGAAGATACAACACAACTATTTGTTTGGCATTTCTCAGCTAGCGCCACAATAACAATAAAATACGTCAATGTTGAAGCACTGCGAGATAGATTATCGGAGAAACTTACAAGAAGATAAAGACACGAAAGTATTGTTACCGTCAAGGAGAATTGTCGAACAATATCATCAGAACTATTCCTGAAGACCTTGTAATTTCCAATAGCAAGAGAAATATAAATTAATATATACAATATGCAACCGGGAAGGCCAGTTTCCACAAGTAAGCGAACATAATCATTATGGGCATAAACTGATTTCATCTCGGGAAACATGCCTAACCCGACTCCCATAACAGGGTGCTCGTAAAAAAGCGGTAAACCTTCATTCCAAGTCTTTACTCTCCAAGTCCAAGAATCAGTATAATAGCCATGAGTTCTACCATGCCCAACATCTGCAAATCGCTGAATAATAAGCGGAGAGAACAAAAGAATAATTAATATTAACGCTCCAAGAATTTTGAATCGATATTCGCGCACTAAAACAGCAAGAATGGCACACCCAAGAATTGCTGCTAGCCAGGCAGCCCGAGTAAATGTCAACAGGAGAAAAATAGAATAGATAAGTAAAAGAATTAAATTAAACGCGCTATTAATTTTAAATTTGTTATAAACCAGATTAACGATTAAAACAATCATAATAGTTAATAAAAAGAAGGCAAACATATTTGGATGCACAAAAGTACCATAAATTCTTTTAAAACCAGCATCTACAATACCAACATCCTTCCCGATCTGCCAGATAGAAAAAAAGATAGGTAAGATTGTTGCTCCTACAAAACTAATAAATATCTTTCTCAATTCACTTTTATCAAATAAATGAAAAGAAATCAACCCGATCATAAGCAAACCAACAAAACGAAGAAGGTCTATAAAACTTATTACAGGCTTGATCGAAAAGATCGAAGAAAAAGAACAGAAAGCAATAAAGCAAATTAAGAGTCTAAAACTCCTGATCTTGAAAATATTTATTTTCTTAAACAACAGGAAAAATATCGAAACGATAATCACTGCTACAGTCATATATGAAGCGAGATTCTCTGCGCCAACACCAAAACTTATTCCCGACTTCGAGAAAACATCAAGAAAACTTCTTATGAAAAGATAATACAGCAATCCCAATTTGAGGTTTAAGAATAACAACGCAATAAAACCTATAATAAAAAAAGAACTGATAAGTACAACAAAATTAAGCTCATTAAACAACATCAAAACAGAAAAAAAGAGAAAAAGAGAAACAGACAAAACAACCAAACTTAATGCTCTATGCATAAATTGCCTTTCTGATCAAAATTAATTTATAGATTAATTACTTAATAATTCCTGAAGCAATTTGCCGCTCTTGAGAGATTCTTTTTTAAAATTATCAACTCGTTCTCTTAAATATTCAGATATTGAACTTTGCTGGTTCCAAAGCTCCAATATTTTATCGTTAACATTTTTCAATTGGAACTCGGCGAGATTTATATAGTAATTCAGAGAATTAAAAACATCGCTATTAATGCCAACAGATTTCAAACTATACCCCAAACTCAAAGTAGGAACACAAGTAGAAAAAGCTGCAATCGTTGAGTGTGTACGCGTTCCGACGAAAAGTTTGCATTTACTTATAACGTACTTTACCTCATCAGCGGCAAGATCTTCATCAATTAGAATTACCCTAGGATCCTTCTGAAAAAATCCTTTTATTGCTCTCAAACACGTTAAATCATTATCATGGTCACTAGTCACATGCGGTATTAATAAGACATTACACGGGATTTTACTCAAGACAAATTGAACAATTTCAATACAATATTTGACCCAAATAGCGAAATTGCCCTTAGCAGCATACTTAGCAACCAGAGGGCTAAAATTAAAACCAACAAAATGACCTGTCAAGTCTATATTCATTCTGGATAAATCAGGCATTCGCGGCTCCATCATAAACGCAGGATCAGTGACTTTATAAACGTTTTCCTTAAGCCCTAAAGAATGGCAATAATCAATCGTTTTGCTTTCACGAGCAAAAATAATTGTACGTCTCAATTGCTCAGCAATGAACCTTTCATACACGGGATCCTGCGTAAAAGGACCAATTGAAGCACCCCAAATAATTATCGGTTTCCTTTTTCGCAAAACAAAATCATTCAGTCTAAGAAAGAAATCTGGTCTTCCATAATCCAACGAAAAATTATCTCCCCCAATGGCTAAAACTGCTTGGCTTAAAGCAAGGTCATTACTTATTGTTCTAAAAATAACATCTTCATAAAGAGATTCTGACACTCTTTCCAATATTCGCTCAGCAGCCCATGGAAAAGAAAACCTTCTTGGCACCAAATATTTCGCGTGCTTAATTTTACCATTGTTTTCACGAACCACTTGTTTCCGATATTGCGCGTTACTAATGAAATTACTATAAACGAGAAATTGAGGATCCTTATAAAAATGAGACAGAATCGCGTAAGTGCCCTTCACAATCGCTTCACATCCGCGATTTTCATAAGGTCCATTGCCCACAAGAACAAATCGAGTATTAGGGTCAGGCATGCAACCTCACTCCCACAAAAAGCTTAACCAATCGAATAAATTCTTTAACCACAACTTTACAAGACGGCGCACCCAAAACGGACATTCCTGTAACACCAGGGCAATTACCAATCAAATTAGCATGTAAAGGATAACAAATTCGCTTGGTTCTGGTATTGATGGTAAAGGCATTCAGAATTGCTTGTAAGCGAAGGTTGTCAGCATGGATTTTCTTCGCGTCCACTAAACCATCAACTATCTGCTTACCCTTATCTGAACGGATTATCATTACGTTTGTTCCAATTGTATCCCCTTTTTGCTCGGGTAACCAAGCATCACCAAAGGAGATGTCCGAGAAATCGCCGAAGAAATCCTGACAACAATAGCAGGCTAAAGGAGTAAAATATCCGGATCCAAAACATGTTGCCCACGCATCAGTAGACAATTCACTGATTTCATGCTGATTGTCAACTTTAATCTTAGTTTTCCCGGGCCACCCATCTCCTCTCCATTGAAAATAAGTAACCTGTGAAGCACTCACTTTATGCTTTTTTAAATAGCGGCTCAAAGCTCTATAAGAAGGCGCTTGATTACAAAACAAAGCAAGAATTAAGACTATAGACTCTTTTAAAACTTTGTCATGCGACATTGCCTTACGCAATGCAATTGCATGACACGGTAAACATACGACAGCTACCTTACGAGGATTCCTTTTAAGTTCAATTATTGCTTTATCCAGCGACACAGGACAATACTTTGAACCTTTTGCATTAAAAATTTCCTCTTCGGTCGAAGCAATAAAAGCTTCCGCCCGGACCTCTCTTCCGTATTTCAAGCGGGTAACGACCACACCATCAACAACTTTATTTCTTAACAATTCAATCGACATTGTCGTTACCAGCCCACCGGAAGAACAACTAAACCTCAAATCACCATTACCAGAATAACCTTTATAAATAGCTTGGAAATTGCCTATTAAGGCATTTTCAGGAGCTTGACCAAAAATCGAAATATTAAGTTCTTTATGATCAAAACCAAATCCCGGACAGACTTGCTGGCACTTGCCGCAAAATATACATTTCGTCGTATCTAAAACTGGATAATTAATGCCTTCGGAGGTAACACGAATAGTAATTGCTTGTGTCGGACAAATACCCGCACATACTCCGCAGCCGCAACACATAGCTTTAGATAATCTATCAAAAACAGAATTGGTTTTCATGCAAAGGTAGAAAATGAGGACACATCATTCGCTATGTCCGTAGTCTTTAGAACTTTATGTTTGTAGACAACATAGTATGCTGAAACGACCCTAAAGACCCAGGATACTAAAGCCGCAAGAGCTGCTCCAGCCAGCCCCCATAAAGGAATTAAGAAAAAATTTAAACAAAGATTAAAGAAAATTCCCAATATGCATGTCCCTAAAAACAATTGCAGCAAGTTTTTCGGTAACCTTCCACCAATAATGCCAGCCGGAATCGCATATAAAATCCGAAAAAATCCTGCCGCAATAAAAAAGACTAACAAATGGGCTGAATGGTCATATCGGCCTTTGAAAAACCAATGCAGCAATGGCTGACCGGCAAACAAATATCCAATACAAACTACTATGGCGAGTATTCCAGCTTTAATTGAATCATTTTTAATGGGACGAGAATTATCTTTTGCATAATGCGGCATCATCACAAACCATAAAGCGGTAGCAACTAACTCGAACCCTCGGGTTACCGTTATAACCACTACATAATCAGCTAATTTCGAGAAACCAAGCATTTTCGAGATAAAAAATTGATCAACCTGAACCATTACGGTATACGAAAACGTAATAAAAAAAAGAACTATCCCCTCTTTTACAAATCTGGCGGAAACAGCTTTCTCTCCCGATGGCAAACGATGTGTTACTAGATTACCTAAAACAAAAGTACTAAAAAAGATCAAGGTATAAACAAAAATAAGTCCCCAAAAGCTAAAAATCTTAAAAACAAAACACATCATTGCTACGCAAACAGAGAAAAAAATAGAATTTGTTTTACTTAAAAGCATTGACGAAGAATACCTGTCTTGAGACCGTAACAATGCCGAGTAATACTCGGTCCCAACCGCTGCCACGACCGCAAAATAAGCAAATAACATTTCCTTCTTTAAATGATACATAAGACCGACAATAATACAACCTACGGCTGCAAACAAAGATGAAAATAACAAGCACGATCGAATAAACTTTTTCCAGTCATATTCTTTAATGTTCTCTCTATTAAATACGCGTATTATTGCCATATTCTGACCGAATAGTAATAAAGATGATAACATAATAACAACGGTATTAATAAATTTAAACCGCCCGAACAAATTCGGGGGCAATAAACGGCCCAGAATAACATTGGTCAACAGTTCAGCAATCGCTGCCACTCCTAATATAATAGACACTGAACCGACTTTTTGGATTAAACTTGATTTCATTGATTATACCCTTATTCCTTACTTTATTTCCTCAAACAACTCCCCATTATCATACTCCGCCGGAAGCACCAGATGCGCTGGCTTGCCGAACAGGCAGTCGCCTTCCTTATAAAACCCTTCGGCGATGAGCTCGGAGCAGACAAACCGCCGCTTGCTGCTGAAGAGCCGGTGCAGCCCCTCCCCTATGCGCGTAAACAATAGCGACAGCGGGAACCAGAAGAACTGCAAAGTATCGTAAGGCAGGTTGTTCATGGTCGCCCACCAGAGCGCGACTTTGTAGCGCTGGCGCTCGGACTGGCCGCGGCGGCGCAGGTGCTTGATCTGTATGCCCTTATCCAGGTAGGACTGCTTTAGATTGACCAGGCGGGAGCGCGGGATGCCGGCTTCGATGCAGGTATAACCGCCTAAACAGCCCAGCACGTGAGTCCATTTGCTGCTGTCGCCATAGCCGGCCTGAACCTGCGTTTTCTCGATAAGCTGATTGTGTCCGGCGACCAGGATCACATCGCCGATCTTGAATGAGTCGATAGATTGCTTCGTCGCTTCGCTCCTCGCAATGACCCTACTCCGCTCCTCGCAATGACTAACGCACCAGCTTGAGCAGATAATCCTTATACCCGGCGTCCATATCCTGGGCCAGCTTTTCCAGCTGCTCCCGGTTGATGTATTTCATCCGATAGGCGGTTTCTTCCAGGCAGCCGATCTTCAACCCCTGCCGCTCTTCGATCATCCAGATGAAACGCGATGCGTCGCCGATGGAATCGTAGGTGCCGGTGTCCAGCCAGGCGTAGCCGCGGTCAAGCAGGACGACTTTGAGCTTGTTCTGCTTGAGATAAGCGGTGTTGACGTCGGTGATCTCCAGTTCCCCTCTGGCCGAAGGCTTGAGGTTCTTGGCGATCTCGATGACCTGGTTGTCGAAGAAATACAACCCCGTCACCGCCCAGTTGGATTTGGGATGCCGGGGTTTTTCTTCCAGGGAAACCGCGTTGTTGTTTTCGTCGAATTCCACCACGCCGTAGCGTTCGGGGTCTTTGACCGGATAGGCGAAGACTACCGCGCCTTTGAGATCGAGCATGGCGATCTTGAGATGCTCCACCAGGCCGTGGCCGTAGAAGATGTTGTCGCCGAAGATCAAACAGGTGTTATCCTTGCCGATGAATTTCTCGCCGATCAGGAAAGCTTCGGCGATGCCTTTGGGAACTTTCTGCTCGGCGTAGGTGATGTTGATCCCTAATTGCGAGCCGTCGCCGATCAGGGCGTTGAACTGCTCCTGCGCGCCGGGCGAGGTAATGATGAGGATATCCCGGATGCCGGAGAGCATCAAAGTAGACAGCGGATAATAGAACATCGGCTTGTCGTAAAGCGGCAGCAAAGGTTTGGAGATGATCTTGGTCACCGGGTGGAGCCGTTTGCCGCGGCCTGCGGCGAGGATTATGCCTTTCATACGCGCGTCCTTTTTTGTGCGAGCATCCTCTTCAGTGTCGATTTAGGCAAAGCTGCGTTGAATCTGCGCATTTCTTCCAGCCAGGCGAGCTTTTGGGCGGCAGGCACGCGCAGCCAGCGTTTCATCTTCTCTTCTTCGGATTCCCAGCCGTAACTCATTATTTCTTCCCTTTCATGATTCTCTTGAGCTTCTTCAGTTGCAAGATGTCGAATGTATCTATCTGCCGGGCAGAAGCTCTTTTCATAGCGATAAGATCATCTATCCCCATCACCGGAAGCGCTAAGCCGGACACTTTTACCCGCCGGGCGCGCTTGAGCGCTTCGGCAAAAGGAACCGGCGAATCCACAATAATATCTATCTCTTTCAATTCGCCTGGTTGGTAGTAATTGATCGCCTTGAGATTCTTCTGTTTGATTAACGCGGCCAATGCCGCCGGATCCAGCGCTTTTATGTCGATCGGCTGCTTCAAGCGGTATCCCAGAGAACGTAAGATGCGGTCAGCTTCCCGCAGAGTCTGCGGATCGATACCGATCAAAAGATCCAGATCAGCGGTTGCCCTGGACACACCCAACAAATTGAGCGCGATGCCGCCCACGATCACATAATCGAATTTCTCGCGCTGGAATGCTTTGAAAACATCCTCATAAATGATCATACGCCCTTGCCTTTTCCTTCAGCTTCCCTTGCTTACCTTGCGCCCCTCACACCCAGTTATAGATTGCCCTGGGGATGAAGAAGGTGCGGTTGTTCAAAATGATCCCCATGATGTTGGCTTTTTTCTCGGCCAGCGGGAAGAGCGCGTTGCGCACCACCTGCTTGCGGGTCTTGCCTTCGTCGACCACCAGCAGCACGCCGTCGACCTGACTGCACAGCAAAATGCTGTCGCGATGGGTCAGATCGGGCGCGGAGATAAGCACCAGATCGTAGCTGCGCACCACATCCGCCAGAAGGGTATTCATGCGGTTGGAGTCGAGCACGGTGACCGGGTTGAGCTCGGTCTTGCCCGCGGGAAGCAGCGCCAGGTTCTTAGAGATGGTCTGCACGGTCTTCTCAAAGGTGACTTTTTCCTCGATCACGTCGACCAGCCCCGGCGCGTTCTCCTTCTGCTTGTTCTCGAATTTCTTCAGGGTGAGCTGGCGGAAATTGGCGTCGACCACCAGGACTTTGAGCCCCCATTTCTCGGCGAGCGAACGGCCGAGGTTGACCACGATGTCGGCAGCGTCTTCGCCGTAGGCGGCGGTGGTGAAGAGCAGCGATTTGAGGTTCTTGTCCTTGGAGATGAGCAGGATCTGTTCGGCCAGGGTATCGAATGATCGGGACTTGCCTTTTTTAGGGATGAAACCCAGCGAGGGCAAAGCCAGGTAGCGTTCGACTTCCTGCGGCGATTTGAAGGTCTGGTCCATGTATTCGAACATGAACGCCAGCATGCCCCCCAGGAACAGGGACATGAAGATGGCCAGAATGATGATCAATCCGCCGGACGGACCCACGGGCCGCAAAGGCGGCAGGGCCTGTTCGATGACTTTGACGCTGGCCGGGCCGATAGCGTCGACGTCGTTAGGCAGAAGCTGGCCGCCGAAGAGCATTTTCTCTTTGGGCCGCTCTCTCTGCTCGATCTTGCTGATGCTTTCCTGGATCTGGACTACGGTGGAATGTTTATCGCCGTATTTGGTCTGGAGCTCGGCCACCTGCTGTTCCAGGTCGAAAAGGATATACGCGCGGCTGACCACGTTGGCCACTGCCGCGGCGATCATCGGATCGTAATCGCGATATTTGATCAGGAAGAGATTGGTGTCGCGGATAGGCTCGATGTCGATGCGGGATTTAAGCCGTTCCAGCGCGAGGAACGCCAGCTGGCGGCCTCTGGTCTGGTCGTCGAGGGCTTTGAGCTTGGCGGTGAGCATTTTGCGCTCGAGCTTCAGGAGGAGCGCTTTGAGCGGAGTTGCGGCTCTCTCTTCCACTTCCATGGGCAGGAAATTCTGCAGGGAGCGGAATTCGATGGTCCTGCGCAGCACCGGGAAGGATTTGACGATTTCCGCCTGGGTCAGCGCCGCTTCCATGTTGCGGCTGCCCAAAAGCTCGCGATAGTAGGGCGATTCGACCTGTTTCTCGGCGGAGATGAGCATCTTGACCTGGGCTTCGTATTCCGGGGTCCGCAGCATGTTGCCGATGATCACGGTGATCATCACGGTGATAAAACAGGTGATGATCACGGCTTTCTGGCGGAAAAGCACGCGCAGATAATCGCGCATGGTTGTTTCGGGTAATTGCTCGAGCTGTTCCATATGAATCCTCCCTTTAAAAGATACGATTAGAAAACACCTTGCGAGACGACCACGATGTCGCCGGTTTGCAGCACCAGGTCATCGTCGGAATTACCGTCCATAACCGCTTTGATATTCACTTTGATCGTTTCATAGCCGGGCTTGTTTGAGCGCGGCCGCAATACTTTGACGTGGGTTGAGCCGAATTTGGTAAAACCGCCGGCCATGGAGATGGCGCGCAGGACCGTGGTGCTGCCTTCGAGCTGGAAGGTGCCGGGCCGCATCACTTCGCCGTAGACGAAGAATTTATGCGAGCGGGCTTCGCGCAATGAAACCGAAACCACCGGGTATTTCATGTAACCGTCGGAAAGACGGTCCTGGATTTCTTTCTGGATGCCGGTCAGGGTCAAGCCGTTGACTCTGACGCTGCCCACGTAGGGGAACGAGATCGAGCCGTCGGGAGCCACGGAGACGGTGACCAGCAGCTTTTCCGGCTGGAGCACGCTGATATCCATGATATCGTCCACGCCGACCACGTATTCCGTGCCGGGAGCCATATCCGGGCTGGAAGCCGCGGGCGCTGAAACGGCGGACGCGGGGACTGCGGGTGCCGAGGCTGCGGGCGCCGGGACCGCAGGCGCTTCATCCTTGGCCGCTTCCGCGGCGCATGCGACTGACGCTCCGAAAAGTAACAGTATAAGACCGGTTAAAAACTGTTTCATCACTCCTCCTTTGATTAGAAACTTATCCACTCAATTAGTCGCTACGCGATGCAGCAACTCTGAAATAAAAGTCTGGTATTTTACTCCCATTTTGCGCGCTTTTTCCTTGATGTTCCTCAAATCCTGGCTGTTAATGCGGACATTGAGGACCGCGTCTTTTTTTCTGGCGGCAAGAGATTGAGCGATCTGGTGAAACTCTTCCGGAGTTACGTTCACGAATTGATCATTGATCAAGGCTTCTTCGATCTCTTTTTCTTGTGCGGGCAGTTTAAGTCTTCTCATTACGCAAAACCTCCATAAAACTTTTTAGCAGGTTCCAGGAAAGCTTACGCATGTATTATAACATGCATACAATTGTATATACAAATCTATTTCTTTTCTTCAATTGAATGCGGCTTTTTCAACGCCCCCAAAAAAGGGGACACAGCAATTTGCAAAGGGGACACATCTGTCCGATTTTCTCGACGAGCCGTTTTGGGTGGACCTGTCCCCTATTTCGCGCCGACTGTCCCCTATTTCGCGCCGATGCCGAGGATAACCGCAGGCACGGTTTTGGCGATGATCTTGGCGTCGAGCCACAGGGACCAGTTGTCGATGTAATCCAGGTCCAGCTTGACCCATTTGGCGAAATCCACGATCTGATTGCGCCCGGAAACCTGCCAGAGGCAGGTGATGCCCGGCCGCATGGAAAGCCTGCGGCGGTGCCAGGCGTCGTATTCCTTGACTTCCAAGGGCAACGGCGGACGCGGCCCCACGGTGCTCATATCCCCGCAGAACACGTTCCATAATTGCGGCAGCTCGTCGATGGAAAACTTGCGCAGGATGCGGCCCAGCCAGGTCACCCTGGGGTCGTTTTTCATCTTGAACACCGGGCCGGTCATCTCGTTATGCACGCGCAATTCGTTCAATTTCATCTCCGCGTCTTTGATCATGGTGCGGAATTTGTACAGGGTGAAAATGCGGCCGTTAAGCCCCACCCGTTTCTGCCGGAAGAATACCGGCCCCGCGGAAGTCACTTTTATCAAGAGCGCCACGATCAGGAAAAAAGGCGACAGCGCCACAAGCAGGACGCCGGCAAAAACAAAATCGAAAACGCGCTTGATCAGCAGATGCCAGAGTTTATCCGGCGTGGAATCAAAGGTCAACAGGGGAAATTTGCCCAGCTCCCCGACTTTAGCCCGGGAGAACTGCATCTCGAAATAATCCACGGCCACGTGTATCTTCAAACCTTCCATTTCGCACAGATAGAGGATATCCTCGATCTTGTTCAGCCAGGAACGCGGGATCACGAAAACCACCTCATCGATCACCATGCTGCGCAGGATCAGGGGCATGTCCTTGAAGGTCCCCAGGACTTTCACCCCTTCCACGCTCTCCCCCTTCTTGCCCGGATCGTCGTCGATGATGCCGGCGAGCTTGTACCCCCAGGAAGAATGCTCCTTGATCAACTGGATGAATTGCTGGGCGCGTTTGTTGGTGCCCACCACCAGGAGATATTTGACGTTGAAGCCGCGGCGGCGGATCAGGCGGAAAAACAGGATGAGAAATATTTTCGAAGCCAGAGTCAACACCGTGGCGATGCCGAAGACCAGCAGGATGAACGCGCGGCTGATCTCATGCAGCCGGAATAAATAGATCACGCTGGAGTAAAATACGAACCCCACGAAAGCGGTGCGCAGCACGATCAGCCAGATATCCCAGAGCGGCTTGGTGCGAAAGGATTCGTACATTTTGAACCAATAGAGCAATCCGCTCCAGGTGAAAACGAACAGCGGCAGCAGGCCGACGTATTCGTTCAACGGATGGATCATGCCCATGCTATCGCTCAAATAACCGCGGAATTCGAAGCCGATGAGGAATGACGCGGCGGCAATGAACATATCCACGAAAACCGCTGTTTTTCTAAGCATTGAAATGCGTTCTTTAAGCATCTGCGATTGTTCCTTGCGCTATGAGATTAAAACAATACGGTCAGGCCGCAGGTCACGGCGTTCTTTTCGTAGTCGCGGGTGTCGGAGTTGGAGTCGGTTTGAGAATATGCATACGAGACGTTGGCTTTGATGTTGTCCGCGACGTCATAGACCAGGCCGACATTGATTCCCTGGAACGTGTCTCTGACGTCAACCACGGTATAGGTGCCTTCGCCGTAAAAAGCGTTCACCCCCAGACCGAGCCTGCGGAATATCTGGTTGCCCAGGCCGGCGGAAAACTGCCACTGATTGAAAAGGTCCTGGGTGGATGAATTGGTGGTGTATTGTTTGGAATAGGAGATCGAAGCCCGGGTAGTGGCGTCTAAATCGTCGGTCAGGGTGACCTGGAAGAACGGTTTGACGTAATTCCTGTTATTGAACGAACGGATGAAATCGTAGCCGGTTTTTCCGTCGAGATAAACCTGGGAAGTGAAATAATGCCTGCCTCCCGCGCCCAGGGAATTGATGGTGGCCGACGCGCCGGGATCGAATTCGCGCACCGCGATATCGTAGGAAATCGACCCCTGGGTTTTGGAACTGAAGATATAATCCCCGGATACCCCGAAGCGGTTATAATAGGAATCGCTCATGTCGTTGCGGGAGTAATCGGTGATCTCGTTGGCGTAACGCAGCGAACCGGTGAATTCTTTGGTGAAATCGCGGCTATAGGAGGCGTTGAATCGGTTGCGCAAATAGCTGTACCGGCCGGAAGTGCGGCCGAATTCGTCTTCGAAGCTGCTCGGCTCTTCGGCGTGGGTAAACGTATCGCTCAAGCTGAAACGCTCGTAAGGATTGAGTTCCCGGTTATACCGGGCGTTGATATGTTCGGAGGTATTGTCGAAATCGCTGTATTTATCGAAGAACTGCTGGTTGATCCGGGCGGTAAAGGCCAGGTTCTGGGTTTTGCCTTCATAGGCGGCGTCCAGGCCGACCGAAGCGGTAGTGATATAATCATCCTTCTCGTTGGTCTGGGCGTAGGTGATGTTGTCATCGTAGGAAACCGACAGCGAACCCAGGGCTTTGAGATCCCAGCCATTGATCAGATACGCGTGCGCGCGCGCCGGGGCGCAAAAGCAGCAAACGACAGAGCAAACGGCAGTTACGATAAGGCTGGAAACGGCACTGCGGCGGAAGATAAAAAAACGGCTCAAACGTGGTCGCACGGTTTCCGGGAATCCTTTCTGGCGCTTAAGGCATTAAGGTACAATAAGTTAATTCATAAAGTAAACAATGTAAAGTATATCATACCATCAGGCTTATTTCAAGCAAATAGAAACAATTCCCGGTTTCGGGCTGCGCAGGCTGCCTCACGCAGGTTTTCCCGCGCAAGCTGCCCGTACCTTCTCACGGGATCATTGTTTTTGGGAGAGCGTTTGGCTGATGCACTCAATGAGTTTCTGGGTGGTGACCGGCTTGGCCAGGAACGGACGGCCGCCGATGTTGCCTTTCTGGGCCTCTACCTCTTTGTCGCTGACGATCGCGGTGAGAAAAACGACCGGAATGCGGGAGAGTTCGGGATCGTTCTTGAGTTCGGCGAAGATGTCCACGCCGCTCAAATCCGGCATGATAATGTCCAGAAAGATCATTTCCGGCTTGAATTCCTTGATCACCGGTATGGCCAGGAGCCCGCGGGATTCGGTACGCACTTCGAAATCGCCGGCCGCTTCAAGGTTCAATTTGACCATCCGGGCAAAAGATTCTTCGTCGTCTATGATGAGAATTTTACGCTTGGCCATGGGCAGCCTCCTTACAGCTTAAGCAACAGCACCGTTCGCACCCCGCCGATGGGCCGGTTTTTAACCACGATGCTGGCATTGTGCATATCCATAATGTTTTTCACGATGGGAAGGCCCAATCCGGTGCCTCCCTTGCCCTGCTTGGTGGTGACAAAAGGGAAAAAGATCTTGTCGATCATTTCCGGCGGTATGCCGCTGCCGGTGTCTTCGATCTCCAGCACCACCACCGTATCCTTGAGCGCGAAATCCGCCGCGGGATCGACGTCTTCGGGCGGGACTTTGGAGAATTCCCTGACATTGGTGCGCAAGGTCAGGATGCCTCCCGAAGCCATAGCGTCGACGGAATTCATCACCAGGTTCATGATCACCTGTTCGATCTTGATCCTGTCCACGTTCACGAACAATTGTTCGTGCCAGAATTCCTTGACCACGCCGATATGGAACTTGCTGAATTCGTGCTTCATCAGCAGCAGCGAATTCTCGATGAGCTGGTGCAGATTGTGGCGGCCGAACTGTATTTCCGACACGCGCGAGAAATCCAGCAAACCTTTGATGATGCTATCCGCGCGAACCACGGCTTCGCTCATGTAGTTCAAAGTGGAAGCCACATTCTCGTTGTCGGAACGCACGGTGCGGTAAAGGTATTCTATTCCCTGCAGGATGATCGCCAGGGGATTTTTGACTTCATGAGCCACTCCCGAAGCCAGGCGGCCGACCACCTCCATCTTTTCGGAATAGACCAGTTGCGCCTGGGTATCCTTGACCTCGGCGTAAGCGGCCATCAGGTCGCTTTCGGCTTTTCTGCGTTCTTCGATCTCCCTGGTCAACTGCTCGTTGGCATCGATAAGTTCGGCGGTGCGTTCGGACACGCGCAGTTCAAGTTCGTCGCGGACCCGGCGCAGATCGTCTTCGATACGCTTGCGCTCGATGGCGTAGCGGATGCTGCGCACCAGCAACCGGCTGTCCACCTGGCCTTTAACCAGGTAATCCTGGGCGCCCTGGCGCACGGCATTGATGGCGAACGTCTCATCGTTGATGCCGGTCATCACGATAATAGGCATCTGGGGAAACGCGGTGTAGGCGTTCAAAAAGGTCTGGAATCCGTCGGAATCCGGCAGCATCAGATCGAGTAGGACCACGTCGAACAACGTGTCTTTGAGCCGCTGCAGACCGGCGGCAAGGGTAGTGGCGATTTCGATTTCAAACGGCTGGTTGGATTGCTTGAGCAGATCGGAGAGCGTGACCGCGATGAGATTATTGTCCTCGATCATCAAAACCCGGATGGTTTGATTGTCCATAGTGGTTTAGATTGTACCACAAATTCTACGGCTGCACAAGGTTAACTAAAGGCGCGAGCGCATCTACGCCGCTTTTGCCGCTGTAATCGGGTTGAGGCGGGTCAGCCTGGTACAGAACACCCAGAGGGATACGTTCTCCCCATTCCAGGGATTTAGTCAACGCCCAGACCAGGTCCGCAGGCCGGTAATCCGGCTGCGCGGCCGCCTGATAAACCCGCTGGGAGTACCACTCATGGGTATTCTTTTTATTGAAGGTCACGCAGGGCTGAAGCACGTCGATCAGCGCGAATCCCTTGTGCCGGATGCCGGCCAGGATCAGGCCGGATAGAGATTCGCTGTCCCGGGAAAAACCGCGGGCGACAAACCCGGCGCCCGCGGCAATAGCCAGAGTCAGCGGCGAAAGATGCGCGTTGATCACTCCCCCGGTCTGCACCGCGGTCTTCAGACCTTCATCGGTGGTAGGCGAAGCCTGGCCTTTAGTCAGGCCGTAGATCTGGTTGTCGTGCACGATCACGGTGATGTCGATATTGCGGCGGATGGCGTGGATGAAATGGTTGCCGCCCTCGCCGTAACAATCGCCGTCGCCGGTAGTAACCAGCACGGTCAATTGCCGGTTGGCGATCTTGATCCCGGTAGCCACCGGCAGCGCCCGGCCGTGCAAACCGTTAAAACAATTGGCCTTGATATAATGCGGCAGCTTGGCCGCCTGGCCGATACCGGAAACCAGCATCAGCTCTTGAGGCGGTTTGCCCAGTTGAGCCAGGGCTTTTTTTACCGCGTTAAGGATGCCGAAATTCCCGCATCCCGGGCACCAGGCTATTTCGTCTTGAGTTTTAAAATCCGCAGTATCCATATCAGGCAATGAGTTGATGAAAAAGCTCGTCCACGGTAAACGGACGGCCGTCGTATTTGAGGATCGAATCGCTGACTTTGATCCCGGTTTCCCTGCGCAGCAGTTTCGCCAGTTGCGCGCCGGCGTTATTTTCCACGGTCACGATCCGGCGCGCGTCGTTGAGCAGATACGCCATTTCCTGCGCGGGGAACGGCCAGACCTGCGGCAGATGAATGAAACCCACGCGCTCCCGGCCGGAACCGCCGGCATGAGCGGCTTCTTTCATCACCCCGTATACCGAACCGCACCCGATGAGGATAACGTGCGCTCCGGCGATATTCTCGCTGACCGGCTTTACCGCTTCCTGCGACAATAAACGCATGCGCTTATGATAGCGCTTCTCCACCATGCGCACGCGCATCAAAGCGTCTTCGGTGATATGCCCTTCTTCATTATGCTCGTCGCTATCCGCGTAAACGGGGTCCGCGACCCAGGATGGGACTGCCCGGGGGGAAACGCCGTTCTCGGTCAGCGCGTAGCGTTTATAACCGGCGACTTTTTTCGAGGCTTCGCGGGAAATCAATCCCCGCTCGATTTTTACCCCGGGATCAAGCGGGGCGATATCCCGTACCGAATCCGCCAGCAGCTGGTCGGACATGATGATGACCGGGACCTGGAATTTTTCCGCGGTATTGAACGCTCTGGCCGTCAGGGAATATAACTCTTCGACGGTGCCCGGGGTATAGATGACGCGGCCGAATTCCCCGTGACCGGCGGCAAGGATGAAATCCAGATCCGCCTGCTCGGTGCGGGTCGGGAATCCGGTGGCAGGGCCGGGCCGCTGCGCGTCCAGTATCACCAGCGGGGTCTCGGTCATGCCCGCCAGACTTAACCCCTCGACCATCAGGCAGAACCCGCCGCCGGAAGTCGAAGTCATGGACCGCACGCCGGCGAATGAGGCGCCGATGACCATGTTCACCGCGGCGATCTCGTCTTCGGCCTGCTCGACGATGATGTCGAATTCCTTGGCGCGCGCGGCGATCTCGTTCATCACCCCGGTAGACGGGCTCATGGGATACGCGCTGTAGAATTTACAACCGGCGCGTATCGCGCCTAACGCCACCGCTTCGCTGCCGCTGACCACCGAACGCTCCCGGGTATCGCCGGGTTCGACCGAATACAATCCGTTTCTTCTCTCCCGCCCGGCAAATTCGTACCCGGACCGGGCGCAGGCGATGTTTATGTCGACGATCTCCGGAGACTTATCGCTGAACGTACCGCGCAACGCTTTTTCCACGCAGGAAACATCCAGCTCCATGATCCCCGCGATCATTCCGCAGGCTACCGCGTTGACAAAAATATCCTTGCCCCCTTTTTCCATCGCCAGATCGTATAAAGGCGCGTCGAGGATCGCCCCGGGCACCGTCTCCGGCAGGTTTACCGGCCCGAATTTCTTCTGATCCGCGATAAGCAGACCGTCCGCGGCCAGCGCGGAAGCGTGCAATGCGGGACTGGCCTTATCCAGGCAGACGATGATCTCGCACCGGGAGCGCGCGGCGTACACGGGTCTGGAGGAAATACGTATCTGGAAAAAATTGTTTCCGCCGCGGATGCGGGACATGAAATCCTGATGCGCGAAAAGGCGCAGGTGGGCGTTCTGGCACATGAGGGACAGGACCTGGCCGATGGTTTGAGTGCCCTGCCCGGCTTCCCCGCAAATACGGATGGAGAGTTCGCTAACCATGATCTTATTATACCTCTTTTTCAGGCAAAGGGGAAACCCTGCGTTTGCGCGCCAGCGCATAGATTGCCACCGGCAGCGCTATCGCAACGAAAGCCGCGGCGGCAACTATGATGAACCCCGGCGAAAACAGCTCATGGTACGAATGAACCTCGCCCAGCCGGCTGCCGAAGTACGCCGAGATAAAAGCCCAGGGAATGCTCCCCAGCAGCGTGGCCCAGAAATAATCCCTGAAGCGCACTTCCAGCAGGCCGCAGCCGTAATTCAGCACTTCGTAGGGAACCAGGGGAATGAGCCGGCAGACCAGCACGGTGATGAATCCGCGCTGCTTCAGGGTCTGGTCGAGTTTTTTGAGTTTGCCCTTGAGCATTTTTTCGACGAAAGAACGGCCGGCGTAGCGCGCGATGAAAAATGTGCAGCTCGAACCTGTCACTGCGCCCAGGAGCAGACATGCCGCGCCCCGGAGCGGGCCGAAAGCCAGGCCGGCTGCCAAAGAAAGCATGCCGATAGGCGGCAGGATGGAAATGGTGTTGAGTGCATACGCCAGCACGAAGACCGCCATGGCGCCGTGGCCGAATTGCCGCAGGTAAACGCGCAGGGCTGCGGGATTGAGCTGATGGATCTGCGGCCAGAAGCGGCGGATCAACCACCAGGCAAGCAGGACGCAGCCGGCCAGAAGCGCCAGTTTAGCGACGAACGCGAGCGTTTTTCGATTTCCGAAACGGGAAGCGGTCATGTATGTTTTACCGGTAGATGATAAGGATACAGGCGGACAGCCACAGGGCCAGGTTGATCTGGATGGCCCGGTCCGCGAGCAGGATGCGCGTGGGATCTCCCTCCTGCGCTTCCAGCCGGGTCAGGTACAGATAGCGGAATAAGCCGAAAAAGACAAAGGGGATGGTGACGATCATCCAGTGCGAACCGATGCGGCGCACGGTTTCGTTGTCGATGGTATACAGCACATAGACGACCGCGATCGCGGCGGCGGCGATGGTGATCATCTGCTCCAGCAGAGGCAGGTCGTACTGCTCGAGCACCGAACGGTGATGCTGATCTTTTTCTTTCAGCAAGCGCATCTCCTGCTTGCGCTTGATAAAACCCAGGAACGATGCCAGCAGTACGGTCAACAAAAGTATCCAGACGGAAACCGCGACCTGGGCCACGATCGCGCCGGCGATGATGCGCATCAGGAAAAAAATCGCCAGGCAGGCGACATCCAGCAGAAATATTTTTTTCAGCACGGTCGAATAGAGCACATTGAGCAGGATATACACGACGATGACCAGACCCAGCAGCATGGAGCAGCGAAAAGCCGCTGCCAGGGCGATCAGGGTCAACGCGCTTGCTCCGGCCACTGCCACCCGTCTGCGGATCAATCCCGCAGCGATCGGGCGCAGGCGTTTGACCGGATGCACCGCGTCGGCGCGCATATCGATGACGTCATTGACCAGATAGGCCGCGCTCGAGGCCAGGCAAAAGATCCCGAAAGCCAGACTCGCGTTGATATTCTCCGGAAAACTGAACAGCCTGCCGCCGAATATCAGCGGGCAGAAAACAAAAAAGTGTTTAACCCATTGCTGGGGGCGCAAAGCGCGTAAGAAATGATAAATGTGCTTCATCGGTAGATCGCGGTGAGCATGGAGATGAGAGTAAAATTATTGTATCCCGCCAGGATGATCAACCCCATGCACAGGATACGCAATGCCGTCCGGTGCTTGGCCAAACCCAGGAATACCAGCATCAGGAGCAGCAGCGTAACATTGCCGCTGTAGGTGAACAGTTCTGCCCGCCCGTAGGAGTTGACGCCGTAGAAACAATGCAGCAGCACATTGAACCCCAGGCACAGGGATAATCCCGTGATCACCGGAGAACCGGATAAGCCGGACACGCCTCCCCGATCGGCAGCTTCGAATTTACTCATCTTATCCGTAACCTGCTGCACATTGACCGCCAGGCCGCTTGCCAGAGCAGCCAGCCAGAAGATCAAAGCGGACATTCCCAGCGAGCCGAAATACCATCCGGAGGAAAATGACAGCGCCGGATATATCCGGCCGGGCGCGAGCAGGATATCCGGAACAGGCGCGACCACATTGAAGATGAACAACTGGCGGATGACGTGTTTAAATGTCTCCCAGGGCTGCTGGAAGAGAAATCCCGACGCGAATCCCTGCTCGCCCAGGATCTTCCAGGAAACAAAGATCTCGCTCGACGAGTAGATCAGCTTCTGCGCCAGTGACAAAAACAGGCTGATACCGAATACCGCGGCTGCCCAGAGCAGTGCGCGCGCCAGGCGATGTTCCTTTTTATCTACCGCCAGCGCGACAGCCAGACAGATCCCGGTCTGCATGAGATTGGTTACAGTCACGCCGAAGGAAAAAACACCCAGCGCCACCCACAGGGAAAGATTCACCCGGCGGGAGCGCGCCGACTGGAGAAAAACCAGATACGTCGCGGCCAGGCTGCACACCGCCCAGGCCTGCGTATCCGGCACCGCACCGAAGAACAACTGGCTGAAGGACAGCCCGAAAACCAGCGTTGCCAGGAATGCGTCGAGATAGAAAGTCACTATCCGGCGGAAGATCAAAAAAGCCAGGACTGTCGCCGCCCCCCCGCATCCGGCAGTCAACACTACTGCCGCGCGCGCCGACGAATGCAGCGCCGCTGCCAGCGGCACTCCCCAGGGATGTACAAGCAGCGCGAACAACGGATGCACGAACGCGCGATGGAATTGCGGCGCGGCGCCGGCGATAGTATCGATCACCTGCGGAGCGTCGAGCTGGAACATCAGGTTCTCCGCGCTCAAAGCCATGCCGCGCTGGAACGCCATCCCGAAATACAGATACACCAGCCAGAATACAACGCCCGTGCTCACGCAGGCCGCGGCGACAGGCAAAGTGCGCGAGAGGGAAAAAGGCAGCGCGGCATTGAGTTTTCGCAGCAGATTGATCCTCTCCTGCCGGGCGCATTGTTTGATCGCGGCGAGATTACGGATAAACAGGAACAGATACGCGGCTGCGCCGGTAAAAAGTATGCTGATAAGAAAAAGGTAGGATTGGGTTTTGCCGTAGTAATACGCGAGCGGATGCGCGCCCCGGTTGTGGAACAACTGCGCCGCCGGACCCGCGCCGGAACCGTCATAGATCTGGCGCACCAGCAGGCGGCCATAGGAAAAATAAATGATCCACACCAGGAAGAGAAAACCGCCTACGACGCACAGGAATGCCGGCAGGGTCAATTGCCGCGCCGCGGATTTACGTTCGGTAACCATGCGTCCATTATACCACTAAAAAAGAAAAGAGAGCTCTGATTTTGAACCCTCTTTTGAGAAACGCTGCGCTGCATGAGCCGGATCGGCGTTACCGCCTCTATTATGCCGATCAGGCAACAGTCACTTTTTTCATTTTGGTGAAATAGATCCCCAGCCGGTGCGAATGATGATCCTCGTTGACCACATTGGAACGCACCTCGCCCAGAGCTTCCATCGGGCCGGAAAGCTTGACCACGTCATTATCCACTTTGAGCAGAGTGAAACGCATGGACAGGATAGTGGAAATAGGAATATCTTTATCCGTCAATAAAGCCATCCCGGTCTGGCTGATATCGAGCATCTGGGCCTGGATATCCTGGCCGCCGAGCATGACTTTGGTGGTAGACGGTTCATTGGTCCGGTAGACTACCGTGCAGTTCATGCGCATGCGTTTGCTGGTTCGACGGTCCGTGCCGGAAAAAATTCTGTTCATAATAAGCGCTCCTTTCGCAGCGGGCGAAACTGTCGCCACGGGGCGTATGCCGGCGCAATGCACGTTAGCGCCGGGCACTATTTGCTGTAGAGACAATAGTCCTTACATTGAAAATAAGCATTATCTATACCAAACTCGCGCCTGGCAGAAAATATAATCAGCAAGTATATGAATTATAAAGTGTTATATCAAAAAATCGGCGAGGCTAAATTAAAAGGATTTACGCGAAAAAGCCGGAAAAGTTGAATCCCGGCTACACCCTGTTGATTTATCCAAACAAGGGGACATTTAGGTGCGACACCGCTACATCTGGGTGATGGCTTCCTGGATCATGGGCATGATCCCTTCGATCTCTTCTTTAGTCAGCCTGCCGAGTTTGGCAAAACGGTAGTTGCCTTCCTGATCCTGATTTTCGCGCACGATCTGAAGCTTCTTGGGGCCGTTATTATAGGAATACACGCTGACCACGATTTTCTGGTTCTCTTTGGTCCAGGCCTTGGAAAACAGTTGTTCGTCAAGATTGCTATCGTAAGGCATGCTCTCCTCCTCTTAGTAATACTTTGCTTGTATTATACCTCTGCCGGCTGAAAAAAGCAAGAGGCTGGGCGTTTAACCCAGCCTCTTTTTCAAAAGGGGACACAGCAAATTTCAAAGGGGACACATCTGTCCGATTTTCTCGACGAGCCCCAAGGGGTGGACCTGTCCCCTATGCGAGGAGTTCGGCGGCGAGCGAGACGTCTTCGGTCAGGACTTTGTCGATGTCGAGCAGGATCTTGACCTTGTCGCCGATCTTACCCATGCCGGTGATAAAATCCGTGTGCACTTTGTTGCCGAAACTCGGCGCCGGCTCGATATTGTCCTGGGATATATCCAGCACCTCGCACACCCGGTCGACGGCGATGCCCATAAGCGAATTGTTGACGTTGAGCACGATGATGCAGGTCTCGTTGGTATAATCGTGCTTAGGCATCCCGAATTTCAAACGCAGGTCGATCACCGGGATCACTTTTCCGCGCAGGTTGATCACGCCTTTAACGTAATCCGGCACCTGGGGGACCGCAGTGATCTCCATCAGCCCGATGATCTCGCGCACTCCCAGGATCTCCAGGCCGTACTCTTCATGTCCCAGGGCGAAGGTGAGGTATTTTCCTTCCTTAGCCAGGGCCTGAACCATAGTATTGGATTTCTCATTGCTTGGCATGTATTCCCTCCCCAGGATTAGAAGCCTTTAAAGTTTTTGTCGTCGTCCAAAGGAATAACTTCTTCCGGCTTGAGCACCTTCGGCGATTGTTTGACATCGGCTGTCTTGGTAGTTACGCCTGCCGTCAAAGGTATATGCGCCTGTTTCTTGCCCGCGGCTGCCGCAAGCTTCTGCGGATGAGCGGCCGACAGTCTGCGCTCGACGGGATGCGCCGCCTGATGAGTGGTTACCAGGGTGGCGTTGGCTCCGTCTACGACCTTACGCAGTTCCTGCACCATACCGCGCAGCGCGTCTGCTTGAGATGCAAGCTCTTCGGATGCGGATGCAGATTCTTCGGCCGCTGAAGCGTTCTGCTGGGTAACCTGATCCATCTGGGATACCGCGTTGGTAACCTGACCGATGCCCTCCGCCTGTTCTTTACTGGCAGCGGCGATCTCGGAAACGATATCCGCGACTTTTTTGGAACTGTCGGTAATGCTCTTTAGGGAATCGCCGGCCTTCTTGACGATATCCGTTCCGGCCTTGACTTTGTTGATGCTGTCTTCGATCAAACTGGCGGTATCTTTGGCGGATTCCGCAGATCTGCGGGCCAGGTTACGCACTTCTTCGGCGACCACAGCGAACCCTTTGCCATGCTCCCCTGCGCGCGCCGCTTCCACTGCCGCATTCAACGCCAGAAGGTTGGTCTGGAAAGCGATCTCTTCTATGGTTTTGATAATCTTGGAAATCTTATCCGACGATTCGTTGATCTCGCCCATTGCCGACTGCATTTCCGACATGGCGGAATTACCCTGCTCCGCGGAAGATTTCGCTTCTGCGGCAAGCTGGTTGGCTTTGGAAGCGTTGTCCGCGTTCTGTTTGGTCATCGAGGACATTTCGTCCAGGGAACTGGACGTCTCTTCCAGCGAGGCCGCCTGTTCGGTAGCGCCCTGGGAAAGCTGTTGCGAAGCCGAAGACACCTGGTTGGCCGCCGAAGCGGTCTGCTCTGCGCCGTCGTTGAGGCTGTTGACGATGCGGTTGATCGGACGGGTTATAGCCAGGGTCAGCGCCACGCCGATAAAAATAGCCAGCGCCAGGCCGATAATGATGAAGCTGATCATGAGCATCGAAGCTTTATTGCTCAAGGACGTATTGTCGTCCGACGTTTTCTGGCCGCTTGCGATCATCAGATCGATGAGTTTTTCCATTCTCTGCTGCTCGACTTCCGCGGTCGTTTTCGCGTCGCCTACCAGAAGGACATTGAACTCGTCCTCTTTTCCCGCGCGCTTGAGGCTGACCAGCTTATCCAGGTTGGCGCGATAGGCTTTGCGGGAATCCACAAAATCCTGATTGGCTTTTTTGAGCTCTTCCGTATTGATGGATTGCTCGAGCCGCTCGACGCTTTTGCTGATGACGGCGGAAAAGCCTTTGATCTGCGTGTCGAATTTGACGATTTCTTCATCGGTTTTAGCTTTGGCCATGTCCCGGATGGCAATGCGCACATTCAAAAAAGCGGACGAGATTTTCTGTAATTCGGCGATGGGGATAGTGATATCTTTATAGAGAAGCGCACCGGCTTTGTCTATTTTCTTGATGTTTACCACGCCGACCATACCTATCGCCAACGCGACCAGCGCCACTATTAGGAAGCCACCCAGCAATTTCACACCGAGTTTCATGTTCTTAAGCATGCCGTTCCTCCTTAGACGTTGAATAAACAGAGGCATTTTTCCTCAATACCTCCGATATACATTGTACTTATCGGTTAGCGAAGGCAATACTTTAGAGTAATTTTAAAATAAATCATGGCGAGCATTGCAGCAAAGCAGGCGGGGTCAAACGGCGGATTACGATTTTCTCGAAGCGGAAGCGTTCTTTTTCTTAAGTTTATCTCGCTGAATCTGCAACTGCGACTCCAGCCGGCGCAGGCGCTCTTCCGGCCGCGCGTAGCCGAGCATTCTGCACAGAGCGTAATTGGCATAGGCGACCGCGCCGGACAGATCCAGAAGCGCAACGATGTTAAGGCAGGCTTCGGCGGCTGCATGGTAGAGACGCAGCGCGTCCCGGTCTTTCCGGGTCTGGGCGACGTTCTGCACAAGCATGAAGGTAACGGACTGCCCCTCCCATACGCAGGAATCGGCTTTAATGATCACCGGCAGACAGTGCTGCCCTTTCGGCTTCATCAGCGCTTCCGAGGCGCCTTGAAAGGCCTGCTGGAGCAACTGGTTGAAATCATGCGCTTCGAAAAGGAATGAGATATGCAGATTGGCGAGTTCGGCAGGTTTGTATCCGAACAGATGGGTCAGGAACCGGTTGGCGAAAAGGATCTTCCCGGCTCATGGCTTATTGTACAAAAATTCTCTTCGCCGCACAAGCGAATTATTCCGGCTGCGTAGCCGTTACGCCGGGCTGGGGAGCGACGCGCAGATTGGGGTAGAGCACGACGATACTGATGCGGCGGTTACGGGGATCTTCGGGATCGGCTTTGATCACCGGGCGGGTCGCGGCAAAACCCGCGACCATGCTGATGCGCCGGATGTCCAGACCGGATTTCTCCAGCTCCAGCCTGGCCGACGAAGCGCGGGCGGTGGAAAGCTCCCAGTTAGTGTACACGCTGGAAGGGAATTCCAGCGCGTCGGTATGGCCTTCGATCACGAGTTTGTTATCCGTTTCGTTGAGATTCTCGCTCAAGGCCTTGAGGATCACTTTGCTGTTGGGGTTGAGTTCCGAGCTGCCCAGCTGGAACAGGGGTTTTCCCTGATTGTCCATGATATCGATGCGCACCCCCTCTTCGGTCAGGGTCACCTGCACCTGTTCTTTAAGATCGCCCAGTTTATGTTCGATGGTTTTTCTCAACTTGTCGCGCAGATCCGAGGCGCTGACCACAAAAGTCAGCCTGGTCTGCGTCGAGGAATGGAATAATCCCGGCTGCTTGCGGTTGCCCCGCAGATTGCCCTTCTCGTCGAAAATAGTCTGCCCCAGTTTCTGGAATATCGCGCGGTACTTGAAGTACCCGGCGATCTCGGAACGCTTCTCGCCGGTAAGCATCGTGGTGACCAGCCACATCACCAGAAAAAACGCCATCATCGCGGTCATGAGATCGGCATACGCGACTTTCCAGGCTCCGCCGTGATGGCCGCCGACCACTTTTTTCACCCGTTTGACGATAATCGGCGCTTTCTGATCGCTCACTTATTTACCCTGGCCTTTGACCGCGGTTTCCATTTCGCTGAACGACGGCTTGACCTCGCCCGGTATGGCCCGTCTGCCGAATTCCACCGCCATCAGCGGAGCTACGCCCCGGGCAAAGGCGATCAGCGCGGCTTTGATGATCTGCAGATACACCCCTTCCTCGCGAGCCTTATGCTCGAGATTGGTGGACATGGGGCTGAAAATACAATACGACCCGAAGATCCCGAAGAACGTCCCCAGCAGCGCTACGGCGATATGATGGCCGATGACCAGGGGCGGCTGGTCGATCTTGCCCATGGTCAGAACAACGCCGATAACCGCGGCGACGATGCCCAGACCGGGCAACCCGTCGGCGATCCGGTTGACCGCGTGCGACGGCTCCAGGGCATGCTCGTGATGCGTGTCTATCTCCAGGTCGATCAGGCTCTCCAGTTCGAACGGGGGGATATTCGCGCTGACGACCATGCGCACGTTGTCGCAGATGAACTGCACCAGCTCGTGGTTTATCTTATATTTTTTGAACAACTCGCTCTGTTTGGGATTCTCGATATCGCCTTCCACGGAGAGCGGCCCATCCTTGCGGATCTTGGAGAATAAACCGTACAATAAAGAAAGATAGTTCAGATAGGATTTCTTATTCGGCGGGACGGCTGTGAACATGGCCGGAAGATTCTTGAGTACAGCAGCGACCACTCCCGGGGGATTAGCGATAAGAAAAGCGCCTATGGCTGCGCCGAAAATGATCATCGCTTCCACCGGCTGGAATAGAATCGCCACGTTCCCCTTTTCCAGTATGTATCCGCCGACAACCGAAAACATGACCACAACGATCCCGATAATCACGAGCATAGTTCAGCCTTTCCCGTTAAGCCAGAGCTGGGCGCTTTTTGCGAATACCGCGACTTTCGCCGGAGACACGCTCATCACTCCGCCGGTGATCGCCAGCTTCTGAATGGTTGCGCCGGTAGTGATGCGGATGTTACCCTGCAGCAGCTGCGCGACCAGCGGCGCGTGGCCGGGGAGTATCCCCATCTCTCCGGCGTACGCCGGCACGGTCAGGAAATCCGCGTCCGCGGAAAAAACCATTTTCTCCGGCGTGATGATCTCTACTTTGATGCCAGGCACGCTTCCCCCTGCAGGCTCTTGGCCTTTTCTCTGGCTTCTTCGATGGTGCCCACCATATAAAACGCCTGCTCCGGCAGGCCGTCGCATTTGCCTTCGGCCAGTTCGCGAAAACCCTTGACCGTATCCTCGGTGCTGACGAATTTCCCCTGCATGCCGGTAAATCCTTCGGCGACGAAGAACGGTTGCGAGAGGAATTTCTGGATCTTGCGCGCGCGGCCAACCACCTGCTTATCCTCATCGGACAGCTCGTCGATACCCAGGATTGCGATGATATCCTGCAGTTCCTTGTAGCGCTGAAGGATCTTCTGCACGCTGCGCGCCACCCGGTAATGCTCTTCTCCGACCACCAGCGGATTGAGCAGGCGGCTGGACGATTCGAGCGGATCCACCGCCGGGTAAATCCCCAGCTCCGCGATCTTGCGCGAAAGCACGGTGGAAGCGTCCATGTGGCCGAAAGCGGTGGCTACGCCGGGATCGGTCAAATCGTCGGCAGGCACATAGATCGCCTGCACGCTGGTGATGGAGCCGTGTTTGGTCGAGGTGATGCGCTCCTGCAATTCGCCCATTTCCGTGGTCAGGGTCGGCTGGTAGCCGACTGCCGATGGCATTCTGCCCAGCAGGGCCGAAACTTCCGCTCCCGCAAGGACGTACCGGAAAATATTATCCACGAACAGCAGCACGTCCTGATTCTCTTTATCGCGGAAATATTCCGCCTGGGTCAGCCCGGTCAGGGCCACGCGCAGGCGCGCTCCGGGCGGCTCGTTCATCTGCCCGAAAACCAGCACCGCTTTATCGATGACTTTGGAATGGTTCATTTCCAGGTACAGATCGTTCCCTTCGCGGGTGCGTTCCCCCACGCCGCAGAATACCGAAACGCCGCCGTGATGCTTGGCCACGTTATGGATCAACTCCATGATCACCACGGTCTTTCCCACGCCCGCGCCGCCGAACAGACCGACTTTGCCGCCTTTTTTGTACGGCGCCAGAAGGTCGATGACCTTAATCCCGGTCTGAAAAACCTCCTGTTTGGTCTCCTGATCCACCAGGGCGGGCGCCGGCTTATGGATGGGCTCCCAATCCTGCGTATTGATATCGCCTTTATAGTCGATAGGCATGCCCATGGAATTGATCAGCCTGCCCAGGCAGGCCTTTCCCACCGGGACCGATATGGGCTTGCCGGTATCGCGCACATCCATCCCGCGATGCAGACCTTCGGGCGTGCCCATGACGATCGCGCGCACGATATTATCCCCCAGATGCTGCACCACTTCCACGATCAAATCGATCTTTTTGCGCTCTCCCCCGGCGTCGTATTCATGGGTGATCTTGAGCGCGTTGAAAATCGCCGGCAACTGCTCCGGCGGGAATTCCACGTCCACAACCTGCCCGAAAATCTGCACCAGCTTACCGGTATTCGTCATTTAAGCGCCTCGCTCGTTCCAACTATCTCGGTTAATTCACGGGTGATGATCCCCTGACGCATCTTGTTCATGGTTAACGTGAAGGATTCAATAAGTTCCTGGGCGTTCTTGCTGGCATTATCCATCGCGTTCATCCGCGCCGCGCATTCCGCGGAAAGCGATTCCTGCACCGCGCGGAATACCTGTGACTGCACGTACTGCGGCAGCAGATTCCGGACCAGCTCATCCGCCTGCGGTTCGAATAAAATCTTGGCTGCGCCGGCGCCGGGCTGCGCGTCGGGCGCGGCGATGGGCAGGAGCCTGCGCTGCACCACCTGCTGTTTGATCACGGACTTGAATTCGTTGCAGATCACGTCTACCTGCGCCCGGCCGTTGCGCGCGTACCATCCGGCGATGTCCGCGGCGATGGCGGTGGCGGCATCGTTGACCGACGGAAAACCGGCCAGCGAATATTCTTTTTCCGCGATCATGCCCAGCCGGCGAAAATGCTCCTGCGCCTTTCTGCCGAGCAGGAAGAGCGAGACGCGCCCGGCTTTCAAACAGCGCAGCGTTTCCACGGCCCGGCGCAGAATAACGGTATTGAAACCTCCGCATAATCCCTTATCGGAGGTAATGACGAGCAAACCCATATTCACCGCCGGTTCGGCGCGCGCCGGCCCGTACGCCTCAAAGAAACGCAGCCACGCGCCGGCCTCCGGCTTCTGCGCGTGATCGCTGATGAATTGCGGGGTGGCCAGGCCGAAGAGCAGCTGCTGCAGCCCTTTGCTGTAATACGCGCTGTCCTGTACCTGTTTCTGCGCCCGCGCCAGGCGCACGCCGGCGATCATCTTCAGGGTCTTGGTGATCTGCTGGGTGGACTGCACGCTCTTGATCTTGGTCCGGTACTCGCTTAATGAAGGCATGTGCTCAATTCCCGTTGAACATATTCTTGCATTCTTTGATCGCCGCTTCCAGCCGCGGCCGCAATCCGTCCTCGATGGTTTTGCGCTCTTTTATTTCCGCCGGGATTTCCGGATATCGCTCGTCGATGAACTGGTAGAATTTCTTTTCGAACTCGCGGATCTTTTCCACCGGCAGATCGTCGAGGAAACCGTTGACGCCGGCGAAGATCATGCAGATCTGTTTTTCCACCGGCAAAGGAGCATACTGGTTCTGCTTGAGCAGCTCCACCATGCGTTGTCCCCGCGAGAGCTGCGCTTGGGACGTCTTGTCCAGCTCGGAGCTGAACTGCGCAAAAGCCACCAGTTCGTTGTACTGCGCCAGGCTCAAACGCAGGTTCCCGGCCACCTGCCGCATGGCTTTGATCTGGGCGCTGCCGCCGACGCGGGAAACCGACAAGCCGACATTGACCGCCGGCCGCACGCCGCCGTAGAACAGACCCGCCTCCAGGTAGATCTGACCGTCGGTAATGGAAATGACATTGGTGGGAATGTAGGCGGAAAAATCGCCGGCCTGGGTTTCGATGATCGGCAAAGCGGTCAGCGAGCCGCCGCCGTTGCTGTCGGACAGTTTACAGGCGCGTTCCAGCAGGCGCGAATGCAGGTAGAAAACGTCCCCCGGATAGGCTTCGCGTCCCGGCGGACGGCGCAGGAGCAGCGAGATCTGGCGGTAGGCCTGGGCATGCTTGGTCAGGTCGTCATACACGCAGAGCACGTCTTTTCCCTGCCACATGAATTCTTCGCCGATCGCGCAGCCGGCGTACGGAGCGATGTATTGAAGCGGCGCGGGATCCGAGGCGATGGCGGAAACCACGATGGTATACTCCATGGCCCCGTTATTCTCCAGGATAGTGATGATCTGCGCGACGGTCGACTGCTTCTGGCCGATAGCCACGTAAATACACACCGGCCGGTTCGGCTCGTTTTTCTGGTTGATGATGGTGTCGATGGCCAAAGCGGTTTTGCCGATCTGGCGGTCGCCGATGATCAATTCGCGCTGCCCCCTGCCGATAGGGATCATCGCGTCGACGGCCTTCAACCCGGTCTGCAGCGGAACTTTTACCGGCTGGCGCTCGATAACCCCCGACGCCACTACTTCGATAGGCCGGGACCGGTCAGTGCGGATCTCTCCTTTGCCGTCCAGCGGTTCGCCGATAGGATTGACCACCCTGCCCAGAAGCGCGTCCCCGACAGGCACCTGCATGACCCGGCCGGTGCGGCGCACCTCATCCCGTTCGCGCACGAGCTTTTCTTCGCCGAAGAGGATGCAGCCGACATTGTCCTGCTCCAGGTTGAGCACCATGCCGAAGACATTGTTGGGAAATTCCACCAATTCGCCGTACATGACGTTCTGCAGACCGTGCACCCGGGCGATGCCGTCTCCCACCTGCAGGACATAACCGACTTCCTGCAATTGGAACGTCGACGCGTAATTCTCCAGCTGCTGACGGATCACCCTGGTAATTTCCCTGGTATCGATTGACATAGTCTTATCCTTTACGTTGAACGGCGAGATGCAAACGTTTAAGCTGATTTTTTATGCTCGAATCAATGACCTTGTCCCCTACGTGCACCACCATCCCGCCCAGCAACTCCTGTTTCACGCTGAACTCCGCGACCACTTTTTTGCCCAGCAGCTCGCCCACCCGGTGCATCAGGCGGGCTTTACGCTCCTCGGTAAGAGGCTCCGCGCTGGCCACCCGGATCTCCTGCAGGCCGTTTTCCCGCTGATAGAGCGCGCGCAATTCCCCGATAATATCCGGCAGGAGCGCCGTTCTCTTGCGATCGATCAATAGCTGGGTGAATCTCTCCACTTCCGGGGGAAGCTTGTTGCCGAAAGCATTGTTCAAAAGAACTTTCTTCTCCCCGGCGCTGAAACGCGGGTGCTGCATGAACGCCGACAGGTCGGGATTCAGGATAAAAAGCTCCCGGATCGCCTCAAGCAGGACGAACATCTCCTGGAAGCGCTGCCGGATAAACGGGTAATACGCCTGCGCGTAATGAATTGCCGCTGTCTGTTTTCTCATTCTCCATGCACGTTCAGGTTACCTTCTGCAGTTCCTTGAGCGTTTCCTGGAACAGCCGTTCCTTGACTTCCGAGGTTATGGACTGGCTGACCAGCCGCTGCGCCAGTTCCAGGGAAATCTCGGAAATTTCGTTATACGCCTCCAGCAGGAGACGGTTGTTATCCTCCTGCACCGCGTTGTGCGCTTTCTGGCGGATCTGATCGGCTTCCTCATGCGCCTTACGCAGGATTTCATCCCGCAGCTTGCCGGCTTCCAGTTTCGCCCCGGCCAAAACTTCATCCGCCTGCTGCTGTATGCCGACGAGCTTACGCGAGTACTCCGCTTCCTGCTTTTTGACCGCTTGCTTGGTCTCTTCGATCAGCTCCAGGTCTTTCCGGATCGTCTCTTTGCGCTGCGCCAGCAGCGCGCAGATGGGTTTCCAGGATATTTTCCACAGGATGCCCACGGCCAGCAGAAAAGTGATGATCTGGGCAACCAGAATCCCCGCATTGATCTCAAGCATGGTTTTCCTCGCTGTTTAATGCACCAGCAGCTTGGTGAACGGGTTGACGAATAAAATGATGATACCGATGAAAAGCGTATACAATACCAGCGATTCGATGAACGCCAGACCGATCATCAGCACCATCTGGATCTTCGGCGTCGCTTCCGGCTGACGGGCGATGCCGTCCAGAGCGCTGGTAATGGCCTTGCCTTGCGCGATACCGCAGAGAGCCGCGACGACGGCCAGCGCGAATCCGGCCACGATGATGGAAACGCTGAAATAATTGACGTACGCCGGCTGCGCCAACTGTTGCGCCGCCCCGGCGCCGCCTTCAGCCGCCCAGGCAACCGCGCCCTGCGTCAACAACGCCATACAACAACCCGCGAGTTTCTTGACCATGTGTCCTCCCTTTGTTTAGTGTTCCTCGAGTTTGACTGCGCTCGCAACGTACGAGACAGACAGAACCATGAAAATAAGCGCCTGGATGAACCCGACCATCAAACCCAGCAGCAGGATGAACGGCCGCAAGAACAACGGCCCCAGGCTCAATCCTTTGACGATGAGTTCCTTGCCGAAAAAGAATTCCAGCATCAGGAAAGCCAGTATGCCCAGCAGGATCTCCTTGGCGAAGATATTGCAGAACAAACGCAAAGCCAGCGAGAACGGCCGGGCGAAATTACCGATCATCTCGATGATGAACATCAATCCGCGGATAGGAAACATATACCAGGGAAGCGACGGCCCGAAGAAATGCTTCAGGTATCCCAGCCCCTGCCGGCGAAACCCCATGAAGTTATAGTACACGAATACCACCAGCGACAGGCCCACGGTAACATTCAGGTCCGAAGTCGGGGAGATCAGGCCGGGGAACAAGCCGATAAGGTTGCCGACAAAGATGTACAGGAAGATCCCGATAAACAAAGGATAATACCGGACCGCGTCATGGCCGATGGCGTCGTCGATCATGCCGGTAATACTCTCGAAACACATTTCAAAGACCGATTGCAGCGCGTGCGGTACCCGCCGGGCGGTTTTGAGCACCGCCAGCGACGCGACCCCGATAGCCAGCCATACCAGCCAGGTCATCAGCAGGCTGGTGGGAATGTTCGCGATATGGTATTCGATGCTTTCCGGAACAACCGAGCTCATACACTGCGCCTTTCTCTCGTCTTCTGCGACTGAACGGCCCTGCCGATCAACCAGACCGATACCGCCAGTCCCGCGACCAGCCCGCACACGATACCCCAGACGTTCACCGCAGCCGGTCCTACCAGCAGCCAGAAGGCTATGCCCATCGCGGCAAACCGCAGGAAAGGGTTTTTGAACAGGTAACTCGTCCAGTGCCGGCGATAAACGGATATCGCCGCTTTCAGACCGATGATCAATAAAAACAGGTCTGCCAGACTCACCAGAACGCCCGCGATCACGCCGGTAAACAGGTGGGCCCTGCCCAGAACCATACCGCTGGCTATCAGCAACACTGCCAGGCACGCCGCACACCGGGCAGCCCGCAGCTGGATATTATGTATCATCGGAAAGCTTCTTGATCTCTTTAATCACCTGCCAGAAACCGGCAGCGATACCCAGGATGAGAAATACTAACGTAAAAAGCGGCGAACTGCCGAACCGCTTATCGATCGCCAGCCCTATGCCCAGCCCCAGCGCCGTGGCGACGATCATGGTAATGCCCAGCGACGAAAGCGACCAGAGCTGCCAGGAAGCGTTTTTGCTCATCGCGCCACAGCGCCGCAGTTCACATCGCCGCAGCGCATGGTATTATCGATGCAGGAGATGAGCTTGTGGGCTTCCACCGGCTTGGCGATGAAATTCCTGCCGCCGATCTCGCGCATCAATCTGGATCCGATCTCCTCTTCCGTGACCAGCGCGGTCAAAAACAGAATGGGCACGCTTTTGAGCAATTCGTTGCGCAGCAGCGCGTCGGCGACGTCCGGACCGGACATGTTCGGCATCATCACGTCCAGGATGATCAGATCCGGCTTATTCTGCTGCGCCAGGGTAAGACCGGTTTCTCCGGTATGCGCGATGCTGACCTGGAACCGGCCGCTGCGTTCCAGGATCTGCTTCACAAAAAAACAAAAGTCTTTTTCGTCGTCGATCAAAAGGATTTTCTTTACTTCTGCCATGCTTCCTCCTGCTGCGCGGGTTGGCCCGCATAGACTGGTAGTTTGATCAAAAAGGCGGTGCCTGTGCCCACCTGACTCTTCACTTCGATCGAACCGCGATGGCGCTCGAGGATCATGTGAGAGATACTCAATCCCAGCCCCGTGCCCTTTCCCGGTTCTTTGGTCGTAAAGAACGGGTCGAAAATGCGATCGAGATTCTCCGGCGCGATACCGGTACCGGTATCGCTGACGTTCACCCCTGCCCAGGACGCGCCGTCCGACTGTTCCTGCGTGACGCATACGGACAGCCTGCCGCCTTTGGGCATGGCGTCGATACCGTTCAGGAAGAGGTTGAAGAAAACCTGGCGCAGCATGGTCACGTCCGCCTCGATGAGAACGGGCAGCGGCGGGAACTGCCGCTGGATCTCCACCGCGTTCAACGACGCCTGATGTTCGAGCAACCCCGCGGCTTCGGCGATCAAAGCGCACAGGTCCACCGCTTTGAGCTCGAGTTTCGAGGCGCGGGAGAACTTAAGCAGCTCGATGATGATATTGTTGGCGCGCAGGATCGAATTTTTCATCTTCTCGATCGACTCGCCGGTCATCGGATCGTCGTTTTTCATCGTGCCCTTGAGGAATTCCAGCCCGCTCATGATGATGCCCAGCGGATTGCGGATCTCGTGCGCGATGCCCGACGCCAGCTGCCCGACGGAAGCGAGCTTCTCGGTCTGGATAAGCTGGTCCTGGGTGGCGTGCAGCTTCTTGATCGTCTCTTCGAGCATCTCTATTTTCGCCTGCAGATCGTTGTAGAGCTTGAAATTCTCGATGGCGACCCCGCCCTGGCCCGCGAGCACGGCCAGCAGGGTATATTCGCGTTCCGTAAACCCCTCTTCGCTTTCTTTCTCGCAGATGTTCATCACGCCGAAAGTCGTGCGCTGGGAACGCAGCGGCAAGCTGGCCAGCGGCGGCGTATACAAAGACGCCGGAGCCATGTCCGGATGGCTCTGCATCAATTCGTCGAACGACTCCCGGCTGTTGATCACGATCGGCTTGCCTTCCCTGATCACTCTGCCGGGAATGGTGTTCTCCACCTCGAGCTGCGCGGGCGCCGATGCGGCGCCGTCGCCGTTGCCGCGCACCGCTTTGACCGTCAGTTGCCGGCTGTGGTCATCGAGCATCAACAGCGAACCTTTTTTCGCCCGGGTAATGGATAAGGCCGAATCGAGTATCCTGCCTAAATAAGCGTCGAGGTTCGATTCGCTGGTCACCGAGCGGTTGATTTCGAACAACGTGCGCAATTCGGTGGCTTTGACGTAATCGATCGCGTACGCCTGCTTGCGCAGGCAACGCTCGACGGTCGAGACCAGTTCATTGATGTCGAACGGCTTGCAGATGAAATCGAACGCGCCGATCTTGAGCGCTTCCACGGCGGCTTCGATGGTCGGATAGCCGGTGACCAGGATCACCTCGATGTACGGATTGGTGATCTTGATCTGCTTGAGCACGTCCGTGCCGGTAAGGCCGGGCATCTTGAGATCGGTCACCAGGAGGTTGAAGGCATTGGTCTTGAGTTTTTCCACCGCGACGGAACCGTTCTCCGCCGTTTCCACCTCATACCCTTTGTCGGTGAGAACTCGTTTGATAAGCTGGATGATGATGTCTTCGTCATCCGCGATCAGTATCCGGGGTTTTATCATCATGCTCCTTCAAAACCGCTGGAGTTGCGTACCCATTCCTTGAGCTGCTCGCGCTCGAATCTCCATTTATGCATCACTTTTTTTGCGGGCAGACTGCCGTCTTTGAGAAGCCGGTATACCGAACGCTTGCTCAACCGCAGAAACGTTGCCGCTTCGTCAAGAGTCAGAATTTCGACGTCCTTATCAAGAACAAACATCCCATCCTTTCTGTAAAGCCCCCCCGGCTTTACTTCCGGCCGTTGATACTGCCGGACAGACGATATCCTTCCTGCGCAGCGCGCCAGGCGAATAGCAGTTAAACTGCCAGTAATATCACTGTGTTACCGTTATTATCGGCCTGGCCTTGAAAAACTTTAATGCGTGAAAAAAAAGGGATTTACGGGGAAACCGGCAGGAGGATGGTGAAGGTAGTCCCTTTTCCGACGACGCTCTCAACGGAAATGGAACCTTTGTGATTCTCGATAATGCGATAGACGATGGACAGCCCCAGACCGAGACCTCCGCTGGGGGATTTGGTGGTAAAGAAAGGGTTGAAGATGCTTTCCATCTGTTCCTGCGGGATACCGCAGCCGTTATCCGCGACCTGCAGCTGCGCCGCATGCGCCTGCTGCAGCCCGACGGTCCTGACCAGGATCTCGCCCGGCTCCGGCCGTTTGACCGACTCGATGGCGTCGCGCGCGTTGGTAATAAGATTGATCAATACCTGCTGCAGCTGGTTGAGGTCGCCGAGCACGTGCGGCAGATCCGGCTGCAGCTCGACGCGCATCCTGATATTGTGCACTTTCAACTGCGCCTTCAATAAGGAAAGCGAATCTTCCACCGCCCGGTTAAGGTCGCAGGCCTGGACTTTAAAATCGGTCTTGCGGGCGAAGGAACGCACGTTCTGGATGATCTTCTCCATGCGTTCGGTCTGATCCACGATCTTCTGCAGATCCGCGCGGACTTTATGCTGCGGCTCGATATCCAGCAGCGCGACCTGGGCGAAACCGCGTATGCCGGTCAGCGGCTGGTTGAGCTCGTGGGAGATCCCGGCGGCCAGCTGTCCCATGGCCGTCATCTTGCTGGAATGGATCAGCTGCTGCTGGGTGTCCTGAAGCTTCTTGTACGCTTCCTGCAGCGCCTGCTCGGCCTGCTTGCGCTCGGAGATGTCGTTGGCCACCACCAGGGCCACGGTGATCATCCCGCTGTGATGCTTGAGGGGCTGAATGCTGGTCTGGTACCAGCGTTTCCGTCCCCCGACGATTGTTTCGCTCTCGCCCGTCATCCCCTGATCGGAATCGATCACCTGCTGCACCCATTTAAGCTGATTATCCGCGTATTCCTGCGGAAAAATTTCGTGCATGGTCTTACCGATGTAATCGGCCGGCTTGCCCCCCAGTTCTTTCGCGCCTTCGTTATTAAGGAAAAGCACCACTCCGTTACGGTCGACGGTTACGATAGCCTGCTGCAACGACTCCACCAGAGTGCGGTATTTCTCCTCGCTCTCCCTGATGCGGTTCTCCATTTTGTGCTTGTACAGAGCGGTCTCGATGCCGCTGACGATCTCCCGCTCTTCGAAAGGCTTGAGTATGTATCCGTAGGGGCCGGTAAGTTTCGCCCGCTGCAGGGTCTCGGCATCGGCATAAGCGGTCAGGTACATCACCGGGATATTGAACCGGCCGAAGATCTGCTCCGCGGCGTCGATACCGTCCATCGCCCCGTCGAGCATGATATCCATGAGCACCAGGTCGGGTTTAAGCGCTTCGGCTTTGGCCAGGGATTCTGCCGCCGTGGCCACCGCGGCGACCACGTCGTAACCGATGCCGCGCAAACGCTCGGCAAGATCCTTGCGCACGATCCCCTCATCCTCGACTATCATCAAACGTGTCCCGGCCATGGTCCTCTATCCTCGCGCGCCCGGCGCGCTTGGTTATTTGAAGCGTATCTTGAACAGCGTCCCTTTGTTGCGCAGCACTTCGAACGTGCCGTTGAGCTGCTCCACCAGGGTAAGCACGATCTGCAGCCCCAGGCTCGGCGTTCTGTACACATCCATCCCGGCAGGCAAACCTTTGCCGTTGTCTTCGATGGACAAAGTATATGTTGTATCAGGTTCCTGCCTGAAGTCAATACAAATTTCCCCCTGCCGGGAATCGCTGAAAGCGTGCTTGAGCGCGTTGGACACCAGCTCATTCACGATCAACCCGCAGGGAATGGCGTGATTCACCGTCAATGTTATATTATCGACCACATTGATCCTGAACTTGATTTTTTTCGTGTCCACCACATAGGACGCGAACAACCCCGCGGCCAGGTCATGGATATACTTGGTAAAATCGATCTTGGTCAGGCTTTTGAGATAATATAATCTCTCGTGGATCAATACCATGGATTTGATCCGGCTCTGGCAGTCTTTGAACATCACCCGGTCATCGGGGTCCTTGAGGGATTTGGACTGCAGATTGATCAGGCTGGAAACCACCTGAAGGTTATTCTTGACCCGGTGATTGATCTCCTTAAGCAAAATCTCCTTTTCTTTCAGCGCGGCGGTCATGCTCTCCTGAATCCTGACCCGCTCGCTGATGTCCAGCGCGGTGAAAATCATCCCTTTGCTCCAGTCCGACTGATCCAGCGGCACGGAACTCAAGAGCACGTTGATTACGACGCCGTCTTTGCGCAGCCAGCGGGTTTCTACCGTGCCCATCCCGGTCTTTCTGATCTGATCGTACTTGACCCTACCCACGAATTCGTAATCTTCCTGCGCGGGATACAGCATCCGCGCTTCGCGACCGGTCAGCTCTCCGGCTGCATACCCGGTCATCTTGCAGAAACAGTCGTTGACCTGCTGAATCACCCGGTTCACCACCAGGCCGATACCGATGGGCGCGGCGCGGAATATGCTGTTGAGTTTGTTTTCACGCTCGCGCAATGCCTGCTGCGCCAGTTCCATTTCGGTGACGTCCCTGACTGTGGCCAGCAGACAGGCCTCTCCGTCGATCACGATGCGTTCGGCGGAGACCGAAGCCACGAACGATTCCCCGGATTTGCGCCGCTGTAAAATGCGCATATGGGCGGCGGCGCTGTCTAAAGCCTGCAGCAGACGCTTGCGATCCTGATCGTCTACCCAGATGCCCAGTTCCACCGACGTTTTGCCGATCGCCTCGCTGCGCGAATAACCGAAGATCTTCTCCGTCGCTTCGTTGGTTTCGATGATGCGGCCCGTTTCCAGAGAGCTGATGGTCATCCCGTCCGCGCTGGAGTGGAAAGCCTTGGAAAACTTTTCTTCGGACAACCGCAGCGCCGCTTCAGCGCGCTTGCGCTCGGTTATATCGATATTGGTCCCGATATACCCTTTGACGCTGCCGTCGGGATCGCGCCATGATACCGCGTATCCCAGGACGAAAGTGACCTTGCCTTCCGGGCTGCAGAACCGGCATTCCAGCCCCCATTTCCCTTCGGAAGCGACCAGCCGCGGCCACTCCTTATCGATCAGGGCGCGGTCATCCGGATGCACCCCCTCGAGCCATCCTTTGCCCAGGGATTGCTCAAAGGTCAATCCGGACATCTCGCTCCAGCAGCGGTTGACATAGAGGCAATCGCCGTTCTGGTCGGTCAGATAGATCGCGATCGGCGATTCCTCGGCCAGGGCGCGGAAGCGTTCCTCGCTCTCCCGCAGAGCCTCCTCCGCGATCTTCAAGGCGGTGATATCCTCGCAATACACCAGCCACCCGCCGTCTTCAAGCGCTACGGTGTGAAAAGAAACGATTTTCTGGCTGCCCTCCCTGCAGACGATAGGAAAAACGCGGACATGTTTCATCCCCGGACGCATTGTCCGGGTATCGCTGATCCATTCAGCAACGACCTGCTTCCGGGCCGGCTCATCCGGGAAAGCCCGCTTGAACCAGGTTGCGCCGTCCGGGAGATCCTCCAGCGAATAACCGGTGATCTCGGTAAAACGGTTATTGACATACGACAGCTTGCCCGCCAGGGTGAGCATCATGATGCCCAGCGGCGATTGCTCGGAAAGCATCTCGAATTTCCGGTGCTGCGCCTGGACCAACTCTTCCATGCGTTTACGCCCGGTAATATCGGTGAACATGGCGAATGCCCCGCCGAACCCCCCGGCTGCGTTGCGCAGCGGAGTGGCGGAAACCAGCATCCAGCGCACCGAACCGTCTTTGTGCCGGAACCGGCGCTCGAACCGCGCGTCTTCTCCCTGCACGCTTAAAGCTATTTTCTCCCGGTGATCATCCAGATCCTCCGGAGCCACAAAATCGGCAAATGGCTTGCCCACCATTTCCTCGGGAACAAGCCCGAGCATATCCGCCATTTTCTGATTAACAAAGGTAGTAATATACTCTTCGTTCATACCCCAGATGCCTTCGTTGGCGGTCTCGACAATGCGCCGGTAGCGTTCTTCGCTTTCGCGCAACGCCGTTTCGATGTTTTTACGCTCGGTGATATCGCGGCTGATCCCCTGTAAGGCTACCATCCGGCCCCGGGGATCGCTCAACAGGCAGAACCGGGCTTCCAACCAGCGCAGCGAACCGTTCTTGTGCCGGACCTGGAGCTCCTCGGTATAATACTGCGATGCTTTGCCCCGCTGCCGGGAATGCTGCTCCCTGATCTCCTTGAGCCGCTTGCGCAAATAGGCGTACGTCGCCGGGGTGATCACATCCTTGAAATCGGTATTCATCGCTTCTTCGACACTGTACCCCAGCAGCGTTGTTACCGCCGGGCTGACGAACGTATGGCGCAAACGCGTATCCATCACCCAGACGATATCCCGGATATTCTCGGCCAGGAACCGGTATTTCCGCTCGCTCTCTTCAAGAATGCGGTGTTCGGTTTTGCTTTCGGTGATATCCCGGATGGATTCGATCGCGCCGATCTTATTGCCTTTGGCGTCATAGAGAATCGCGGCTTTTGCCCAGAGGATCCTCTTCCTTCCCTGCGGCCGGGAAAATTCGGTTTCGGCGATAAGCGTGCCGTTCTCCCGGCGCAGCATGGTATAGAATTTCTGCTCGATCATTTTGTGCTGGCGTAAAACCAGATCGATCAGGATCGGCCGGCGCTGACCGTAGAAAAACAGGGCGTATTCGAAATTTCCTTTTCCCAGGATATCCTGGGCTTTGACGCCGGTCAACTCTTCGATAGCGTGATTCCAGGCGATCACCGTTCCTTTTCTATCTATGGCAAAGGTTGCGTCCGGCAGGAAATTGATGATGTCCAGCAGGCGTTGCTGGGAAGACCTTACCGCCGACGCGGCTTTGCGGTGCGCGGAAACATCGGTGCCCACCCCGAAAAAATAATCAAATTCGCCGTCAGCGCGGAATACCGGGCTGAACTGCCATTCCACGTCTATCAGTGCGCCTTTTCGGGGTTGAAGGCTGCAGGCGAGTTGATACGGACGCCGGGAACGCAGCGACTCTTTGAAGTTTCGCAGGAAATCCGGGCGTTTTTCAGCGGGAACAAATGTGTCGACGAAAGGTTTGCCCAGGGCCTGCTTGCGGCTGCAGCCCAGCGCTTTCAGCAGCATATCGTTCATCATCGCCACCGCGCCGGCGTGGTCGAGCACGAAAAAGAGAACCGGGAAAGCCCGGACCAGGCTGCGGGAAAAGTCGCGTTCCTTGATCAGCTGTGTTATAGCAAGTTTATGGTCGGCTTCGAGCTTCTCCAGCTCAAAGAGACGGCGATGCAGCAGTTTTAATTCGCGGATAAGCGTCCTGTCTGAAGGCGGTGAGGATGGATTGGCTGGGGGGATATGTTCGGGCATAGGTTAACAAAAAAAGCAACTCTCCTCCATGAGTAGTTGCCTGACCCTTACGTTGTTGTTCCAAAATGCTCAAGTGTGTTTATTATATCACCGCGCGCACGCATCGCCAAGCACTATCTCGATGCCGGCGCGGGCGCAAAAAAAAGCAGCGGATATACACCTGCTATCCCCTGCCGGTTACATGAAACAAATCAGCCGCGAGCGTGTACCGTCTACGGCTCTCCCAGTTCTTCCAACAGCTTTTCTGCAGTCCTGTCCGCGACTTCCGGATTGAGATACTCTCCCTGATCGATCTTCGCCCGGGCTTCTTCGACTTTCTTGAGATCGACATCAGGCATGTTCTTGACTATGTGCGTATAGCGTGCGACTTCTGCCGCGGATAAGCCTTCTTTGGAAAGCATGAGTTTGTCCTTAGCTGGCGTTTCTTTTTTTTGGGCTGCCTCAATGCTGTTCTTTGCAGAATCTATAGATGCATGCGCTCCTGGTTTGACCCGGCGCGACTGGTCTATTCCCTGCGGATTTATCTTGTGTATCATCTTTCTTCCTCCATTTTCAGTTACGGCACATTTCGCTGAAACTTTAGCACTTTATTGCAATTTTTACTTAATAAGTTAAAGTGTAACTTAATTATTCTCAATATGATATGTACATGCCCCTGCCCTGGCATGGCTTTATCTCTGCCAACAATTACCACCCGGCTGCAGCTAATTTTTTTTCGATCATTGCTGCTTTTGCGACGCCAGAACGATGTCTTTCAGATAAATCTCGGTTTCCTGACCGGCAGGCGGCTCTGACGTCAGTTTGACGAAAACAATGGCGTTGCCGTCGACTCCATCCTTGAGAATGTCCTTATCCAGGACGATCTCTTTCCAGTCTTTACCCAGGTTCACGGAAACCATTTCCACCTTGTGCGTGGTCCAGCGGTGGATATCGGTAACCCCGACCTTCAAGACCTCATCCCCGACCTTGCCCTTCGCCTGAAGAACGAGTTTATTGTCGCGCAGACTGACCGGATCGGCAAAATTGATCTGTATTCCCACCCAGCCCAGCTGATTTACCGGCAGGACTATTTCATTGGAGCCGGTAACCCGGGTGTTGTCCCGGGCGTCGCCGAAAAACTCGAACCCGGATATGGAACCGATCACTGCCGCCTCCTGCTCGTTGGTCTGCGTCACCAGTTTCTTCATTAACGTGGGGGTGATGCGATTCTTCTGGCGCATGGACAGAGAGATCCTGGCCTTGGCCGGCGGATTAAGGATAATATAGGTTAACGGCAGAATAACCACTACCAGAGAAGTCAAAGCGATGAACCCGGCGAGTTTCCATTTATCCATTACGCGTAAATCCTCCCATCCCATTGCCGCACTCATACCTTATCCCCCAGCAGATGGTCAATTTCTTCTTTGGTTAACGCGCTGTCATATACCGGCTGCCTGCGCGCTGGCCTCCTCTGCTGACGGCGGTCGATTTCGGGAATTTCTTCTTTCTTGTAACCGAACAGACCGGGGAACTCGTTCTGCATATCCTCCGCGGTGAAAAAGTGCGAACTCTCCGACCACATACTTGCCCTCCTTTGTGGAGCTTACGTTTTAGCCCTTAACAATATCCACAAAAAACTGATCTCTTCGTCGCCCAAATTCTTGATGTATTGAAATCGCGGCTTGATCAGATACATGCTGTCTCCAGGCTCAAGCTCGAATGTTTTATCATTGACCGCAACGCCGGTTTTCCCGCGCACCGGTACGCCCAGCATCTCATCCGCTTCGGGACAATTCTCGCAGGCGATCGTCTCGGCTTTCTTCAGACGCATGAGAACCGGCAGCATCTTGATATTCAAAACGCTTGACGCCAGCATCTCATAATTCGGCAGCGCATCCGCGGCGAAAACTTTATTTTTATCCTGACGCTTGAGAAAAACGAATTCCCGGGGTTCTTCTTTCTGAAAAAAATAACCCACCGCCGTTTCCAGCGCTGCGGCGATTTTGGACAGGGATTCGACTGACGGCGATGACATGCCGTTTTCAAGCTGCGAGAGAAAACTGGCGGTAAGATTGGTTTTGGCGGCAAGTTCTTTGAGCGGGATGTTCTTGGTCTGTCGGAGATGCCGAATTCTGCGGCCTATATCTTTCATACGCGACTTTTCCTTACAGCGCTATGGTCATTGCTGTCATGGGAATAGCTATGAAAAAACTACAAAAAAACTACCCAGGCTTAGTTGTGCTGGCACCACCCACCGCAACAGCTTGTGTAGTTGAGTCTAATTAAACTTAGTTAATTTTAACTACATTATCAGAAATTGTCAATACTTATTGCAAATAATATTGTTAGGACGTTAAGCGCCGATCCGGGCTTACGGCAGACCGAAACGGCAACCGCAATAATGCTGGCGGTAAAGCTGGTGGGCTTTGGCGAAATCGATAGTCTTCTTGAATCCGTCTTTCTTCTTGAAATTATATTCTTTATAGGCCGCGGGATCGATCTCCTTTCCCAGAGCATTGATCAACTCCGCGTCTTTATGCGGACTGATGGAAAGGGTGGTAGCAATCTGCATGATTCCCATTTCCTGCGCTTTGCGGCTGGTCGCGCGCAGACGCAGGGCGAAACAAACGCTGCAGCGCCTGCCCCCTTCCGGTTCGCCCTCCAATCCGGTAACCGCAGTATCCCAGGAATCAGAATCATACTCGCCCTCGACAAGCGCGATCCCGAAGGTAGCGGCTACCTGTCGCGCCACCGCCAATCGCCTTTCGTATTCCTCTCGGGGATAAATGTTGGGATTGTAGAAATAACCGACCACCTCCATCCCCTCTTCCTGCAGCGTTTGTATCGCGGCGCTGGAACAGATACCGCAGCAAATATGCAAAAGTATTTTCATCCGCTCTCCTTAAAAAGACACGGTCATGCCGTCGCGCGCCGCGACGACATCCAGATTCAATTCCCGCGCCAGCTGCTGCGACAGCAACTCCGGTTTCGCCTTAAGCATGGTCATCCCGAAATGAGTCAGAATCGTCTTCCGGGGCCGCAACTCTCCGAGCAGGATTTTTACTTCCTCGATGCTCAAATGATCCACCCCGGGCCGGGGATGCAGAAGGATCACGTTGATAATCAGGATATCCGTCCGGTAAAACGAGGTCAATTCCGGGAAGAAGCGGGTATCGGTCATCAATCCGACCGTGCTGTTCCCCAGGGTAAATTTCAAACCGTAGGTCTGCGCCGGATGGACATGCGGCATGGAGGTTTCGAAAACGAAAGCGCCGATGCGGAATTGCCCGCGGGGTTTGAGTATTTCGATTTTTTCGGGGAACGGACGCAGATACTGAAAAATGACCGGATCGCCGTCCAGCGCGTCCTGCGGCGCACAAACCACGCCCCGCTTCTTGAACCCGCCTTCGGTCATGGCCTCGATGATGACATTGACGTCGTTGGCATGATCGATATGGCGGTGCGTCAGGATGACGCCGTCGAGCGCTTCGGGATTGAGTTTCGGCCGGCTCTTGATGCAGCGCACCAGACTGCCCGGCCCGGGATCAACCAGCACCTGTGTACCGGCGCAGGAAATCCATAAGCCGCCGGACTGGCGCAACTGCTTGATCATCACGAATCGCGCTCCGGCAGTGCCGAGAAATTTTATAAAATCAGCCATAGGTTTGATGGGGACGTTCCCCAAGGTACCACCCCTGTAACCAGGGGTGGTACCTTGGGGAACGTCCCCTTATTTTAGCCAGAGAGAGCGCAATTCCCTGTTGATCGCCAGCATCGAACTCTGGCTGATCTCCGCTTTACCGGCATCCTTGCCGGCAGAGCCGGCCGCGCGCTTGTGCGCCACTGCCGCGAATTCCGCAACCTTCAGGACCTGCGTGCCGGCGGACCGGGCAAAAAAACGGACTTCATTATCGTCGGAAACGACCAGCACCGTTTTGGGATGAGCCGCCGATTCCACCAGCCGCTTGATCCTCTCGTCCGCGCTCTCTTCGCGCGAGAAGAGGATCTCCAGAGCCGGATCTTCGATGTGCGCGCTGCCGGCGGCGGGAAACCCGTCGAAAACGATGGTGATTTTGTTCTTCCGGCTGCCGCAGAGATGCCGCTCCCGGATGCAATGGACCAGCGCCCGGGGTTTATCCGCGCCTTTGAGCACTCCTTCAAACACCCGGTGCCGGACGAGATTGTACCCGTCTATGATGTAATGTAAAGACATACGTGATGCCCCCGACAGCCGCCAGCACGAGCATAATAAAAAACCCGAGCAGCGACATGGCAAAAGCGGCGTTTCTACCCAGGCCCGCCTGGGCGAAAAAGTAAACCGTTAACGCGTCCCGCAAACCCAGTCCGCCGATGGAAATGGGCAGCATGGTCACCGCGCCGATGATCGGAACGAATACAAAAAAATAGATCAACCCGATATCGAAACCCAGCGATCTGCAGAGCAGGTAACTCGTAAGCGGGGAAAGCAACTGCACGCCCAGAGAGATCAGCAGGCTTAGCCCCACCGCTTTCTTCTTGTGGCGGAAAATATGCGTATGGGTATGGATGCTGCCGAGGGTCGCGCGCAGCGAACCGGTGACCGGGGAAGCAAGCATGGCGTTGATCTTACGGTAGAAATACGAATTGAACAGCACCAGCAGCAGGCCGGCTAACACCGCGGCGATCACCGCGACGCTGACATACACGCTGCGTTCGGTAATCATCGAGGTCCCGGCGATCAGGGAGAGTATCGACACGATAACCAGCCCGCCGTAACCGCTCAATCGATCGACCAGCGCGCTGGCGACCACTTCCGGGGTCCTGCGGGTGGAAGCGGCCAGGTCAAAACTGCGCACCACATCTCCCCCGATCGACGAAGGCAGGAAGATATTAAAAAAAATACCGCCGGCATACGGCGGTATTAATTGCTTGAGCCCCAGATCGATCCCCGCGGCTTTCAACAATGTCTTCCAGCGCAGGAAACAGAGCATATAGACAACGACATACAGGCCGGCTGCTCCGGCAAAAAGCAGCTTGTCGGCCCTGCGCATCAAGCCCAGGAGACTGCGCAGATCGACCTGCCGCAACAAAAAAATCAGCAACGCGAGGCTGATCACCACCCTCGTCAGGAGTATCCCTGCTTTCTTGAGGGTTTCCATGCGCCCTCCCCCCGACGAGCGCCTCCCCGACCGGCTCATCGATCGGAGAGTTCTTTGCCGGTCAATTGTCTGTACGCCTCGAGGTATTTCAAGGTGGTCTTGCGGATGATATCCTGCGGCAACGAGGGCGCGGGCGGCGTCTTATTCCAGTCCAGCCCCTCCAGGTAATCCCGCACAAACTGCTTATCGAAACTGGGCTGGCCCTTCCCGGGCGCATACTGCGCCGCGGGCCAGAAACGCGATGAATCCGGCGTCAGGACTTCGTCGATCAGGATGATCGCGCCGTCTTTTTCGCCGAATTCGAATTTCGTATCCGCGATGATAATACCGTGCGTCAGCGCGTAATCGCGGGCCGTGGAATACAGAGCGATGCTGGTCTGCCGGAGAAAATCCGCGGTTTTCTTGCCGACGGTCTTTTCAACATACGACTGGTTTACATTGATATCGTGGCCCTTTTCCTCTTTGGTCGAAGGCGTAAACAGCACCTCCGGCAAACGCGCGGATTCGGTCAGCCCCGCCGGCAAAGCGATGCCGCATACCGACTGACTGGCGCGATATTCCTTCCAGCCGGAACCGGAAAGATATCCCCTGACCACGCATTCAACCGGCAGAGGCCTGGTTTTCTTTACCAGCATTGAACGGCCGGAAAGCTGATCTTTGTATTTCTTCGCCGCCGCGGGAAATTCCTTGACGTCGGCAGTGATAAAATGATTGGGCACCACCCCGGCGAGCAGGTCGAACCAGAAACAGGACATCGCGGTCAGGACTTTTCCCTTGGAAGGAATACCGCTGGGCAACACCACGTCGAAACAGGAGATGCGGTCCGTAGAGACCACCAGCAGCGTATCGCCCAGATCGTAGACATCCCTGACCTTTCCCCGCCTGAACAGCTTGATATCCGTAAACCGCGTTTCCAGCAGCACTTCTTCGCTCATCGTTCCTCCCTACACCGGCCTGTTCAAACGCATGCGCAGGCCTTCGAATTCATCCCACAATTCCTGCGGGAAATCGTTCTTGAACTCCTTGAAGAATTTCTTCACCCTTTCCAGCTCTTCCAGCCAGGCTTTACGATCGACCATCAGCAGTTTTTCCAGCGATTCTCTGGGCAGGTTCAAACCGGTCAGATCGATGTCTTCGATCTTGGGGATATAACCGATCGGAGAAGGCAACGCCTGCAGCTTATTCTCGCAGCGGGCGACGATCCACTCCAGCACGCGCAGATTTTCCCGGTACCCCGGCCAGAGGAATTTCCCCTTTTCGTCGATCCGGAACCAGTTCACGTGAAAGATCCGGGGAGCCGCAGCCATCCGGTAGCCCATGTTCAGCCAGTGCTTGAAATACGTCGCCATATTGTACCCGCAAAACGGAAGCATGGCCATGGGATCGCGGCGCACCTCGCCCTGTTTGCCGTACTGCGCGGCGGTGCGTTCCGAAGCCATGGTCGCGCCGACAAACACGCCGTGGCGCCAGTTGAACGATTCATAGACCAGCGGAGCGAGATGCGCGCGGCGACCGCCGAAGATGATCGCGGATATCGGCACGCCGTGGTGCTGCTCCAGCCGGAACGATGCCGAAGGGCACTGGTTGATCGGCGCGGTGAAACGGCTGTTGGGATGCGCTCCCAGAATCGGCTTCCCCTGACCGTCGAGCATTCCCGGTTTCCAAGGTTTTCCCTGCCAATCAATGCCGCGGCTGGGAACTTCTCCGTCTGCGCCTTCCCACCACAGCGTTCCATCCGGCTTGAGCAGGACATTGGTAAAAATGGTGTTCTTTCTGATCGTTTCGACCATGGTGGGATTGGTATGCGAATTGGTCCCCGGAGCCACGCCGAAGAATCCCGATTCCGGATTAATCGCCCAGAGCGCTCCGTCCGAATCCACCCGCATCCAGGCGATGTCGTCGCCGACGGTCCAGATACGGTAACCTTTGCGCTTTAACCCTTCGGGCGGAAGCAGCATCGCCAGGTTCGTTTTACCGCAGGCGCTGGGAAACGCGGCGGCGATATAGGTGATCCGACCGTTAGGCTCTTCGATGCCCATGATCAGCATATGCTCGGCGAACCATTTCTCCTTGAGCCCCATAAAACTGGCAATGCGCAAAGCCAGGCATTTTTTTCCCAGCAGGACGTTACCGCCGTAACCGGATCCCACGCTCCAGATAGTATTATCCTGGGGAAAATGCAGGATCAACCGCTTGTTCACATCCAGATCGGCCAGCGAATGCAGGCAGCGGGTAAAATCCGCGCCTTTATCCAGTAATGCCGTCACCGCAGCGCCGGCGCGGGTCATGATGAGCATATTCAACACGACATACCGGGAATCCGTCAGTTCCACGCCGATCTTGCTGAATGTCGAGCCCACCGGTCCCATGGAAAAAGGAATGACATACATCGTCCGTCCCCGCATGGCCCCTTTGAAGATCGCGCGCGCTTTCTGATATCCGGCGCGCGGAGCCATCCAGTTGTTATTCGGCCCGGCCTCTTTTTTCGTGCGGCTGCAGATATAGGTCAAGTGTTCCGTGCGGGCCACATCGTTGGCGTTGGTCCGGTGCAGAAAACTGCCCGGCATTTTTTCTTCATTCAGAGGGATCAGCTCTCCCGCGGTCACCGCTTCTTTTTCCAGACGCTGCTTTTGCTCGGCCGAGCCGTCAATCCAGACAATATCGTCGGGCTGGCACATATCGGCCATTTTTTTGACCCACGCTTTCAGATGCTTGTTGTGGGTGGGGAATTTCTTGACGTTGTACGTGTGCATGTCGCTACCTTCCTTATTGCTTTAACAGATATGCGTGAACGGCATGCGCAGCCACTGCGCCGTCGCTCGCCGCGGTCACCACCTGGTATAAACTCTTTTCCCGGCAGTCGCCGCAGGCAAAAATCCCTTCGCGCGACGTTTTCATTCTCTCGTCGGTTATGATAAATCCCGTCTCGTCCATGTCCACCGCCCCCGCCAGAAAATCGGTGGTCGGCGCAATCCCGATAAAAACAAAGACTCCGTGGCAGGGAATCGTCTGTTCCGCGCCCGTATGCACGTGTTTGACCAGCACCCCTTCGACTTTTTTGTCGCCCAGGATCCTTGCGACTTCGCTATCCAGGATAAACGAGATTCTGGGATTCCGCTTGACCTGCTCCTGCAGTATCTCCGCCGAACGCAAATGCTGCCTGCGGTGGACGATGGTCACTTTGCTGGCAATACCCGCCAGGTAAAGCGCTTCTTCCAGCGCCCGGTCGCCGCCGCCGACGATTATCAATTCTTTGTTCTTGAACAGCGGACCGTCGCAGGTGCCGCAATAGGAAACCCCCCTGCCGATCAACAGCTCTTCTCCGGGCACACCCAGACGTTTCCAGTGCGCGCCGGTCGCGATAATGATGCTGCGGGTCTCGAAAACCGCGTCTTCGGTTTCCACGGCATAGACCGGATGAATGGACTGCGACGTCGCCCTGATCCCGGAGACCCGGACAGTCTCCACCTTGACGCCCAGATCGTCGATCTGGCTTTTAAAACGATCCATCAGCTCTTGGGTGCCGATCCCTCCGGGAAATCCGGGGAAATTCTCGATGGTCGGCGAAAGCAGGATCTGCCCGCCGGGAACCATCTTTTCCATGATCAACGTATTGAGCCGGTACCTGCCGGTATACAGAGCCGCAGCCAACCCTGCGGGTCCGGCGCCGATAACGATCACATCAAACATAGCACAGTACTCCGTAATAGTGTTTCCGGCAGGAAGCCGTTAGAGATTCTTGATCTTTTTGCCCAGCAGCGCTTTCTTCCACATCGGCACATAATCGACAATCAGCTTGCCCAGAAGATGGTCTATCTCATGCTGCATCACGCAGGCCAGCATGTTCTCGGCATCCACGACCACCGGACGACCGTCTTCATCCAGCGCCTGCACGGTCACCTTTTTCGCGCGTTTGACTTTCACCGAGATACCCGGGCAGCTCAAGCATCCTTCTTCGATCGCCTGACGCCCTTCCTTTTTGACGATGCGGGGATTGATCAGCTTATACAGCCCTTTGCCGATATCCACCACGATCATGGAAATGTCCAGCCCGACCTGCGGAGCAGCCAGCCCGATGCCCGAAGATTCATACATCAGCCGCGACATCAGGGAGAGCATCCGCTTATGTTCGGCGGTGACCTGTTTCACCGGCTTTGTCTTTTTGCGCAGGACCGGGTCGCCGATCGTTCTAATCTTTAATTCGGTTTCGTTCATCGACTTTCACTATAGCTGGTTTGACCTTTCGCGCCTCGAGATCCTCAACGAGCGCATACGAAAGAATGATCACCTCATCGCCCACGCAGGCGCCGCGCGCAGCCGGGCCGTTCATGCAAACGATCCCGGACCGCCGCTTTCCCTCAATGGCATAGGTTTCCAGGCGGATCCCGTTATTGACGTTAAGCACTTCGACTTTTTCGCCCGGCAGGATCGCCGCCTTTTCCAGCAGCGCGGCATCCACCGTAATGCTGCCTTCATAATAAAGATTGCTCTCGGTTACCCGGGCGCGATGAATTTTCGATTTCAGCATTGTCCTCAACATAGACCTTCCTTCTGTTATTTCAGCGCCCCGGCCAATTCCCGCCCGAACTCTTCCGAAGCGAACGGGCCGGCGCCGGTGATCACGATCCCGTCGCGCTGCACATCCGCACCGGTGTAGATGGCGCCGTATTTTCTGATCTGGCCTTCCTCGGAAGCCCAGACGGTTGCTTTCTTATCTTTGAGTACCCCGGCGCGCGCCAGGATAACCGGCGCGATACAGATAGCGCCGATGATCTTCCCCTGCGCCGCAGCTTCGCGGACCAGCGCGTGCGCAACCGGATCATCCCAGTATTGCCGGGCGCCGTTGCCGCCGACAAAAACCACGGCGTCATAGTCGCCGGCGCGCGCATCAGCCAGCGCGATATCCGGCTGCACCACCGCGCCCAGCTTGCCCCGTGCCGGCTTGAGACTGCTGCAGGCGGTACTGATTGCGACGCCCCCCCTGCGCAGGATCTCCTTCGGCTGCAGATACTCTTCGTCGCGAAAATCTTTTTGCGCCAGAATCAACAGCGCTTTCTTCATTGTCTGAACCTCGGACGCTCCACTACCTGGCCCGGATCGCGGTCACAGCCACGCAATCCACTACATCCTCGGCCGAACATCCCCGGGACAGATCGCTGCAGGGATTCTTCAATCCCATCAGCAACGGACCCAGGGCCCGCGCGCCGGCCAGGCGCTCGGTCAACTTATAGCCGATATTCCCGGCATCCAGATTGGGAAAAATCAACACGCTGGCGTTTCCCGCTACCGCGCTGCCCGGAGTCTTGATTTTTGCGACGTCCGGCACGATAGCCGCGTCAAGCTGCAATTCCCCGTCAACCAGCAGATTCGGTTCCATCTCTTTGAAGATCTTGACCCCTTCGCGCACCCTGTCTATGGATCTGCCTTCCGCCGACCCCTTGGTGGAATAACTCAAGAAAGCGATACGCGGCTCCAGATCAAGGACTTTTCGGGCCAGCTCCGCGGCGGCGACGCCGATACAGGCCAGCTGGCGCGGATTCGGATCGGGCAGAAGACCGCAATCCGCGTAGATCAACGCGCCTTCCGGCGCGTACCGGTTATTATCGAACGCCATGACAAACGAGCTGCAAGCGATCATCAATCTCTCGTCTATGCCGATGCAATGAATGCCGGCGCGGCAGACGTCGGCGGTGGTATGGCTGGCGCCGGCGACAAAACCGTCGAATTTTCCTTCCCGCACCATCATCGCAGCCGGGAATAACGGATCTTCAAACATCTCCCGGGCCTGATCGAGCGTAACACCTTTTGACTTGCGCAGATTATAGAAAAACTCCACGTAACGCTCTTTGTCCTGCGGCGCGACCATTTCCGGCGTAAGCAATGTCACGTCGGCGACGCCTTCCGCTTTGATCATCTTGAACGCTTCCAGCACGCGTTTGTCCTTGTACTCCGGCAGAACGATCTTTTTCTTTGCGTTCCGGGCCCTTTCGCGAATCTTGCGTATCGCCTCCATACTCACATCCCCCTTACGATTGTATCGATATCCACGTATTCGTTGATCAATTTTTCCACCGTGCGGATCTTACCTGTATCTTCAGGCCGGATCTTTACCGTCAGATCATGCACCGACGAAGAAACCGTATAGGTATCCTGTTTGGCCAGCAACACCGAGATACCGGACTTGGCGAGCATATCCATAAGAGGTTTGTCGGGAGTTATTCCCCCCGAAAGGATCATGCCGTTGAGCTTTATCCTGTCTTTGTCTTCATCGCGAAAACAACTTAACGCCGCCATGATCATATCTTCGCTGTCTCCGGGAGTGATCAACAGGCTGTCATCAACGATATATTTCAATGCGTTGGCAGGCCGCATCGCGCCGATGACCACGCGCGAAACGTGATTCTTGATATACTCCTTCCCGCAGAGCACGTCGAAACCCGTTTCCTCGACGATCTGCTCGATGGTCGGATAGGACAGAGACGGAGTGAACGGAATGACGCCCAGGACCTTGATCCCCTTGCGCTCCAGCCCTTTCCGGACCAGATGACTGATCTTGTCGTATTTCTCCGGGAGCACCTTATTGATGATCACGCCCAGCAGCTTGACCCCCTCTTTGTCGAAGAGGGCTTTATTCAGGATGATCTCGTCGATCGGTCGGCCGACCCCGCCGGAAGAAATCAGGATCACCTTCGACCCTAAAAGCCGGGCGACCGTGGCGTTGGAATGGTCAAACACCGAACCCACGCCGGCATGGCCGGTCCCCTCGATCACCAGCAGATCCTGGCGCTGACTGACCCGCTTGAAAGAGGCGGAGATCTCTTTGGTAATAGCTTCTTTATTCGGCTTGACGATATACTTTTCGGTAAAACCTTTTTCCACCGCGATCGGGCTCATGTCCTTGAGCCCCGCTTTGATCTTGCAGACTTCTTCGATGAGCACCGAATCCTCGTCGATCCGCTGCCCTTCTTCTTCGAGATAACGCTGACCGATCGGCTTGATGAATCCGACTTTCTTGAAGTGCTCCTGGAAATTCCTGATCAGGCCAAGAGAAACAGTCGTTTTGCCGTCATTCTGTTTAGTGGCAGCGATAAAGACTTTCTTCATTTATCAGAGGTTTGCTTCGATGAGTTTTTTGAGTTCGGATTTACCCAGCGCCCCCACCACCTGCTCCATAACCTTGCCGTTCTTGAAGAGCATCAGCGTAGGGATAGACATGATCCCGTACTGGCTGGCGACCTGGCCGCTTTCGTCGACATCAAGCTTGCCGACCTTCACCCTGGTGTCGTATTCCCTGGCCAGCTCTTCGATCAACGGAGCGATCATCCTGCAGGGACCGCACCAGGTAGCCCAAAAATCGACGAGAACCGGTTTGTCTGAACCCAATACTTCCTGTTTGAAATTGCTTTCCGTGAAATGAACGACTCCCATGGCTTTAGGGGGGCAGGCGCAGGGCTTGAACAAAGTAACCGCAGCGGTGCCTCGTGGTTAAGGGGTTAATACGAATTTTCCGGCTGTATGCTTGGATTTATCCTTTGGCAAGTATGATATAAATTATCACAAAACCCCCCCCTTAGCAAGACTTTTCCACAGGGAGTCCCGGACTGCCTGTGGATAAGTCTCTTGCCCGCTGCCGGAAGAAATTTTTGAAGCCGCATCTTCGATAAAACTGCGATAATCTTTGTCCGGCGCCAACGGATCCATCAGATCAAGAATCGCCGTTTTATCACAAATCGGCTTAATCCGTTGTTGGATTAAACGCGGGCTACGGACGTATTCAGCATAACTTGACCATAAATAGCGTTCCAACCCGTTCATCGATCCCGCGATATCCAACGGATTCAGGTGGATATATCGGGAAAGATGCAGCAGGTAATCGTCGTCTTTCACCGTTTTAGACTTGAATCTTCCCTGGAACACATGCCCCACATGTACGTATCGCTTGTTAAAATACATAGCATAGCTGCCGCTAAGCTTGTGCATGAATGTCGAAACAACGATATCCGCATTCTGACGAATGATGAAATGCAGATGGTTAGGCATCAACGCATAGCAAATAATGCTCATCTGGCACTCGCGGCTATACTCGATCAATTTTCCAAGGAAATATTCGCAATCGTAATCATCGATAAATATCTTCTTCTTATCGTTCCCTCGCGTAAAAATATGCGAATACATACCACGAACGAATTGCACATTCCGGTATGGCATTCTACCTCCTTCCGACTTAATCCATCAAAGTTATCCACAGGCAGTCCGGGACTCCCTGTGGATAATTAGCGCAGGTGGGAGGAGAAATAGCCGCCGGTCAAAGCGTCCAGGTACGCGGCGAGTTCTTTCAGACGCAATTCTTTCTGCGACGCTTTACGCTCGTCCTTACCCTCGGCCTCTGCGCGCTCGATAACCGCGCGCACATATTCGAAATACAGCTTGGTTACCTGCTCCAGAACATCCTCGCGCAGTATGACCAGTAACCGGGAACGCGTGTCGATGGACGTCTGATCGGACGACCAGACCAGATCCCCCATATCCCAGGTGAAGCTGATATCCCAGCCCAGCGCATCCCTGCCTTTGCGCAGTATATCATCGCCGTCTTTCGTGGTCGAGCCTCCTTCCCAGTGCCATAATTCGCTGGCGTCCCGGTCCAACCCCAGCCTGACCTGCGGCAGCCACGCCCTTTTCGCCGCCTGCCTGCGCCAGCGCGTTATCTTTCCCATATCCACGTCCGCGAACCTGATCGCCGCCTGCTGCACATCGCGCACGTCAGGAAGCCCGCGCATACTCCTGTCGCAATCCACCGACACCTCCGCCTGCTCCGCTGCCGCCGGACCGCCGGCCTGCGCGCGTCCCGGAACACAACACAACCCCACCAGCGCCAGAACGACCGTACGCATTCTCATCCCGTCTCTCCTTTGTTGACCGCGTTGCGCCTTTACTGCTTTCCGTTAACAATAGACGCGCAAAGAAGAGAAATCTAACAACAATTTTTCAGCCTGGGAACTCAACGTTACTTGAAGATGCTTGGGAGGTTCGAAACGGGGATAATCGAAAAGAATTAACTGTAGTAGCGGGTGCGCATGCGGATAGTGCGCAAAACAAGCGGAATAGGTTTGAGCGCGGTTGTATCCAGATTGATCCCCACGCGGTATTTATGCGGGCCGGCAAGCGTCATCCATACCGCCTTGCCGCTGGCATGCACCTCTTCGCCGTTATCCGGCATGCACAACGATAGTTCTATCGGATGGCCCAGCGGAATTTCCGTATCGGTCATCAGGCCGATACCCGTTGCGCTGATATCAAAGGTATGCGCGGATAGTTCCTGACCGGTGGCGAGATCTTTTTGTTTGGTGAAAATCGTTACCTGGAAACGGGGAGCTCTTCTTTTATCGATGATATGCGTGGTCATCCACTCTCCTGATCGAGGCCCAATAAAAAAGGCCATGGGTTGAGGTTACAGGCGAACCTCCAGGCCTCCATGACCATAATGATCTTACTGACCCCCCACTCCATATTTTCATTCCACTGTAACTATAACCCGGATTCGGGGGTATTTCAATACCATTTCCGCGGTTTGATGAAAACGGTTTCAGGCGGGGGCGCGGCGGCAGCTAATTGTTGTCCAGGCTCAAGAGCAGGTCTTTTACCGTGGCTTCCTCGGGAAAGCCGGCGCTTTTGTAGATCTCCTGCGCCCGGCGCAGGAATTCCCGGGCTTTGTTTTTCTGACCTCTTTTCTTCGCCAGTAAACCCAGATCGTAATACACGGCGGCCGACTCCAGCCTGGCGTCGATCCGGGAAGCGATGGTCAGCGCCTGCTGAAAGAACTCCTCGGCCTTAAGCGGATCCTCAATCTCCATATAGAGCTCTCCGATCATGGAGTAATCGACGACCATCGCCGGCTGGTTATGCTGCTGAAGATCGATGTTCAATCCGCGGGTATAATAATCGAGCGCCCGGGCATAATCCTTCTCCTGCAAAGCGATCTCCCCCAGGTTGAAATAATAGTCGCTCAATTCTTCTTTTTTGTTCAACCGGTTGAAAATTTCCTGGCTCTTGATGTAGAACTCTTTTGCCGCGGCCAGATCGCCCTTATTGGTAAACACCAGCCCCATATCGAAATAATCGCAGGCGAGATTATACTGATACGCGTACTGCTGCGGCCGTTGCCTGTTTATCTCGGAACTTTTGGTCAGCAACTCCAGGGCTTTGTCATTTTCCCCTTTATCCATATGCCAGACCGCTAATTTACGCAATACGCCGGATTCGTTGAGCCGGTCATGGTGCTGACGGCTCAAATCCAGGGATTTCGTATAGAATTCCAGCGCCCGGTCGTACGCGCCCTGCTGCTGATACAGCCAGCCGATCATCGTATATGCGCTCGAGACATTGGCAAACGCTCCCGCCCTGATGCTTAACATGGCATATTCATAATAGTACCGGATGGCCTGAATCCGGTCGCCTGAACGCACCCGGGCTTCCGCGGCCAGAGGATACGCTGCCAGGTACGACGGCTGGGCACGTATCAGTTTCAAAGCGGCTACGGCAGCCCGTTCGTTTTCGCCGCGCGCAAGCAGGGATTTCGTCCGCTGTACGGCAAACCAGGCGCCCGGATGCACCGCGGCGATACTGCCATACACCGCAACACAGGCTACGGCGATCGCCGCGACTAACGCGCCCCGGATGATCCGCCGGCGTTGACGCTCAAACAGCGCCAGCGGCGTCTGCCGGACCGCAGGCACAACCGCCCCGGCCTTGCGCAGAAGCACAAAGCTCGGATCGCCGTACAACAGATGATTCGCCCAGAAAATCGAGTGTTTCCCGTATTCATGGATCAACTTGAGCCGGCTCAAACGCATAGCTTCTCCGACGGACAGCGATTTGCTCAAACAGGCATAGAACTGCCTCGCGAAAACCAGGCTCACCGGATCTTCCACCCGCTGCAACGCGCCGATATAATGCCGCACCCCGGAAAACAGAAACGCGGACGCCAGGCTGTAATTCTTTTGCTGGTAATCCGGATCGATTGTCGTGCCTTCTACCCGGGCGGACTGACAGGCGTTCGAAAAGACCAGGGACGGAAAAACGATGCTTTCCGCCATGTTCAGGATATCGCCGGTAGTCAACCGGCCGTCGGAAAGCACCCACCCCGTCGCTTCGGGATGCTCCCGGTCAAATTCGCAATGACCGGCAAAATGCACGATATCATACTCCCGCAGGTTCTTTTTGACGTACAGCGTATCGATGGAAGTGGATTTGAAATCGATGCTCAACTGATCGCGCCGGCTGTCAAACCGGTTCTTGATCGCGATCCCCTCCCGGTAAGCCGCGGCGAGATCCGCGGTGGGATTGGCCAGGATAAGCATTTTGAGTTTCCCGGAACTGCTGCGGTACCGGGGAATGTTCTCTTCGTGACGGGCGCGCAGCAGCCTGCCGGTATTGAACTTCAGACAGAGGAATTCCGCGCCGTCATACAATAATTCCCAGGGTATCTGCACCAGCTCTTCGTCCAGGAAAAGCACCAGGTCGCGGCCCGGCGAATTCCTGAATTTTTCCTTGATGCTGCGGGAGAGCAGTTGCTCCCAGAGCATCTGTCCGGATTTTTTCAACCTGCCCAGCAGCCCTTCATCAAGCATATCCCTGCGGTTGGACTTGCTTAAAACGTCCGCCACTTCCAGGCACAATGTCTCGATTTCCGGGAAAGCGACCTTGCACTGGCTGTAGCGTTTGATGGTCAATGTGGCCGCTTCGCTCTGCTCAAAAGCGCTCATCTTCAGGATGTTATCCTGGCGGATTATTTCAAAAACCAGCGGGGGGATGTCGCGTTTCATACTCGTATGTCTGCGATAATCGAAGCGAGCTGCTGTTTCGGGGAAGTGATCTCAACCGAATACATCCCCGGGGGAATATTCTCAAACACTGCCTTTGCCGTATCCGCGAGTTTCGATTCCATTTCCAACTCGTCTTTGATCAACGTCACCCGGCAGTCATTGATCGGCTTCTGCGTGTTCTTCTCCCGGATAAGCACGCTTAACGTGCAGATCTGCCCGGCCTTGTGTTCCACCTTGACCTCCAGCCGGATATCCTTGAAATCCTTGAAGAGCACCACTTCTTCCTTGAAATCCCCCACATTGCGGCTGCGCAAGGTCGCGCCGGGTATCAATTCCTGCCCGAAGAGCAGATCTCCGGTAGTATAAAGCAATTCCAGCGCCGCGTCCTTGAGCAGCACCGCGATTTCCAGCACCGAAGCGCCGAGATGCTGATAGATCTGTTTTCTGGCCCGCTCCAGAACTTCAGCCGGAACCTCCTCCAGTTCCGGCGCCACTGCGGATAAAGCGATGGCCGCGGAAAGATGCTCGCTGCAACGGCTGCAGGCTCCGATATGCTCTTTAAAACTCGCCTGATCCTGCGTGGAAAGCTCCCCGGCAAGGAAGCCGACGAACATTTCCTCGTCAGGATGACTTTCGTCTTCATGCTTATGGCCGTTGAGCCAGTGTTTATGCGCCATGCGGATCACTTCCTCCAGTTTATCGCTCATCCAGGCACTATCCCTTATTAATAGACACCGGAAAACTATATATCTAACAGAATTCCTTTTCCTTTAAAACATTCCTTGAGCCTGGAGAGCAACCGTGACTTGCGCATATCCAGAGCCGCGCGCGATACCCGTAAATGATCCTTGAGCGCGTCCAAGCTCATATTAGCGTGAAAATGCAAAGTAAGGAAATATTTCTCTTCACTCTCCAGCCGGTCGATACATTCCCGCAGGGCCAAAACCCGCTCCTGATCAATCGCTTCAGCTGAAGCCGGCTTGCCCGGAGCAACCAGCAATCCGGGTTCCACCAGCGGCGGCTCCTGATCCAGCGAAACCATAACGCGCCGGTCGCGCAATGCCGACAAGCTGTAATTGATCACCACCTGGCGCAGCCAGGAAGCCAGACTGCAACCATTCAATCCCCGGTAACTCTTTAATTTGTGAAAATTACGATCCAGTAACAGAAGTATGATTTCCTGAAATAATTCTTCAACGAGGGTTTGCTGACAGGGATAGCCTTTCAAACGCAAAACACTGTGGATATAATTGTAAATCAGGCGGGAATACCGTTGCAGGAATTCATCCCAGGCTTGCTTCTGACCACTGATACAGCGCCGGACAAATCCTCTGTCATCCATGGGATTATTATACCACTAAAATCGACTTATGAAGCTCTTTTTTTAATGCTTTTTCCTTAAAATAACCAGGATGGCGGAATGGGGAACTACGATATATTTGGTAGTGTCAAATTCGATTTCGATACCGGCGTTACGCAGGAAAATACAATAATCGCCTTCCTGGGCCTGCAGCGGGAAATATCTGGGTTGGGCTTCGGGAGACTGCCAGGGCTCGAGATCCACATCTCTGGGATCAGGAACCGGATACCCGGGACCGATCTTGAAAATCGTGCCGGTTTGCACCTTCTCCTTCTCTTTGATCCCTGCGGGAAGGTATAATCCGGTATCCGTGCGATCCTGATCGCCATCCGGCAGGATCAACACCCTGTCGCCGACTAATATCAGTTCTTTATCCATTTGGATCTCAAATCACACCTGCGGCAGTTGTTTCAAAGCCCGCTTGATCTCGGAAACCGGATGAGCGTAATTCTGCAATTCGCCGCTCAAATATTTATCGTACGAGGCCAGATCCAGGAACCCGTGGCCGCTTAAATTGAATACCACACACTTATTCCGCTCTTTTTTGGCTACATCGATGGCCACCTTGATGGCGTGCGCGCTTTCCGGAGCCGGCACGATCCCTTCCGACTTGGCGAACAAAAGGGCGGCCTTAAAGATATCCAGCTGCTCCACGGCTACGGCATCCACGATCTTATGCGCGCACAGAGCGCTGATCAAAGGCGACGCGCCGTGATAACGCAATCCTCCGGCATGGATCCCGGGCGGCATGAAATTATGGCCCAGGGTGAACATCTTGAGCAATGGAGTCAGGGAAGCGGTGTCGCCGAAATCGTAATGATACACGCCCTTGGTCAGGGTGGGACAGGCGGACGGTTCCACGGCGATGATCTTGAGTTTGTTGTTCTTGAGCTTATCTTTGACGAAAGGCAAAGCGAACCCGCCGAAATTGCTCCCGCCTCCCACGCACGCAATCAGGAAATCCGGCTTGTCGCCGGCCATGGCCATCTGCTTCTTTACTTCCAGGCCGATCACGGTTTGATGCAAAAGCACATGATTGAGCACCGATCCCAGCGAATAATTGGCGTCTTTGTTTTTCGCCGCTTCTTCCACCGCTTCGGAAATGGCCATGCCCAGGCTCCCCTGGCAATGCGGATCCCGCTTAAGAATGGCCCTGCCGCTTTCAGTCTCCTCGGAAGGAGAAGCGATGACTTCCGATCCCCAGATATGCATCAGGGACCGGCGAAAAGGTTTCTGATGGAAACTAACCTTGACCATGTACACCCGGCACCCCAAACCGAACGCGTTGCAGGCAAAGCTCAACGCCGCGCCCCACTGCCCGGCGCCGGTTTCGGTGGTCAAACGTTTGATCCCTTCTTTCTTGTTGTAATAAGCCTGCGGAACCGAGGTATTGGTCTTGTGGCTGCCGGTAGGAGAAACGCTCTCATCCTTATAATAGATCCGGCAGGTAGTCTTAAGGGCTTTTTCCAGGCGCAGCGCCCGCTTGAGCGGAGTCGGCCTCCAGAGCCGGTAAATATCCCAGACCTCCTGCGGAACGTCTATCCAGCGCCGGCTGCTCATCTCCTGCTTGATCAGCGCCATGGGAAATATCGCACTCAAATCGGAAGGCTGCAAGGGCTTCCTGGTCCCCGGATGTATCGGCGGCGGCAATTGAAACGGCAGATCGGCAGCTACGTTATACCACTGGCTGGGAATATCTTTCTCGAAAAGAAGGAACTTGGAACGCTTCATCTGAACTTTCTCCTTTGTTAAGCCAACCGTTCTAGACAACCGCGCAACCGGCTTGTACCGACCGACCGGTCGCGGTAATCATTTCTTTCATCTGCAGATTCAGGCTGTGCCGCAGCAATTCTTCCAGAGAAAGCGGCATGACCACCGACCAGTTGTCCGGGATCACCGTTCCGGGCGTATTGATCCGGGACAGATAGGGATCGCCCTTGAGTATATCCCCCATGAACAGCCAGTCGGTAATCAGATTGACGCAGAATATCGACTGGGCCTCCAGCGTTCTGCGCATGATCGCGAAAACGATCTCGCGGTCGCATTTCTCGCGCATCGGCCCCTTCAAGCGCAGTTGCTGCCAGAGCTTCTCTTTTTCGTGAAAACTGTTTTCGTACATATCGATAAAATCGCGCACCTCTTCCGGCTTTTTCCCCAGGATCGCAACCAGCGCCCCGACGGAAGTAACCTGTTCCGACCAGCGCACCCGTCCGTGGCTGGAGCGATGCAGGTCGAAAAGCTTTTCGCGGATACCGTTATATTTGATGCCGCGTTCGCAGCACAGGCGCACAAAAAGATTCTCGTCAATGGTCCCGGCCTCGCACTCCCACCACGCGGGCCAGTTGGTGGTATCGTGGGTAGAGAGCATGCTCACCGCCAGCGGACGGTACTCCTCGGGCGGAAGAAAATCATGACGCACGTTCCAGTCCTTGATCCAGCGCTGCACGTCGTTGCCGGGAATGGCGAATTCCTTCAGGGTGCTGGTGCAGACCGGCGGGATCACCCCGAGGTCTTCCGCGCAGAGAAGCATCCGGGTGTTCTCGAGTATAAACCGCAGAATGCGCTTGCCGTGCTCCTCCCAGCGGAACTCCTCGCGCGGATCGAAAGCGCCATTCAACCCTTTGTTGTCCAGCGGATCGTTCTTGGGGATGCTCCAGATGCGAAAAAGCCCCACCACATGGTCGATACGCAGGATATCGTAGAAATTTTCCGCGTAAGCGAGTTTTTCCTTGAGGTACCGGCCTCCGTCTGCGAATATCGCGTCCCATTCATACGTAGGCGTGCCCCAGCGCTGCCCCTTGGCGCAATACATGTCCGGCGGAGCGCCGGCGACAAAATCCATCTTGAAATAACCCCGATGCGCCCAGACATCGGCGCTGTCCTCGGAAACCAGAATGGGCAGGTCGCCTTTAAGCAGCACCTTGCGCGAAGCGGCGTACTCTTTAGCCTGGGACATCTGCCGGAACAACTGCCATTGCATCCAGCTGTAGAAAGCGATCTCAAAAGCGTGCTCCTTTTTAAGTCCGGCCAGGGCCTGCGTGTCCCGGTTGCGAAACCGCTCCTCCCAATCCCACCAGGCTTTGCCGCCCTGTATGAATTTAAGGAAACAGAATAAAGAAAAATCTTCCAGCCAGTAACTGTTGACCTGGCAGAAACGCGTAAAATCTCCGGGCAGCGATTCCCCCACTTCGGAATAGAATTCCCACAGCAGGGATAATTTAGCCGATTTGATGCGGTAATCCAGGTGGGACGCGCCGGTCGGGAACGCGCGTTTAAGATCCGCGGCTTTATCCAGAAGCTCCTGGCCGGTGACCTCTTTGATGGCGCCCAGGGACAGATACATCGGATCGAGAGCGAACGAGCTCAACGAATCGTACGGACAGAATATCGGACCCACTTCGTTCATGGGCAAAAGCTGCAACAAGGTATTGCCGGTCTTCTCGCACCAGTCGATCAAAAGCTTGAGGTCCGCGAGATCACCGACGCCGGCGCTGTTCTCCGAATAGACCGAAAACAGCGGCACCACCACTCCCGAACGGCGTTCAGTCCCCACCCTCTTCCATTTATCCGCGGAAAGCGACTGCAACAGTTTCTCTTCAAACCGGTAAGCCGTCATAAGCCCGTCCTTTGTTCAAGGGATTTGATCCAAATCATCCTTATTATAACAAGTATGCCCCGGGGAGTCAATCCATCCCGGCAGCCGCGGTTCAGGCGATACCCAGCACCTGTTGCGCATTGCGGCAGAGTATCTTCTCTTTGAGCTGCGGGGCGATGTCCAGCGCGCGCAGGAACTCCAGGTCGGACCGCTGGCCGGCGATGGGGAAATCGGAACCGAAGAGCAGCCGGTCAGGCGAATGGAGTTCGAGCATGCGTTTGATTTCTTTCGGCGGCAGAAATGAAAAAAAATACGAAGTGTCCAGATAAACGTCTCTGCCCAGCAGATGCTTCTCGACCTCCGGCCAGAGCCTGAACCCCCCGAAATGCGCGGCAATAATGCGCAGCTTCGGGAAAGACTGACGGATCTTCCAGATGCGGTCCGGCGAAGAACGCACCAGGAGCGTGCCGGACAACTCCTCGCCGCAATGAAAAAGCACCGGCAGCGCAAGCTCCTGCAGCAACTCATAGACCGGGAAAACGGCCGGGTCGTCCACATAGAAATTCTGGAATTCCGGCTGGAATTTCACGCCGTCGCCATGCGCGCGGATCAGGCTCAATTCCTCTTTCCACTGCGCGTACCCGGGATGCAAAGCGGCGAAAACGCGGATGCGCTGCGAGCGGACGCCGAACAGCCAGGAATTGATGGAACGAACCTGCTCCGGACGTGACGCCACCGCGCAGATCACGCTGACGTCGACGTTGTTGGCATCCATGGAAGCCAGCAATCCGGTAACCGTCCCATCTCCGGCGAGCCTGATCTTGAAAAAAGATTCCAGCGACGTCTTCGCTTTCAACGCCACCTTATCCGGCCAGGCATGGGTATGTATATCGATAACCATTTAGAACTCGTGCAGTTCTTCATCCAGGACTTCGAATCCTTCTTTTTTGAGCACCGCGCGGATCTTCTTGATATCCTTGACCTCCACGCAAAAAACCGCGCGCTTATTCGACTCGATCACGAATCCGTAGGCGTCGAGCACGTTGACCTTATGCTTATACAGCAGCTCGGACAGCTTCAGGAAACTGCCGGGTTTGTCCTTGAGCACGATAGCCAGGATCTCCTTCAGGGCGCAGGCAAACCCTTTATCCGCCAGAACCAGGTACGCTTTGTCCGGCTGATCCACGATTAATTTCATCAACCCGTATTCCCCCCGGTCCTGCAGGGTCATGGTCCGGACATTGATACGGGCCTGGCCGAGCACTTCGGCCACGCTGCGCAGCCTCCCCGGGCGGTTTTCCACAAAAACGCTCAATTCTTTCGCCATGCATCCCTCCGCTTATAATTTCTGACGGTTATCCACCACTCGTTTTGCCTTGCCTTCGAATACCGGCAGGCTGCCCGGTTCATGAAGTTCCACGCTGGGGTGGATGATGATCGAAGCCCGCAGCTCTTCCCGGATCTTTTCCTTGAGCCGGTCGATCTCGTTGAGATCGCCCCTGAACATCTTGGAATAAATCTCCACCTGGACGATAAGCTTATCCAGGGTGCCTTCTTTTTCCAGGCGGATCATGTAATTGGTGCCCACCTGCGGGATGCGCATGATCACTTCCTCTATCTGCGAGGGGTAAACGTTGACCCCGTTGACGATAAGCATATCGTCGGTCCTGCCGGTAATGCGCGAGATACGCCGGTGCGTGCGCTTGCAGGCGCAGGGGCCTTTATGGATGCAGGCGATGTCGCGGGTGCGGTAACGCAGCAGCGGGGTGGCCCGGCGGGTCAGGTTGGTAAAAACCAGCTCCCCTTCTTTCTCATCGGGCAGGGATTCGCCGGTGCGCGGATCGATCACTTCGACGATATACACGTCTTCCCAGACATGCATGCCCTTCTTTTCCACGCATTCGAAAGCCACGCCGGGTCCGTTCATCTCGCTCAAGCCGTACGAATTATACGCATCGATATGGAAAAGCTGCTCGACCTTCCTGCGGGTATTCTCCGAATACGGCTCCGCGCCCAGGTAGGCTTTACGCAGCTTCAGATCCTTGATCTCCATGCCGGCTTCCGCGAGTTTGGAATGCACGTGCAGCATATAGCTGGGCGTGATATGCAGCACGGTGGTGCCGAAATCCTTCATCAACTGGATCTGACGCTTGGTATTGCCGCCGCCCATGGGGATAACGGTCATGCCCACCCGTTCAGCGCCGTAATGCAGTCCCAGACCGCCGGTAAACATGCCGTAGGACATCATATTCTGGAAGATATCCTGTTTGCCGGCGCCGGTGGCCACGATCGAACGCGCCACCAGATCGGTCCAGGAATCCAGGTCGGCTTTAGTGTGATAAATCACTGTCGGGGTACCGGTAGTACCGCTGGAAGTGTGCACCCTGACCACGTCCTGCAGCGGCACTGCCAGCAGGCCGTCGGGATAACACTCGCGCAGATCGTCCTTGGTGGTAAAAGGGATCTTCTTGATATCCTCCCACCGCTTGATCGCATCGGCGGAGGCAATGCCGGCTTTCTTCAGACGGGTACGGTAGAACGGCGTCTTCAAAGCGAACCTGACGGTTTCCTTCAAACGCGCCAGCTGAAGTTTTTTCAAACTCTCCCGGCTGATCGTCTCCATTTTTTTATCCCAGAAGGCGGATGTTTTCATAGCGACCCTATATCTTTATTGCTCAATACCCGGATACCGTTCTTCTTGAGCACCTCGATGGCTTTATCCGCGTCGTCGAACCTGAACACCAGAAGCGCTTTGGCCGTGGCCTTAGCCAGAAAAGCGTACATGTACTCCACGTTGATGGCATGTTTGGAGAGCACTGCCAGCACGTTCGCCAGTCCGCCCGGCTTATCCGCCACTTCGACGGTGACCACCTCGGTAATATTGGCCACAAAACCGTTGCTCTTGAGCAGCATGGTCGCTTCCTGCGGTTTGTCCACCACGATGCGCAGGATGCCGAAATCGTCGCTTTCCGCCACGGTCAAAGCCCGGATATTGATCTCGTGTTTGCCCAGAAGCGAGCACACGTCCGAAAGCCTGCCCCTGCGGTTCTCCAGGAACACCGAAATCTGTATCAGTTTCATCTTAACCCTCCTTGCCCACAAGGGCAACACTTGCGCAATTTGGCCACAGGGCCACACTAACGCAATTCCTTATTAGCGTTAGGTGTGATCTGCGCTACACCATCCTCTTATCGATTACCCGTTTCGCTTTGCCTTCGCTGCGTTCGATGGTCTTGGGTTCGACCAGCCGCACCCGGACGAAAACGCCCAGCACGGACTCGATCTCCTTCTTGATCTTTTCCTCCAGCCCGCGCAGCTTCTTGATCTCGTCGGAAAATATCTTTTCTTCCACTTCCACCAGGACCTCGAGCTCGTCCAGCTCCCCGGCTTTACGGTCGACGATAAGCTGATAATGCGGCTGCGTTCCTTCGATCCCCAGGAGCACGTGCTCGATCTGCGACGGAAACACGTTGATGCCCCGGACGATGATCATATCGTCGGTGCGCCCCATGATCTTGCTGATGCGCGGAGAGGTCCGGCCGCATTTGCAGCGTTCATATTTGATGCTCACGATATCGCGGGTGCGATAGCGTAACAGCGGGATCCCCTGTTTGGTGATCGTGGTTATCACCAATTCCCCGCGCTGGCCGTCTTTGACGTCCAGCCCGGTCTTGGGATCGATCACTTCCGGGTAGAAAACGTCCGAGAACAGATGCAATCCAGCTTTGTATTTGCATTCCTGGGCCACGCCCGGGCCGATGACTTCGGATAACCCGTAAACGTCGGTTGCCAGCATATTCCATTGCGTTTCGATCTCTTTGCGCATGGATTCGCTCCAGGGTTCGGCCCCGAAAACGCCGATCTCCCAGGAACTCTCCGTGGGTTTGAGCCCCAGTTCCCTGGCTTCCTCTACCATATACAAAGCATAACTCGGCGTGCAGGCAAGGATGCGCGGTTTGAAATCGGTCATCAGCTTAAGCTGGCGTTTGGTCTGTCCGGATGACGCAGGGATAATGGTCAAACCCATTTCCAGAGAACCGTAGTGAAACCCCAGACCTCCGGTAAACAGCCCGTAACCGTAGGCAATCTGGATACGGTCGTGCGGTTCGGCGCCCGCGCAGCACAGCACCCGCGCCATCACTTCTCCCCACAATTTCAGATCGTCTTTGGTGTAGCCGACCACCGTCGGGTTACCGGTAGTGCCGCTGGAAACATGGATCTCGGCCAGATTGTGCACGGGAGTGGAGAATAAACCGAAAGGATAACTGTCGCGCATATCGTCTTTGGCGGTAAAGGGCAGCTTCTTGATGTCGTCGATGCTTTTGATATCCCTGGGCGTAATGCCGTAAGCGTCCAGTTTCGATTTATACAGCGGGCAGTTCTTATAGACATACGCCACCGTGTCGTGCAAACGCTCGGACTGTATGTTCTTAAGATTGTGCGCATCCATGCATTCCATCTTCTCGTTCCAGATCATAGTCCCTCACCCCTTCCTGCTAAAAATACTTTTTTGTTCTCTTCGGGATTCTTACGCGCCAATACCGCATCTATCGCTTTAAACCAGGATCCTTCGCTCAAAGCAAGGTGCCTGGACAACGCGCCCAGGATAAAAACGTTGATATACCGCTTATCCGCGACCGAACCGTCAGCTCTGTCCAGCTCCGCGGTCAGATCCACGCCCCGGGGTTTAAGAAAAACCCGCAGGCGCAGGGATTCGTCCCTGTAATAACTGACCAGAAAATCGGCCGTTCCCCGGGGGATCAGCGGAGAATACACCTGTTTGCCGAAACGCAGATGCGATTCCACCGACCCGCCGCGCTGCGCCATACCGTGCACCTCGGATTTCTTGACGTGGAACCCTTCAAAAACCGCGGCCCACCCGCAGATCTCCGCCGCAACCAGAACGCCCTGGCCGCCGGTGCCGCAGAAAAGAATATTCACCGTCCCGTTATTTTTCACCACGCCTATCCTCGTTTCACCAGCGCCTGCGCCGGACACACCTGAACGCAGACCGCGCAGCCGGAACAATACGCCGCATTCAGCTCAATGAACCCGTCATCGGTTTTCCGGATCGCCGGGCAGTTTACCGAAAGGCAGAGCAGGCATTTTTTACACGCCGCTTGCCGGTATTCCGGAGCCGGCTGGCGCGAACGGTCGATCAGTCGGCAGGGAAAACGCGCGATAATCACCGAGAGTTTATCTTCCTGCATGCGCTGACGCACCAGATTTTCCAGATTGTTTAAATCGAACGGATTGACCACGTCCACGTTATCCGCTCCCGCCACGCGACACACGTCTTCCAGGATGAGCTTTTTGGTCGGTTCGCCTTTTATGGTTACTCCGGTAGCCGGATGCGGCTGGCTGCCGGTCATGGCAGTGGTGGAATTGTCCAGGATCATGATCAGGCCGTTGACTTTATTGTACGCGGCGTTGATCAGGCCGGTAATGCCGGAATGAACGAAGGTCGAATCGCCGATCACCCCCACCACATTTTTCCCCAGGCCGCGGCTGAACCCCTCGAAAAACGTTATCCCTCCGCCCATGCAGATGCAACTGTGCAGGCTCGATAAAGGCGGCAAAGCCCCCAGAGTGTAACAGCCGATATCTCCGGTGACCACCGCCTTTACTTTCTTGAGCACGGTAAACACGCCCCGGTGCGGGCAGCCCGGGCACAATACCGGTTTTCTGGCGCTGGAAGGCTCTTCCCGCTTCTCTTTACCCTTGACGATCTCCGGGATGAATTCCGGCCGCAGCTCACCGATCCGGAATGACGGATGTTTCGCTTTAACCTTGATCCCCAGCATACGCAGTTGCTCTTCCATGAACGGCTCGATCTCTTCGATCACATAGAGTTGTTTGACCGAGCGGGCGAATTCCCTGATCCGCTTTTCGGGAAACGGAAAACTGAATCCCAGCTTCAATACGGAAGCGTCGGGATACATCTCTTTTACGTAGAGATACGACACCCCGGCGGTAATGAAACCGATTGTACGCGTCTTCAGCTCAACGGTATTCAAAGCGGTTTTTTCGGCGTACGCCTGCAGCTTAACCAGGCGTTTCTCGAGATCGATATGACGCAGGTAAGCGTTGCGCGGGACCATCACGTATTTGGGCACGTCGATCTTGAAGGCTTTAGGAGGAAGACTGGCGCGGGGAAAAATTTCGATGTTCTCTTTGGTGTGCGCGACCCGGGTGGTCAGGCGGATCATCACCGGGGTATCGAACTCTTCGCTGATCGCGAAAGCTTTTTTGACGAAGGCTTTGGCTTCGGCCGGGCTGGACGGTTCCAGCAGGGGTAGTTTGGCCACTTTGGCGAACAAGCGGGTATCCTGCTCGTTCTGGGAAGAATGTATGCCCGGATCATCAGCCACCACCACGACAAACCCGGCGTTAACTCCGGTATAGGCTGAAGTCATCAAAGGGTCCATGGCCACGTTCAAACCGACATGCTTGGAGGCGTATAACGAGCGCAAACCCGCAATTGCCGCGCCTAAAGCCACTTCAAAGGCGACTTTTTCATTCACCGACCACTGGGACTGAACGTCGGGAAAACGGGAAAGATATTCCAGGACTTCCGTAGCCGGAGTCCCGGGATAAGAAGCGGCGTGGGCCAGACCGGATTCATAAGCTCCCTGGGCCAGGGCTTCATCGCCGGAAAGAAATGCTGTATCGGGGGTTTTGTTTCTGCGCATAGGAACTCTATTATACTATCGCGCGGAGAATTTTCCAAGAAGATTTAGCCGAGTTATACACAGGGAGTCCCGGACGGGCTGTGGATAACTTTGAGTTATCCACAGCCCGTCCGGGACTCCCTGTGTATAAGTTCATCAGAACTTGTATTCCAACTGCGTTCTCACGAAAACCGCCGGATCGGCTTCCTGGGTATAAAATGTGTGATTCGGCAGGAAATAATCCGCCATCACATACCCGGTCAGCCTCTTGTTGAAAACATAATCCAGCTTGGTAAGGATCAAATGGCCTCTGGTCTGGCCTCTGCCGGTAAGCGAATACGCGGCGCTGGCAGTCACCAGTTCATTGGCCCGCAGCAAACTATAGCTCACATTGAATTTCATTTTCGCCGACGGGACGACAGTTACCCCGCAGCGCAACATTTCCAGGTTGGTCCAATAGGAATTACCCGATTCGCCCTGGAAGGACTGTCCGTACAGTTCCGAATACAGGGGGAAACGGGAGAATAACGGATTCCAGCCCTCGTTGTCTACCGTGCTCTTCTTATCGCCGGACAGGTAAGCGAATCCCGCGGTAAGTTGCGGCTGCCATTTGGCATCCTTGAAATCGCGATCCACGAAGAAATAACCGCCGGTAGCATTGCGGTCATCATCGCCGTAACTGCCGTACTGCTTGGCCAGCTGCAGGCGATAGGTCCAGGGAGCGACGGTATATTTTACGAACGCGCCGGGCGTGAAGATCCGGCTCTTTCTGGACTGCAATCCCGAACCGTAATCGGCAGCTTCTTTTTTATACATAAAATACGGCTCGAAACTGACATTCTCCCAGCTTTTGTTCTTCAGGTAAGCGACAAAGCCGTTCTCGTCGGTCGTATTCAGGGCGATCGGGGTTTTGTCTTCGTTGAACACCGGCAGGAAAATATCGTCCCGGGGATTGTTGATATACACCAGGTCCAGGACATTCTTCTCATCCACGGTCCAGCTTGCTTTGATCGCGTTGAAATAGAACGTTCGCGAACCGTCCCCCGGATTGCCGTCGCAAATCATGAAGTTCTCGCCATACTGATTCATGAGATCCTGGCGGCCGATGCGGAACGTCCAGGGAATGCCCGCCGGTCTCTTCAGGTCGAGATACAGATTATCGAAAATCACTTCATCCGGATCCCAGTGGTTATGCCCGTTGTAATACATCTTGCGGCTGGTCGCGCCGGAACCGGATCCGAGCAGCATGTAGGCCTTGTTCTCGTTGCTCAACTTGACAAACACGCCGGCCAGGTCCTTGAAATCCATCTGCCCCCAGACGCTGGTTTTGATACGGAAGTAATTACGGTCCCCTCCGTCGTAATACGTATTCTCCATATCGCGGTTGTTCTTCCAGTACTCGTGCCGCAATCTTTCGCTGAAACCCCATTTGTACTTGAAATCCTGCCCTTCGGCCCGCGCCGGCGGCACGAGGAGCCCGCCGAGGACGCCGAGCACACCCAGAACCAGTAGAATTCTGCGCATCATGCGACTACCCCTTTCATTTGTTTTTCTCCGCGCCCATATGCCGGAAACACATTTCCAGATGATCCTTGGGCAGTTTTTTGGTGAACAGGCTCACCAGGATCGCGGTGAGGAAAGAAACCGGCAGAACCACCACGATCGGATCGACCACTGTCCATGGCTGTCCGGTCAAGGTAGTCTTGTTGAAGATGAACTTGCACAAACCGATCGCCGCCGCTTCTTTTTCATGAACAAACAACAGCCAGAAAGCCGTACCCAGGAATCCTACGGCCATGCTCGCCACTGCGCCGGCCCTGGTCATACCTTTCCAGAATAACGCGCCGGTATAACTGGGCAGAAAAGCGCTGGCGCACAAGCCGAAGAATATGGCCGTAGCTACTGCGATCACTCCCGCAGGTAAATGATAGCCCAGGATAACCGTGACCACCACTCCGATGAGGATCCCGATACGGGTAACCCCGACCGTATATTTGAACGTCTTGCCGGCCATCAGGGACTTTTCGATAAAATCCCTGCCGATCGCCGTGCCCAGAGTATGGAACTGCGAACTCGAGGTGGACATTGCCGCCGATAACAAAGTGAGCATGAACACATAGACGAACCAGGTCGGCATCGATGCATTGATATACGCGGGAATGATCTTGTCGATATTACCGCCGGCCACTGCCACCGAGATCTTGCCGAACGCGGGGTTGTTCAAAAAATAGACGTTGGTCAACGCGCCCACCACGAACGCCACGCCGGTCATCGCCAGAATAAATAACCCTCCCACGCCTACTCCGCGATTGATCTCTTTACTGCTCTTAACCGTCATGAACCTCACCGCCAGCTGCGGCTGGGCCAACACGCCGATCCCCACGCCCATGACGATCGTCGATACCAGCGACCACCACAGATCCGATCCCGGTACCGGCATCTGCGTCCAACCCAGATGCCCGATAGCCACCAGTTTCGCCGGAACCTTATCCGCGATCGCCGTGAGCGCCTGATGCGCTACCAGCACGCCGCCGAGTCTGACATAGGTAAAAACCAGCAGGATGGTCATGCCCACGAACATGATCGTTCCCTGCAAAGCGTCGGTGTACATGACGCCCTTAAGACCGCCGGCAAGCACATAAGCGCAAATGATCAGGGTATAGATAAGCACCGCGACATTGTAATTGATGTAGTTGGGAAAAGTGGCTTCGATAAAACGCGCCGCGCCGATCAAAACCGCAGCCGCGTACAACGGCATGAATAAGAAAATGATCAAACCGCTGAAGCCCTGAATGAAGGTCGATTTGAACCTGCGGCCCAATAGTTCCGGGAACGTGTGAACGTCGAGGTTATGCCCGATCTTCCTGGTACGTTTGCCGAATACCACGAAAGCGATGAATATCCCGACAAAGATATTCAGGAACGTCAACCATAACAGCCCCATGCCGAACAACGCCGCCGCGCCGCCGAAACCGACGATAGCCGACGTACTGATGAATGTCGCGCCGTACGACAAGGCCATGACTACCGGATGAGCTTTTCTGCCCGCCACCATGTAGTCAAGAGCGTTCTTGGTCTTGCGGTAACCGTAATACCCCAGGGAAGCGATAGCAAAAAGGTAGACTACAACGATAACAGTCAAAAGGAATATGTTCTCCATGCGTCCTCCCGGTAAGATTTAGAGTTCTTCCTTGGATTGAGATTCATCCTTTACCCACTTCATATCTTCCGGATACACCGGCTCATCGCCTTTATTCCAATTGACCGCGCCATAGACCAGACAGATGATCACGCTGACGATACACAGAACATACGCAAGCCATACTCCTGGATCTGGTATTCCCAGCATACCCACCTCCTTGAGCGCTTGACCGAAAGGTCAAGCGCGAAACCCCGACGTTTAGATTTGGCCGGAATGGCTTTTTGATTCCGGACAAATCTGTCGGGGTACATCGGTTTACTTCCCCGCTTCAGGCTTCGCCGCTTCCGGCACCGCCATATCGTATGAAAACAACGTATACCCTTCCGGCAGCTCGAATATAGACTCCGGCTGCTCCGCTTTGACGATATTGCTGTACGTAATGCTCCAGGCGTTGTCCACCGCGGCGGTCTTTACCGGGATACTGGATTCTTTCGCCACCCACAAAAACACCGTCTCCTGCCCCTGGCCGCTCTGAATGACCAGTTCGAACTTATCCGCCTGCATGTCGCCGACCGCCTCCGGACCGATAAGTTTCCGGCTAAGTTCACCGGGCATCTTATCGCCTGAAATCACCCCGTCGCTGGGCCGCAGGGGAACTTCCATGTAGATTTTCTCATTCGGCAAAAGCATCCACCCGACTTTTTTGTCCATCCGGGTAATGGTGATGGCTTCGGGCATCTCCATGCGCATTTTATTCTCTTTGATGAACATTTTCCCGGAAAAATCCCCTTCTTTGCTGGTGGTGGTGAAATCCGCGGAATACTCCGCGGCTTGAGCTGCGGCCACCAGGACTGACAGAATGAACAAAACACTCATCAGCGTTGCGCGAATCCTCACTTCTCCTCCTTTGTGTGAACGACTGTTACTACGCGGTTAGTCAAAACTCCTATACCCTGAATGTCTACTTCAATCCGATCCTTCGGCCGCATCGGTCCTACGCCCGGCGGCGTGCCGGTTGAAATTACATCGCCCGGCTGCAACGTCATCACTTGAGAAACGAACCGGACCAGATACTCTATGCCGAAAATTAGCTCGCCCGTGCCCGAATCCTGCCTGGTCACGCCGTTCAACCGGGTCCGGACGCGCAGCTGGCCGGCGGGCGGCCGGGTTTCGATCCACGGGCCTATCGGGCAGAACGTGTCGAATGACTTGGCCCTGGTCCATTGCCCGTCGCGTTTCTGCACATCGCGGGCGGTGACATCGTTCAGGCAGGTATACCCCAGGATATACTCCTTGACCCGCGAGCGAAGGATGTTCCGGGCCGTCTTGCGGATCACCACTGCCAGTTCCGCTTCAAAATCGAGCCGCTTGACCCGGCGCGGATACACGATCGCGTCGCCCGGCCCGATCACCGCGCTGGCCGGCTTCAGGAAAATCACCGGCTCCTTGGGCAACGGCATGCCCAGCTCGCGGGCGTGATCGCGATAATTCAACCCCACCAGCACGACCTTTGACGGAACGACGGGCGATAAGAATTTGACCTGCGCTAACGGGATTTTTCTGCCGCTGAATTGCAGAAAGGTAAAGGGCGGGATGCGAAGAACTTTCACCGAAGAATCATCGACCATTCCCCAGGAAACGCTGCCTTTATGGCTGAAGCGGACTATGCGCATACACCTACCGGATCGGATTAAACAATCGCGCGGAGCACCTCTCTGACCGGTTGTCCCGGACGGATGCCCAGCCTGCGCGCTGCAGTGGTGCACGAAAACACCGTGGCCTTCAGAGCGTCGGCGACGGATGAAACCCCTTTGATCTTGACCGCCGCATCCTTGAATTTTTCCGCGGCGGATTGATTCAGGTAACCGCACATCACGTATCCCCTGCTGCCTTTGAGAACGATGAGATGCCTGGCGGCCAGCGCAAGATCAATCGCTTCTATTTTTTTGGATCCGACTTTGACGAAGGTATGCTTGATCATAACCAGCCGATCATGGAAAAAGCGCAGATAGTCTTAGCGTCGACGATCCGGCCCTGTTTGAAAAGCCGGCGGATCTCCTGCCGGGTCTTCACGCAGACGCGGATGACCTCGTCCGCTTCGGGCTGCACCGCACACGGACGCAGCCCCTGCGCTTTGAAGATGGTGATCTTCTCCGTGGAATACCCCGGCACCGGCAGGATAGAGCCTAACCGGGTCAAGGTGCGCGCGCTATAACCGGTTTCCTCGATGATCTCCCTCCGGGCGCAGGCAAGCGGGGATTCACGGTCATTGAGCGTTCCGGCCGGCAGTTCATAAAGGTACGCGCCGACTACCGGACGCAATTGCCGGATCAGGATGACCCGATCGCGGCCCAACAAAGGAACGATCAGCGCGGCTCCGGGATGCGTGATGATCTCCAGCTGCGCCACATACCCGTGCGGCAGCCTGACGGTCCTGCGCGTCAGCCGCAGCAGCCTGCCCTTGAAAAGGACTTCTTCAGAGCGCATTAATATTTGAAATATTCCGGGGGAACGCCCGATGCGATATACTTGACCGCTTCGATGATGCAGACGCGGATAGCTTTCTCCATCGGCGTGTTGGCGTACGCGCTCAATCCTCCGCCCAGCACTACGGAATTCACCATACCCGCAAAAAGACCGCCGGACATATCCGTGGCCTGGCCCTGCACGCGGGTCGCCGCCAATACTTCCGAAGTGGAACTGTCGATGATGCGGATATCCAGAGCCATATGCGCTTTATTCATCGCCCCGCCGATCACCGCGCCCAGCAGCGTTTTGCCCAGCTTCCCGCCGCCGCCGAGACCGGCTGCGCCGCCCGAAGCTTCCGGCTCGAATTCGGTCACCGCCGCGGTAACGATCAGGTCGGCGGTCTTGATCTGCCCGCGCTGTACCCCGCCCGGCTGGGCAGCGCCGGAAGCGGACAACTCCTGCTCCTGCATGATTGCGTTGAGCACCTGGCGCTCCATCACCCGGAAACGGCTGCTGTTGATCAAAGCCGTGACCAGCATCTCGCGCAGGCCCGAGCCGATCTCATAATCGGCCTTAGCCGCTTTCACGTCGAAATCAGCCACGGCGATACGCGCTTTGGGCCCCTGATAGGGCGGCATAGCCTGGGTGCCGGCGGTGTTATCTACCTGCGCCGTCGGCTGCAGGCCGGCAAAAGAAGACGCAACCATCAGAAAAATGAAAACTGCCGTTAAAACTGCTTTACGCATCCATTCCTCCTTTTGTACATCAGTTCTGACAACAGGCATTGACCATATAGAAAATTCTTCGATTAGCGTCGTCGGTATAGCGTAAACTGCCCCGGGTACCGTTTCCGTCGTCGATCAAAAGATCGATTTTCGGAATCAATGACTGTTGTGACGCGGAAAATTCGCCTTCGTTCAAACCTACGTTTATCCCATTATAGGGAAAGGCGCCGGTTGACGGATTATAGCACGCCGCATCCATCTCATTGTCATAACGATACGGCGCTACCCAGGGAGAAACCGCTCGCCCCTCAAAATACGGCCCGTTCCAGCCGGCGAAATTAAGCACGTTCCTGGCAATATCGGTATTCGACATCAATACTCCGGGATTGGGAGTATTGGGGTAACCCGCAGCCACATATTGCGCCTCGGAAGGAAACCTTCCGGTATCGCTATAAAAAGCAAGCCAGGCGGTCTTCAGGTTTTTGAAATCGATCGCCATTTTGGAAATCTTGGACTTTTCGATCGCCCGGAAAGCGTTCGGCGCCACGATTGCCGATAGAACTGCGATAATGGCGATAACCACGATCAATTCCACCAGCGTGAACCCGCGCATCCTGCGCATCCAGCCTCCTTCTTGCCCCGCTTACGGCTTTAAAAGAACGCTTCACATACAGTTACATTGTAGTACGCAGGCATGAAAATTCAATATATTTTCTTCAACTGCGCGGCCGGAAAATAATGCTCCAGGATATCCCGGTACGACTTGCCTGACTGCGCCATACCGCGCGCCCCGGCCTGGCACATGCCCACGCCATGGCCCCATCCGCCGCCGTAGAAAACGAACTGCTGCGGGTTGCCCTGCGTATCCAGCTTCATTTCCACCTTGAACATGCTGCTGCGCAGGTCTCCCAGCGCCCTGCGGATCTCCAGTTCTTTATCGATGACACAGCTGGTTTTGTCTCCGACGATCTTGATCGTCTGAACATGCCCGGAAACATTGCGCCTGACCGCCAGTATCCGTTTAACCCGGCCGACATCCCTGGCCGGGCTGTTGTTCCTGCGGACCACATCGTCCATTTCCTGCGCCGAATAGATCCGAACCCAGCGGTAATTGATATTACCGGCATATTCGGGCAAATCGCAATAAATCCCCTGCGGCGGCGTTTTCAACCAGTTATCCAATTCCCACGGCGACTGCGGGAACGAAAAGCCGCACTCCGCTCCGGCGTCGGGAGTTCCCTGGAAATACGCGATAGGTTTGCCGTCCCCGAATATATTATTCTGGGTGTGACCGCCGCAACAGCCGGAATAAACCGCGTCGATAGGCTTATTCGCATACGTCAGCACCATGCCCCAGGTTTCGTCAACCGCCAGATTGGTCGCTTGATTCTCCCATTCCACTCCGGCATAGGCCTGGCAATGCACCTCGGCGCAGAAATCGAACCCTTCTTTCCTGTGCCGCCCCAGCTTCGCCAAAGCTTCCGAACGCGCGGCGATAGCCTGGGCCTTGAGCGCTTCCAGCGGCCATTTCGCCGGCATTTCGGAGGGAACCACGCTATATAAATATTCCTCTACGGTCACGGTATTGAGCAAACGCAGCCGTTTCTCCTGCGCTACGACCGTGATCGTTCCGCGGTAAGAACGGTCCTGGGCATCCGCCCAGAACGTCTCGTGGCCGAAAGCGACATTGAGAATGGTAATGGTCGACTGCGGCTGTTTGACCGCGATGGTCAACGGGCCTTCAACAATCAAAGGATCCGCCCCCTCCCGGGTAACGCGCAGCTGCTGCCCGCTTTCAGCTTTCAAAGTATAGATCTGCTGGGCCAACCCGTTTTCAAGCACTTTCGCCGCGTCCCGACCCGAGAGAGTAAACTCGCCGGAACAGGTAAATTCCACCTCGGATGCGGTTTCCAGCAGCCCCACGGACACTGTCCGCGTTCCGGGAACCACCGGCAGCGGCTTGACCAGAACTTTAGTCCGCGCCCGCTCTGCCAGATGTTCCTGGCGCACCCTGGTAAAGTAATCCTTGCCTAATTGCGCCCGCACCAGATCAAGCCGTTCCCGGGCGGCTTTGTTCGCAGGCTGCAGCGCAACCAGTTTGTCATACGCTTTGAAAGCGGCCTTGTAATCGCCCAATCGAAAAAGTATATCCGCCCAATAAGCGTAAATGCCCTGAATGCTCGCGTCGATGGCGTTGATCGCTTTATATTCCTTGACCGCTTCAGCCAGATTCTCTCTGCGGTAATACAGATCCGCCAGCGACAAGCGCGCGAGGAGATTATTCTTATTCAGCGCTACCGCCTGCCGCAGATACTCCTGCGCCCGGGCGTCGTCTTTCTTTTCCAGACAACACAACCCCAGAGTGATCAATACTTCCTGATCGAGCGGCGCCGCGGCACGCAACTGTTCCAGGATAGCGCACGCTTCATCCATCCGGCTGTTCAGATAATACATCCGGCCGAGCAGCTTCAAGACCTGCGGCGCGTCGGCAAAACGCTTGCGCGCCCGCAGCAGCACTTCGATACCGCGCTGATGATACCCCAGGTCTTTGAAAACCGTAGCTAAATTAAGGGTTGCTGGTAAATCGTTATTGTCGGAGAGCTTGAGATAAGCTTTTATGACCTGGTTGAACGCGCCCCGATTATACGCTTCGGGAATTGATTCCGCTCGTGCAGCGGGAAAGGAATGCACTCCGGCAAGAAAAAGGAATAAAATGGTGAAGGCGGGAGTCTTCATCGTTTCCTATTGTATACTAATTCTCCGCGATTAGTAAGTAAATTCTGATAAAAAAAGGCCCGGTATCTATAACGATACCGGGCCATGGGTTGGACGGTTACTTAAGCTGCTTTGACTACGTTGACTGCCTGCTCACCTTTAGGGCCTTTTTCAATCTCAAACTCCACATTGTCGCCTTCCTGAAGGGATTTATACCCCTCGGACTTGATCGCGCTGAAATGCACGAACACGTCGGCTCCGGATTCCGGGGTGATGAACCCATAACCTTTCTGATTTGAGAACCACTTCACTTTACCTTTTGCCATGGTACCACTGCCTCCTTTCACAACGGTTAAACATTCGGCCTAAAAACAATGAAACCGTAAGGTTAGACTACCTGTATCCTTACGGTTTCAGAACTTCTAGACCTTACCATCACTACAACTGCTATGTCGGCCACAGTTTAGCACAGAATGCTGTTTTGTCAACAGCTTTCTCGTCCCGTCCGGGGCGCGAGCTGCGCATAAACGGATTACTTTTTTATATACGCCTTGATGATTTTCTGCTCTTTGACCGGACGATCATTGCCGTCGACAGCGGTGGTTTCGATCTTCTGCACCACATCGTAGCCGGCAGATACCTCGCCAAAAATAGTATGCCGCATGTTCAACCAGGGCGTGGGCACGGTGGTGATAAAAAACTGGCTGCCGTTGGTATTCGGTCCGGCATTGGCCATAGCCAGGATACCGGGTTTATCGAATTTCACGTCCGGCCTGACCTCATCCTCGAAGGATCCGCCCCAGACCGATTCTCCGCCCCTGCCGGTGCCGGTAGGATCGCCTCCCTGGAGCATGAAGCTCTTGATCACGCGGTGAAAGATAATACCGTTGTAATAACCTTTCTCCACCAGCTTGGTAAAATTCTCGCACGCCTTGGGCGCGATTTCAGGTTTAAGTTTCAGTTCGATGTTGCCGCCGGTCGTTTCCAGAACCACGACCTGCGCCAGCGCTTTCGACGCTCCTGCATTTCCCGTAGCCATGAGCACCCCCGCAATTAATACCGCACAAACCCGTTTCATGAATGTCCCCTCCTGTTATTTCTCCCCTGCTTTCAACGTAATATGCACCCCGTCGTTCCACGGCCACAACATCACAAACACCACCCGGCCGTTGACCTCCCCGCCGAAAAGCGTCTGTTTGCCCATAATGCCCCCGAATTCCTTGATGACTTTGTCGATAGCCGGAGGGATCTTCTGGTCTGACGGCCAGAGAGCCGGGCCGAACAATTCTTCAAGTTTTTTCAGAAAATCGGGCAACTGCGCTTTCACAAAAACACCTTCAAGATACGTATCCGATTCGCCGCGCGGCGTTTCGAATCCGATCTTCAACATTTCGGCTTTTAATTCGCCGAACTGAACAGTCCGTGTCATGCCGCCCCCTGCGCTTTCTTTTTTTCCTTGTCTGCGCGCTCGGCCAGCAACTTCTGGACCAGAGCGTCAATCTCCGATTGTGACAATTTGCGATCGCTCGTCGCGGGAGCGGCGGTTACCGGCGCCGCAGGTTTAACCGGCACCGCAGCGACCCGGATGTTCTGACCGGCCTGTATGGACCGAAGCTCATCCACAGAAGCCATGGTCCTGCCGATCACCACCACCGGACTCGCCGGAACAGGCTTTTCCGCCTGGCTGGCGGGAGTCTTGCCGAAAAACACGCAGATACACTTTCCTTCGGGCCAGTAAGCCACATCCCCCACGTTGACCTGCAGGGTGGAATTGAAATCAGAAGCGAGTATCCCGGTTTCGAAAAAGATCTCGTCCCCCCACCTCCCCACCTGACCGCTGATGGGAAGATGCTTGACGATTTCCTGGGCAGTCAAAGAAACCCCCAGTTCCGCCATAAAACTGCAGCTCTGCGTGTGAAAGGATATCTGCATAATGTTTTATCTTACAGCAAAATGTTCCACTATTCAACAAAAATGCATAAAAATCTGCCGGCTTTTTTCTTGACTTGGAATTGAAATCGTGTAAAATAATTACACTATTCCCCCTTAGCTCAGTCGGTAGAGCGAGTGGCTGTGGAAATCCCGCTAAAGCGGGACGAGCAATCATAGCTGGGGTGACAATTTGACAAAGCGCGATACACGGAAGTATCAAGATCGTCGCCAATATTTGATTGCCGCAGTGCAAAAGAGACGAAAAAAAATTCGTCTATTGGCAATTGAATATAAAGGCAATCGCTGCGTAATATGTGGATACAGAAAATGTATCGACGCTTTGGAGTTTCACCACACTAATTCTTCTAAAAAAGACTTTGGCATCTCCGAAAAAGGCTATACACGGGGTTGGCAAAAGATCAAGGAAGAGTTAGACAAGTGTACCTTACTCTGTTCAAACTGTCACCGTGAGCTACATGCTCAAATCGCAGCTTCCGCGGGAAACCGCGGATGAAACTGCAGGAGAATTGCTGGAAGCCCAAACGTAAAGACGAGGGTAATCAGCAGCCGAGCCCCGCAGATAGCGGGCACCAAACCAACCGATTGGTTTGGGTGCCCCGCCCAAAGCGAGGAAGGTTCAGAGACTATGCACCTGCTGCCTAAAGCGCAAGCCAAGGCAAAGATATAGTCCAAGTCCGAGAGTAATTTCGGGATACTTGTAACCACCAGGTCCGAGGTTCGAGTCCTCGAGGGGGAGTTAAATTTGCCCTGCTGTTTCTAACGAGACAGCAGGGCGATCTATTTCCAGGCAAATTTAACGGAGGAATCGGGGACTCGAAGAGAGCCCCGCTTATGAACTGCGACGGACAGGAGCAGTGAATGGGGCGAGTGGCCGACCTGGAGCGGACGCCGAATCCAGCACCCCTTCCGAAATATCGGCGGCCGCGTAAGGCGCCGAGTCCTCGAGGGGGAGTTAAATTTGCCCTGCTGTTTCTAACGAGACAGCAGGGCGATCTATTTCCAGGCACATTTGACGGAAGAATCGGGGACGCGAAGAGCGCGCAGATTATGAGCTGCGATGAACAGGAGCAGCGAATGGGGCGAGCGGCCGCGAAAGGGGCCAAGTCTTCTATTCTTGTTGTTTTTTTGAATCCTTCTGAGGCAAATTGCCTTTGATAATAATATAAACAAAAAAACATGCAACTGCACCTAAAAGCGCATAAACAACCCAATCCTGACTAATGTTCCCTGTCATAATAATATCCTTTCAATTCTGTTTTTATTTGTTCATCTTCTTATTCAAAATAGACATGAAAACGAAGAAACCAATTATCGCGGCAACCAGAATGACCAGAGCTAGTATATTCGCGTTTAATCCGGACATAAACACCTCACACTGTTAAAAAGCACCCGAATTCTTAACTTCCGGTTTTGCTTTTCTCTTGTTCGGACTTTTCGGTTTCCTGCTATTCATTGTTACGCATAGTATGGAGAATATTACAGCCAATCCCAAAACGCCTAATTGTTGCAGTATGATTTTTGACATTTACATCTTACCTTTCTTCAGCCAACCGGCAGGTTTCCGCGGTTGTCGTTTAATCGCTACAAATACACCACGTCTTCAAGGTGATACAAAGAAAGGAACAAAAGCAGGTACTCTTTAAGGTGCCTGGTAAGAAGAAAATTGTTCTTGATGTGTTCCTTGCCGTTCTCACCCAGTTTCCGGGCATATTCCGGATTATTCAGCAATTGTTTGACGGCGAAAGCAGCCCCATCTATCGAACGGCACAAGAGGCCGGAATACTTGTTTTTGATCTGCAGGGGGATGCCGCCGACGTGCGAAGCAACGACCGGTTTTGCTTTCCAGAGCGCTTCAGAAACAGTCAAACCGAATCCTTCACGCAGAGATTTCTGCAGAATCACGTCAGAGGAGCGCTGCAGGGCATTTACATCGATATCATTCTGCGGAAGAAGCAGAATATGTATATCCTTGTCCTTGCCTGCGCGTTCCCGGACTTCTGCAAGGACTTCAACGCTTTCCGGGTCGTCAGAAGCGGTCCCCCCGGCAAGAACAAGACGGCAATCGATATATTTCTTTACCCGTTTATATACTTCAATTACTCCCACCGGATCTTTGAGCCTGTCAAATCTCGAAACTTGAGTTATAACCGGCTTATCCCGAGGGATTTCGTATTTCTCAAGCACTGCTTTTATGACCTCTTGCGGCAGTTCTTTGTTCTTATCGCTTAAGGGATCTATAGAAGGAGAAATAAGAAATTGCCGCACAGGCAACGGCCGAGAAAAAGCCGGAGCAGAGAAAACCGCGGCGTCATAGCGTGGAATGAATTCCATCAATAAATCCCAGACCTTTTGCTGGGGATCGGAAACGTCAACGTGGCAACGCCAGATCCACTTGTTGGCTGCCTTTTTAGCGATCAAAGCAATAGGCTGGGGATCGTGGACGAATACAATATCCCCACTGATGTCCAATTCAGCGATATTACTTTGGCTTGTCTGCATAAAAATCTGCAGATCATCTTCCGTGATATTCTCGGCTTTACCGTGCAAGGCATTATGGAATTTTTTAGTGACCGCGAAAAACTTTTCACCGCCTTTGATGACATCCCAGCGAGCATCGACGCCCAACTCTTTCAAGAACGGGATCATCCTGGTTAATATCTCGGCAACGCCGCCGCCAACGGCGGTGGAATTGATATTCCGGATTACTTTGCCGTGGAGCCTTTCCGCGATAAGCTTAAGATCATCGATTATCGGTTGGCCTACGATTGGTATATAATCATTAAGATTTGCCATATCCCGACCTGACTATTGAAACGATTTTTTTGCGTAATTCTTCCATGGTGTAGGTGTACGGATCGAGGTTAGATATCTCATCCGCGATATCTCTACAATCCAGCGCGTCCTCTATCCAGTTCGAGAAATCATTGGTCGGCCGTTCAAGCCTCAGTCGCGCCTCAAAAACATGGAAGTAGATCGAATCAACGGTTATCTTTTCCAGGATCCCTACAAATTCTTCCAGGTTGTTCGCAACATGGGCAGTGGGAATAATGAAACTGATCGACTTGATGAAATGAAATTCCTCGCCCGCTCCGGCGAACCTCAGTTTAGCCAGCGGCTTTTCTGTCAGGTATGTTTCGATAGTCTCCACGAACTGCTCGCGCAGGCTGCGGATCGTGGAAAACTGCACCGTGTCAATACTGGCAAGCCGTTCAGCCAGTTCGTCTTCTCCCAAGACCTGTCCGACCCAATAAGCAAAATCGTTCGGCGGCTCAGGCGAAAGATATTGGTGCTGCTCCAGAAAACGATGAGTATGATGATAAATGCAGGAACCCGGAACCTTTTTGATCAATTCAAGCAGTTGCGGCAGGACCGAAGCACGAAGACCGGTTAATTCGGTGAGGTTCAATCGGGTGTGGAATCTGAACGGTTGTTTTGCCTGCTGCAGCGTATTCATGACAGTGACTTTCTAAGTTGAACGATATTGCTTAAAAGATCGTTTACTTCGTCCTGGGTATTTAAAAAGTACTGCGCTGCGCTGCCGTCATGCGCTCCGACGACAATGGTTATGCCCTTATCCGCCAGAACGCGAAATGCGTCCTCGTCAGTTGCATCGTCACCACAGTACAGCGCAATGGCAGCATCATCCTTAACCACAGGTCGCCACTTTTCAATAAGCCACAGCGCAGCCTTCCCTTTATCCCAGAGCACCGGGGGCCTGATCTCGAGCACCATTTTCCCGCTTCTGACCTTGATCATGTTTTTCATGCTATAAGGAAGCACTATCGCGCGCGCCTTATTGCGCAGCTCGATGATTCCCTCTATATCGACGAGGCGGAAATGAACAGACAACGTAAGCCCCTTGTCTTCAATGAACGCTCCTTTATAACTATTTATCACGGCCTGCAATTCAACCTTGACCGCCTGCAAGGTTTTTAGATACGCGTCACTGATGGTAACCGAGTGTCGTATCTCCGGGCCTTCGATTTCCAGACCGTGATTACCGATATAAACGAGACTTTCAATCCCGATTTTCTGTTTAACATCGGTTAATGCCCTGCCGCTTACGATGGCAATTCTACATAACTTCTCCTGTGAAAGCGACTTTAACAATTCCAACGTTTCCTGTGGCAGGTGAGCTTTTTGGGGGCTTGCAGCGATAGGCGCCAATGTTCCGTCAAAATCAAAGAACAAGAGCATTGCTTTTGCGCTGATCTGATCCTTTACGGTTTCCCACGCTGAAAATAAATATTTCATATTATACTTTCTTTAGCGCAGTCAGTTCCGTAATGATGTTTGCGGCCCAGCGAAAGACATTGTTCTCACTGACTGTCCTGCGCATATTCTCCATGCGTTTCTTTTTCTCTGCGGAAGGCATTTCAACGGCTTGGCGGATGCTGTCGGCAAAATCTTCAATGGAATAGGGATTGATCAATACCGCATCCGTCAATTCCCTCGCCGCACCGGTAAACTGACTTAAAATAAGGCTGCCTTGCAAGTCTCGTTTTTCAGTAACGTATTCCTTGGCCACAAGATTCATGCCGTCGTGCAAGGAGCTTACGATGCAAAGGTCAGCCAAGGCATAGAAAGGCGCTATCTCGTCAGCCGAGAAATATCGTTTCAAATACAAGATCGGCTTCCAGTTGCCGTCAAGATATTTCCAGTTAACCTTTTCGACCAATTCGTCAATCTCCGCGATAAGGTCGTGGTAGCGTTTAATATGCGTACGGCTGGGAGCGGCAAGCTGAACAAACACAAACCTCTTGCGGTAGTGCGGATATTTTTCCAGAAAACGGTCAATGGCAAGTATCCGCTCGACAATACCTTTGGTGTAATCGATACGATCGACCCCTAAGCCGACAATCATGCCTTGCAGGTTAAACTCCTGCCGTAATTTTTCCATCTGCGATTGAGTATCATGATTTACAGCGCCATGATCCATATGGCCATTGATACTGATGGGAAAGGCGCGGACAAAAGATTCTATGCCGAAACGCACGATGCTGAATTTTTCCGTATCCACCCTTGATTCCAGAAGCCTGTTTGCGGTATCAAGAAAATTATTACAGTGGTTCTGGACATGAAAACCGATAAGGTCGCACCCCAGTATTCCTTCGAGGATCTCTTTCTGATAAGGACATATCTGAAAAGCTTCCGGCGTTGGCCAGGGGATGTGCCAGAACAAAGCGATTTTCGCATCCGGGCGTTTCTCTTTTATCATTTTGCCGAGCAAGGTAAAATGATAATCCTGGATAAAAATGAACGGGCTCCGGGCCGGCAATTCCTCTAAAACGCTGTCAGCGAATTTCCGATTCACCTTCTTGTACATCAGCCAGTCTTCTTCGCGGAATATCGGCCGGGTGTGGGTATTGTGACAGAGCGGCCAAAGACCTTCGTTGGAGAAACCGTAGTAGTATCCGTCCTCCTCTTGTTTGGAAAGCCAGACCCTTTTGAGGATATAACGATTATCTTCAGGCGGCACGCCCAATTTGTCTTTGGAATTAACGAATTTTTTATCGGCATTACCGCTGCCGTGCGCGATCCACGTTCCACCGCACGCGCACAGAATCGGATGAATAGCCGTGACGACGCCGCTTGCCGGCCGGATGCATGAAACAGTGCCTTTCGCCTCATCCATGACGTGCATATACGGCTCCCGGTTAGAAATGACAAATAAGGCATTGTCTCCTAATTTTGCATGGATGAGATCGCGCAGCTTAACTTCGGTCCAAAGCTCGTCTTTTTGCAGACGCAGGGAAGCCTCTTCTGACATTGTCTTGCGGGCAACCCGCAGGCTCAATGCAACTTGCTCGACTTCACTGGCCAGTTTTCCCAATTCACCTTTTTCTTTAATAGGATGTTGAGCGTCGGTTTCGCCTTTTTGGAAATGCTTGAACCATTCTGTCAGTCGCAGCACCGGGAGCACAAAAATCTGCTTATGCAGGAAAATCGAGATCAAAACGATTAAGACAACCAGAATGATCAGGGTACTGCTTATCCTGCGCCACAATTCAGCCAGCCGGCTAAATACATAGGAAGTATCATGAATAACTTCAACCAGACCGATGAGAGTCGTGTCTTCCTCAACAACCGGAAGCACATAACTGTATACCGTATATTCTTTAAATTGCTCGATCCCGCCACGAGGCTCCTTGGTCTGGATAACCTCGCGTAGATATGTCTTTTGTTTTTCCTTCCAGTCAAGAAACCTGCGGGTTATAGCAAACACATTTCCCTCTTTATCGTAAATAACGCAACCTTGCAGTCTCTCCCGCGTTTGGAACTTCTCAACCAGGTAATTGGCATTCTTTAAATCATTATTTTCAAGAACATGTTTAACTGATAATTCCATGCTCTCGGCAATAGACTTTGCTTTGCGCTGAACATCATCAATAAGTTTCTCTTCTTCAAACCGCACCTGGATAATACCAAAAACAGTAAAGGCTGCGGCCACAATGATCAAAATTGGTAAAATAAAAAGTAATATCCGTCTCATAGCGCACCTCTTTCAAACAAAAAAAGCCATCCTGCATTTACATGCAAGATGGCGGCCCGACCATCTATATCCTCCGGAGGTTTCCCACCGAACCCATTGGTCAATTTTCTGATTATATTATAAGATGGCATGAGCTTCATGTCAAGCGGTTTGCCGCACCAGTGGGTTTTTATTTTTTGCCTGCGGCAAGCGGGCGGGGCCTAAAGCTCTCTTTTCTTACATGCGTGAATAGTATTTGGCAAGATTATTGGAATAGTTCGATGCTCTAATCCATGCGGAGCCAAATGTACCCCCGCTGTCCATTTCTGAACAGCGGGGCTTTCATTGTGGGCACATTCAACGGAGGAGTTTGACTTCTCAACCCGCTGTGATAGAATATATTGCAGCGGGTTTTTCTTTGGAGAATAATACTGGAGGCGCATTATGAAAACAGGAAAAATACTTATTGCTGCAGTGGTAGTTTCATTATTCAATGCGATTTTTTCAGGAGTTACCTGCGGATGGTTATTTAATTGGGTATATAAGCTCGAGCCGACAAATGTGTGGAAGCCGATGGCTGGTCCGCCCGGGATAGAGCTTTATACCGGAGAATTCCTGCTCAATATAATTCTTGTTGTTGTTTATGCGTTACTCCAAAAAGGTATTCCGGGGAAGAATAAATTAATCAAGGGGCTCGTTTTCGGATCATGCGTTTGGGCCGTTGGTATGTTACCCGGGATGTTTACAACGTACCATTTTATGACCGTGGCTACCGGCGTTGTCGTTTACTGGACCGTTCTCGGTTTGGTTGCAACACCGCTTAAAGGCCTGATGATTGCTGCCATATACGGCGACTAATGCATACCCCTCCCTTCGAACTTGGCCCCATTCGTCCCGTGGACGAGGCTGAAAGCCTGCTCATCCGCACCACGCGCGGCTGTCCCTGGAACCGCTGCGCATTCTGCGTCAATTACAAGGATATGCAATTCTCCCTGCGCTCGCTCGACGAAATAAAGCGCGACATCGCCGCCGCGGCACAGTACTACGCGGGCGAGACTTTCGAAACATGCTTCCTGCAGGACGGAGACAGCTTCCTGATGAAAACCGCCGAACTGGTGGAACTGCTCTCCTTCCTTAAAACAACCTTCCCCACCCTCAAGCGCATCAGCAGTTACGGCCGCGCGCAAACCATGATCCGTAAATCGGCCCAGGAGATGCAGGCCATTTGCCTCGCCGGTTTAACCAAGCTTTATTGCGGTATGGAATCCGGCTCGGACACGGTACTGAAAAAAGTGAACAAAGGCGTAACCGCCGCGGATATTGCCGCGGCCGGCCGCAGGGCCAAGGAAGCGGGAATGTCTATTTCAGAATTCATCATCCTCGGCCTGGGCGGACAGGAATTGTGGGAGGAACACGCCCGCGAAACGGCCGGGGTTTTGAGCGGGATCAACCCGCACTTCATCCGGGTCCTTACCATCGGAGTCAAGCCCGGCTCGGGACTTGAGCGGCAGATGGAAGCGGGCGAATACACCCTGCAGACCGAGAAGAATATCATCGAAGAACAACGCTTGCTCATCGAGAATCTCAACGGCATTACCAGCCACTACGCCAATCACCATGCCGTTGACCTGCTGATGGAGGCCCGGGGCCAATTTCCCCGGGACAAACCCCGCCTGCTGGCGATCATGGATCGCTATCTCTCTTTGCCGGAGGAAGACCGCCTCAATTTCACCCTGGGAAAACGGCTGGGCATCTACCAGCAACTCGACGACATGAACTCCGCGCAATTGCACAAACAGGTGGCCGCCCGGCTGCGCACCCTCCGCGCCGACTATCCCGGCCGGCTGGAGGAGATTTTCCACGACCTGCGCGCCCAAATAGTCTAAGGAGCATGTATGTTGGTCCCTGCCGAACGCATAATAAATGCAAACCTGGTAACGAAAAAACTGGGGCGTTGGCCGGACTTCCACGATTTTGAGGTTCTACATGTTGATATGGACCGTTCAGGTCCATTTATTACGCTGGACATTTATGGTTTCCAGGTTCATAAAGAGATCGATGCAAAAGGGCATTTTAAGTTAACGAATAAATGCATTATCACCATTCGGTTTAATGAGGTCTCTGATGTCCTATTCGAAGATTTTAACCATCAAAATGTTTTATCCGGTCTGACGTTCGCAGATGCGGGCAGCGAAGTGAAAACAACGCTGGGCTTTTGTTACGGCATCGGCGGTTACATAGTGAGCAAAACTGTGGAGGTTGTAAAAGTTGAACCGTACGCGTTAAACGAGTAAGAAAGTTTTAACCAATAAAGGAGGCCGTACATGGTGAATAAGATGATGTTGTGGGCAGGTGTACTGGTGTGCGTATGCGCTGTGGCGACTGTTGCCGAGGCGCAGCCGTCCAGGGCAGCGAAAGCCAAACACGCGGATAGAAATGACGACGGCAAAGTCGATAGAAAAGAATTACACATGGAGCAATCCTGGCAGCAGCGTCATCTCGATAACAACTCCTCCCCTGTCCCCGCCAGGCTTTCAGATAAAGCCCGCGCCACTACCGTGGTTGAGCAAAAATACGATGCCAACCAGGACGGCGTGCTGGAACGGGCGGAAGCCAGACAAATGGTCAAAGACAGATACGAGATCATCAAAACGCAGGGTAAAGCGAAAGTCGATTCCGCGATAGAAACGCAGTATGATGTAAATCACGACGGGGTTCTGGATAGATCAGAGGCAGCTGCGATGATCTCCGAAAACAACTAGGCGATTCCTCATGTTCTCGCCAAAAGCATTGAATATCATTTTGAAGTGCGTCGGGTTTATTGTGTGTATAACGATCCTGATATTGATATACTGGAGAAAGCTTTCGATATTCTTTTGATCGGCCATGAACTTGAGCCCTGCTTCGGGCACCCAGGCCGCAACCACACGGGTGCCCTATACGTATACTCTTCGAATTCGACAGAAAACCTCTTTATTTCGAACATCCGGCAAGGATCATTTCCTGTTATCATCCCGCTGAACTGGAAAAAGCGTTCCGGGAGGTGGAAAGCGCCCTCAAAAAAGGATTCTGCGCGGCGGGATTCCTTGCTTATGAAGCAGGGTACGCTTTTGAAAACAGGTTATGCCAGAATAAACGCTACGCGTTCCCCCTCCTCTACCTGGGCTGCTATGAACACCCCGTCCGATCCAGCAGCGTTGCCGGGGATCCCCGCGACGCATATTCGCTCACCGATATCACCATCAATACCCCGCAGGAAAAATACCGCCGCGATATCGAGCGCATCCGCAGGCATATAGAAGCCGGCGATGTGTACCAGATCACGTACTGCATCAAGATGCGCTTCGGCTGGGCAGGAGATGCGTTCAGCCTTTACCGGGCTTTGCGCAGAACGCAGCCTGTTCCGTACGCGGCATACCTGGACACGGAACAATTCAAGATCTGCTCCCTCTCCCCGGAGATGTTCATGCAAAAGTCGGGAACAGTGTTGAGAACAAAACCCATGAAAGGAACCTGGCCGCGAGGCGGGAATTTCTTTTCGGATGCGCTTGCCGGCGCGCGCCTGCATTACGACGCGAAAAACCGCGCCGAGAACCTGATGATCACCGACCTGTTGCGCAACGATCTGGGCCGGATCGGCACAGACATCCGCGTACCCGGGTTGTTCGAGGTGGCGCGATATAAACTGCTTTACCAGATGACTTCCAGCGTGACCGCGCGCGTGCCCGTGGATATTCCGCTCTTGCGCATTTTCTCATCCCTCTTCCCTTCCGGTTCAGTGACCGGCGCGCCTAAGATCCGGGCAATGCAGATCATCCGGGAATTGGAAACCGAGGAACGCAGGATTTACACCGGCGCTCTGGGATACATACTTCCCGACAGGAACATGTTTTTCAACATCCCGATCAGGACGCTCTTGCTGCACGAAGGCTGCGGAGAAATGGGCATAGGCGGCGGGATCGTCTGGGACTCTACCGCTCAAGGCGAATGGGACGAAGGGATGCTCAAAGGCAGATTTTTGAAAGAATGCGCGCGCTGAATGCGGCAGTTCACTCCATGAAAAAGGCCCCGCTACGCCAGTAGCGGGGCCTCGATCAAGCCAACCTGCCGACAACAACCGGGGAATGCCGATTAAAACCTGTAGGTTACCCCGAATGAAATAACGGGATAAAACTCGAACTCGTCCAGTTCATCTTCCAGATCCGCCTTTTCCCGCGCCAGATTCGCCTGGAATGCGGCATTGGCGGCCAGTGTCCCGTCGGTAGTCACGCTCAAATCCGGGGAACCCTGGAACATCACGCCGATATCGAAGTTAAACGACCAGTTGCTTTCCGTTCCGAAGGGGTTGCCGTAACCTATGCCCAGATACGGAGCAAGCGAGTTAAAATCAAGCTCGCCCTTGAGTGTCCCTACTTCCGCGGAGGTGTAGGTTACGCCGCCGATATCGTAGGTGCCGGCTGTCGTCGCTTTCAACTCCAGGCTGTTCTCATTGGCCATACAGCCGCCGGTCACGCGGAAACCGTTATCGAACGGGAACCAATCGACCAGCCCCGCGAAGGTCAGAAGCTCGAGGTCGAAGTCATAGTTGATATCGCTTTCCTTGCCGTCGTAATCGTATTGAAAAGTATTGGCTCCCGCCCTGACGTTGAAATGAGGGGTGATGTTGACGATCCCTTCCAGCCCCCCGCCCAGGGTACCGGCTTTGGCCGAAAGCGCTAACCGTGAATCCGCCGCAAAGAGATGCCCTGCCGCGCACGCAAACAGCAACGCCACTACCAAAAACGCAACACATTTGCTTTTCATAGTTCGCTCCTCCTTTAGCTGTATTATAGCGCCGGCGCTTAACCGCTGCAACGAATAATCGGGAATTTTGAAATAAGGGGAGCGAACGGTTATAACTGTTCGCGCAGGGGCGGATGATCCAGCAGACTGCCGTAATGGAAAATAACGCACTCTCCTGCGCCGGTATCTTCACAGGCGCGCATTTGCCGGCGGAACGTTGCCGGCGCGATGCCCAGGACATAGGCGCCGACCGCAAAATTGAGCTTGCCGGGATCGCTGACCCGTTTTCTGGCGTCAGCGAGATATCTGGCAAATTCGTTTGCGTCTGCGGAATACGTCATCACGGTCACGAAATCCACCAGCCCGCTCTCCAGCCAGGACGGCCATTCCTGAAAAGCTTCCTGCGAAGCGCGCACGTACGGAGCGCAGCCGGTAGCCGATACCTGCATATCCGGCCTTTTGGCGCGCACTTTCTTTACCAGAAGCGCGAGGAGTTCGGTCACCTGCCGCCGCTTCCAGGCCTGCCATTGCGGGCTCTTCTCCGCTACCGTTGTACAACCGGTGGCTTTTTTAAACCGGTCGACATTGATCCTGGTAAAACCATAAGCGGGATTTTTATCGGGATAACGGATGTAATCGAACTGTATCCCGTCAAGAGCGGGATAGCGATCCAGTATCTCGTCGACCAGCAACGCGAGTTCTTCGCGGACGCGGGGATCTCCGGGTTCGAGAAAATACTGGTTATCGATTCTGTAATCTTCGAGACTGGTCTTTTTCTTGAGATTGCGGGTAAGGATATCGCAGCCGTATTTCTTGAGCAGCGGAGCGTTCTTATTGTTGGCAAGACTCAACAGGTTGACCCAGGCATGCACCTGGATCCCGGCGGCATGTGCCTGCTCGATCAGCAGCGCGAGCGGATCCTGCCCCGCGCTTTTCAAACACCGCTCATACGGAGAGGGATCCCCGACTTTCGAGGGAAACCACGCCTGGTTAGCCCGATAGATCTGCACAAAAAGGGTTTTTACCCGATCCTGCCCGGCGGTCTCCACCACCCGGCTGATCTCTTTGCGCCCGGACAATACCTGGGGCGTCTGCAGCACGGTTACGAACATGCCCCGGCCGTGCGGCTGTGCCTGCGCGGTCTGCGCAAGGCAGAAAAAAACGAACACCGCGAGCGCCAGCCCCCCGGTCCGCGCCGCGCGACGCAGCATCAATCGGCTTTCAGCCAGGCGAGCGCTTCATCCATGTCGGAGAAGGCGCGCACCTTATCCCCGTAGTTGTTGCAGAGAACTTCAAAGAACTTGAACAATTCCATTTTCTGCGAAACGACAATCGCCCGCTTCCAGGACTGATCGATGCCGATATTGCGTATCATCTCGCGGATGCTGACGATTTCAATCTCGGCAAGATCCACCTGCGCTTCCCTGAAATCGCTCAATAACCGCTCATTTTTCCTGGTGGCTTTGCTATAGACTTCTTTGACATACGCGCCAACCTGCATATGATCAACCTGCCCCTTGAAAACCCCGCGCAGGCAGTTGTTCTGCTGATCGTAATAAACGTTGAATTCCGCCATCCCGCCTCCAGTGATAGTATTATCGACTGTATGATCGAAAGACTTTAGCGGGGATTATACCATAAAACAGAGAAAGATTGAATAGTATTTATGTTTGCGCTATAATAGCCGAAAAGGAGGGGATATGTCTTTTATCAAAGAGTTCAGGGAGTTCGCAGTAAAAGGCGATGCGGTGGACATGGCGGTAGGTATCGTTATCGGCGCGGCGTTCGGTAAGATCGTCACCTCGCTGGTCAACGATATCATCATGCCTCCGGTCGGGTTGCTGCTCGGCGGCGTCGATTTCAAGAATCTCAAAGCCGTGATCAAAGCCGCGACGCTCGATAAACCCGAGGTCACGCTCAATTACGGGCAATTCATCAACACCGTGATCGACTTCATCATCGTGGCCTTCTCCATCTTTGTCGCGGTCAAGATGATCAACACCCTCAAGAAAAAAGCAGCCTAGAAAGATTTAAGAAAATCCGGTGACCGCTTTCCTCGCTTCGTTCTTCTTTGTTGTCCTGGCGGAGATGGGCGATAAAACCCAACTTCTGGCCATGGCTTTTGCCACCCGTTACAGCGCATGGAAAGTCCTGACCGCTGTTTTCCTGGCTACGGTGATCAACCACGGCCTGGCCGTGGCTGTAGGCCATTACCTCACCGTGATCATCCCCCTGGAGATTATCTCGCTGGCGGCAGCCTTCTCCTTTATTCTCTTCGGATTGTGGACCATTAGAGGAGATACGCTGGAGAACGAGGATAAAAAAGAAAGCCGCTTCGGCCCCATCGTCACCGTGGGGGTGGCTTTTTTCCTGGCGGAGATGGGAGATAAAACCCAGCTGGCCACGATAAGCCTGGCCGTAGAATATCAGAATATGGCCGGCGTGCTCATGGGCACCACGCTGGGCATGATCACGGCAGACGCCATCGGGATCGTCATCGGGATCGTACTGCGCAAACACATCCCCGAGAAAACCATCAAATGGATCTCTGCCGTTATTTTCGTTTTGTTCGGTCTTTCCGGCATCTATAAGATCATTGCGCAACGCCTGCCCCCGCTCCTCACGCTGTCGATCCTGCTGGCCATAAGCGCAGCCACGGCTTACGCCGCCTATCGCATTAAAAGCAAGCAACCCTCATCACGGTAATAAACAGGATTTAGAATCTGGTGCAGGTTTTGATCTGGAAGAAATCGCCGCGGGTAGTATTTCTCGATTTAATATCGCGCAGATAGGTGAACGTCACTGCGGCAAACGGCAGGCGCACATAGAGATCGGCGCCGGCGGAAAACATTTCCCGCGCGCTGCCGGAAACTCTCACCCCTCTGTCTTCCTGCGCAGCGCTTCTCATCCAGCTCAACGACGGTCCGACCTTGCAGCCTTTGCTCAAACGGTACCCCAGGAGTCCCTGCAGATGCAGTTCATTCCCGGGAGCAATCCGGGTGCCCGGATTCTCGGTGCGGAAAAAATATTTGGCCGCGGCGTCCACGCTCCAGGCCCCCATCTGTTTAAACAGAAAAACGGCGGGCTTGATATCATATTGATGCGATCCGTAATTCACGGCTTTCGCGGAATCATACGCGCCGGTGGGGAATTCCACAAAGAGCATGGGCAGAACATCCGCTTTCCTGATGGGCAGGAAGCATCCGGCGCCCAGGTTGATATCTCCCACACCGCTGCTCGATACCTGATACCGCCCGCTGCGCACGCGGCCGAAAGGCGCGAAACCGGTCAGCACCAGGTCGCCTTTATAATAGCAGACCCGCAGCAATTCTTCCAACTTGCTGTATCCGTAGCCTTTGAGCCCGGCATTCCCTTTGCCATCGGCAAACGTATCCGCGTCATAGAAAGAGGTGTATGAGAGCAGATACAGCCCCTGCGTGCGCGCGCCGTCGTAAAAATTCACCGCCGGGGCGACAGACGGCAACAGGAACACCAGCGCCAGAATAATCAATAGTTTGCTCATCAACATCGGCTGCTCTCTCCACGTTTCGGCGGGACGAACAAAAAACCTTGCCAACCGCTCTGTCCATAGTAGAATAGTAGTAGAGTGATTAATTGTCAAGGAGATATTATGAAATGGTTGACAATCGTTCCCTGCGCCGGTATCATCGTGCTGCTCTGCGGCAGCGCTCCCTGCCATAGCCAGGACAACGCGACGGAGAACCAACTACCGGCGATACTGGTGGAACAGGAAATAAAACGCATGACCGGGACCGTAGCCAAAGTCTCCTTCGTCAACTCCGAGATCATGATCACCGGAGAGCTGGGATATATAACGTTCCGCGTTCCGGATAACATCTCTATCATGCGGGGTTCGAAAGAGATAGACCTGGAGGACATCGAACCCGGGGAAACGGTCATGGTGCAGTACGAAAACCCGGAACCCGGCAAATACATCGCGGTTTTCCTCCGGGCCAGCACCGGATCAAGCTAAACCGGAACGCGCGCCGCAGTACAACCTTCCGGCATCACCTACCGACGGGTCATGCATGATCGAAATACGCTTTGTCTTCACCTCGTCTTCTATCGGGCAGGCGGAACTGCTGCGCTGCGTTTTGCTCAAACGCGGACTGGATGCGGCAGACATCGTCGAAACGCTCCAGAAAAACAGATGGTTTCTTTCGATCTTCTCCCGCTCGCCGGCTCAAGCGGAAAGACTGATACGCCATATCCGCTCGCTGCGGCTCAAGGGCATTGCCGTTTCTTCCCTGCGCTTGCGCGACTGCGACTGGAAAACGCAGTGGAAAAAATACCTCAAACCTTTTAATATCACCCGGGATATCCGGATCGTCCCTTCCTGGATGAAGAACGCGCGCATCCCCCGCGGAAGCCGACCGGTGTACATCGATACCACGTTCGCTTTCGGCACCGGACTGCATGCTACCACCCGCATGGTCGCTCGTTTCATCGCCGCGCACCCGGCACATCTGGAGCGATTCCTGGACATCGGCACCGGGTCAGGGATACTCTCGATCATCGCCCAGCGATACGGAGCGGCAGATATCCGGGCTATCGACATCGACAGGCAATCCATAAAAACGGCGCGGGAGAATTTCCGACTGAACCGCTGCCGTCCGACCGCGCTCACCACTGTCGATTTCAAAGATTTTAAATCCCGGCAACGGTTCGATTTTGTGGCGGCGAACCTCCTGACCGAGGACCTTATCCGGCTGCAGTCCAGACTGAACGCCTGCCTGCGTCCGGGAGGACTGCTGGCCGTCTCCGGGATCTTCGCCGATAATTATCCGGTTTTCCGGCGCAAATTCAAGCCGGCGTCCTTGCGCTGCCTGCGGGTGACCCGGGACAGGAAATGGTACGCGCTGCTGTTCAAAAAATCGTGATTGCGGACAATTTCGCTTCGAGGTAAAATAAATGCCATGAAAACACAACGCCACCTCCTGGTTACCAGCGCCCTTCCCTATGCCAACGGCAGCATCCATCTGGGGCATATGGTCGAGTACATCCAAACCGACATCTGGGTCAGATTCCAGCGGCTGCGGGGCAATGAATGCTATTATATGTGCGCCGACGATACCCACGGCACGCCGATCATGATCAGCGCCCGCAAACAGAATATATCGCCGCAGGAGTTGATCGAACGGATGCACCGGGAACATACCCGCGATTTCGCCGCCTTCCGCATCAGTTTCGACAATTATTATTCCACCAATTCGGAGGAAAACCGGGAGCTGGCGGAATACATTTACCGGCAGGCCCAACAACTCGATGCCATTTACGCGAAGGAAATCGAGCAGTATTATTGCGAGAAAGACGGCATGTTCCTGCCCGACCGCATGATCAAAGGCACCTGCCCCGCCTGCAAAGCAAAAGATCAATACGGCGACGCTTGCGAGATCTGCAGCGCCACCTATGACCCCACGCAGCTGATCGAACCGTTCTGCGCGGTCTGCGGGGCAAAACCGGTGCTGCGAAAATCAACGCATTATTATTTCAAGCTCTCCGCGTTCACCGATAAGCTTAAAGCCTGGGTCGCCGGCGGCCACGTGCGGCCGGAGATCCAGAACAAACTCCGGGAATGGTTTGACCAGGGGATCAAAGACTGGGCGATCTCCCGGGACGCGCCGTATTTCGGATTCAAGATCCCCGGAACAGAGGATAAATATTTTTACGTCTGGATGGACGCTCCGGTAGGCTATATCGCTTCCACTAAAAACTGGTGCAAAAAGAATAACCGCGATTTCGAAGACATCTGGCGCGGGAACGGATTCGAGATCCACCATTTCATCGGCAAGGACATCCTCTATTTCCACACCCTGTTCTGGCCGGCGATGCTTATGGCGGCGGGTTTTTCCACGCCGACCCGGGTGCACATTCACGGGTTCCTGACAGTCAACGGCGAGAAAATGTCCAAATCGCGCGGCACCTTCATCAAAGCCGCGGATTACCTGGCCCATCTGGACCCGGAATTCCTGCGTTACTACTACGCTTCCAAGCTGGGCGCGGCCCTGGATGACCTGGATTTGAACCTCACCGATTTCGTCAACAGCGTAAACTCGTATATACTGGGGAAAGTGGTGAATATCGGAAGCCGGCTGGGAAAGATCGTGAACAAAAAGCTGGATAATAAACTGACTTCGATCGATCCGGCCGGAGCGCTGGTGCTGCAGGAGATTCGAACGGCAATCCCGAAAATAACCGATTACTACGAAACGCTGGAATTCAACAAAGCCATGCGTGAGATCATGACCCTGGCGGACAAAGTCAATAAATACATTAACGATGCGGCGCCCTGGGAAACCGTCAAGACCGATACCGCCCAGGCGGCAAAAGTCTGTACTGCCGGATTAAACGCTTTATACCTGCTCACCGGGTTGCTCAAACCCGTTCTGCCCCGCATCAGCGAAGGCATAGAACAGTTCCTGAACGTCCCGCCCATCGCCTGGGACGCGTTTGACCGAAAGATCACCGATCACACCATCAACGAATACACGCACCTGGCTGAACGCATCGACCTTGCCGCGGCGCAGAAGCTCGTGAGCACTACTGCAGGATAAAGGGATCTTCGGTGCCGTTGGCGAACTTGCAGTGCAAAGGATAGCACTCCGGCCCGATATCAAGGCACTCCAGCACATAATCGCCGATCCGTTCCTCCCCCACTTTAGAACCGGACAAAGCCATGAAACTGGCCTCCTGTTCCCGCAGATTGCAGAATCGCCAGATCATTTCCCTGCTGCTCATACGCACCTCCTTGCGCAGCATCCAAACAAAAAAGCGCGCCTTTTTTGAAAAAGCGCGCTCAACCTCTTTACCCATGGAATCGCATCGCCACCTCCATGTGGCTGAATCGGCTCTATTCTACCTCCCTGACCGCCTTTGCGCAACAGATTATTCGGCTGATGACAGTTTGAGTTCGCCGAGCAGGAATTTGATCGCGCAATGCGCGATAGTCAAACCGAATATCCCGGGAACCGTCGGCAAACTTCCCAGCTGCTTGCGTGCGCGGCCCCGCGCATAGGCTTCTTGCGTCGCGCTGTCTCCGACCGCCTGTTTAAGCCGCGGTTCCTGCGAATACACGCAAAAGATCCCTTTGTGTATGCCGTATTTACGCAGGCGCTTGCGCAGCTGCTGCGCCAGGACACAACCGCGCGCCTCGAATAAATCGCCGCAACGCACCGCAAACACATCCGCGCGCAGCGCCGCCCCCATCGAAGAAATCACCGGAATACGCCGCTGATACAAATACGCCAGCGTCTGGGTCTTGGGATTCAAAGAATCCATGGCGTCGATGATCAAAGCCGCGCCCGTATCCGCCACGCCGGCGATGGTCTGACCGTCCACAAACAGATCAGCGGTTTCGACCCGGCACTGCGGATGAATATCGCGGATACGCCGGGCCGCCACCGCTACTTTTTTTTCGCCGACAGTGGATTCAAAAGCCAGAAGGTTGCGGTTGATATTGCTCGGGCGCACCGTGTCGAAATCCGCCAGACGCAGACTTCCCACCCCTGCCCGCGCCAACGCCTCGACCACATAGCTGCCTACTGCGCCCAATCCCAGCACGGTTACCGAACTGGCGTGCAGCTTGAGCAGATTGTGCTTGCCGATAATCAATTCAGTGCGTAAAAAGCGTTCCATTTTCCCAGACGGCGCGGCGCAAATCCTCTTCAGAAATATTTTTCAGCTGCGCAACCGCAGCATACCCTTTGTGCAGCAACGCGACATACTCCTGCGCCGTTTCCTGCGCGCCGGCAGGGAGCATGTACGGAAAATCCGTTTCTATGAGCAACCGGTCCAGCGGGACCAGCGAACATAATGCCGCGGTTTTCTCGCCCCCGGACAGCAGGAACCGCAGTGAGAACGACACGTACCCTCCCAGAGAAAGTACTTTTTCCAGATCCGGCCGGGTGCCGGAAAATGCGTGCACCATGAAACGCAGTTGCTTATGCTTGCGCGCATCCAGGACGGAAAGCAGCTCAAACCAGGCCCGCAGACAATGGATCGCCGCGGGCTTACGCATTTCCACAGCCAGATCGACCTGCCGGCCGAAAATCTGCTCCTGAACCTGCATGGGTATACCTTGGCGCGCTCCGTCCAGGCCGATCTCGCCCACTCCCGCAGCATCACTACTTAGGAAATTCCGCAGTTCTGTCTGCCAATCGCCCAGTTCTTTCCCGGCGTACCAGGGATGCACTCCGTAGAAAGCGCAGATACGCACGTCCTGCAACGACAGCGCATGCAACCGCTCCCAATCCAGGGGGCTGGTAGCGCAGCAAAAAAAACGCTGCACCGCGGCTTGCCGGCTTGAGAAAAACAACCCGTCAAGATCAACGGTAATGTCCTGGAGATGGATATGCGCGTCCTGTAACATACCATTATTATATGCGCCGGACCGCCTTTTGACAAATAGTTTGGCTTTTTGTTTGAGAAAACGCCGGAAAATTGTATAATAGGGCTATCGGTCACATGTGAATGCGGAGGTACGCCATGTTCAAAACCTTTGTGTACGCCATAACGGCTATCGCGTTACTCATAAACGCGTCCGGCTGCGTATTCCTGCTGGTAGGAGCGGTGGGAGCCATCGGTACGGCTACCTGGCTGGAAGGAAAACTTTCCCAGGATTTCAACGTGCCGTTCGACAGGATGATCACGGGAGTGAAAAAAGCCCTGGCGTCTTTAAAGCTGGAAGTCGCTAAAGAGACCAGGAAAGAAACGGTATGCCAGTTGATCAGTAATTATTATGACGGCAGAATGATCTGGGTGGATATTCACCGGATTTCCGACAACCTTAGCCAGGTGGAAGTCCGCGTGGGCGCTATGGGCGATCAATACGAAGCGCGCAAGATCATGGGTAAAATACGCCACTACGCGCATTAGTAAGGAGCTGGCCGGTTTATGCGAATCCTCGCTTTTCTTCTCACGCTCTTGCTGCTGCAAGGCTGCAGCCTGGTCGCCTACCGCGAACAGATAAAATTACTGCAGGACATATCCCGCGATCAGGCGCAGATAGACGCCGCGCTGAAACAGCAGGAAAAACGCTTCAATCATCTCGCCTCCGACGTCAAAAAAAACCGGCTGCGTAAAGGGCTGCGCCAGGAAGCGATTATCGCCGCTTACGGAGCGGCGGTATTCTGCGAAACGATCCCTTCTACCGGCCCCGACAGCGCTGTTTCCCGCTGCATCTACCGCCCCGGCCCGGTCAGGATATTCTCGGATCTGGTCTACCTCTATTTCGATGAGAAACTCACCCTGGTGTCGGCGGAATTCAGCCCGGCGGAACTGCTTTCGAAATAACTTATTTGACGGTTATTTTTTTCCAGCTGGAGACTTTGAGGTTGGAGAAATAAATATAATTACGCACGCCCGCTCTGGAGGAAGGATACACCCATACTTCCTTTTTCTGGGCATCTCTGAACTTGTTTAAAGGCATGCCCAATATCCGTTCCACGGTGATAAAATCGATGTCCTTTTTCATAAAATCCTTGATCTTCTGATCCATATCCGCGGACACGACTGCCGCGACAGGTTGAGGTTGCGCAACAGGGGCGGCTACCGGTTCAACGGCCTGCAGCTGGGAAGGAACGCCGGTGGTCTCCTCACTTACCGATCCCTCGATAAAGACCGGCTTGCCGGTAACCGGCTTGAAATTCATTTTCAGCGACGGGGAATCCGCGGCGGATTGCTGCGCTTCATCTATCGGCGCCGCTTCGGGTACCATATCCGGACTTTTTATCTTCTCTTTGAGCGCGGGCATATACTCTACAAGCTTTCCTTCCAGCACGATAAACTGTTCCTTGAGCGCCTTGATTTTCTGTTCGAAATCAACCAGTTCTCCGCTGGGCGATAAACCCATAGAATAAAGCTGCCGATACACGCCGTACATTTCCATCAGCGCGGCATAAGCATCCGTATATTGTTTCGACAGCTTGCTCACATCCCTGATCCCGATCTCGATCATCCCGTTATTGATCTCCAGCTTCTGCAACGCTTCCTTGGCGGTCTTCAGGAACTCGCTCAAACGCTGCTCGAATGCCCCCCGGTCATCCAGACTTTCCTTCCAGCGCCGGGAAATCCCTTCCAGAACGGCGAAAGACAACTGGGTATTATCGATCACTTTGGAACAAACATTCACAAAGCGCTCATCGCGCTCGCACAGTTGAGCGGAATAGGTGATCTGTTTTTTCTTGGCCAAAAGATTGGAGAACAGATATCCGCCCAGGAAACAAAGCATCCCGAACGTGACAAACAGGCTGACGATCACCACACTGATATATCTGTTGTTCTTGCCCATCCTGATATCTCCCTGAATGACAACTATATACTATCCCCTTTTAGACTAGCATATTCCATGCCAATTTCCCCCGGATTTTTAAAGATTGATATCGGACTAATTCATTACACTACAATATGTTATATTAAAGACTATACCGGCAATCTGTCTTCCGGGCAATTGGTGGATTTTTGTTCACATTCGTATTCAAAATGTTGCCCGGCCGTCCTGATTTAGCACAAAGAAAAAGGCTCCCGTTCTTCTCCGGGAGCCCTTTGTTCACCATATGCCGCGTTACGCCGCGCAGATTACCGAGTATGTAAAGCGATCAATAATTCTCGGCAAGGACCTCATAGAATGCCTGGGGATGTCTGCAGGCCGGACATTCATCGGGCGCTTCAGCGCCTTCGAAAACATAACCGCAGTTAATGCAATGCCAGGTAGTCTTGGCTTTTTTCTTGAACACTTCGCCTTTATCGATATTGGCTGCCAATTTACGATAGCGCGATTCGTGAAACTTCTCGACTTTCGCGATCTGCTCGAAGGACCGGGCGACTTCTTCAAATCCCTCTTTACGGGCAACCCGGGCGAAATCCGAGTAAAGCGTGGTCCATTCCAGGTTCTCGCCGTTTGCCGCAGCTTCCAGGTTCGCGCGGGTGTCCTTGATCATCCCGGCCGGGTAGGCAGCGGTAATTTCCACTTCCCCGCCTTCCAGGTATTTGAAAAACACCTTGGCATGCTCTTTCTCATTCTCGGCGGTCTCCAGAAAGATTCGCGAGATCTGCTCAAATCCTTCTTTCTTGGCGGCGCTGGCAAAATAAGTATACCGGTTACGCGCTTGAGATTCGCCGGCAAACGCCTTCAAAAGGTTCTTCTCGGTTTCACTCCCCTTTATCGATTTTCCCATCGCAGTTTCCTTTCTATCCTTCGGTTTTGATCATTTCTTTACCGCAACACACCAGCGTGCCGCCGCCGACTTTAGTCACTTCCACTTCATTTCCGCACACCGAACAACGGTATTTTTCTCCTGTTTTTTTAACCGCCATGGCATCACCTCGGTTTTATGCTTAGTCTGGTTTCTGCAGAATGGAATCGATCTTGGAAATAAGTTCCTGGGGAGCGATCGGTTTAGCCAGGAAATAATTCCTTCCGATCTTCCCGCCAGCCTGCGCGTCCAGCTCTTCTTTCTTCAGCAGGGCGGTAATGAAGATGATCGGGATCTGACTGATAGGCTGAAAATCCCTGATGCTCTGGGCGACCTCGCCGCCGTCCATAAGCGGCATATTGATATCCAGCAACACGATGTCCGGCCGGTTATTCTTGGCAAGGCTGATAGCAGTCTGTGAATCCGTGGAAGTAATGACCTCGAATCTGCCGCTGCGCTCCAGCATGGATTTGGTGAACGCGCAGATATCCTCTTCGTCGTCAATGATCAGGACCTTCTTTTTATCCGCCATCTAACCTCCTTGTCCACAAGGGCAACTCCAACGCAATTCCATTTAAGCGCTGGGTGTAACCTGCAGCGAATGACCCGCTGCTGCACGGTATAACTATCCTTATTTTAATCCTTCAGGCCGCCAAACTCAAGGTATATTTTTTTACCATATCCGACGGCTGATAGGACAATTTCGCTTTGCGCAAACCTTCGATCCCCAGATCCTGCTCCATGTTCACCGTGACCGCGTCCGCAGCCTCATGCTGCAGGAATTCGTTGAAAATGGTCTGGTACAGTCCCGGCATTTCCCGCGCCGCTTTCAGGATATGGATGACCAGCGTGTCACGGTTGAGCTTTTCGGCCATACAGACCGCGCAGATAGCCCCGTTCACCCGGATGGCGCCTCCCCGCACCCCGAGCGCGCCGTAATTATGCAGGATATCCTCCATTGCCAGCCGCTCCGCTTTGAGGCTCTCCATCTTTTCGCAGTCCATCTCATGGCACCAGAAATCCTCGAAACGGAAACATTCCGCGATATGCTGCGTTCCGATGGCGAAGTATTCATAGGCGTAGCTGGATTTGAATTTGCGGATGAGATTACGTTTGCCGTCGTATTTACGCCCCTGGAGCTTGACCAGGTCGTCAGTCAGGTATTCATAATCGGCATTATCCGGATCGAACATCGTTTTCACTCCGTGCGTACCCTCAAACAACTGTTTGATATGCTCCGGCACGCGCACGAAAGCGTTGCCGGTGGCGCGCATCAAATCCAGCATCGTGGCCGAAGTATCTCCGTGGCCGATGAGCGGATAAAAAACCTCTTTCCCCTTCCAGCGAGCGGTCAAGACCAGGAAATCCTGATAGCCGGACAGACGAAAACCGTAAAAATTACGCCAGCCGAAAAGGTTGGTAAAGGTATACTCGGAGATATCCGGCTGCATCCGCTCGAACTGCCGATCGAAGAGCGTTTTGTCGGCTAATTCGATCCGGCGATAATCGGGGAATTCCGGAACCGGGATCATGGCTTTGTTCTCCTGTCAGTTTGATAATCTATTTGCACAGTGCCCCGAACGGGCAATAGCCGCATACATGTTCGTCCGAATCATCCGGAGTGAAATCCACCGCCGGATCGAGTATCTCGTTGAGGATAAAACCAAGCGCGTTCATATATTCTATCATCAGCCGGTCTTTATCGGTAAAATCCCCTTCCGTGCGCAGCAGGCTCACCAGACCGAGCTCTCTGGTGCCCGTTTCGCGAATAGAATACAAACAGGCGTTGGTGCGCTGGCCTTTGAACTTCCGGTCCAGGAAATACAGGTATAAGGGCAATTGAAACGATTTGATCGTGTCCCTGATCCAGGCCCGGTCGAACTGCACGGCGTCGAAATCGATGCCGCTTTTAGGCAGAATATGCTCGACATCGCCGGTTTTATAGTCGATCACGGCCACGGTGCCGTCAACCAGGCGATCGATGCGGTCCACCCGCGCCTGGAAAGCGAATTCCTCTTTGCCGAACGGGATGGTCCCGGTGAATTTCTGTTCCAGCCCCAGTACTTGCAACACCTGACGCTTGCGTTCATTGGCCAGAAACGCCTTCATCCGCACGTCCAGGATCTCTTTCAGCAGGAAGGAATCCGATCTCATCCGTTTGGACAACCGTTCCTCGAACCGTTTGTCCATCTCGGCGAAAAAGAACTTCTCGAACTGTTTATTGATCACCGGCTTCCTGTTCAGGAACTCTTTATAGGTGTCCTCCAGCAGCTCGTGGATAAACGTACCGATGTCCGCGGCCTCCGGCTCATCGAGCAAATCGTCTTTTTCCTGCAAACCCAGCACGTACCGGTAATAGAACTGCAGCGGGCACTGCAAATAGGCATTGATGCTGGAGGCGGAATAGGGTAATCCGCGCAAGAATTCCAGCTCTTCTTTTTTCTTCTTGATCGCCACTTCGCGCGGCTGCATATCCACGCAGAACTGCCCCCGGGAAACCGCAAGCACGTCCAGTTTACCCTGGGCCTTTTCCCGTTCCCAGAGTAACTCTTCGATAAACCGGCTGCGTTCGTTGCGCGCCCCTTCTTCATATACCAGGAAAACCTTCTGCGCCGAAGATATCAGCCGGCGGAACTGGTAGCGTTGTATCTCTTCTTCCTGCTCCAACTGGTCCAGCCCGAGCCTGACCATGATCTCGCGCGGGATCAACGGCTGGGTGATCTTCAACGACGGCATTTTGTTCTCATTGGTATCGATGACGATCACGTTCCCGAAGTTCAGAGAACGCGTCTCCATCAATCCCAGGATCTGCAGTCCCTTGAGCGGCGAACCGGAGAAGTTGACCATCTCATTTTCCAGGCTGTTATGGAACACTTTGAAAAGTTCTTCCTGCTGGAAGGGTTCGGCGCCGAAAGACGCCCGGCTGAATTCTTCGCGTATGCCCATGATCCGCTCGACGATTTTCAGGTTCAGGGGATAATTGTTGAGGAAACTTTTTTCCAGCAGCGCCTGCAGCAGTTGCTCCAGAGACGCGGCGAACGCCGCGAAGGAAACCAATCCTTCCCACTGGTGAAAAAGATACCGGTGCAGTTCTTTTAAAACGGTTTTGAGCTCTTCGTGGGTGACGCGCACTTCCATATGCCGGGTTTTCGCCAACGCCAGATCATAGACCTCGCGCGACGCTTCCACCTGCCGCGGATCGATGAACAGGCTGCCGCCGAGCTCGGTCTCTTCCATCCCGATGATGATCTCTTCGACTTTATGCACCAGTATCCTGGTTACCGCCGGATCGTTATTCGCCAGACGCAGGTTCTTGACCAGCGGATGACTTAACGCCCGCAGGTAATCCTTGGCGTAATACTGTCCTTCCTTGCGGGTCTGCTGCGCGCGGGCAATGCATTCGAACAATGAATAGAGCGGGCTGCGTTTAAGCGGATAGCCGAGAGAGACGTTAAAATCGGCGACCAGGCTCGAGACTTCCGAAACCAGCGGGATCAGGCTGTTGGCATCCGGCAGGACGATCACGCTCTGCTCTGAAACCGGCACTTCTTTGACGATATCCCGCACCAGGCAGACTTGCGAATGCAGATCGAATCCCGCCTGAATAGATAAAGCGTAATCCGGTTGGCCGGCCGCTGCCGTTTCAATCGGCCAGCCGGTGCGCACGGCCAGTTTATCCAGCACCGGCCATTCCCTGCCGCCCTGGAATACCAGCACCGCTTTGCTTTGGTTCCTGACATGCTGGATCAACTGTTCCTGCGTTTTATGCAGGTAGAAAAAATTACAGAAGAATATCTTCTCGAATTCCTGTAGCTGCGGCTGCTCTATCGCGCCGGCCATTAAATACCGCAGGCCGCGGGACAGGGTGTTCTGCCGCTTCAACGCCGCATGATACGCATCGCGCAGGAGCAGGATATGCTCCAGGAGCTGATTGATGTCTTTGGGCACGTCATACCCGATCTCGGCATTAAGCTGTATGTTCTGTATCTTATCCGCGCCGATATCTTCAAGATCGAGCTGCTCGATGAACTTGAGGATCTCCCGGGCCCAGGGCAGGAATTCGGCAAAACTCTCCCTGCGGCGCAGGATATCCGGCGTCTGTTCCCTGACCAGACGGTACATCAGAAAACAGGCCTCCAGGTCGTTGATGCGCGCGAAACTCCCGCTGTGTTTGAGGGTATAGTCGACGTATTCATCGATGGAAAAGAAACGGGGGCCGAAAAAGCCGCGCTTGAGCCGGCGCGAGAGCTCCTTCTTGAGGAACATCCCGGGCCGCTTGCCGCCGAACACAAAAGCCAGCCGGCTGATATCCCGGTTTTGCCTGATATACTCGGCATCAAGCAAATCAGCCAGCCGCTGGATCAGATTGTCCGATAGTGCGTAGGTTATGACGTCGTTCATCATGGGGGATCAAGGTGTTCGGGCTGTCTCGCTCAGCACCGTTCGGTTTTCCCCACCGAGGAAAACCTCACTTGGAGAAGCTGCTCGCTCTCACCGACTTTAAATAGCGGGTGAACCATGGCCGCTCGCATCTTCTACATGCTGAGCGAGACAGCCCGAACACCCTTATAGAACTTGTTCAACACTCATTTCATCCAGATACACCAGATACCCGCTGATTCTCCGTTGCGGGTATATCTGGGCCAGGATCTGGGCGTATTCGCGGATCTGCTTCCGATACGCGTCATCCGTCGCGCGGGCGCTTTTATAATCCACGATAACGATCTCTTTTTCTCTGACGATCAGCCGGTCCGTGCGTTTGGTGTTGCCGAAGCCGTCGACCATTTCGCGTTCCCGGAACACTTCACCGTCCGGAACGTCGAAAAACGCTTTGGCCCGGGGATGCTCGACCAACGCCTGAATAGTCTGCTGCGTTGATTCCCAGTCCTCAAAATAAGGGTATTCGGTCTTCGCCGACTCAAACGCAGCCGCTATTTCCCTTCGCGCGGCTTTACCGGCGAGATTACCGATACCGGCAAGGGCGAAATGCAGAACATTGCCGCGCGCAATGCGCGCGTAATCCTGCACCCGGCCGATCTCTTCGAACTCGTCTTTCAAGAATCCGATCCAATCGCGGTACCGGGACACGCCCAGATGCAGAGCGTGCGCTTTCTTCTTCTCTTTTTTGGGCGGATACGCTGCAGCCGCCCCGCATTCACGTTTTTCAGGGGGAATCAACAGCGAAGCGATGTTGAACTCCCGCCCGGCTCTGGGACTGACAAAAATGTACAGCTCATATTGCGCCCGGGTAGTAGCCACATACAGACTGTTAAGTTCGTCTATAAAAGCTTTTTTGTATTCTTGGCGGTATTTCAGTTCCAGCTCCGGAGAATACCGGGCATACTCCGTTTTGAGCGACGTTAAACCGAGATGATCATCCCGGCTGTCGATGACAAATGAGGCTTTGCGGCTCTGCCCGGCGCCGATCTTGACGTTGATCTCGAAAAACGGGATGATCACCGCCGGGAATTCCAGCCCTTTGGCCTTATGGATAGTCACGACCCGGATGGAATCGCTGGAAGCCACATGCACGAAGAGGTTTTCCGGAAGTTCATCGGCGAAATAATCCAGGAACCGGGCGATGTTCTGGTTGTCCTCTTCCTGCTCCTTGATCACTTCCAGGAATTTCATAAAGAATCCCTGGGCCTGCGGAAAATGCTCCAGCACCTGGAACTGGCGCATAATGGTGATACAGAGCTCATAGAGCGGGACGAATCCCACGGTCTTGAAGAACTCCTCTATAAACCGCTCCCACTCGCCGGGAAATTCGTTGCGGAATACCCGGTACAGGTAGGGGCGCTGTTGATGGCGTTTGCCTGCGCCGGCCCTGAACAGAAAATCCCGGATGGTTTGATGGGAGATCCCGCTGACGCCGGCGAATATCTCTCCCAGGATAAATGTGGCGAACGCCAGGTCATCGATAGGCGAATTCAGGAATGTCAAAAACGCCGTCAGCTCTTTGATCAAAGAGTTCTCGCGGATATTCAACGTTTTCTCGGACTCAACGGGAAGCTTCTTCTCCAGCAGCCAGGAGGTGATCAACTCCACGTCGGCATTGCTGCGGCACAAAAGCGCGATATCCCCGGGCCGGAAACGCCCGCTCAACCCGTCCAGCAACCGGTACACTTCTTCCTTGATGAACGCCCGGGCGTCCTGGCCGTTCTCCATCTCCACCGGCTTGACCTGGACGAAACCTTTATCGTATCTCTCTTTATACTCCTGATGCGAACCGCTGAAAATAGCGCTGATCTCGGCGCTATCCGCTTCGCTGAATCCGATGCTGTTTTTCTTGTGTTCGGAGATTTCGGCGATCATCCGCCGGATATTGTCGGGAGCGAAAACCGCGTTATTGAACTCCACCACTGCTTTCTGCGAACGAAAATTCCGGAGCAAAGGATCGGAATGCACATTGAAAGCGGCAAGCTTTTCTTTCAAATAATCCATCAGGGTCACTTCCCCGCCGCGGAACCGGAAGATCGCCTGTTTCTTGTCCCCGACATAGAACAATGACCCGCCCGTGGATAAAGCTTCTTCCACCATCGGGTGCAGGTTGGTCCACTGCAAAATACTGGTATCCTGGAATTCGTCGACCAGAAAATGGGTGAACTGGGTGGCCAGACGGTAATATAATTCCGGCACGGTCACGCTGGCCCCGGCAAAAAGATGCTGCGCCTGGCTGTTCAACTCCGAGAGAAACATGATGTCGTCCTCGCGGCAGGCCAGTTTGAAATTCTTCTCCACTCCCTGGAAGATATCGATATACGGATTAAAACGGGCAAAGGCTTCCCACTGATACAGCTGCGGGATCCCGGCCTTGATCCTGGCCCAGAGTTTTAACTGTTTTTCGGAAGCCTCGCCGTTTTTGCGCAGCGGGAATTCTTCCTTGGAAAACGGGTTAAAGAACTCGTCGATGACATTCGCGTCCACCGCGTCTTCGAACTCGTTCTGGAACTTGCGCCAGTAGGTCCCGTTTGCCTCTTCGGGAAAATCCGCCTTAAGCTTGAGCATCAGCTCTTTTATTTCCTCGCGCTTGGCGCGGATCTGGTCGAAGCCTTTGTCATACTTGGCGAACCCCAGGCCGAAATTATTGCGCGCATTCAAAAGCAGCTCCATGATCTCCAGGATGTCCTGCTTGGGGAACCAGGACTTGCGATTCTCCAGGTGCAGGTAATTCTGCAGGAACTGGTGGAACTGTTCCCTGACGCCGGTATCGCTGTGCGCCTGCTCGATCAATTCATCGAGGCTATAGGCCAGATGTTCCCGGTAATCGTTCTTGATCCGGAAATCGCTGGAGAGATCCAGCTTGAAAGCGCAGCCGGAAAGGATGGCGTTGATAAAACTGTCGATGGTCTGCACCTGGAAATAATTGTACCTGCGGATGATCTCTTCCATCACCAGGAACGCTTTTTTTCTGGCCGGGCACTCCTCCACCCCCAGCTTGGAAAGCAGATTCGCCTTATCCTTATCTTCTTCGAACTGATCCAGAGCCAGCTGTTTCAAGAACAGCAGGATGCGCGCTTTCATTTCCAGACAGGCTTTGTTGGTGAAGGTGATGGCCAGGATATGCTTTAAAGGGATATCTTCGAGTTTGAGGTGCGGGTCCAGTAAAAGACGCAGATACCGCGCCGCCAGGGCGTAGGTCTTGCCTGAACCGGCAGAAGCCTCGACTACGCAGACTTCGGGGAATTCAGGACGGCTTTCCTGGAGTGATGGGTTATTCCTGGGCACTGTTCTTGTCTTGAATTACGTCGATATGTTCGGAAGGCACTTCCTGGACTTTATTCAGCTTGGTGGTAATGTTGCGGGTCTTGGAAGCCGCTTCCTCGATGATATTGCCGGCTTCCTGGATCTTCTTCTGGGTCCGGTCGATGATCTCTCCGAACCTGGTAAATTCGGCCTTGACTGTGGCCAGCATCCGCCAGACTTCGCTGGTGCGTTTCTCGATAGCCAGGGTGCGGAATCCCATCTGCAGGCTGTTGAGGATCGCCGCGATCGTGGTCGGACCGGCCACGATCACCCGGAACTTCGACTGCAGCTGCTCGAACAAACCCGGGATGCGCAACACTTCCGCGTACAGACCCTCGGTAGGCAGAAACATCAACCCGAAATCCGTGGTATGCGGAGAATCAATGTACTTATCGCGGATATCTTTGGCCTGCAGTTTGACCCGCTCTTCCAGAGACCGGGAAAACTGCTTGATCAGTTCGAGATTACCCTGATCCTGGGCTTCCACCAGGCGCTCGTAATCCTCTTTGGGAAATTTCGCGTCGATAGGCAAAAGCACCGTTTCTTTATCTTTCCCGGGGAGCTTGAGGGCGAATTCCACCCGCTCGTTGGTGCCTTTTTTGGTCACGCAGTTCCGGAGATACTGCTCCGGGGTGAGTATCTGCTCCAGCAGATTGCCCAGCTGAATTTCTCCCCAGGTCCCGCGTGTCTTCACATTAGTGAGCACTTTCTTCAGGTCGCCGACGCCGGAAGCCAGAACCTGCATCTCGCCCAAACCTTTTTGCACCTGCTCCAGCTGCGCTCCCACCAGTTTGAAGGATTCGCCCAAACGCTTCTCCAGGGTACCCTGCAGCTTCTCATCCACGGTCTGGCGCATCTGCTCCAGCTTGGCGGCATTGTCTTCCTGTATGGACTTGAGCTTTGATTCGATAGCCTGGCTTTGAGCATTGAGCTGGTTGAACTGGAGGCTGGCGATCTCGTTAACCCGGGAAACCACCGTGTTGCTGAAATTGGTCAGCGCATTATTGACTTCCTGGCGATTTGCCGCGATCTCCTGCCGCAAACCCTGCTCCAGGCCTTTATCCTGCGACTTTTGCAGCAGCAGATAGACCAATAAAGCGGTATTGACGGCAAGGATGATCAAAAGTGCAATAAGCATAACCCGAATATCAATCCATTTGCGAAACGGAGTCCTGGTCGAATATAATGTCGTTGGGATAGGCGGCGGCAATGTCGCTTTTGAGAATATCATACACGCCGCAGCCGATGACGAATTTCCTCCCGTCCTTCACCGCAAGCTTGACGAACGAGATCTTGGGATCTTCTTTAGTCTGGCCGGGTTTAGGCCACAGATAAATTACCCAGCCCTCTTTGTATTTTTCCGTCAACTGGTTCATGGCGACGATAAAACGGAAATGCGAAGAATCCTGCAGGTCTAACTGATTCACGCCTTCCATCGACGCTTTGGTGGGATGCATGAGCATAACACCGGTGACGGCATCATGTACCCAGATATACCCGTCTCCACCGCCGAACCGGAATTCCCCTTTCGGGTCTCTTAACTTCGCGAACGCGGCTTCCCCTTCCTGTTCCACCAGCTTCGCAGCCGCGTACACCTTCTCTTTAACCAGCTGCACCGTCAACTTCTCTTGTGCTAACCCGATGCCGGACGTAAGCAGACACAATCCAAGGGTCATGATGAAAAGATCGGCTTTTCTCATATCCCCTCCTTGGATAAATACGCTTCTATTGTATCACCCCGGACATGCCGGGGCAACTGGTTTCGAGCGCGTCAGGGGTGGTACCTTAAGGAACGTCCCCGTTTATTCGACTTTCACCAGCGTGGCGGTGACCTCGGTGAAACGCGGGCCTTTGATCACCGCGAACAAGGGGAACCGCTCTTTGGCGCTGGAGAAATAAATATCGCTTTTGCCCTCGTCTATCTTCCTGCCTTTAATCGAGGGAATGAGATTGATCTTGACCACAAAAGCCCTCTGATGTTCGCCGCAGAAAGCCGGGACTTTGATGAATTTCTTGGCGTGAATCACGCCTGTCAGTTTATAATTGAGCTCGTTATTCACGCCGTTAAATTCGATCTTATCCCCGACTTTCACCACCGGCAAAAGCATCAGATAATAGTACGCGGTCACCACATCCTGCACGTCGGGCGCGATCTTGAAATCTTTCCGGGAATTATTCAGGAAGTTCTTGAAATACGCGTTATGTCTTTCCTGGTCGAAATCGATGGCCGCTCTCCGGCTGTACGACCCCTCGATGACCGCGGCTTCGTGACGCAGAGTGTGTTTCTTTTCCACATCCATATAGGAAACGAAATGGTCGTCGACCTTGAATATCGCCGAGAAGAAGAAATTCGTCCTCATCGTCGATTCCAGGACGTAACACTGCCGTCCGTTGAAATTCCGGATGCCCTTGATGGTATTGACCAGTGTCCCCACGGGAATACCGAGCCATTTGATCTGGTAGGTCAATCTGGCGCGATCGGGCAGGCGCAGTTCTGGCTGCTCAATAACGATGTTCCTGGCGTGGCGGCCGGAAATTGCCGGGTTTTCAACCGCAACGGTGCTCACGCCGGAAGACGAAGCGCATCCGGCGACAAGTATCATTGCCGACAGGAACCGGAATTTCCAAATGCTGGCAGGGGATTTAAGCATAGCTTACCTTGTGTGATGGCTTATTATACCATTAGCTTTTCAAGAAGGTAAGTTATTTAACAATAAGGATTGACATTTTGTGGAATTGATGTATACTTATCATTGTAGACAGTACGAACAGTAGTGTAGTTGGTTGTTGCTTCTGTAGTAGTGTCGCAAGAAGGGCGCCAGTAGAAAACTCGGCGCCTTTCTTGTTTTTAGCGGCCCGGCGGGCGTTTACCGAAAGGTTTGCCGCGTCCTGCGAAAGGACGGCGGGGCTGCGCATCTTCCCTCTTCTTCCACGGCTTACCTGTTGCGCTGCGTTTCCACGGTTTGACTTCTTCACGCCTTTTCCATGGTTTGACCACTTCATCGCGTTTCTTCCAGGGTTTGACTGCTTCATCGCGTTTCTTCCCGGGCCGGGATTCTTCTTTCTTCTGCCACGGTTTAGCCTGTTCCTCCCTGCCTTCCCGGGGTTTTGACTCTTCGCGCCGCTCCCAGGGCTTGGCGTAACGGTCCGCCGCCTGCTTACGAATACCCGCAGGTTTGGCTCTGCGGGGCAGCGGTTTGAATTCACGCCGGACAAAAAGCTTTCTCTCAACCGGTTCCGGCTCTGTTTTCACCTTCGGCACCGACAACATGACCTTCAGGGACCGGCCCATCAGAGTGACGCCGTTCAAGCGAACGATCGCCGCGTGCGCCTGCGCCGTATCCGGCATCTCCACGAAACAGAATCCCCGGGATTTGTCCTTCCTCTCCTTCATCACCACATTGACCGCGCTTACCGCGCCGAAAACCTCGAACAGCGGACGGATATGTTCCGCCCTGGCTTCAAAAGGCAGATTACCCACGAATATTTCCATAAGAACTCCTTTGGCGTTATCCGCGTTGAACTCACATCCGGATATAAAACAAACGGGCTGGACCTGACGTCCAGCCCGTTAAGCGATCTCTGCATCGCTGCGATTATTTCTTCCTGCCGAATCTTCTCGCCCCGGCCATAGTCAATCCGCCGATACCGAACAAAAGGAAGGATACCGGTTCAGGCGCCGCGGAAAAATTATCAAAATACGAAGAAGCGTTATGGACGATGGTCGTTCCGCCGCTGGCCCATCCTTCCAGATAAACACCCAGGGAAGTAACATTCGCAGGAACGGTAATATTGATCTTCGGTCCGTTGCTGCCGTAGAGTTGCAGACGGTTCAACGCGTGATCATAGGCGGCGAATAATGTGCCTGTGCCGCTGGTGTTCGTCCGCGGGAACCAGCCTGCGCCTCCGGGTGCCCCGTCCGCGCTCACTGCCCAATTATAGGTCAGGGTTTTCGTCCCGTTATTGACCGCCGGGTCTACGGTATTCTTGAAACCGATCAGCGCCTGAAAATCCACATCTCCCGCGCCGACATCGCCGGAGTACAACCCCATGTTCATCCCGGTGCCGTTGTTGGCGCTGACCTGATGGAGGAAGTCGACCTGGAAAACCATGTCCCCGCTTAGATCATACTGCCAGGTGGAAACATATTTGTCGGTAATGTACTGGCCTTCGTCCATTTGCGCGCCGTTGACGAACCAATCCAGGCGCTGATTCTGTTCTCTGAAGGTAGCCGGGTCATCTTCGAGATAAACATGCTCCCAGAGACCGGTATCCATCACATTGTCGTCGAAGTTATCATCCCAGGGGCTGGCGGCACAAACCGGCGTCGCTGCTGCGGCCATACCCAGCAAACAGGCGACCAGGACCATCAACGCCAGGACTTTTTTCATCGCACCCTCCCGGGGGAAAAAATCAGACTGAACGGGTAAGTTTTTTCTTCGCTCTTCTGGTTGCGGCAAGCGTCAAAGCGCCGATGCCGAATAACAGGCAGGAAACCGGCTCGGGAACCACGTTGACGTTAAGATAGGGAAAATGACCTTCAGGGCTTTCGCGGGATTCAAAGATATGGAACGGCTCGTTACCGGTCAATACCAGGGAGAGATTCCCGCCCTGCGCAGCCTTGGCAAAAGAAGTTACATTCCAGGAAACCCATCCGCCGTCCGGCTGGTTGATATACGTCCTCGGGCCCTGGGTATTGTTCGCGAAATTCGGCGCATTCTGCCAGGTAATGGTGGATTCGCTCCAATCCTCGGTCTCGCGATAAACGGTGACATTACCCTGATCGGGATTATTATAACTCCAGCTATCATCCACCCGGTATAACCAGAGATACGCCCGGTCGATATTGGAATAACCGCTCAAATCGAATTTCAGATAAGAACGGGTGAATTCTGTCCCGTCAATAGCCGGAGGATCGGCTTCATAGTTAACCGTAGCCCCGGCCCATAATTTATCCGGATGCGTCGTGCCTTCGGCCTCTGTATAATAGAAGCTGTCGGTAAATGCGTCTTCGCTGGGCGAAACATGGGTTTGCGCGAAAACCGGTGCGGAAATCGCGAATACAGCGATCAAAGCCAGGATCAGTTTCTTCATTTTGTTCCTCCTGATTGAATAAGGGCAAAATAATACTCTACCTATATATAGAACAGCACTAATCGTGCCAATAAAACCATCCCAATCGAACAAACTGCAGTAGTTGCGTAAATCTAACTCCGGCAAAAGGTTATTACTAAGGAGTCCATCGATCAGTTAATCTTCCGTCCATGTTTCAACGGGAAATTGTTGAATTCAGGAAGCAGTGTAGCCAACAATGTTTTCATGAGGAAACAGCGTCATTTGATGGGTAATAAATGAAGTATAGCACAATCCTGACCAAAAGCAACCAAAACTTCAGTTAAGCGCCGGCATACAGCTGATGACGCTGTTCTTTGATCTGCTCATTGGCCAGGTAATCGTCGAAACTCATATGCCGGTCGATGCAGCCCCTGGGAGTGATCTCGATGATGCGGGTAGCTACGGTAGAGACCAGCTGGTGGTCGTGCGAGGAAAACAGGATCGTTCCCTTGAACCGCTCCAGGCCGCGGTTAAGCGCGGTGATCGCTTCCAGGTCAAGATGATTGGTCGGCTCATCCAGGACCAGCGCATTGGGCTGCGCCACCATCATCCGGGAAAGCATGCACTTGACCTTCTCCCCTCCGGAGAGAACGTTGACCGGTTTTAAAGATTCTTCTCCGCTGAAAAGCATGCGGCCGAGGAATCCGCGGATGAATTCCTGGTCGGTATTGGAAGAATACTGGCGCAGCCAGTCCATCACGCTTAATTCCCGGTCGAAATAAACGGTATAGTCCTTGGGATAATAGGCGCGTTTGGTGGAAAATCCCCATTTAAAACTACCGCTGTCCGGCTGCAATTCACCCATGAGTATCTGGAACAAAGTGGTCTTGGCCAGATCGTTCGGGCCGACGAAAGCGACTTTATCTCCCTTGTGAACGGTAATGTGCAGGTTGGAGAACATCACCTGCCCGTCCACGCTCTTGGTAATACCGTCGATATCCAGCAGGTCGTTGCCCGCTTCCCGCTCCTGCTCGAAATTGATATACGGGTATTTGCGCGAAGACTGGCCGATATCATCGATGGTCAGTTTCTCCAGGATCTTCTTGCGGCTGGTAGCCTGGCGGGATTTGGAAGCGTTGTTGGCAAAACGCGCGATGAATTCCTTGAGCTCCTTGCGCTGCTCCTCTATCTTTTTGTTCTGCTCGCTGCGCTGGCGCGCGGCCAGCTGCGTGGATTCCGACCAGAAGGAATAGTTGCCCGGGTATATCTTGATCTTGCCGTAATCGATATCGGCGATGTGCGTGCAGACGTTATCCAGGAAATGCCGGTCGTGCGAGACCACGATGGCGATATTCTCGAAATTACACAGGAATTCCTCCAGCCACATCGCGGATTCCACGTCCAGATGGTTGGTGGGCTCATCCAGTAACAGGATATCCGGATTGCCGAATAACGCCTGCGCCAGCAGCACCCGCACTTTCTGGCCGGCTTCCAGCTGTTTCATCTGCACGCCGTGGAATGCCTCTTCGATGCCCAGATCGCTCAATAGTTTCCCCGCGCCGGATTCGGCGTTCCAGCCGTCGAGCTCGCCGAATTCGTGCTCCAGGTCGGAAACGCGCATGCCGTCCGCGTCGGTAAAAGGCGTTTTCGCATACAGCGCGTCCTTCTCGATGGTGATATCGTAGAGCCGCTTATGCCCCATGATCACCGTGGTCAGCGCGGTATACTCGTCGAAAGCGAACTGGTCCTGCTTGAGCACCGAGATGCGCTTGAGCGGCGGCACGATCACTTCGCCGGTCGTGGATTCGATCTCGCCGGAAAGGATCTTCAGGAAGGTGGACTTGCCCGAGCCGTTGGCGCCGATCAATCCATAACAGTTCCCGGGCGAAAAAACGATGTTCACCCCGGAGAAAAGCTTGCGCTGACCGTATTGTAATGAAACGTTATTGACGGTAATCATGGTACGATTGTTCTCTCTTGGATTATTCGGGCTTCGCCTTGCCGGCTTGAGCAGGCAGGATCACGATCTCCACCCGGCGGTTTTTCTGTTTATTCTCCGGGGAATCGTTGGGAGCCACGTTACGGAACTCGCCGTAGCCCACCGCGGACAGCCGCTGGGGCCGGACCGTGCCCTCGTTAACGAGGAAATGCAGGACCGCCAGCGACCTGGCGCAGGAAAGCTCCCAGTTTGACTTCCAGCCGGAATACTGGATAGGATCGTTGTCGGTGTAACCTTCCACCGCAACGTTTGAGGCGGGAACGTCTTTGTTCAGGACTTCGGATACTTTTCTTAAGGTCTCTTTACCCAGATTCTTGATCCGTTCCTGACCCGGATCGAAAAATATTTCCGAAACAAAGCTGACTTCCAGGCCGCGTTCGGTCATCTCCAGCTTGGCCTTATATTCGCCGATCTCTTTTTTCAAAGACTGCTCCAGGTTGAGCCTGGCCTGCTCCAATTCCGAGATCTTACGCTCTTTCTCGACGGTAATAACCTGCTGTTTATTCAAACAGGCGTCTTTCTGCTGCTGTAATTCCTGCACCTTGACCCGCAGATTGGCGACTTCCTGCTCCAGGTCGTCGGACTTGCGTATTTTATCCACATAAGCGCAGCCGGACTGCAGCAAAAGAACTATCATGCCCGGAACGATCAAGCGTATGCGCATACTCACCTCTTCTAGATAACAACAATGAGTTATTTTAACACACGAACGGGCGGCAAACAATAATTTTAGACTTTTTGTTTTCGAGGCCTTGAAATCCGTGCAGCGATGTGATAAACTTTAAGTGGCTTAGGGAAACTCATTAGTCGGGTAAAATGCGGGATCTAGGTTTTTCCTATCCCAGGGGGCGAGATTACCCGAATGGTTCTAAGCCACTCATAACATCGCCCCCTACTTAACTCATTCCAGAGGAGAATTCGCGCTCCTCTTTTTTGTTTATCCGGCCCGCACTCACCAGACTCCCTGATGGATCATGAAACAGGCATTGAAAGTCACGTTCATCCCGTACGCCTTCGCCCGGGAAACGGCCTGGTCGGATTCCGAGCCGGGCTGCATCCAGATTTCCCCGATCCCCAGCTCTTTACATTCCTCGACCACGCGCTCGGTCACCCGCGCCGGAACCACCGTAATCACCAGTTCCGGGCGCCGCGGCATATCTTTGAGGCTGCGGAATACGGTTCTGCCGCACACCTGGCCGTCGGCGGGATTGACCCCCTCGACCAGATAACCGGCGTCCAGCAGGCTTTTGAAGATCTTATACCCGAACTTATCCTCCTTCGAGGATACCCCCACTACCGCGATCAATTTTTCCTTCATCGGCTTCATCGATCCACCTCCGGGAAAAATACCTGCGGGTGATCAAAAGCGACTGGACCAAAATGGAAACATTCATCGACCACCAGACCGCAGCCGCACCCAGCGAATAATGCACTCCCAATAGATAGGCCAGAGGAACACGTACCAGCCAGGTGCTGCAGGCCATGGCCAGCATCACGCTTTTGGTATCCCCCGCGCCGTTCAAACCGCCTCCCAGGATAACGCTCCAGGCCATCACCGGTTCAAAGAGCATGCTGATGTATAAATACGTCATCGTGGTCCGGATCACGGTTTCATTGCGGGAAAGGAACCCGGCAAATAACCGGGCGTTGGCGATGACGATCAGCGTCATCGCCACGGCGACAACCACGCCCATCAAAGCGGTGACGATCCCTCCCAGAAAAGCCTGATGTTTTTCCTTCTTACCCAGAAGATTGCCTACGACCACGGCATTGGCCATATTGAAAGCGAACACCGGCAGGAAGATCATCGACTCGATACGCAATCCGTTGGTAAAAGCGGCCAGGGTCTCCACGCTTTTTTCCGGCAGCGATCCCAGGATAATGAACAAGACCATCGCCCCGAATTGGAAGAATACCTGCAGCAAACCGGACGGCCAGCCGATGGCGAATATCCGTCCCGCAGCCCGGCGGCTGAAAAGCACTTTTCCGGCGACAAATCTGCGCACCGCGGCATAATTAATCACGCAGCCGATGCCGGTCGAGATCAGCGTGGCGACCGCGATCCCTCTGTATCCCAGCGGCGTGTGCAAGCCCAGAGCGAAATTGAGGATGACATTCAGCACGCAGACCACGAACATCGTCCACAATGAGATTGTGATCCGTTGGCAGGCGCGCAGCACGGCGTTGGTATTGATCAGGATATAGGAAAACGGCATACCGACGCAATAGATGGAAACTATCGCGTGCGCCTGCCCTTTGAGGGAAGCCGGAACGTTGAGGCTGTAGACCAGCCAGCCGGAGCACAGCAGGCCCAGTACTCCCAGGGTCAGCCCGGTAGCGATGGCGATCACCAGCCCGGAGTCGATGCTTTCCCGCAGCTCCCGCTCTTTTCCGGCGCTGAATTGGCGGGACGCCACGGCAACCAGACCTACGCTGATAGCCTGACCGATGATCCCGAAGATAAAAAACAACTGAAAGGCCAGACCGTAAGCCGCCTGCGTTTCCTTGCCGAACCAGCCGGCGACATAGATATCGGAAAGACCGACCACCGACATGAACATCATGATCAACGTCATCGGCCAGCAGACTTTCCAGCTTTCGGAAGCGAAAACGCGGAAGCGTTCGCTGCGCAGAAAATGTACGATTCTATCGATCACACGTACTCCGTTGTTTACCGCGTTGCTGGAAAGGACCGGGGCGGGCCAAATAAAAAACCGGTTTCAGGCTACGCTTTACCGACGTTCACCAGCCGTCCGAACCGGTCTTATTTCTGTTTATACAATCCGATCAATTCCGCCCGGGCCAGGATATGGCGCTGCATGGCGGATTCTATGGCCTGCTTGCCTTGCCCCTCGGGCAGTTCGAGCTTGATATCCAGAGCGTAGAGCTTGAAGAAATAGCGATGCGTTCCCGACGGAGGACACGGCCCGCCGTAGGATTGTCTATTGAATGAATTCCATCCTTCTATACCCGGGACGCTGTTTTCGGCAATTCGGTCGGTCGGCGCGATATCATATACTACCCAGTGCACCCAGGTGCCCACCGGCGCGTCCGGGTCATCCACGATCAAAACCAGGCTTTGCGTGCCCGCGGGCAGATTTTCTATGGCCAGCTCGGGATTGACATTCATCCCCTGGCAGGTGTATTTCTCCGGAATAAGCTGATTATGCCCGAACGCCGGGCTGAATAGCTGCAGGGGATCCTGCGCGGCTGCGGGCGCGACGGAAAACCGCAGGCACAAACAACCGGCCGCTATCGCACCAAACGCAATTAATTTTTTCATACCGCTCCTCCCGGTCATCAACGCTGCGAAGGAAGTCCGGTGTTAGCCGGAACACTGGCGTTGCCGAAATACATGTTGCTTACGCCTTTCCCGGCGCCGAGCATGGGCTGGACAATCCTGGTCCAGGCCAGATACAGCAATCCGGCGACAATCAACAGGAATAAAAGTTTTTTCATCGCGACTCCTTGCTGACGAGTTAACGCACCATCATGGCGATAAAACTGACGATCAGAATAACTGCGATAAGCAGGAAAATTATTTTCGGCTTGATAAAAAACCTGTCGTGCTGCAGGCTTTCGCCGCAATACAGGCACAACAAAGCGTCATCATCGTAGATCGGTTTGCGGCAATGGGGACAGATGCGTTCAGCCATGCTTGAAATGCTTCAATTCTTCTTCCAGCCCGTGGGCTTTCGCCCGTTCTTCTCCGAGGAACCACTGGGCGTCGGAGAGCTCTTTCATCAGGCGGCTGTTCTGTTCGCGCAGCTTCAACAGTTGCTCTTCCTGTTCCTGCATGCGCTGCTGCGCGCCCTGCAGCATGGCTTCCTGCTGCTGGCGTTTGGCCTTTTCTTCGCCCAGATACCACTGCGATTCGCCGTACTGATGTTTGACGTTCTGCAGTTCGCTCTCCAGATGCTGGATATGGTCGTTCTTGGCCTTGAGTTCGGTCTGCATCGCGCCGACATCCTGCAACAACTGCTGGACATTCGCGATATTATTATCCTGACCCATCGTCCCCTCCGGTTAAAAAGACAAAAGGCATTCCTCATCACGGAGAAAATGCCTTTCACGCTCTCATCATTTTCGCATAGTCAGCCTCTTCTTAACCTCATTATTGTATACCAACCCGCGGCGCGACTCAAGGAAAATCTCATTTTCCGGAGCCCGTACCGCCGCGTCAGCCCCTTGCTTTGGGGGGCGCAGCGCGCTTACGAGCCTTGCGCAATGGAAACGATCTTTTCCAGTACTTCCTTGCGCTTGATCTTGCGGGTAGCGGTCTTGGGAAGCTCATCGAAATAGAGCATGAACGCGGCGATTTTCTTGTATTCGGCCAGTTGTTCGCTTAAGCCTGCAAGTTCAGCGCTTATCAGCGTTTTTATCTGTTCGGGATTATCCCGCGCTTCCGAAGCGAACGCATCCTTGTTGGGAACGATCACCGCAAAAACTTCCTCGGTGCCGGCTTTCAGGCCTTCGGTGGCTTTGCGTCCAAGCACGCACATCTCTTTGATCAGCGGGCTCTTGGACATGACTTCTTCCACTTCTTCGGGATGCACTTTCTTTCCGCCGCCCAACACGATCATATTCTTGATCCGGCCGGTGATGAACAGGAAGCCTTCTTTATCCTGATAACCGATATCGCCGGTATGGAACCAGCCGTTTTTGATCACTTCGTCGGTTTTTTCCTGGTTCCTGTAATAACCGCGCATAACATTGGGTCCCTGAACCAGGATTTCGCCTTCCTTACTTTCCGGCTCGCCTTCAGCGGCAGGCACAATCTTGATCGTCACGCCTTTAAGAGGTATCCCGACCGATCCGTATTTCCTTTCTTTGAAGGTGTTCACCGTGATCACCGGCGAGGTCTCGGTCAACCCGTACCCTTGCAGGACATTGAACCCCATGGCGCTGAAATCCTCTTCGACTGCCGGATCCAGCGGCGCGCCGCCGGAAACAAAACAGCGCAGGTTCCCCCCGAATTGCCGGTGCACTTCTTTAAAAATCAGCTTGCCGATGCGGATATTGAAATTCAGCAGGAATTTGGAAAACGCCAGCATCCGGTAAAACATCCGTTTCTTCGCTTCCGGCAACGCTTCGGCTTTCTTGATGATCCCGCCGTGGAACATCTTGAGGATCAACGGCACGCAGATCATCGTAGTGGTCCCGGTCTCCTGCATGAGTTTGATAATAGTGGTCGGTTTAATGCTGTCGCAATAGGTAATGCAGGCGCCGGTATACAGCGGCGCGATCAACCCGCCGGTCAACTCCAGCATATGATTTAAAGGCAGGATGGACAAAAACTGGTCTTTCGAGCTGAATTCGACATAATCGTTGAGCGACATCACTTCGAACAACAAATTCTTGAAAGTCAACACCACCCCTTTGGCCACCCCGGTGGTTCCGGAGGTGTAGACGATAATCGCTACGTCGTCCGGCTGGATGTCGCGATGGGCGACTTCCCCCGCCGGGACCTTGAAATCTTTGATCGCATGCACCGCGGTATCGGCGGTATCATCGAATGAGATGACATGCTTGAGCGCAGGCAACCGGGGCCGCAGCGCCTTGATCCGCTCCAGATAATGGGCGGAGGTGAACAGACATTTTGCCTGCGCATCGTTGAGGATGAATTCGATCTCCGCATCGCTCAACTTCGCGTCCATGGGCACGGTAATCCCGGCGCAGGAAACGATGGAGAAAAAAGCCAGCGACCATTCCGGCCGGCTTTCGGAAAGGATCGCGACCCGGTCGCCCCGCTCCACTCCCATATGTATAAGCGCGTATGACGTATCCGACGTCCTCCTGCCCAGCTCAATGTACGAGATAGACTCGAACGCGTCGCCGCGCTTGATCCGCACTGCAGGAATATCCGAGAACCTGCGGTTGATCGCCACCAGCAGTTCGATAATAGTTACGTTTTTAAGACTGGCTTTGCGCATCTTCCGCCTCCGCATGTCTATGCCTGATGTTTTCCGCAGGGACTCCGAAATAAATCGACCGCGGTTCCACTTTGGTGTTTTTCAACAGAACCGCCCCCGCGCCGATAATGGCATTGTCGCCGATCTCGCAGCCCGGCATGACCGTGCAGTGAGAACCGATCGTCACATTGCTGCCGATAATGACTTTCCTTAATTTCAGCCGGCTCCGCTCGACGATATGCCCGATGATGATCGCGCCGCCGCCGACAACGGTATTGTCGCCGATTTCGACCAGCGTGGCGTCAAAGATCAATTTAGAATTGATCTGTACATTCTTCCCCAGTTTCGCTCCGAGCAATCGCAGCAGCAGGTTGGCGAACGGCGTTAATAAGACAAAATCCATGAAGGTGAGATTGATCAACAGGTAGAGCGTCCCCAGGAAAGCCCACTTGACCGCCTGCCAGGAAAAAATGGAATATACCCCCTCTTTCAGGCGCAGGCCGAGTATGAACCGCGTCAATCCGACGACCAGGATCAGGGTCAGGCCGAAGATAATGAATCCGGCGCTGACCGCCATGCCCAGAAAAAGCAGTCTTAATAACGGCTGCATCGGCGACGACCATGACCAGACCTTGAAAAGCAGCGCCAGCGAAGGGACCAGCGAAACCCCGAAGAAAACCGTGCCCATCGCGTACATCAACAGTGAAAAAATCAACTGTCCCAGCGTCAGTAAAAACGATTTCATTCTCCCTCCTTGAGGGTGGCGCGCAACCAATCCTTGATTAACCGGGTCGTTTCTTCTTTGTTACTGCGCAACAGGAATTCGGCGTGGGAACCGTTTTTAAGCATCGCCAGTTTCTTGGGCGAACGGGTCTGCGCGTACAGCGCGCGCGAGTGCCAGGGTTTGACCACCCAGTCTTTTTCTCCGTGTATATACAACACCGGCATGCTCAACCTGGCTGCCGACTGCAAAGGCGATTTTTTGCGTAACCAGAACGGCCCGACCCGGGCTCCCCGCCCGGCCCTGCCTTCTGCGGTAAATAGTGTGTAGAAGAGATCGTCGCGAGGATTCAACTGCCAGAATTTGTAGTCGATCTTCTTGACTTCGCAGGGAGAACTGACGCAAATGAGCGAAGCGATTTCGTCGCTGGTATCGGCAAGGACGTTGATGCTCACCGCCGCGCCCAGAGAAAAAGAGATCATCGCCGCCGCCGCATAAGCGCCCCGGACGGAATCCAACACCGCCCGCAGGTCGCGCCCCTCCCGGCTCGTCCAGCAGAACAACCCGCTGCTTTTGCCATGGCCGCGAAAATCGAACATCAGCACGTCGTATTCTTTGATCAGCTGATCTTTAAGCCACAGCAGAAGCCGGGAATCCTTGCTGTTGAAAAAACCATGGCAAATGATCACCAGTTTGCGGTGGCCCGCTTTATAATGCGCGCAGGCGATTTTCTGCTTATCCGATGTTAATAAGATGCTTGACGATTTCATCAGGATCGACTCTCAAGTAACCTTCGCGTTCCAGCTCAAGTTTAACCGTAGAGATCTCTTTCATCAATTCCTGCACCAGTTCCTGCTGCACTTCGAACTGGCTGGAATCGATGGGCTTGCCGAAGCGTATCTCGATGGGGAACGATTTCATCTTTTTTTTCGAAACATTCCAGGCTTCATAAGCGCCTTCGATCGCAAAAGGGATAATATCCGCATCCGCCAGTTTGGCGATCATCGCCACGCCCATCTTCCCCTCTTCCAACCGCCCGTCGGGAGTAATGCGCCCCTCGGGAAAAATGCCTAAAGCAAAACCTGATTTTATGAGGTTGACCGCGTGCTTGATCGAGTCCTTGTTAAACCCCCCGCGCTTGACCGGAATATATCCCATCCGGTTAAGCACCCATCCCCAGGGCATGATCTTGAAGCTGTTATCGGCGACCATGAAGTACACCCTCCCCGGGTACGCGCTGGCGACGATGATCCCGTCGAGCACGCTGGTATGATTGCCGGCCAGGATAACCCGGCGCGTTTTCGGAAGATTCTCCAATCCCGTAACTTTCAGGCTGAACATATACCGCATCATCGCTTTGACCGTGAGCCGGGTAAGCTGATATCCCCAGCGGCGGTTCTCGCAGTAAATCATGAGGAAAACCGCCAGGCTCAAAGCACCCAGGCCGGTGAAGATATGCGTCACCGGCGCGACCTTGATCAGCCATCCCACCACCAAAAGCGAAATCAGGAATACGGCGTTGGATATCGCCGCACGCACGGAAAAAATCTTGCTCCTGATCTCATCCGGGCTGATCCGGTTGACGATGGTATCCATCGTGATCGGCAGGATCGACGCTCCCACGCCCAGGCAGAATAAAATAAGCAGCGAGGTGTAATAACCAGGAGCAACGAAGAAAAGACTCAAAAACACCCCGATGATCAGAAACGACACGTATAACGCCCGGTTGAAATTGACTTTGTCTTTGCGCTTGTACAGGATCAAAGCGCCGAGAATCATTCCGAACCCGAGGCTGGAAAGCAGCCACCCCAGCCCGATTTCGTCGATACGCAGGTGCTGCGAACCGTAGTTCAAAACCAGGATATAGCCGAACGCGCTGATAACGGCAAACATGTTGCTTAAGGAAATCTGGTTGCGTAAGACCTTGCGGCGGCGGATATATCCCAATCCGGTCTTGAAATCATCGATGACGCCGTTGAAAGTAAGCGCCGGCCGGCCTTCCTGCTGCGGTTGCGGGCAGGACACCTTGAAGATCAATACCGCGGAAGCGAAATACGCCGCCGCGTTGACGAAGAACCCCGCGGTTGCGCCGGTTCCTTTGATCAGGGATCCGGCAATCAATGTTCCGACCAGCGTAATCACCGTCCCGGTAGTCGCCATAATGGAATTGGCTTCGACCAGATCGTCTTTAGAAACGAGATTGACTATCAGGCTGGATTTGGCGGTAGCGAACAATGCGGCGAAAGCGCCGAGCAGAAATACAATCGGCAGGATCACCAGGCTGCTCTTAGCCATCGCCCAGATAACCGGCACCAGCGCCACCAGCACTGCCCGGAGGAAATTCGCATTGATCATCAGCTTTTTGCGCGAAAGGCGGTCCGCGATAACGCCGAACAGCGGCCCCAGGAGCGTAAAGGGCAGCAGGGTACAGAACGTGATTAACGCCACTTTACTCCCGTCATCCCGGGCGCTGAATAAAAGCACGCTCAACAACCCCATCTGCGTGATTCTGTCGCCCAGAGAAGCGACGATCTGGCTGGTCCAAAGAAGCTTGAAGCTTTTATTCTCCGCGATCAGCTTGAAACGCATTTATTCTCCTTCCCGATTGGACCGGGGCGCGTCCACCGGTTTGACTTTGATAAAAGTATCGATGATCGCCGACTTAAGCTGATTCCCCCAGTCAACGGCGTTGCCGACGACAGACTGTGAGAGCTCCGAAACCTTCTTAACCGTCCCCTTGATGATCTTCTGCGGCAGGATCACCGCATCTTCGACTTGCACTGTCTCGATCTTTATCCCGCGGTTGATCTTATCTTCCAGCGCGGACTGCAAGGGTTTCAAATCGATGCGGGGATTATCCAGGGAGGAATGCAGAGTGAAATCAAGCAGGATCCTGCCATTATCGAGATTCCGGAAAATATCCAGCAGCAACCGCGCGGTTTTCTCCGGCTTCCCCTGTTCTTCGCCCGGGGCTAAAGGAAGAAAGCTGTGCCGGACAAGTTCCAACCGGCAATCCGCGGCGACCCGATTATCCGCTCCGGAAATATCTCCGGTAAAATCGAAAACCGCTTCTTTGAATCGCGCTTTAGCCAGATCAATCTTACTTTGATAATAAGGATAGAAGAATATCCCGTCAATGCCCCGGAACGCCACCCGGGCCCGAATGTTTTTCGCCTGTTGATCCAGCCAGCCGTCGATCTTCAGAGAACCGGGTTCTGTCTCGGGCCAGCACACCTGCGCGTTGATAGCGTAACGGATAATGCCCGGCGAGAGCGACTGCCTTAAACCGGTGATCACGGCATCAATACGCTTGACTTGAAACTTTACCTCCCGGGCAGCTACTGCCCGGTCGGATAGTTCGATCTCGCCATCGCGAATGACGATGTGATGAGCCGGCACTATCGACAGACGCAAGCCTTGCCGTTGCTGTTGAGAAACAGGCAGACGTTTGATGAGCACGACCGGTTTAAGCGCTTCCACCCGGGTGAAATACGGATTGCCCTTGAACAAACTGGAGAAAACCGGTTCGACATATAACTGCTGCACGCGAAAACCATCTCCGATAGCCAGATTGTTCAAACGAAAAGACAGGGGGAATCGGTAAGAGACAGACTGAAGAGAAATTTTCTGGCGGGTAAGTACTTCCAGTTTACGGATAAGCAGGAATCTGCTCGCTTTACCCAGGAAGAAAAAGGAACCCGTAAGAAGCAGCAGTAGTACTATGCTTGCGATTGTTCTTTTTCTCATATTTGACAGGCGTTTTCATAATTCTATCATATCCAATGGGTTGCGCAATATGAATTTTAAGGCCGCGCTTTGTTCCCCGCACAATGCAACTAATCTTCCGGAGAACCCGTACCCGGACGATTCTGGCTGGGATAGGCAAGAATCGGTTTAGCCTGATCTTCTGCCGACACATTAAGCGTACGTTCATACGTATTATCCGGCGAGTCGGCTTTCAAGATATCCCTGATCATCGGCTGCCGCCGGGCGCAGGAAACCAGGCTCAACAAGATGAGCGCCATGAATAGTGTGGTGATCGATCGTTTCATACTCTGGATTATAGCACAATTCAAGCGATTCGTGGAGGTTTTGCTTGGCGTAACGCACCGTCAAGAAAGCGGTTGCAGAACATCCCCGCCAGAGGATTGAATTGGCCGGATTGCCATGCTATCCTTTAGCCGGCTACGAATATCTTACCAAGGGGGAGAAAAATGAGAAAATCCGTTTTAACGCTTCTGGCGTTACTGGTAGGATTGTGCGGGACCGGTTCAGCTGCGCAGCAGTTCGGCAATCCCGGTTCAACGCAATCCAAGACCATGCCGGCAGGAAATTACGGCGGCAACAGTTTCAACAAAGCGTCGGCGGCAGATGTACAGATCAATACAACCGCCGAAGGCAGAACACAGATCATCACCCGCACTCCGCAGGCGTTCGTGGAACAGATCAAGAATGCGATCGTTTCTGCCGGCGGCACGATCACCCGGGAAGCGCAGACGTTCCTGGACAAAGTAGCGAAGATGGATAGTGAGAAACCGAATCTGGCGCAAATGGCTTTTGACGCTCCCAAAGCGATACCGATTCTGGATTATTTCCATACGGGAGGCAGCCAGACCACGGCTACCATATCTCATCGCGACATAATTTTGCAGGAGTAAAATAAAGCCTCTGCTATTTTATTTCGACGGAGGCGGCGGGATCGAAAGGATTGGTGCGCAGGGCCAGCGAAAACAGATACGGATAATCCGTCTGCAGGTGGCTCAAGTATCCCAACCAGTCCGAGATGAGTTGCAGATAGGCGCGCTTTATATCATTGGCCAGATGCTGATAATCCGGCTCCGGCAGCTGCTTGAGCTGTTTGCGATGACCGAGCTCTTCGGTAAGGTGGAACACCGCCCAGAGCAAGGTAGTGAAGGATTCGTTTTCCAGCAGGCTGGGGTTTTCCAGCAATCTGACCAGGAATACGCGCTTATCCAGGAGGAAGCATTTTAACTCTTCCAGGCTCGAGCGTTTGGCGTCGATGGAACAGGCGTAGCGCCTGACTTCAGCCCGCAGCTTCAGGAATTCCGCAGTCGTCCAGTCCTTCCGCACCACCAGTTTGCGCGCCAGGTCGCCGCAGCCGGGGTCAAAAGCCGAGAGTTGTTTGAGCAGCTCCCCTCCCACTTCGCTGTAGAAAGCGCCGACCACCATGTTCAACTTCTTGAGCAGATGCTGTTTTTCGCGGTACGCCAGGAGTTCGTGCAGAATGAGCGTGACCATCAGCACTTCCACGAAGACAAAAGCGATATCCCCGACCAGATACAGGACGATATGATGAAGATCATGAAATATCCGGTAATGGATATAATACCCCAGCGCGGAAAACGCCACGAGGACGATCCCGAGCTTCACCTGCCAGGTAAAAATGCGCATGAGGAATTTTTTCATATCGGTCATTGTAACACGTTTGAAGAAAAAAGCAACGGGGACGCTGCCGTGGTCCGCTAGAGGTCTTTGATCAAAGCGTACTTGCCGGCGCCCAGCAGTATGAGCGCGACGCACGCCGCGGCGAGCACAAACACGAATTCATAGCCTCCGTCGGAAAGAAAGAACCCTTTGGAGAGATGAATTTTCCAGGCCGCCACGCACATGACCGCCAGCAGTAAAAATGCCGCTCCCCGGGAAAAAACGCCCAGCAACACCAGGAGCCCGCCGGCGAATTCCGCGTAGGCAGCGACATACGCCCAGAACATCGGCGGCGTCACTCCCAGAGATCCCAGGAACTTGGCAAAACCCGGAATTCCCGGTCCGCCGAACGCCCCGAACACTTTCTGTGAACCGTGCATGATGAAGGTGGCGCCCACGGCAACGCGTAAAACAAGAATAGCCAGACTGTGCATCATAGGGACCTCCTGGTTAACCGATTCAAAACGCCGAGCTTATTTCTCAACCCGTAACTGCGGTAAATACACATTATATAATGCAGCGTTGTCGCCAGCCGGCCGCGCACTGCGCGCCCGAATACCGCGCCGCAGGAATTATTGTTGGCCATGGGAATGATATACCCCTGGTCAACCGGTCGATACGGCTTTAACCGCTCTCCCATCTCGATGTGCATCAGATTACGCGCGGCGTGCGCGCCTTGAGTGAGAGCGAATTGCACTGCCATACGCAGGGGCGCGCCCCGGTAAGAAACCAGAGCGGCATCTCCGGCCACAAAGACATTGTCGCGCAGGCGCAGAAATCCATCCACCTTGATACGACCCTGCGGATTCTTCTCTTCCGCCAGACTTTGAATAAAACCGGCGGTCTGCACCCCGCCGGCCCAGAAAAGCATGGCGCGCTCAAAATGTTCTCCGCCGGAAAGATCGACGGTTTCCCCCTGCGCATCCCGGATAGTGGCATCAGTGCGTATCTCGATCCGCATCCGCTCCAGGTTCGCTTTAACAAAATCCTTCATCCATGACGGCAACGGCCCCAGGATAGACGGGGCGCGCTCCACGACCACGATACGCCGGAAAGCTCCCTGCCCGGACGCAGCCTGACGCTGCGTCAACAAGCGCAGATTGGTCGCCACTTCGATCCCGGTATAACCTCCTCCCGCGACGATGAATGTTTCCGGACGGCGCGCGGCGAGGCTCTTGCGGATCGCCGCCGCGTCGGATACGTCGTCGAGCTTAAAGGCGACTCTGCTCAACGATTCATTGCCGTAAAAATTGGTCTGTGAGCCGCTGGCGATAATCAGATATTCGTAATCGAAATCCGTGCCGCTGCAGAAAATCTTGCGTTTCTCCAGATCCAGATGCTGCACATCCGCCTCGGCGTAACAGATCCCGTAGCGCTTGCACAGATTTACCAGAGGATACGCCAGGTGGCGGACAGACAAGCCCCGGCCGATCGTGTCCGGAAGCAACGGCAGGAAATTAAAAAACGCCCCCTTATCGATCAATGCGACTTCCAGTCGCCTGCAGCAGGATAACGCTATCGCCGCCTGCACTCCGGCGAACCCTCCTCCGATGATCGCGACCTTCTTCGCTTTGCCGCGTTTAAAACAACACCGGGTGATCATACCGCTCTCCTCATCTTCTCCACTTCAACCAGGCGTCGATGAGCAGGACTACGCTGGTCGCTGTCTGGATAATGATCGTCAACTGCGAAGCCCGCATGCACAGTCGTTTATCCTGATAGTGCCGCTTGACTATCCGGCCGGCTTGCCACGCCAGCGGGATCATTCCCAGCGAGCTCATGCTGAACACGCCCGCGTTCCCCAGCAGGCAATTAAACAGGATATAGAGATAGGCCAGACCGATCAACGCATAATAAACGATGAATGCCTGCGACTGGCCGGAGATGCTCACCCAGGTTTTCTTGCCGGCTTTGCTGTCCTGGGGGAAATCCGGGATCTCATTGACAAAAAGTATCGCCGTAGTCAGGAATCCGAAAGGCAGCGCGAGAAGGAAACTTTTGATCGAGGGGAACACCCCGGTCTGGATAAAAAAACCGCCCATCACCAGCGCCGGACCGAACAGGATGAAAATCGCCACTTCCCCCATTCCGCGATAAGACAGCTTGAACGGCGGCGCGGAATATGCCCGGGTCAGGAACCCGATCGCCAGAAAATAGCCTGCAACCTGCGGCGAGCGCAACACAAAAGCCAGGGCCGCGACGCACAATACCGCAGCAATGCCGAAACCCCGGGCAACCGTACGAAACCAGCGTTCAGGCAGCAATCCCTGCTGGATGACTTTGGAACCGCCGAAAAAAACGAACCAGCGCGTATCCTGCCAGTCCAGCCCGCTGCGCGAATCGGCATAATCATTAAGCAGGTTTGCATACAGGTGGGTGCATATCACCGCGCCCAGACCAAGCACAAACACGGCCGGGCGGAACCGGTACTCCGAAAGAAGCGACCCGTAGATAAACGGCAGAACGCTGGCTGTCATGAAGGGCAGGCGCAGCGCGCGCGCGATCAATCCGAACCGGGAAGATCCTGCCATATCAATCTTTCTCTTTGTCCACGCAGATGAAATTGCAGGAACCGCTCTTGATATCCAGAGCCAACTCATTCCGGGGATCGATCTCCAATGCTTTGTCCAGGTAAGCATGGAATGTCTTCACATCCCCCCGCAACTGATATACCTGCCCCAGACGTACATACGCGTCGGCGAACAGGGGCTCGAAAGTGATGGTGCGCTCGAAATATTCTTTAGCTTTATCCAGGTCGCGGCCCAGGAATGCCGGCGAGAGCAGATAATAACTGCCGTATCCCCACCACACGGAAGGGCACTGACTGCGCAACCGTTCGGCCCGGCGCAGATTGGAAAGGATCTGTGATCCGTTGATCACTTTAGAGAACGGGCCACCATAGTAAGCAAGCACTCCTTTGGCGCCGGCGTAAATGACATAGGCGCGGGCGTAGTTACTGATATCCACGTTTTTCGGCCCTTGCCGGATCACCTGCAGGGCCAGACGTTCGCAGGCGCCGAAATCAAGCTGGATATATTTGATATAGGCTAAGGTCAGATACGGCGGGGAATAGTCCGGATAGTCCCTGATCAGATCCGTGAGAATCGGGACAGCTTCGGTAAGTTTATGTTTGCGGCGCAGCAGCTCCGCTTGAGCCCAGCGCACTTCCGGCAGCCCCGGGCGCAAAGCCGCCGCAGCGGAAAAAGCCTCCTGCGCCAGGCTATCGTTATAGCGGTTCAGACACATCAACCCGAATATATAATAGTCGTCAACCGATCCCAGCTGCGGCAGTGTCCGGGGAAGGGAATAGTTCTCATCGAGGGTACGCCGGTCGGCTTCTTCATGCAGCCGTTTCCACTGCAGGGACGGGACAGAAGCGGCGATCCCGGAAGCAACCATCGTCAGCACGCAACAAAAAACAAAAATCCCAGAAACAAGCGCGCGAGCTTTTCTGGGACTGCCATTGTTCACAACCCCCTCCCGGTTTACAAGACGCTGGGAATCAGAAATTCAGCCGTTCACCTTTAAGTATTCTGGGCAACTCCTGGGTATCGATGCGCATGCCGCCGTCATGCTCGATCACGATGGTATAGATCACGCCGGGAACGAATTTTGTGCCCGGCGCTTCCACCTGCGCATTCTTGATGCCCACGCTTTTCGCCTGCCTGGCATCCAGAGCATAGTCCCAGAACTTCCGCCAGAGCCTGCGCTCAAGCGTTCGATCCATGCCCTCAATCCGGTACCCGGAAGGGACTTCGGCGATTTTATTCAGCTCGAAAACCTCCGCCCGGTCTCCGTTCAAAGCGAATACCTTCATGAAAACATAGGCGCTTTTCCCTTTGAGCGGATGTCCGCTCTTGACCAGAAAATCGTCAAACCGGATCACCAGAGACTGGAACTGGATGATATTCGCGGAGAAGGTGAAATATTTCGGCGGCAGCGGCCGCTGCGCGGCGTCAAACTCCATGAACTTGATGGTGGTCAGCGTTTTGCCGGTCTGCGGCGAGGTTTTAACGTCGGAAACCAGCACGTGCGCGACGCGCGAGTCAGCGGTCAGGCGCTCGATAATCTGCTTCAACGCTTTCTTCTCGTTGATCAGATTGAACAGGAATACCGCTGCCAGCGCCGCTATGATAATACCGATGCCGTACTTGACTGCTTTTCCACGATTTCTCATATCACAGGAATTCCATCTCGTAGTCGATCAAATGCACGCTGTAATACCGCTCGACGAAATTGACGATCTCCGAAAGCACGCTGTTCATATGATCGCGGCTCTTCTCTACGCCCACTACCGCCAGCGCGGCCTTTTGCCATTTATCCCCGTCTTCAAGCTGGGCGACCGCGACATTGAATTGCGTTCGCAGCCTGGCCTTGATACTATGCATGACCATCCGCTTCGATTTCAAAGAGTCGCTTTCCGGAATAAACAACGAGATATGCAGGATTCCGACCGTCATACGCGCCAGCAACTTCTGATTCAGGAAGACTTAACCGAGGGCTTTCCGGACCTTTTCCAGCAACTCCTCGAACGTGCAGGGTTTGATCACAAAATCACAGAACGCCATAGATCCGACTTTTTTCACCATTGCGTCGTAGGTCAGGTCCTTACCGGTCATGAAGATTATGGGAATGCTTTGCAGGGTTTCATCATCTCGGATCGCCATAGCCACGGTAAACCCGTCGGTATCGGACATCACGATGTCCTGAATGATCAGGTCCGGCCGGAACCGGGCCGTTTCGGCAAGCACTTCCTTGCCTTTCGAGACCGCGCAAACCTCGAAATTCTCTTTAATCAGCCGCCGGGACAGAACATCAAGGATCTGTTCTTCATCATCAGCAATCAGGATTTTTTTCGCCATAGTCCCTCCCTGTTGTCTTACGTCGATCAACCCGGATCAATTGCCGGAAGAGGTCTGATTCTGCGCCGCAGCCTTGACCTCGGCACGGATCTCCTTCCGCAGCGTTTTACGCTCGGTCTTTTGCTCTTCCTGATGAGACTTGAGTGCAACCTTCTCCTGCGCAGCGTATTCCTTGAGCTTGGCCTTCTTCTGTTCCTGGGTCAGCGAAGTATCCGCGGCCACCTGTTCGAGATACGCCACTCTTTCGGAATACCGGGCATCGCGGAAAGCGGTATTCTCCTGATACTGGCTCTCGAACGTGCTGACGAGCTCATCTTTCTGCGTTTGAGTGAGTTTCGTATTATTCGCCAGAGCCCGGGTCAACGCAGCTTTGTTCTCCTCATGCTGCTGCGCGGTAAACGTTTTGCGATCCTGATACTGTTCTTCCTGATGTGTCTTCATCGCAGCGTGCTTGTCGTCTTGAGACATGCCTTTGAGCGACTGGCGGAATTCCTGGTTTTCCTGCTTTTGTTCCTGCTGGAAAGTTTTGCGTTCTTCTTTTTGCGCCTGACGCTGCGCTTTTACCGCTTCTCCGCGCGCCCCTGCCAGGCTTACCGCCGGCAAGCATAAGCCTGCGGCAATGCATACCGCGACACCGATACGTTTCGCCACTTGTTGCCTCCTTCGGATAATAGACGGTTTACTTATTAAGGTTCAAATCGACTTTGGGCGCCTGTTTTTCCTGTTCGCCGGCCACTTCGAACAGCTCCGCGTTCTTGAACCCGAACATTCCTGCGATGACATTGGTCGGGAAAGACTGCTGCGCAATATTGAATTTAGTGGCGATATCGTTGTAGAACTGCCGGGCAAAACCGATGCGGTTCTCGGTAGAGATAAGTTCTTCCTGAAGTTTCGCGGCATTGTCATTGGATTTGAGCTGCGGGTAACTTTCCACCAGAGCGAATAACTGACGCAACGCGCCGGTAAGCATATTTTCCTGCACCGCTTTTTCGGCCACTCCCTGCGCGGAAACCGCTTTGTTCCTGGCTTCGATGACTCTGGTCAGGGTCTCCTGCTCGAATTTCATCACGCCTTTGACGGTTTCCACAAGATTGGGAATAAGGTCATATCTGCGCTTTAACTGCACGTCTATCTGTTTCCAGCCGTTGAGCGTTTCGTTCTTCAGAAGAATGAGCTTGTTATAGGAAAACGCCACCCACATGAAGCTGATACCGATCAGCACCGCCAGGATTACTGCCGCGATCATTGTAGAACCTCCTTGTCCACGGGGACAACACCGGCACATATTCCGATTGTGCCGGGTGTAAAGAATACGCCTTCATCCACTCTTATTTTACTCCAAAACCGACGTCAGGCAATGAAAATCCGCAACACGTTCCAACCGATCAACGCGACCAGCGCCCAGAACGAAATCAGGTGCAGGATGCCGGTCGCGACATTCGCCTTGCGCAGGATCTGCACGTCTTCAACAAACATGACTTCACAAGCACCTGCGCCCTGATCGGTTCGGGAAAGGCTGGTATTCCAGGTGAATTCTTTGGGGTCATAGGTGCCGCCCTTGCCGGTCAGCCGGGCTTTGACATTGACCAGCTTGCCTTTAAGCATCACCTGATCCCCGACCACGAGGGATTTGACCAGCCGGCGCGGCTGTTTTTCCTTAAGCAATACATGCGTGTTCGCCAGGCCGTTAAAGTCGAAAGCCACCTGCCCCCGCCACTGCACCGTGCACCAGCGGCAATCCTGGGCAAATTTTACCGAACGCTCCTGGTGCACCCGGTTCTTGACATTGGAGCCCCAGATCAAGCAAAGATCGTAGGGAAACAACTGGTCGGTCTTATTGATGCTGAACACCCGATAGTCTTTCTTGCTCACTACCAGAGCGTTGATGGTATAGTCGGCCACCGGCATCAGCTGATAGGCGTATCCGTCCGCCTCGAATTCGATCAGCTTCGGCCGGGGAATACTTTCCTGCCAGGGCTCTCCCAGCACCGCCGGTACGATCTGCGAAACGAACCGCGCATTATTACGGAACAAACCGGTAATGATCGCGGTACAGAACAATACCAGTAACACAATACGATTAACTTTCGAAGACATGCGCAGCCTCCGGATCAATAATGGTATTTCCTGCTTCTGAATACGGCAAAAAGGATCATTCCCAGGCTCCAGAGCACCGCCAGAAAAATCCCCGCCGGCAACCAGGCAGTCAACGAACCGGGAATGCGCCACCCGGCAGCGACCTGCTGTGCGGGTAAAACTCCGGGCAGGACGATCCGGGTAACCCCAATCCCCAGAAGCATGCCGTAGATACCGACCCAGTTGACGATATTCCCCTGGCCGGCTTTCCATAAGCTTCCGATAAAACAGCCGTCGGCAAAGATAAATCCGACGCCCATCAGGAAAGAGCCGATCGCCAGCAACCGGCTGTTACCGACATCCGTTTCCAGAGCTGCAGGTTGATACCACCCGGCTGACAGCCCCAGTTGATACAGCGCCGCCAGGCACATAATCGTGAACAGGACGGTCTTCCAGACATAGGAGGACCGGGCAATGAACCATTCTTTAAGCATGCTGGACATACAGACGGTGCCGCGCTCGGTGATCGCCCCGAAGGCGATCAACAGCAACACCGCTGCGGCCAGCGCATGCTTCTGCGGTAAGGCAGCTCTGGCGAACGACAATTTGACTGCCAGCATCGCCAGGAATATCGCCGCGAACGCATAGAAAATGATCCGCTGTCCTTTCTTTTCCTGCAACCCGCGGGGAATGAAAAAATTCTTCCTGGCATCCGCGGTCTTCAGGGTCAGATACACGAAAAACCGCGAGCCCAGGAACCCGCCGGCGATCATACAAAAAGCGTAGATCCAGCCTTTAGTGGCCATAAACGCGGTCAGGTTGAAAATACCGGCCAGGTTGAACAAAACCACTGAATGCACGGACATGGCTGCCAGCACCGCCCCGCACCCCATCACCAGCCCTCCGCCGAAAGCGAAGAGCAGCGGCTCATAGGTCAACGGCGCGCGGATATCGAAATCACCGGAAAGAAAAGCGCTGATATACGCGCCCGCCAGTATCAAACCAAAGGTCAGGACCGGGCTTTCCAGCAGCCGGGTCACGGCGGTGGCCTGCGGGGTAAGGAACTGTCGATCGAATATCCAGAACACGATCAACAGCATAGCCAATAACGGCCCGGTGATCAGATAAGACCAGTGTCTAGCCGGTTGTACGCTCATACTTCTCCAATGCCGCGGGGATAGCCTTGATAAATTCGGCGATCTGGGTTGCCGGAGTGCAGCGTATCTCCTGACCGATACGCCGGTTCAAAACCAGCGCTTTATAGTCGCCGTCCGCGATCCGGCAATAACGAAAAGCCGCGAGCATCCCGGTTATCGTATCGCCGGTACCGCCCACAGCTTCCATGGCCGGGATACCGGGACTGCTCACCTCTTTGACCTTACGGCCATCCTGATACAGATAATCGATTGCGCCTTTAACCACGGTTACCCGGGCGGTAGTCCGCTTGCGATAAGCCGTTTCTACCAGGGTTTCCCGGGACAGCCCCTGATCGAGCAATTCCTGCCGGACATACAGCGGATGGGCAGCCTGTTCATCCGCCAGAAAATACAACTCTCCTTCATCCGGAGTGAACACGTCGAACTCAAAAGCCCGGCCGATGGTCTTGAAAAGATACATCCCTCCCGCGTCAGCGATCAGTTGAGGTCTCACCCGTAAAGAACCGATCGCGTCCAGGAACGGTTTTCCGAACACGACTTTGGGAAACATATAATGCAGCGCCACGACCTGCGGCGCGTAATCCTCAAGATGCGCGCCGGCGTGTTCGAAGATCAGCTGCGTTCCTCTGCCGTCCGCGCGATCGCCGCCGAATATGCACACCGGGCTTTCCTGTCCGTAAAAAGCGCATACCCGGGCTGCCGCCGCAGCCATCGCCGCGGTACCGCGTTCGACCGGCAGACAGCTATCTCCCACATACAAACTGTTTTCCTGCAACCGGCATTTTCCCGCATACAAACCCGTGTCCGCGGGAACCGTCCCGATCAACACTAACATGGAATGGCCGCCTTCTGTTTAAGCGCGTCAAAAGCGATCTGCAGCAAATACGTGCATAAGCTGTTGCCCAGCGCGATAGGATCAGCCGCTTCTTCTATCTTACACCGGCATAATCGACCGGCGACATAAGGAATGTCCGGACAACCGCCGCCGGAGATATTCACGATACTATGCGTCGTTTTATCCATGGTGATCTTCATATTCCCGGCCCGGGCCATCAGATATCCGTCGAGCTCCACGATCAGCGTGCGCTTGAGAACGTCCGGAAGCATCTCTCTGGTGGAAACGGTCCGCGCAGGAATGAATCCCCGCTGCCGGATCAGGGCTTCCACGGTTTCCTGTTCCAGCAGGTTGAACTCTATCGCCAGATCGCAGCCGACCCGGAATTCAGGCGGCGGAGCGATCAACCGGACCTGGAAACCTTCGGTCTCGAGAAATTTATGCGTTTTGATCACTTCCTGGACCGTACCGTACAGCAGCACGCCCCGGGGCGCGGCGAATGCCGGCCGCATCAATCGCTTGAGCCATTGGATGAACACGTTTACCTCACCAGGCAGAAAATGAATCCGGACACGCAATAAAAAACGAACGTATAGATCAGGTAATACCCGAACAACCGGGCTTTAAGCAGCTTATGCAGCACCAGGGCCGTCGGGAAACTCATTCCCCCCCCGGACATGATAAAGGTCATGACCACACCCGGATGCAACCCTTTCTCGACCAGCGAAAAACTGATGGGCGCCAGCACCGCGATATTGGAATACAGGGGAAACCCGATCAGGGCTGCCGCGGGGATGGTCATCCAGACCGGATACCGGTTCAAAGACTGCACGAACTGCACCGGAATATAATTATGGATCACTCCGGCAATGAGCGCGCCGGCTAACAGAGGTATGAACAGGCTTTTAAAAAGCCGGGCGGCAAAACCGGCGCTGGAGCGTACGGACGTCCCGGTCTGCGCCGGGGGCTTGCCGATGGAAGGGGCGATCTCTCCCTCCATCCCGAGCCAGCGCACCAGCATTCCTCCCAGCACGGAAAAGAGCACTACCGTCGCGATGTACACCAGGGTAAACTTGAAACCGAACAGATACGCGATCAACGCCGCGCCGGATATGCTCACCAGCGGAGACGCCAGCAGAAACGATACCGCGATATGGGTACTCACTCCTGCCTGGAGTATGCCGGTAAAGAACGGAATGGTGGTACAGACGCAAAACGGCGTCACTGCGCCGATCAAGGCGGCAGCCAGATTGCCCAGTCCGAACCATTTCCGCTGTAAAACCAGCGCCATCCGGTCCACGGCGATCCAGCGCAGGCAATAATGGCATACAAAAGCGATGACCAGGAACAAAACGCTCAAGGCGAGAAAAAACTCCAGGATATTCCGGATCATATCAGGCATGCGCGCGCGGCCTCAAGATATTATTGTAGACGCAGAAAGGGATCAGTCGTCCATCCGTCTGCAGAACGTGAATACAGCATTTTTTAGCCCGTTTAAAATCAAAGGTATACGCGTCCATGAACGGCTTGACCATGATCCTGATCACATTGTCCTTCAACTCCTGCAGGATATGCGGGCTGAAAGGGATCCCGCATACGCAGGCGAAATCCTTAAGCACATCGGTGGAGTTAAAGGTAGCGGAAGCCGACCAGAGACCTTCCAGAGCTTTGCGCAGCAGACCGGCGGGACTGGCAATGATCCTGTTGCAAAAATAATCCAGATATTTCTCCACATCGACCTTACGGGTGACCGGCGTAACCCGGCCCCCTTTAATGAACGCATAGGTCAAACTGCAGCAGGTCGGATGCGGACAGGGCATGGGCACGAAATCCGACACACGGAACAGCCCCTGCGTCTGCGCGTCGATCGCCTTGACCACATCCGGCAGGGTCAAACGGTCCAGCGGATCGAAAACCAATCCGTCCTGCACGAAGATGATCGGTTGAAAGGTGATCCCCCGGACAAAACGGTTTTCCACGCCGAAGCTGATGATCCGGCCGATCTGATCTTCATTAACCCCCCGGGCCAGCGTGGTGACCAGCGTGGTGGGAATATGATATTTCGCCAGCGCATCGAGCGCCTGCAATTTGAGTTTGAGCACCGCGGCGCCGCCGCGCAGTTTCTGGTAGATCTGCGGCTCGAATCCGTCGAACTGAAAGTACACTTCGATATTCGCGTCAGCCAGCTCTTTGACGAATTCCCGATCCTCCACCATTCTCACCCCGTTGGTGTTGAGCATGAGATGCCGGATCCTTTTGGCATGCGCCAGTTTGATCAGAGAGAACAGCTCGGGATGCAGGGTAGGCTCTCCTCCGCTGATCTGCAACACCTCGGGCCGGCCTTCATAATCGAGATAGCGGTCGAGCATGAAATTCGCGGTCTTCAGATCGAGATAGCGCGCCGGCCGGCTGCCGCTGCCGGCGTAGCAGGACGGGCAGGATAAATTGCAATTGTCGGATACTTCCAGCAAAGCCACGCAGGTATGCTGCTGGTGGTTCGGGCAGATCCCGCAGTCATCCGGGCATCCTTTAGCCGCCTGGGTGGCGAACTGCCGCGGCTTCTTCCCGGGCTGATCGTGCGCCAGGCTGCGCTGATACATCTGCGCGTCGGAAGAAACCAGCGATTCGAACCTGCCGTGCTGTTCGCACCGCTTCGTCATCAACACCCGGCCGTCAACCAGCACCAGATCGGCATCCACGGTCTTCTTGCACACCGGACAGATGCTTTGCGTCCGGTCAAGCAACCCGGTCTTCAGGACGTGCGGGGATTGCGGGATAGGATTCATAATCGAACCATCGAGCAGGTTCCGAATACGATCAGCGGGAACAGAACGATCGCCGCGCCCATCGCGATCGCGATCCCTCTGATCACACCTTTCCAGCTCCTGTCTTTGCGCCAGGAGGCAAAAACCAGATACAATGCAATCAGCGCCGCTGCACAAAACAAGGGGATCCCGGCAGGCGACCAGGAAAAGATCACGATCCCGGCAATCAACGTCACATATCCTCCGGCGCCGACAACGATCAGCCATCCGATGATTTTGAGCAGGAACTTCACGGCATCCCGCCTGGTATCGCCATTTTCAGAAGACATCCTGTCCTTCCTTTCTTTATGGTCACTAGAACACTCCGGGAATCAACATCCGGATCTTCCTGCAATAAGCGCTGTACCCGGGCAGTTCCCGGCGCAACAGCTCTTCTTCTTGGCGCGCCCGCCGGAGATAGATCAGGAATATCAGGGGCAGTGCCGCGGTAATAAGATAGTTCGAGATCAGCAGCCCTGAACCCGCGATCACCAGCATGATAAAAAAATACATGGGATGCCGGACAAAGCGATACGGACCGCGGGTGACCAGCGTATGACCTTCTTTTACCGCGGCGGAAACCGCCCAGTTGCGTCTCAAGAATAAAATGGACACCGAATAACCCGCGGTGCCGCAAAGCATCAGGATGAGCCCGGCGCACTGCAGCCAGGCAACGGCGGGAAAGGTTCCCATTGCCCGGCGATAGGTGAAACAGGCGAAGACGATCAGGTAAGGAAGCGCAACCAGCGCGTTGGTGGTCAGATCCCCTTTGCGCTTGATCGCGCCGGTAAAAGCGAGGTGAGCGCTCACCGCGACCAACAGCAGAAAGAACCAGCACAACCTGAAAATCGTTTCCGCCAGAGCGACCGGGATCATCGATCTACTCTATGCTCTTGAGCATCGGCCATATCAGAGAGTCCATAAAATCCTTTCTATCGTACCAGTAGCCGGTAAACGTGCGTCTCTGGGCAGCCCGGCCGGTCCCGTAGGTGGTTTCTATTTTCACTCCGTCGACCGTCTCGGTCAGATTCATCGGCAGGACAAAGAACACGAAAAAGATCTGCCCGTATTTCTTCTTATAGAAAGAAACCTTTATCTTCAGCACAACGCCTGCTTCGGACGGGGAATCCGCGGGGCTGAAACCTTTGATGATGAATCGCTGGTCGACCTGGACCTTGAACGCCTCATAGAACTGCTTGCGTTGCTTAAGTAACGCCGCGTCCCCGGTAGTGAAACCTTTGCCCTGCACATAGTTGACAAAGTACGTTTTCCGGGGAGCATGAATCACCGGCCCCCCATTGTCAACGTTATTTTCAGCGGTAAACGTCAGCCAGGCGCAACCGCTGGCGATGATGTAATATCCGACAACCAGAATGATGATCCCCCAAGCCAATCGTCTGAACACAGTTCATACCCCCCTGTTATCTGCCAAAAAGGCCGAACACCCCTGCGGCGATCGGCGCGAGCAGACAGCTTCCCACAAGCGCCAGCGGGATGCCGATTAAAAAGATACCTAATCCCAGCCAGATGAGCGGAAATTTAATGCAGACCACGACTATCCCGGCTATTTCTGCCGCAACAATCGCAAACATGATCACGCCTGCCGGGCGCACTAAGAAGCTCAAAAAAGAATTCAGGATAGCGTTAAAGAGCAGCAGGTCGAAGGTATAAAGCGCGGGCAGAAGAAGGAACCCGCACGCCACGATAAAGATTTTTTTCGACGCGAGCATATCAAAGAGTTTATTCCTCATCTTTTCGCTCCCATGAAATCCACCAGCAGAAAAAAAAGCTGCGGGAACAATAGACACGTGCCCAGGATAACTAACGGGACAGCGACTAAGAACAAACGGACCCCGTGCATGACCAGGGGGGATTTTTTATCGAGGACAAAAAGCGCCACCGGCTCCGCAATCAGCGCGGCTGTCGCAAAAGCGCCTCCCAATTGTCCCCACCAGGATCGCGAAGCGAAGAAAAAATTCATCAGACGGACCAATACGAGAAAGCATGGAATACCCAGGAATCCTGCCAGAAAAGCGCAATACTTTTCGAACGTGCTCGCAGCGGGAACCTCATTTCCCATATGCATTCTCCTCGCGTCTTTTTTCGATCTCCTGCAGGAAATATTCCCCCACCTGGCAAAGCACCGCCAGGCTTATCCATTGCGCGATGCTCAAGCCCCCCCACCCGCCGACCTGGTCGGCGCGCAGGAATTCGATCATAAACCGGAAAGCCGCGTAGCTGAACAGGAAGATTTTAAAAAGATCCCCTTCAACCGCGATCCCGGTGCGCAGCTTCCAGATCATCAGAAATAATCCCAGGCTGAATATCGACTCATAGAGTTGCGCGGGATGGCTGGGAATCCCGTTAAAACTCACCGCCCAGGGCAGATGGCTTTCCAGACCGAAACAACAACCGTTCAGGAAACAGCCGATCCGGCCGATAGCTATACCCAGGGCAACGCCGGGCGCGAACAGATCGCCGGTGGAACGCCTGAAACCGATGATCCTGCGGGTGATCACCACTCCCAGGTAACCGCCGATCAATCCGCCTACCAGGGTCTTTCCTCCCAGTTGCGGCAGCAAGATCGCCAGCGGATTTCGAGTAAAGAAGTCCGGGTAAACGAAAAAAGCCGATCCCAGCCGGCTTCCGATCAACGCTCCCAGCAAAGAACCGAACAACACGTGCAGCACCGGCTCCAGCGGATACTGTTTCCTTTTAGCTTCGAGATAAAATAAAAAAGCCGCTGCCAGGTAAGCAACGGCATTACAGATCGAATAGCTCAATATGCGCGTACCGAAAATTGTGATATGCGGGGCCATAGTTAGATTTTACCTGCCGAGTTCTTGACCATAAAGAAAAGCGGAATAGCCATAAGTTCCAGGGCTACCGAGACCACGATCAAGGACGGCCGGGAAACGTCATATAAGAAGCCCATCGCCGCGCTGCCGAAAAACATGGCCAGGCCGTAGCTGGTATTGAAGATCCCGTAGCCGGTACCGCGTTTTTTAAGCGGGGTCAGATCGGCGATCGCGGATTTCATGATGGTTTCGTGCGCGCCCATAACCACCCCCCAGAGCAGAACGGCGGTAATGGCAAAAGCTGCGTTGGTAGTAAATCCGAGCACCGGGATGAGAATGGAAAAAACCGGGATCACGATCAACGTGAACAAACCGGCTTTCTCATTCTTCATTCTGGTTTTGAGAATATCGTACCCCTTTCCGATAAGCAAAGCGACCACGCCGTCTATCGCCATGGCCACAGCGTAGAAAAACGGGATCTGGGCGTCCGGCAGCACATTCTGCGCCTTCAAATGATAGCCGATCAAAACGAAGTTCACGAATCCCAGGGTAGCCACAAATGAAAATAAGGTATACAACCAGAAAACCGTAGAAAGTTTATCCGGCTCCCTGGGTTTGTTCAGGGCGACTTCGAGTTTGGAGGGATCGGGAACGCGCAAATAGGCGATAATGACGCACGCCATCAGCAGGAGAAACGGCAGCCAGAGCAGGCCATAACCTTTCTGGTAATCCGCGACCGTCTTATTCCCCCGTCCCAGCCAGACAAAGAGCACGGTGAAGATCAAAGGACCGACTGTGGCGCCGATCTGATCCATGGCTTCCTGCAGACCGAAACCGAAACCGGTGCCGACCTGTTTGCTCGCCTGGGAAACGATAGTGTCTTTGGCCGGGCTGCGGATAGCTTTACCGATGCGCTCGAGCACGATATACACGGCTACCATCTGCCAGATGCCGGTCAAAGACATCAGGGGAACGGTAATCAACATGCCGTAACCGATAAAAGTGAAAATCCAGTACGCTTTGGTCTTATCGGCAAAATACCCGGATACCAGCCGGATGGCATATCCCAGGAACTCGCCGATCCCGGCGACCAGACCGACCAGCGCGGCATTGGCGCCGATAGTCTTAAGATACGGGCCGTTGACGCTGCGCGCGCCTTCGTAAATGATGTCGCCGAACAGGCTGACCAGGCCGAACATCAGGATCAAATGGATCGCGGACTTTCTTTGCCGTAAAACCTCATCGGTTTGCGTTGCCATAACCGCCTCCCGCCCTCGCCCCGCAGTTATCCACAGGGAGTCCCGGACAGCCTGTGAATAACTTGACGTCGAACTTGGCTTTGCATCCATTATAACTCATATAACGGATTTTTCCAAGGACTGCCCGCTCTCCCCAGGCCCGGTCATGCACTCCGCCGATAGACCAGGCGATCCCGGCATAACCGTTGGGATCCCGGCCGTCGAGCTCATAGCGGTCGTTAAGGTAAATGGCGATACGCTGCGCCTGTTCCGCAGAGCGCGTCCACTCCAGTATTTTCTTGGCCCAGTACATACGCAGATACCCGTGCATCTTTCCGGTCAGGCGCATCTGCCGCTGGCAGGCATTCCAGAGCGGATCATGGGTCCGGGCCTGATCGAACTGCTCCTGCGTATAGAGATATTCCCGATGATCCCGGCGATGCGCCAGCAGGGTTCGCTTCGCCCAGAGAGGAAATCCCCGCGAAGTATCGTAATCGTCATTGTAGAAACAGAAATTGTCGGATAACGCCTGCCGGATGATCAATTCCTCCAGAAAAACCTCTTTGGCTTCTTCCGGCGCCCTGGCCCGGCGCACTTCCCGGGCCACTCGCTGCGCTGAAATCTGACCGAAATGCAGATAGGCGGAAAGCCCGGACTGTCCCTGCAGATTCGGATCATTGCGCGCCTGCGGATACGTCGCCAGGCCTTTCCGGATAAATCCGCTCAATTTCTGCGCCGCCGCCTTTGCTCCCGGACGCAACCCGGAAACCGGCGCAACCGAGCGGTCAACGGGCAATGATCTCAAGATATTATCCCAGGGAATCTGCGCCGGCTTCAGGGATACCCCGAACGGATGTTTCTTGAGCTGCGGGAACTCTTCCCAGAATTCCGGCGTCAGTCTCCAGATTTTCGGGCGGATGGTATACGCGCCGAATTCCTGTTTTGAAGACGCCAGCCTGCAGGGTACGATATTATGCGCGTCGACTTCATAACAGCCTATACCGATCCGGCGCAAAAGCGCCGCTTTCCAGCGGCGTTTGACGCGTAAAGGATCGAAATCCGTGACCAGGCAGCCGGCTTTCAATTTCGCAAGCAACCGCGGGATCTGCGCGTCAGGTGATCCCTGGAGCAGGAAAAAAGCAATGTGTTTTGCGTCGAGTTCATCGGCGGTTTCCTGCAATCCCTTGAGCATGAAATCGTAGTGCCGCAGCGTGGCGCCGAGGAATTCCGGCGCCAGACAGAAAACCACAGCCAGCGGCTGTTTTGTTTCCCGGGCTCTGGTCTGGGCAAACAGTAACGCCCAGTTATCCGCAGCCCGCTGGTCCCGGCTCATCCAGTACACCACCGGCCCCGGCGCTGTTGACGCATTGTTCAGTTTGAAAACTCTTTGCTGATTCACTCGGCACCCTTGTTCATTCCGGACTCACAACGTATACCACGCGCTTTGTTTTTTGAGTATCCCCTCTTTGCGCAGCGTTTTCAGGATACGCTGCGCCCGGGGCTTGGCGGAATCCAGCTTGCGGATCAGGGATGATTCCGTCATCCGGGACTGCGCTACCAGCAACTTGATGACTCTGCCCCGCAACTGCCGGTCAGAACCGGCGAATTCGCCTTGCGCGGAATAATGCGCGCTTTTCCGGGAGGGGTTGGCGAACCGCTTTTTTAAAGAAACTCCGTAATCCATCAGCGCGGAATACCAGTGATGCGCGTTTTTCCGGTCCAGAGCCTGCTCAAGAAGCGGCAGGATCTCGTCATCGCGCACGCAGGAACAATCATTGAAAAAATGATGAATGAAAACGCTGCGTATGTTGGTCTCGATAAAAAGCGCCGGAAAGTTGAATGCGAACGCGCTGATCGAACTGGCTGTGGCCGGGCCGATACCGGGAAGCGCGTCCAGAGACCGGATATCCCGGGGAACCTTGCCGCGGTGTTGCGCAATGATCTCCTGCGCGATCCGCTGCAACGCCAGGGCGCGGCGGTTATATCCCATCCCCTGCCAGACTGCCAGCACCCGGCGCAGCGGCGCTTTAGCCAGTCGCTGTACGGTGGGAAACGCTTTGACGAATTCCCGGTATTTGCCCTGCACCCGGTCTACCTGGGTTTGCTGCAGCATAATCTCGGAAACCAGAATTTTGTAGGGATCGCTTGTTCTTCGCCAGGGCAGGTCGCGCCGGTGTTTCCGATAATACGCGTATACGGTTTTCCGGAACCGCGCGATTTGTGTCGGGCTAAGGTTTTTTTTCGGCATGCTGATCAGGTGCTGTCGCGGGTGGCGATAAGATCAACGCCCAGGTTAAGGAAATTGGCGGCTATGGTTTCCCCGGAACGCACCGGACGGCGCAACCGCATGGCTCTGACCGCCTGCATCGCGTCTGTTAACCTGGCTTTGGGGATCGGCCGATCGGTGCGCACCGGGAGCATTTTCAAAGACAGGCCTTCGCAGACTACCGCCGACGTCAGGATGCGCATCGGGTTCTGAATCTCTTCAACGGCGTATTTTTCGCCTCTGGGACATTTATTGCCGCTGACTCTGGTAACCGCGCACCCCTGCCAATCCACGGAAAGAGTGCAGCCGACCGGACATTCTATACACACCAGTTCTTTGGTCATCGTCTGCTCAAATAAATTGCGGCCATGCGGCCGCAGAGTTCGCTGTCCGCGGTCACGGAATCCGCCAGGTCGTATACCTTGAAAGAGTTCCCGCAAACAAATATACCCGGCACCGAAGTGGCATTGACGGCGTCCGATATCGGCGAATTGGTCCTGTGATCGATGGCCACCCCGGCCATCTCGATAAGCTCATTCTCCGGGATCAACCCCACGGAAACCAGCACCGTATCACAAGCGATCTCGAAGCGGGAATCGTCAACCTCATTGAAAGCATCGTCCACGCGGCAAACCGTGACTTTCTCCACCCGGTCCTTGCCGTGGATGCAGGCGATCTTGTGATTAAAATAAAGCGGGATATCGAAATCCTGCACACATTGCACGATGTTGCGCTTGAGGCCACGGCTGGTTTTCTGGATCTCGATCACCGCCTTGACCTGCGCCCCTTCCAGAATAAAACGCCGGGCCATGATCAGCCCGATATCACCGGAACCGACGATGACCACTGCCTTGCCGGGCAGGAGACCTTCGATATTGATCAATTTCTGCGCCAGTCCGGCGGAAAAGATCCCTGCGGGCCGCGTGCCCGGAATATGCACCATTTCGCGGGTTTTCTCCCGACATCCCGTAGCCATAATCAACGCGCGAGCCTGAACAACCTCCATCCGCCCCGGCGTAATATACGTCAGGACTTTATCTTTGGTCAGATGCACGACGAATGACTTCAGGCTGATCTCGATAGCCGGGGTATTCCTGATCCGATGGACGAAACGGCCGGCGTATTCCGGACCGGTAAGAATTTCTTTGAAATAGCTGATCCCGAAGCCGGTATGGATGCACTGGTTGAGTATTCCTCCCAGATACTGGTCGCGCTCGAGCAAAAGGATATCCCTGACCCCTTCCTTATGCGCAGTTAAAGCCGCAGCCATGCCTGCCGGCCCGCCGCCGACGATAACCAGGTCTCGCTTCTTCATGGCTGCCCCCCTTCTTGCGCAGCGCCGCCGGGGGGCTCCTGCGCGCGGTCGCCGACTACCAGCGCCGAGCCGGGGCCGCGCTTGCTGATCGCGGTCAGGGGAGCGCGGGTTTCTTCAGCCAGGATCTTCATCACCCGGCTGGTGCAGAAACTGCCGTGGCAGCGTCCGGCCTGGCAACGGGTGCGGAACTTGATGCCGTCGAGCGTCCGGGCGCCGCGCTGAATGGCTTCACGGATCTCTTTGGCCGAGACCATCTCGCAGCGGCAAACGATATCGCCGTAAGACGGGTCCTTGCGGATCAACCGCTGCGCGCGGTCGAATCCTGCGGAAAAAAGATGCACGGTCTTTTTGCGATAGCGGTGAAAGAAAAGTTTCCTGCGCAAAACCAGCCCGTGTTTACGCAATAATTCGACGACATAGAGCGCGATGGCCGGCGAAGCTGTCAGGCCGGGTGACTGTATCCCGGCAACCGTGATGCAGCCGGCGGCGGCATACTCATGGCGGATGATGAAATCGTCGCCTGCCACCGGACGCGCGCCGGCAAAATATGCGATGATATCCCTCTCGTCGATAGCCGGCACCAGTCTCTTGACCGAAGTGATCACTTTACGCAAACCTGCCTCGCTGGTGGACACATCCGATTTATCGTCGGTATCCTCGGCAGTCGGGCCGATCATGGGATTACCGTCGGAAGTGATGATGACCAGGGTCCCCTTCGAAGCCGGGGAAGGTAAAGGAAAGATCAGATGGTTGGTCAGGTTCTGGCGCTTTTTATCCAGCAGGAACTCTTCGCCTTTACGCGGTTTGATGGTAAAATCGCGGATCCCCAGCATCGCGGCAATCTCATCGGCGAATAAACCGGCGCAATTGACCAGGTAACGGCAGGCATAGGTCTGTCCGGCGGCGCTGATCTCGAAATGGTCGCCTGCCCGGGTAATCCGATCCACCCGGGTGCGGGTGAAGATCTCCACGCCGTTGCGTCGGGCGTTTTCGGAAAGATCGTAGGTCCAGCGATACGGGCTGATGATGCCGGCGGTAGGCGCGTAGAGGGCGGCAATGATCTTATGGCTAAGATTCGGCTCATTTTCCCACAGCCAGGAGCGGTCGACGAGTTGCAAACCGCCGACTCCCAGTGCCTGGGCGTCGAGCTGTATCTGCTTCAGACGGGCGATATCTTCAAGCGTAAAAGCTACGATCAACTCTCCGACTTCCTTGAAATCGACTCCCAGTTCCCGCGAGATACTGCGCACCAGCTGATTGCCCTGCACGCATAATCTGCCCTTAAGCGAATGCGGGGCATTCTGTGTGCCGGGATGAATGATACCGCTGTTGGATTTGGAGACGCCGAATGCCAGCTCTTCTTCCTTCTCCAGCAACGCGATCCTTAGTTTGTAACGGGAAAGCTCGCGGGCAACTGCCGTGCCCACCGCTCCCCCGCCTATCACCACGATATCATACATCTTTCAATCACCTGACTTATCCACAGGCAGTCCGGGACTCCCTGTGGATAACGTGCGGGAAACGGCGTCGAGCCAGCCCTGGTAGTATTTCCGGGCAAGCGCGGGATTCATTTTCGGCTTGAACACCCGCTGTTTTTTCCAGCACCTTTTGATCGCATCCGCACTCTTCCAATAGCCCACTGCCAGGCCGGCAAGATACGCCGCGCCCAGAGAAGTGGTCTCGATCACCTGCGGCCGGATGATCTCTATGCCCAGCATATCCGCCTGGAACTGGCAAAGAAAAGCGTTCGCCGCTGCCCCGCCGTCAACTTTCAACGCCCGGATCTTCAGCCCGGAATCCTTGCGCATCGCCAGCAGCACGTCTTGCGTCTGATAACACATCGCCTCCAGCGCGGCCCGCACGATATGCGCCGCGCTGCTGCCGCGGGTCAGCCCGTACAGAGCTCCCCGCGCCTGCGACGCCCAGTACGGCGCGCCCAACCCGACCAGCGCCGGCACGAAATATACGCCGGCATTATCCTCAACCGATAGCGCCATCCTTTCCGAATCAGCCGCCGCGCGCAATAATTTCAACTGATCGCGCAACCATTGTATCGCCGCTCCGGCGATAAAAATCGCCCCTTCCAGAGCGTATACCGGTTCGCCCCGGCGGCCGCACGCCAGAGTGGTAATCAACCCGTAGCGGGAAAACGCGCGCCGTTTTCCGGTATTGAGCAACATGAACGCGCCGGTACCGTACGTATTCTTCATCTGCCCCGGCGCAAAACAGGCCTGCCCGAATAACGCCGCCTGCTGATCGCCGGCCATTCCGGCGACGGGGATCCCGGCAGCCAGTCTGCCGATCCTGACCGTTTTTCCGAACACTCCGGAAGAGCTTTTGACCTGCGGCAAAATCGCAGCCGGGATGCCGAACTTGCGCAGTATCTGGGGATCCCAGACGCGCTTCTCGATATTGAAAAGCATGGTGCGGGAGGCATTGGTAAAATCCGTGGCATGCACGGCGCCGCCGGTCAGGTTCCACAGTACCCAGGTATCGGTCGTGCCGAACAACAGCCTGCCCTGTTTCGCCAGCCGCGCGGCGACAGGGACATTCTTGAGTATCCATTCTATTTTTGTCGCGGAAAAGTAGGCATCGATGGGCAAGCCCGTCCGGCGCCGGAACCACGCCGGCCCCCCCGGGTCTTTTTTCAATTCCCTGCAGCGCGCGGCGGTCCGACGGCACTGCCAGACGATCGCGTTGTATACCGGCCTGCCGGTCCGCTTATCCCAGAGCACGGTGGTCTCGCGCTGATTGGTAATCCCGATAGCGGCGATCTCCGCTGCGCTCACCCCGGAGAGCACTTTCTGCAGGCAACGCTCAACGCTGTTCCAGATCTCCCGGGGATCGTGCTCGACCCAGCCCGGGCGGGGGAAATACTGCGGGAATTCCTCATAAGCGCTGATGCGCTTTCTGCCCTGTTTATCGTACACGACCGCCCGGCTGCCGGTAGTCCCCTGATCGATGGCCAGGATATATTCCATCAAGCCCTCCTCTTCTCGATCCACTGCAGCACATCCGCGAACATCTTTTCCTTATCCAGGTCGATCGATAATGCGTGGAACATCCGTGGATAACGGATCATGGTTTTATCCGCGGACGGCAGACCGCGGAATATCCGTTCGCTGAAACGAGTGCTCACGATGGAATCCTCTTCCGGGAGCAGGAATACTGCCGGTTTTGTCATCCGTTGCAGACAATGCGCGGCCTTCAGTTGACCGAGAAGCACCTGCCATAACAAGCGGGCAGAGACCAAACCATGCTCGCGGGGATCGCGCTGCATACCCTCCAGGCACTGTTTATCCCGGGTAAACATGTCCGGCGCAAAAGGAATTCTGAACTGTTTTCGTGGATTGAAAATGAGCGCGAAAAATACCCGCGCGTAGAGGCTCAAAGGAAGAGAAAGGTTACTTTTGAAAGCGGGAGAAATACAGATCAGCCCGTCGCATATCTGCGGATGCCCGCAGACAAGCAGAAAACTCAACAACGCGCCCATACTTTCGCCGACCAGAAAACATTTCGCACCCGGATGTTCCTCATCGATGATCTGTTTCAGCCGGAGCAGGTCCCGGTAATAGGTTCGGAAAGAATCGATGTCTCCGGGCAGCTCTTCGGAACGTCCGAAACCGCGCAGATCGATCGCATACGAGTGACAAGCCCGGCCGGCGAAGAATGCGCTCAATGCGTCCCAACGGCCGCTGTGGCCTCCCAGACCGTGCACCAGCAATAAAACTACATTCGCAGAAGTTGAAAGGGATTCTTTCTTTTCGTAGATGATACCCGTGGCCTGATCCTTGATCATCATATAAGCGCAGTCTCCCGTTTATCCTCCCGCAAAAACCCCCAGGCTCTCAAGCTGTTTGCGCAATTTCTCGATCTTCTGCTCCCTGGACTGAATCGCAGATTCTTTTTCCTGAAGCGCCGCGCGAGCGCCCCGCAATTCCGTTTCCTGCTGCGCGATAAGCTGTTGTTGCTCCAGGGTCTTGAGCCTCAACGCCTCCAGTTCGCCTTGAGGACAAAGCGTCGTAGCGCACCCGCAAAAAACAACACAGACGATGATAAAAAATAAATTGAATATCTTCATAGTGACTTATTATACCACAGCTTACCTGAATAGCCAGGCAAGAAAAAGGACTCGCCCGCGACCGGGAAGAGAAAAGGGCTCGCCCATGATGGGCAAGCCCCGGGGGGAACAACAATCTCGCGCGGGTGATCGTTGCCGGCTATTTCTTCTTCAGCACGCCTTCGATCGCCACGATCACATCCAGCGGATTGAACGGTTTCTTCAGACATTTCTGTATACCGCAGATATTCAGCAACGGCACATGCTCATCCTCGCGGAAAAAACCGGTCATGGCGATAATCGGAATACCCATGGTAGCGGTGAATTGCCGTAATTCATCCGCCACCTCGAACCCGTTCATATCGTTCATCTTCAGGTCCAGCAGGATAACATCCGGTTTGATGAAGTTCGCCTGATGCTGAACCAGATCGGCTTGCGCGGTCTCAAAAACCTCGTAACCGCTTAACATAAGGGTTTCTTTCAGCTCTTCAAGAAATTCTTTATCGTCATCGACTATAATGACTTTTCCTTTACTCATCTGGTCTGCACCGCTGCAGTAAGTATTGCTCCCGCATTAAAAACACAGAATGACGGAGGGATGAACACTTCAAAAACAGATCCCTCACCCGGCGCGCTTTCCACGCTGATAGCGCTGCTGTAACCATGCATGATCTCCCGGCAGATTGCCAGGCCCAACCCGGTTCCTTTACCGATGCTCTTGGTGGTAAAAAACGGTTCAAATAGATTCTTACGCACCGACTCGCACATCCCCGGCCCGCTGTCCCGGAACGCGATCCTGACTCCTCCTTTGTCGTTCCAGGTTACGATCTCCAGCGTGCCGCCGGTAGACATGGCATCAAGCGCATTCTTGATAATATTGGTAAATACGTGACTTAATCCCTGATCGATCACCAGCGGCAAAGAATCCTGATACTGGCGGATAATCCGGTAACCGGGGTTTAACCGGCCCGAAAAAACATCCAGACATTCCTCAAGCAGTTTATGGACATCAATGGGGACCCTGGCCGCTGCCCTGCCTCCGGACAGTAACTGCATGCCGCAGGAACGTAAAGAATGCGCAATGGTGCCGATACGATTAAGACCGCTTTTGATCTCAAGCATGTATTCCTTCATCACCGAGCTCGGCGACACTACCCGCAGGAATGCATCGGCGAGCCGGCAGGCATGGCGCAAAGGCGATTCAATGGCTTCCACAATACCCGAAGCCAGCTTGCCCACAGAAGCGAATTTTTCCAACTCCGACTGTTGCCGATGCAGCTCGAGTTGTTGCCTGCGCTGGTCGCCCAGATGCATGAGATCGGCGACAATCCTGCTGGCGTACGCGCACATCAGTTTGGCGAATTCGAAATCAGCTTCGCTGAAAGCCGCGGCGTTCGATTTATCGCCGATGTTGATGATGCCGATGAGATCGGTATCGACACACAGCGGTATGGAAATAAAAGAACCGGTATGGTAATGGGTGAAACCGTTGCGTTTGAACCGGCTGTCCTTGGCGATATCCTTGACCAGCACCGGGCGGTTGATCCTGCCGACGGTACCCGCTACCCCCTCGCCGATGCGCTGACGATGCCCTTTGATACGCAGATTGACCGAATTATAGAAAGAATCCAGCACCAGTTCTTCGTTATCCGGATCGAATACGAAAAGAGAACCGCATTCCGCATTAAGCCTGGCGATGAGTTCCTTAAGAGTGCCGTTCAGAAATCCGCGTACCAATGCTCCGACGTCGTTGTTCTGACATACCGTCATGACCGTTATCCTACCGTTTACGTATTGCGTGGGATTGAAAACCGCTTCGAAAGGATTACTGCTCCCGGGCTTCCTTAAGCAACCGCTCGATCTGATATATAACGTCAAGCGGATTAAAAGGCTTTTGCAGATAGTTCTGCATATTGAAAAAACTCAACAATGAGCCGTCTTTTTCCTCGGTAAAGTATCCGGACATGACCAGGATCGGTATCTTCTTTGTTTCCGGAATAGCCCGGAGTTTATTGGCGACCTCGAAACCGGTCATCCCCTGCATGCGCAAATCCAGCAAGATCAGATCCGGTTTTATTTCCGCAGCCAACCCGGTGGCTTTGGTCGAGTCCCTGACTTCCTTGACTTCATACCCGCTCAAGAGGAGAGTCTCTTTCAGTTCTTCAAGGAATTCCTTATCGTCATCCACCACCATGATCCGTTTCTTCAATGGTTTAGTCGCCTGTTTCTTGAGAAGATCCATTCCAACCTCCCCCGATGACGGATAATCAATTGCGTTGCGCATTACGGTCTCTCCTTTTGCTATTAGTATAAGTTCTCTCCCTGAACTGTACATTGCTTTTTTACGCTTTTTACTGACTTTTTTCCACCTTTTCCATTTAACAAAAAAGGAACTCTTCTTTGAGTTCCTCGACGGAAAAACGCGCTTGACGCCGCTGTCCGGCAGTTATCCGAGCATAACCTTTAATTTTTTCAGCAATGCCACCACGTCAAACGGCTTATTCATGAAAGCGTCGGCCAGACGTAAAATTTCCTTGCCCTCCGTATCCTCTTTTTTGTCGAGCGCTGGAATACGATCATCTTCACTGCGGAACATCGGCCGGCCGGTGGTGACAAGGATCTTAAAAGGGACGCGCCGCGATTTCAGCGTGCGCAAAACATCAAGTCCGCTGACTACGGGCAGTTTTAAATCAAGGATCACCAGATCGAAGGCTTCTTTCTCAAGGATCTGGAGCGCTTTTTCGCCGTCAAAAGCCGTTCTGACCAGATACCGTTCTTCTTTGAGCAATTCGGCGATCTCTTCGCAGATCTCCTCATCGTCATCAACCAGCAGGATTCTTTTCATGTATCGGACCTTAAACTGTTTTCACTTCCACCGGCAGGCTTATGGTCACCGCGGTGCCCTTGCCTTGCTCGCTCTCGATCCTTACTGTCCCGTTATGCAAACTGACCAGCTGGTGGCATACCGTCAGCCCCAGCCCCGTACCTTTCGACTTGGTGGTAAAAAACGGTTGCGATATTTTTTTCAAGTCATCCGGACTGATCCCCGAGCCGTTATCCCGGAAAGTCACGGTAAAGTATCCCCGGGGCTTATATTCGGCGGTAATGCCGATCTTCCCCTTCTTCTCCGGCAATGCCTCGTAAGCGTTATTGAGGACATTGTTGAACATTTCCCTGACCTGCAGCGGATCCGCCTTGATCGTATCGGCAGGCTTACAGGTACACTTCAACTGCACGTTCACTTTGGCCTTGGGGAAACGCTCGCGAGCCGCGGAAACGCATTCCTGCAGCAGCTCATGGATGGCCACCGCCTGATAGTGAGGCGTTTTAATCCGGGAATAACTTAACAGATTATTGATAATCTGGTCGCTCTCCACGACTTTTTTCTCGATGTTGACCAGGTGGCTCTGCAACCGGGCATCGCGGGACTTGCGGTTGATGTTGTACGCGGCAGTGCGGATCGCCGCCAGCGGATTGCGCAGCTCATGTGCGATCGTAGCTGCCAGCGCCCCGATCTCGGAAAGATGTTTGGCGACCGCCAGTTCTTTCTGCATCCCCAGCAACTGTTCGGTCTTGTCATTAACCATCTGCTCAAAAGCAGCTTTGTCGTTTTTCAGGATCGCTTCAGCCTGTTTCTGCTCGGTAATATCCCGGATGGTCTCGATAGCCCCGACCATGTGGCCGTCGCTGTCATACAAGGGCGACGCCTTCGCCCAGACAAACGCTCCTTTGCCGTTATACACCTGCGGGACGAAAACTTCGGCGAAGAGGATGTTTTTTTTGCGTTTGATAAAGCTGTATTTCCTCTCCATCTCCCGATCGGTCCTGCCGATCAGGTCGATCAGCATGGGCCGGGGTTTGCCGTAGAAAGGTACCGCATACGCGTATTCCGCCTTACCGATGATCTCTTTCTTGCTCAAACCGGTCATCTCTTCTATAGCCTTGTTCCAGGCAATCACCTTTTTTTTCTTATCGATAACCAGCGTGGCATCCGGCAGGAACTCGATGATATCCTGAAGCTGCTGATTGGCCAGCCAGAGCTGTCTTTCGGCAAGCTTGGCTTCGGTATTCTCCAGGCCGTAGATGCGGATGTGCGAACCGCCCGGCACGGAAAACGACGATTGTTTGTACCAGATGCCGTTTATCTCTACATCGCGGGTGAACGGCTGGTTCCGGGACAGCTTGACCTGCTCGGACAACCAGGTCAAGCCCGCCAACCAGGGATGCTGCGCGCCCAGAGAGACCAGATCGGGGAATAGCCGCTGCGCAGCAGGATTGAGATAATGAATATTCCCCGCGGCGTCGACTTCCACGATCGGATTGAAGTCAAGCTGGGGGAACGTGGCCAGCCAGGCAGTATGCTCCTCTTCTTTCTTGCGGCTGGTGATATCCGTGACCATGGCCAGAAACCCGCTGTAGGTATTGTTGGTTTCAAACAACGGCGAGGCCGAAACGATGGTCCAGAGATCGCCGCCGTCCTTCCTTTTGAGCCGGAAGTCGGTGCGAATCCTTTCTCCGCCGGCGAGCGTCTTCAGGAAAATCGTCGCTTGCTGCTGCGACTGTTCGTCCAGAAAACCGAAATAATCCTTACCCATAACCTCGGAAACCTGATAACCGAGCAGATCCGCCATGCGCTGGTTGATGAACACCACCCGGCGCGCGTTATTCACCAGAACGATACCCTCCAGCGAAGTTTCCACGATATAGCGATACCGTTCCTGGCTGGCGCGCAACGCCTCAAGCGCATGTTTATGCTCGCTGATATCCACTCCGGAAGCGATAATGCCGTTTATGCTGCCGTCGGATCTGCGCAACGGCTCGATAGTCAGATCATACCAGTAATCCTTCCCCTGATACGTCAGACAGACTTCTTCCCGTGACCCCCGGCCCGAATCAAGAACCCGCTGTTTCATCAGACGCAGACGTTGCGCCTGTTTCGGCGGATACAGCTCGTCGTCGCATTTGCCGATAAGCTCATCCACGCTTAGCTGCTTATTGGGATTATGCACCCAGGTATAGCGCAGGTTGCTATCCTGGCTGAAGACGACGGTATGCGCGTGGGCAATGCCTACCCGTAAACGCTCCTCGCTCAACCGCAACGCTTCTTCCGTAGCCCGGCGTTTAGAAATATCCCTTCCCACCGCCAGCAAACTGTAGAGCCGGCCGTCGGCATCGCGCAGCAGCTTTACTTTCATTTCGAACCAGATGGTCGAGCCGTTCTTATGCACCATCTCGTATTCGATGGTAAACATCCTGTCGGCGGGCTGCGCAGGATCCCGCCCCGCGGCAATCATTTCGTCCTGCTTTTGCCAGGCCAGGGTCAACGAAGCCGGAGTGAATATCTGCTCCGCGGTCAACTCCAGCGCTTCCTGCGGGGTATACCCGAGCAAACGCTCGATGGAAGGGCTGACATACCTGCAGCGCATGTTGAAATCAAAGATCACGATCAGATCGGTGATATTGTCCGCCAGGAAACGATACCGGCGCTCGCTCTCCTGCAGGGCCTTTTCACTCGCTTTCTTCGCGGTGATATCGTGGGCAATCTCGAGTATCGCGATGGGATCGCCCTTACGATTCCTCTGCAGCGCCCAGCGGCTGGAAACGATGATCGGCGTGCCGTCTTTGGTATGATGGATCAGTTCGCCTTCCCAGCGGCCGGCCGCAAAAAGCTCGCTATTAACATCTTCAAGCGTGCGCGGGAACCTGGTATTAAGCAACTCGTGGGAATTGCGGTCCATCGCTTCTTCTTTACTCCAGCCGTATTGCAACTCCGCGCCGTGATTCCAGAGCACGATATGCCCGTCCATATCGGAGATTATGATCGTATCGTCCGCCAGATCAAGCAGCGCCACCAGCTCATCCAGCAATTCAGCCTGCTGTTCCAGTCCCACCAGGATATGCTCCGGCTTGACCGAAGAGTCCTCTTTAGCGTGGTGCTTGCGGGCGTTGTTGGGTTTTTCGCTCATGTGCGTTTCTTGGTTTTTTTGCGCTTCGTCCGGAACTGCGTGGGGGTAAGCCTGGTGAATTTTTCAAAAATGCGGATAAATGATTCGGGATTACGATACCCCAGCCGGTAGGAAATCTGGTCGACAGTCAGGCCGGTCCTGGTGAGCAACTCCTGCGCCCTGTGCACTTTCACCTGGAGCTTGTATTCGTTGAAACCGACGCCGGCGTGTTCCTTGAAAATCCGGCTTAAGTATTTCGGGCTCAAGCAGACGGTGCGGGCGACATCGTTAAGAGACGTTTTCTTTTCGGCATTGCGGCGGGCAAATTGTTTAGCGCGCTCGATCTTTGCATGAATATCCTGGCTATCCCCGATAGAACCGCCGCCCCCCGTCAACAGGCGCTCGATGATCTCCTTGGTTTTATCGATATCCAGCGGCTTCTCGATATATTCATCGGCTCTGCCCTTGAGCGCCTCGATAGCCACATCCTTGGAGCTGTAACCGGTCAGCATCACGATCTTGAGGTCCGGGGCATTCTTTTTCATTTCTTTGAGCACATCGGTCCCGCTGGCGCCGGGCAACATCACATCCAGAATGACCAGGTCGATCTCATTCGGTTTACGCAGAAGCGATAACGCTTCCGTTCCGCCGGAAGCTTCAATGACCTTATAGTGCTCCAGGCACTCCTTGAATTCGCTGCGGAATTCCCTGTCGTCATCAACCAGCAGTATCGTATGCGGCATCGGACGGTCTCCTTACAAACAAAAAACCCGGGCGCTGACCCGGGAATATACTATTTTCCTTTTTATCTGTTTTTTCATACCCTCGCGACTCCTAGGTATGATTATAGCACAACTTAAACGATGCCCCAGATATTTTTCTTGTACTGATCGAGCATCCGGTAGGTATTGAAATTTGCGCCGGCGATAAGGCAGTTGATCATATAGTCGAGCCATTTGGAAGAGAAATCGATCTGGCCCTTGTTATTGGTTTCGTAATACAGCTTGACCATTTCTTCCAGCGCCGCATACAGCTGTTTTGCGTCATCGACCATATGCAGGTCGCGCTCATCCCCCACCACTCCTTCCGGATTGACGTATCCGAAGATCTTTCCGATCCCTTTATCCGCCGCCTCTACCACCCATCCGTCCAGCGTGCTGATCTGCACCACGCCGTTCAAAATAGCCTTCATGCCGCTGGTGCCGGATGCCTCAAACGGCGGCAGGGGATTGTTCAACCAGACGTCGACGCTGGAAGTCAGAATCCTGGCGAGACTGATCTCGTAATTCTCCGGCATCATGATCTTGAGATAATCATACGCATCCACCAGCCCGTCCACCTTATCCAGCATATCATTGATGAAGGTAAAACCCAGATTATCGCTGGGATGCGCCTTGCCGGCGAAAATGATCTGAATGGGGCCGATCTTCTTGGCCAGACTGATCAATTTCTTGACATCCTGCAGGATCATGCTCGGCCGTTTGTACATCGCCACTCTCCTGGCCCAGCAGATGGTAAAAATATCCGGGCTGAATTTCCATTTCTCAAGAAGATTGCACAGGTCGATCTTATTCTGCTGATGCGCCTGCCAGACTTCGCGGCGAAAATCCGCTTTGTCCCGCAAACCGTCGACTTTGGTCAACGCCATGGGATTGGCTTTGATATCGCCCAGGTCCGCGGCGTATTTCTCGAAAACCCCCTTAAAGCGGTCGGACATCCAGGTATGCGGATGCACGCCGTTGGTCACATGCTGGATCTGCTCTTTATACCTGGGGAACTGCAGTTGCATGACTTTGCCGTGGTTCAACGCCACCGCGTTGATCCGGGAAGCGATATTCATCGAAAGCAGCGTCAGGTTAATCGACCCTTTGTCTTTACCGAAGGTCTCGCAGATCTCGAAATCCTCTTTGCGCACGACACGGCTCAAATCCTCGGGAGAAAACCGGTCATGACCGGCCTCGACCGGCGTGTGACAGGTATACACGAAATGTTTCTTGAGCGCGTCAACCTCCGCGCGCTGCAATCCCCGGGCTTTTTCCACAAACGCGAAAACCGCGTGTCCTTCGTTAAGATGGAAAAGATTGACGTTGTAGCCGAGCTCGCGCAGCGCCGCAACCCCGCCCATGCCCAGGATAACCCGCTGCATGATCTTGATCCAGACATCATCGGACCGATAGAGCTGGTCGGTAAGATGCCGGATTTTCTCGTTATTCTCCTCTACATTGGCATCCAGCAGAACCAGAGGGACCACGGCATCGTGCTTATAGCTGTAGACGTAGTATTTCCACAAGCGCAGGTACAGGTCTTCATTGCGCAGGGAGATCTTGACTTTGTTCTTCAACGGGATCAAGCCGGGATACGACGTCAGGTCCCAGGTCATCCGTTCCGGCATCTGGCCGTACTTGAACCAGAATTTCTGCCGGAAATATCCGGTATTCCAGAGTATACCGATGGCCACTACCGGAAGCTTGTAGTCCGCCATGGTCTTGACCGTGTCCCCTGCCAGCACGCCCAGACCGCCGCTGTAAATCGGCAGGTCCACCAGCGAACGCAGGTTCAAGCTGAAATAATAATCCGCAAGGCGGCAATTGGAGAAGATTTCCTGTTCCTGACTCTTATTCTTGGGATCGATAGGGCGGGCGGAAGTGAATTTATTATAAAAACTGGTGGCCAATCCGTATTCCATGGAGAAATACGCCAGACACTTATCCTTGGGAGAGATCAAACGGCGCTCCGCCTCGACGATACTGGAGAGCGGCAAACCGAAATAGGTCGCGTCACCGATATCCCCGGAATACCGTTCTTCAAACGCATCTACTTTGACCAGAGAGAGAAATTCGGCAAGCAGCTGCTGCTGTGTCACGCAACCCTCCATGCGATTCCTTGGTTTAGCGAACAGCTAAGGCTGTCGACTATATAGTTATCGGCATAGGTACGGTTTTTTGAAACTAATAATTAACAAACCTCCATCATTATACGTTGCCCCATCCGCTGCGTCAAGCATTTTGCAGACGTTTTCCCCAACTCATTATCCGGCGGGAACTTACAAAAGTATTCCGGTAGGCTCCGGGTACAGCAGGATTACTTCTTTTTCAAAGCCCGATCGATCATGGCTTTCAATTCCGCATTATCAAACGGCTTGGTAAGATATCCGGCGTAACCGGGAATATTCTTTATCCGCTCCACCATCTCGCTGTCGGCGAAAGCGGTAAGAAAAATCACCGGTCGATACGTACCTGCGCTCAACTGCGTCGCCGTATCCACCCCATCCAGAGAGCCCTTGAGCCTGATATCCATCAGCAATACATCCGGCTGCTCCCGGGCAACATACTCAAGCGCTTCTTCTCCGCTGGCAACCACTCCCGCATCAAATTTCCATTGCTGCAGAGTATACTTAATGCTCAACGCCACAACGGGTTCATCTTCAACCACCAGTATTTTTCTCCCGGCACCCATCGCCTGCCACCTATTCGCTCTTCATGACTATGCTGTAACGGGTACCTTCCCCGCCTTCCATATGGGCAATACCCAGATTCGTCGCCAGCGTAGCGACCAGCTCCAACCCCAGAGTCTTGGCTTGTTCCAGCTTGAAATCCGCGGGTAACCCCACGCCGTTGTCGGAGACGCTCAAAACATAATGTTCCCGGCTATCCTTGTATAACGTTATGGTGATCGAACCTTTCCTCTGATCCGGAAAAGCGTATTTGATGGCGTTGGTCACCAGTTCATTGACGATCAGGCCGCAGTTGATGGCTTTATCGATGCCGAACTCGATCGTGTCATCGACATCCACCGCTATTGCGATCACCCGCGGGTCAATACCGAACGAACCGCTGATCGTGGCTACCAGATCAATGAAATAACCCCGCATCACGATGCGTTCCAGATTCGCCGCTTGATAGAGCTTTTCATGCACCAGCGCGATAGACCGGACCCGGGCAAAATTCTCCATCAGCACGCTCTTGAGCCGGCGGTCGGAAACTCTGCTCGCCTGAAGGTTAAAAAGGCTGTTGATAATCTGCAGGTTATTCTTCACCCGGTGGTTGATCTCTCGTAAAAGGATCTCCTTCTCCTTCAGAGAAGCTTTAAGCGCATCCTCCGCCTTTTTACGCTGCGTAACATCATCATACACCACTACCAGTTCGTCGGACGGTAATTTATAGACATAATTCTCTTTCCAGCCGGATACCCTCTCATCCTGATATAACGTCACGGGAAGATGCTCGGGAGTGCCGGTCTGCCAGACGCGTTGCAATACTTCCAGCAGGCCGAATTGTTTCACTCCGGGAAAAACCTCGGTAACTTTCCTGTCGATGCAATCGCCGCGCGCAATCTCTTCCGTCTTTTCCGCAGCTTTATTGAGATCCTTGAATACAAAATCCCGGCCGTTATCCACCGCAGCATAGATCGCCGCGCAACTGCCCATATTGGCGAACAATTCGCGGAATTTATATTCGCTATCCCGCAAAACATTTTCGATCAGCGTGCGCCGGGTGATATCGACCGCGGAAGTAAACAGGTATTTTTTTCCATCCGAGAATGTAACGACATCTACGGCGAAAAGCATCCTCTTGATTTCTCCGGATCGAGCGCGCAAATCCACCTCCACGCACTCCTTTCTCCCCTGGGTCAAGAAGTGATCAATGACTCTTTCCCGATCAGCCGGACTGATCCAGATGCCCAGCTCAAAAGAAGTCTTGCCGACTGCTTGCGCTTTGGTATATCCCATCACCCGCTCAAACGCGGCATTGACGTCGATGTACCGACCGGTTTCCACCTCGGTGATAGCGGCGAGCGAAGGACTGGTATAAAAAACAGTCTTGAACTTCTCTTCCGAAGCTTTCAGCGACAATTCCGCGGTCTTGTGATCGGAGATATCGCGGGCAAGAGTGCCGACAGCGATGATCCGCCCCTTTTTGTTTCTTATGGGATATTTGCGGTCGATCAGCCAGATATGTTTCTTCTTCAGGAACACCGATAGTTCCAGAGAAACCGGCTTTCCGGTTTTCAAGCACCGTCTGAATTGATTGTTGAATTTTTTCGCCACTGCGGGAGGGAAACAATCTTCGGCTTTCTTGCCGATGAGGTCGCCGGGTTCCAAGCCAAAAGTTCCGGCGCCGTTAAAATACACATAGGTGCCTGCGGGATCCTGAAGAAGGATAATAGAATCGGTATTTTCCGCCAGAAGATGCAGCAAATGCCGGACAGGCGCAGCGCTGGTGAGGGTGCTCTTCGCGATCTTCTTTTTGACCATACGGCTGGTTATTTTCCGCCGGAATATTCTATGCTGTCGATCATGGATTGAATGCGCGGCTGGTGTTCATTGCGGAAGAGAAACGAGAGAATCACGCTTCCCTTTTTCCCTTCCGGGAACAAAAATACCTTCTCCTGGATGAACCCTTTGTAATTAGGGTCTTCGGTAACAAAGTAAAACCCTTTATAGCGCGGCTTATCGATGGTCCCGCGGCTTAGGATCTTGCGGTTGGCATCGAAATACCCTATGGTCTCGGCCAACTCGGAGTCGGGATTGGTAAAAATGCTCCAGTATTTCTTCCTGGTTGCGGAATCGGTGGTGGCGTCGAACGATATCATCACGATCTCCACCGGTTTCTCGTTGACGTTGACGAACGCGGTGTCCGCGATATCGGCGTTCTCCACCAGGAAACTTTTGTCATGCTTGAATTCCTCTGCGACGCGCATGGAAAAAGCAAAACGCTGCATCTTGAATGTCCCCGGGACATCCTGAGCGCAGACGCGCCCCCCGAGAATCACGCCCAACAGCAGACAACCGGTTAACAGAATCCTCTTCATAGGTATCCTCGTTTTGAACTCTATTTTACTCCCCTCCAAGCCGTATTTCAACCCTTAACTTCGCCGATATCCTCATCCCACAGAGCGGGTTTCGTTTTGATAAAAGCGGCCATAAGCTGCCGGCACTCGGGCATGTCCAGGTTGATCAATTTCACCCCGCAGCCGCGGGCATAACGCTCGGGGCCTTTAAAAGTACGGTTCTCCCCGATAACCACCAGCGGGATTTTATAAAGAAGGATCGCCCCGGTGCACATGGCGCACGGTGAAAGAGTCGAATACAACACGCATCGCCGGTATTCACCGGCCTTGAGCCGGCCGGCATTTTCCAGACAATCCATTTCCGCGTGCAGGATCGCAGACGTGCGCTGCACCCTGCGGTTGTGCCCCCGGCCGATAATCCGGTCGCCTTTAACCAGCACCGCGCCGATAGGAATGCCGCCTTCGCGCAAACCCTTTCTGGCTTCTTTGAGCGCTTCGCGCAAAAAAAAGAGATGCCGGGTGGTAGTATTCATATACGAGTATTATACAACTAAATGCAGCGGCAGGCAGAAGAAATTTCGGAAGGCGAGAATTTTAAAGTACGCGCGCGCTCAACGTTTATGGAAACCGCCGGACCGGCGATGCTGGTCAAAACGGCCGCGGGAATGCTGCGAAGGCCGGTGCTGCCCGCCGGAATGATATCCGCCCGGACGATGCGCGCCGGACAAGCCGGCAGTGAACTGCTCCGCGGGAATATCCTTATGTTTGGAAACCGGCAAAGTGACCCGGATAAGCTTTTCGATATCCTGAACTTCGGTTTTCTGATCCGGGGTGGCAAACGATATGGCGTGCCCCTTATGGCCGGCTCTGCCGGTGCGCCCGATGCGATGCACGTAATTCCCCGCGTCTTCCGGCAGATCATAGTTGATCACCAGCTCTATTCCGGTCACGTCGATACCGCGGGCCGCGATATCCGTAGCTACCAGCACTTTATAAGAACCTCTTTTGAAACCTTCCAGTGCTTCCCGACGCTGGTTCAGGGAACGGTTGGAATGTATTTCAGCGGCGTTAAAACCCATCTCTTTGACTGCGCGGGCGATTTTGCGCGCGCCGATCTTGGTCCGGGTAAACAACAATACCGCGCCGTGATACTGCGCCAGCACCTTGCCTAAAAGCTTGATCTTCGATTCTTTCTTAACGATAAAAAGCTCCTGGGTAACCAGTTCCGCGGCAGTGCCGGACGGAGCGATCTCCACGCGCACCGGCAATTTCATATGCCCGGTAGCCATCTTCATGATCTCGGGGGGCATGGTGGCGGAAAAAAGCATGGTTTGCCGGTTTTTCGGCACGACTTTCAGAATCTTATCGATCTGCGGAGCAAACCCCATATCCAGCATACGGTCAGCTTCATCAAGCACGAGCATGGTCACTGCTTCCGGAATGAAATGCCATTCCCGGATATGATCGATCAGGCGGCCGGGAGTAGCGATAACCACCCGGGGATTACGCTTGAGCGCCATAATCTGATCATCCATGGGCGCGCCGCCGATAAGACAGGCGGTTTTGATGCCAAAAGGATGGGCAATGCCCCGTATAGCTTCCTCTATCTGTATGGCCAGCTCTCGTGTCGGCGCAAGCACCAGGCCAACTCCTTTAGTCTGGGCTAAGAACTGCACCATGGGGATGGCAAAAGAATGGGTCTTGCCGGTACCGGTCTGGGCAATGCCCACTACATCTTTACCTTCAATGGCAATAGGAATAGCCTTCTGCTGTATGGGCGTGGGGGCCTTAAATTTAATATGATCGAGTATTTCCAGGATCCTGGGCGCGATCCCCAGGCCGTCAAAACCGCTGACGTGCGGTAAAACTATCTTTGGAACTTCACTATTTTGGTTCATTCTTCCTCCATAAACAAAAATACCGTAAAGGTTAGCGCTCTGTCTTCCTTTACGGTACTAAGACATCTAATCTTTCTTACTGTACTAGTATACACTATTTTACCGTTTTGTCAACTAAATTCTTATTGACTGCCATTTTCCAGAGCAACCATGCGCCGGCAGTAAAACAAACCAGCATGGTCACTACGGCTACCCCCCTGATCCCGGTGGCAATCGCCGTATCATATTGCAGAACATTCATTTCGCTCAATAAATACTCCCAGTCGTGGATCACGTTATCCCCGCCAAAAGGGGTCACCATGGGTAATTCCAGGCGGCGGGCATCCGCCAGATAGGTGGCGATGTAAAATAGATTGGTGGATATCCAGCCGAAAGATAGAGCCATGCCGAAAAACTCTTTCTGGCGGTAAAAATTGAATATGGCGAAGACCGGAATGGCCAGTTGAAGGATAGTGCCTCCGGCCACCCCCATGGTCTGCCCCAGAGGCATGAACACCAGATGACCTAATTCGTGAATACCGAGATTGATCCCCCCCAGAACGCTGGTGTAAACCGGGTCAGCCAATTGCCGGAACAAAACATAGACAAAATAGACCAGTAAAGGCAACCGGGCCAGCCAATTCTTCCCCCGGCACCACTCTGCAGCTTCATCCAGCAAATTTTCTACAGATTCCCGCAAATGAACCTCCGGTTATTATCATAAACCATTATACTGCCAAGAGTTCTGCAAAACAACCAATTATTGACAAAAAAAACCCCGCCATGCGCCATCAAAACGCATGAGCGGGGTTTGTTTAAGGCAATTTATAACTTCACTACATTAGTAGCTTGTTCGCCTTTCGGACCTTTGGTAATCTCGAATTCGACTTCCTGTCCGTCGGTCAATGTCTTGTACCCTTCTCCAACGATAGCGCTATGATGTACGAATACATCGGCGCCTGACTCGGGAGTGATAAAGCCATAACCCTTTTGGTTCGAAAACCACTTCACTTTACCTTTTGCCATTCTACTTCCACCTTCCTTTCTTCAATAGTGTAGTAAATTAAGACAAAAAAACCGAAAGGCTAGCAATCTACTCCTTTCGGTCCTAGACTTCTAATCTTCATTTACTACAGTGATAAGTATACCATTCTCCGGCTATTTGTCAACTTTTATTTATCAAAACAATTTATGCTCTTTAAAGCTGAAAAAAGCCTGCCTGGCGACAATAATATGATCCAGGACTTCAATGCCCAGGATCTCTCCGGCTGCAGCCAGGCGTTTATTCACCAGAATATCGTCTTCGGAAGGCTGGGTATCTCCTGAAGGATGATTATGCGCCAGAATAACCTGAACTGCCAGGCATTTTACCGCAGGTTCAAAGACTTCCCGGGGATGGACCAAACTGGCGTTGACCGTGCCCATGGAAATCACTTCCCGATGTATCTGCTGATTACGGGTATCCAGGAAAAAGATCACAAAATGCTCTTTCTTGCTCTCCCGGATATCTCTCAAACTGTCAAAGACATCCTGCGGCGAGAGCAACTGCGCGATCCCGGCTTTCTTATCCAGAAAAAATCTGCGGCCCAACTCCAGACAAGCCAGGATTGAACAGGCTTTTGCCTGACCAATGCCTTTCACCTTACGGCATTGTTCCAGGCTGATCCGGGAGATATCCGGCCCGGACAAGAACGCGCGTAAAGCCGCTTCTGCCAGCCCCAGGGCGCTTTTTCCGGGACACCCGCTGCGCAGAATGATCGCTATCAGTTCGGTATCGCTTAAACGATCCGGACCGTATTTGACCAGCTTTTCCCGGGGACGGTCGATCGAAGGTAAATCGTGGATAGTGATGCGTTGAGCCGGCATGATAAAACCTCCTTTCGCGCATAACGCTTTTACTCTAATAGACGCAAAAAGAGGCTGAATCTAACAGTTTTTTTTAAAAGGCAGGTTCTAACGATTGAGTATCCAGATGAAATAATTCAACACTGCGGCAAAACCGACCCAGGCCAGATACGGCACCAGCAGCAGCCCCGCGGGTTTGGAAAGGCGGTAAAAAACAATCACCATGGCCAGGATCAGGGTCCAGAGCACCCAGATCACTGCCAGGCCGCCCAGAGGCCAGCGCAACCCGAAAAAAACTCCCGACCAGACGACGTTCAAAGCCAGTTGCACCATGAACAACGCTTTAGCTCTTCTGGCTGCGACGGAAACAACAGGATTTTTCCAGATCAAAAACAGGGCTACCCCCATCAAAAAATAGAGCCCTGTCCAGACCGGAGCGAAAATCCGGTCAGGCGGAGTAAACGCCGGTTTGCTCAACGCAGCATACCATCCGGGTATGGCCGGTTGGGTGTAGAGCGCGCCGAGAAAACCCGCCAGCTGGCAGATAAAAATACTGGCGATACATTTCGATCTGTTATTTAATTGCATACGCCTACCATGCCAGGATCACCGCAGTCAGGTCATCGTACTGCGGCGCCGATCCCTGAAAACCGTTGAACTGCGCTTCCATGCCGCGCAGCACGGCGTCGCCGTCTTGACCGCGTAACGCGTAAAAAGTTTCTTTGAGCCGTTCGGTGCCGAACTCCTGCTGTTTCCCGTTGCGGCCTTCTGTCCAACCGTCGGTATACATGAACAGCCTGTCCCCCGGCATAACCTGTCGCCTTACGGTAGTATAGGCACAGCCGGGCATCAACCCCAGCGGAGCTGCCGAAGCCTGGCATAATTCTTCCAGCCGGTCAGCGGCGCCCGTGGTATACAGCAGCGCCGGGTGGCCGGCGCACGCGCCTTCCCAGAAACCTTCGCGCCCATGCACGATCAGGTATTGCCCGGTGACAAATCGTCCCTGGAGCAACGCCACCAACTGATCGTTCAACCGGGAGAGGACCTGCGCAGGATCGCGGGAATCTTGGGCCAGGACCCGCAGCAGGGAGATCGTCTGGGCCATGATCAACGCCGCCGGCACTCCCTTACCGCTGACATCGCCGATGAACACCCCGTAAGTCGATTCATCCAGCCGGATCACATCGTATAAATCGCCTCCCACGAATTTTGCGGGTTTGAGGAACGTGCGCAGCTGCGCCGCCCCGATCTGCCGCAGGTCCGCAGGCAGAAAACTGCGCTGGATGGAAGCGGCGATCTCCAGCTCCTTCTCCAGAATTCGCCTTTTCTGCGTTTCTTCCAGGAATTTCAACAGCAAACCCGAGACGTACACTGCCGCGATACCGGCAAGGGGCGTAAACAGATCGATGAAGATGCCCCGCCCAGAAAAAAGCCCCCAGGCAGCGCCGGTAAACAACGCCGCCAGTCCGATGCAGAGCAAACCCGCCTGCACCGGCGCCGCGATCAAACATATCCACAGCGCAGCCAGGAATACGGCGCCGGCAATCAACGCTCTGACGCCCGGACCGGCCCGTTTGACAAATGCCTGGCGCAGAATAGTATCGCAGATGCTCGCCTGCGCGCCGACCATGGGATACACCGGCTCCAGCGGCGTGCCGCGAAAATCGGAAGTTCCGGTGGCAGTCAGCCCCACAAAACAGATTTTATCCTTGAATACGTTCAGATCGAGGGCGGCAGGTTGATTATTTTGACGGGCGACATAGGCTTGAAGCACATCGCGATAGGAATAATGTTTGAATGTCTCTTTCCATCGACCGGGGAAATTCACCCAGAAGGCTCCCCTGGCATCCACCGGCGCGGGGATCTGCGCGGGCGGTTTTCCCAGAAACCCGGCAGCAGCCGCTAATCCCAGAGAAGGCCAGAGAACATCCGCCTGGCGGACAAAAAGCGGAACTCTGCGCACTTTGCTGTCGGCATCGACAAAGATGTTGATCTGCCCGATCCCGGCGACAACCGGTTCAAGCGGCGCCGCCACCGCAGACAATGTTCCAGTGGCCGCGGGAAGACCGGCCCCCTCCCGGAGCGAAAATGCGACCGGCAGGATCACCCTGCCGGATTTAGACAATGCGTCTATCAACAAAAAATCGTTTTTGCCGGGTTCGCTGAAAAGGATATCAAAAACGATAAGCCTGGCTTTGCTGCCGGATAAGATCTGGATCAAGCTCGCATGAAACGTCCGGGGCAACGGCCAGCGCCCCAGTTCTTTCAACGTGGAGTCATCGATTTCGATAATCGCGATTTCCGGACTGACTGCCTGCCTGGGCCGGGAACGCATCAGCCAGTCATAACCGATCATCTCCTGTTTTTCAAAAACCCCGGTCACCGCCGCAGCGCCGATGATAAGAACGCCGGCAGCCGCAACCGACCACAGCCAGGCGCGCTTCACAACCCGCCTCCCAGCCGTTTAACCATGCGCACCCCGCTGCCCTGATCGTAGAATTCAACTTCATCCATCAGCTTACGCATCAAAAACACCCCCCGGCCAGAAGGCCGATTGACGTATTCCCTGCGGGTAGGATCCGGCAGATGCAGGAAATCGAAGCCCTTCCCCTGGTCATGCACGTCCATCGCCACCTGACGGCTGTCCGCTTCTATATGCACGCTGACCTGCCGGCGTGGATCGGAAGCATTGCCGTGCCGGATAGCGTTGGTCAACGCTTCTTCCAAAGCCAGCCTGATATTAAAAGCGTCTTCTTCCTGACATCCCAGCGCGCGGATCTTGTGGATCATTCCGTCGATAAAAGGCGTTACCATCTTCAGGTCTGAAAACAGCAGTTCATCGGCACGAAAAGAGTCTGTCATGGGAAAGTTTATTCCAGCGGTTTGCGGGGTTGGATCGTTCCTTTTTGCACCCCGTCGAGAAATTTATCCAGGTACTGATCCGCTTCCTGCAGACTGGCGAACATCTGCGGCGTAAGCACCTTCATCGTTTCAAAAACCAGCTGCACCTTAGGCTGCATATTCACCAGAGCCACTGTCCCGCCGCGCTCCTCAATGGCGAGCTTGATCCGGAATACCGCGCTCAAACCCATGCTGCTGATATAGGTCACCTGGCTCATGTCCAGCACCAGCGCCCGGGCAGCGGGGATCACCGTTTTAACCCTGTCTTCGAACTGCTGATAGGTCTGCGTATTGATTTCGCCCTTCGGGGTCAGCTGATAAATACCTTTCTCATGCTCCGCGATCGTAATATCGAATGCCATAACCTCTCCTTATCTTTTCCGGCCGCCGCCCCCCCCGCTTCTGGGTGCTTTGGCGGGAGGCGGATTCTTAGGCGCTTGCGCATTCTTAGCCGGTTGAGCATCCTTGACCGCCTGCCCATCCTTGACCGGCAGGATCATCTTCTGCGCAGCCGGGCTGTCTTTGATCTGCTGTTTGATCTCTTCGGCCTGCTGCGCGCGCGCGGGCTGATCTCCGCTGCGCAAAGGTCTGAACCCTTCGCCGGCGGACTGCTTGATCCGCTGCTTGAAATCCTGGCGGTTGAAAGCCGGGCGCTGCTGCCGTTTGACCATCGCTTCGCCGCCGCGCCGGCGCACATCCTGTTTCAGCGATTGCCACTGCTGCCGCCGTACCCCGGATACAGGCCGCATCTCTGCCGGCCGCTGGAACTTGCGCACCGTGGTCATTTGCCCGGGCTGAATGGGAGTGAACTGCTGCGAAACCTCGCCGCTGGACTCGAAATGACGCACATACGGCTGGCTGTCCACAGCTTCCACATCCGTTCCGTCCGCGGTTACTTTGGTCACCCAGTCCGTGCCTCTGGCGCCGGAAACGGCAGTGGGAGTGCGGATCTCGAAAGAGCTTCCGCAGGACAAAGCGTTCACGGTGGCAAAAACCTCGCCGTCAGTCATTTCGAGCTTCTCATCGACGGACAAAGTCAACCGCACCGTGGTATATTCACTCAAGCGAACAAGATTGGTATTGTCTTCGTTAAAAGCGAGCTCCGCCGAAGACGAACCGCCGGTCTTGAGCGTATCCCCGGCTTCCAGGATCATCCCCTCTTCGGCCGGAGCATATCCGTCGGCTTCTTTGAGCAAAACTTCCACCGTGCCGCTCAAACTGGTTATTTCCGCCTGCTGCGCGGTCTGCGCCCGCACAACGTCACCCGCCGGCCAACCGCCGCAGGCCGTCAATAAACCAACGAAAACACCTATCCCGCAGGATAACAAAGCCGTTTTTCTCCGCATCGGTTTCTCCCCTCTGACGTCTTATCTTGAGATCTTAAGCACTTTGTAGCGCAGGATACCGGCGGGGATCTTGATCTCCACGATCTCGTTCTCTTTATGCCCGACCAGGCCTTTGCCCACAGGCGACGTGACCGAGATTTTGCGCTGCTCGAAATCCGCTTCCACCTCGGACACCAGAGTATACTCCAGTTCATCCCCGGTATCGACGTTCTGCAGCTTTACTTTCGCGCCGATGAGTACCTCGTCGGCGGAAATGTTCATGTCGTCAAGAACGTGCACGCGGGAAAGCTTATATTCCAGCTCGGCGATGCGCTGTTCGTTATGCGCTTGCGCCTCTTTTGCCGCGTCATACTCGGCATTCTCGCTCAAATCACCGTGCGCCCTGGCTTCGGCCAGAGTCCTGGCGATTTCCCTGCGTTTGGCATTCTTGAGAAATTCGAGCTCTTCCAGCAGCTTGTGATACCCGTCCTTGGTCAAATATATTTCATCCATTCTTTTGACTCCCTGTGTGTTGATCTGCGTAAACTTCCGTAGTGCGTTCATTATAGCACATTTTTGAGCGGTTTACGCATCTGTTAAAGCAAATCCGTCCTGACATAATAGATCTGTCGGCCCAGAGGTTTCCGGGTATAATGCTCAAGCATAAAGCCGACCAGTCGCTTATACCCGGAGGCAGAGATCAGTTTTTTCTGATACAGCTCAAGGAGAAAGTCTTTGTGTTGATACCGGCATTGCACCACTGCCGGCCGGCGCTCCAGGACCTGCGTAACCAGATCCTGCCGGACAACGTCATCCCGCACGATCTTGAAATTCCCGGCAAAATAATACTGCCAGGCGGAATAAAGCCTGGTAGTGTCGCGGGCAAAGATCGGATGCAACGGCATAATGACCAGACAGGAATCCCCGGCGCAATACTGCATCAAGCGTGCGATGGTCCGCTCATCCTGGAAATAATTATCTTTATGGCACGTCCACAAATAAGCGGCGTTGGGGATCAGCAACGCACCTCCCAGTATCCCCGCCAGCAATGCGCGAGCGGATCGCGACTTCACCCGCTCCATATACGCCGGCACATCCATGGCGCAAACAGCGATGGCGCACATAAAAAACCAGAAAGACAGGTAATAGCCGGTGTTCACCGTCGAGGTGGTAGTCAACGAGCTGACCGTGCTCAAGCAGAAAGCCAGCAGAACGATCAGCGACTGATGGTCGCGGCGGCTGCGGGAACGTTGCCACAGCAGATACGCTCCCCACCCTCCGGCTGCTGCGATAAGCAGCGGAAAGACAACCTGGAAAACCACGATCTGACGGTTGAAGCCGAACACCCAGAAGAAAAATTCCCGCAGAATCCCGCGGCTGACGAGTATGGAAACCAGCGGGACTATCCCCGCGCATACACCGCAGATATACGCCGCGACCTTCTTCCAGCGGTCTTCGGTCCCGCCCAGAAATACGGCGAATAACGGCAGAAAGAACAGAAGGTATTGTTTGATCATGAATGAAGCGGCCAGAGCAAACGCGATCCCGGCAAGAAAGCTCGGGGTAATCCTTTTTCCCGGAATATCCAGGCAGAACCAGACTGTCGCCAGCAAAAACAGACTCATCAGGCTATCCGGCCGCAGGCACAGGAAACGCGCAAAGATCGCCACGCTGGAAAGCGCCAGCAGATAGATCGATACTCCGGCTTGCCGGCCCCAGGCTCTGCGGGCGATCTGCCAGCCCAGAGACGCATTCGCCGCAAAGATCACTCCCTGCGCCAGACGACTGATCGGGAATACCGCTGCAGTGGCGGGTGAATGCCGGACTGCCGGCTCCAGCAGGATCCAGAAAAACGGCGAATGGTGCTGCCAGAAATCCTTAAAAGGGATCTGTCCCTGCGACATCAACCAGGCCAGATGTAAATGCACGGCTTCGTCGTGATCCAGCTGCGCGATCAACGCCCAGATCAACAGTATGCCCAGGTTAATCGCAACCAAAGGCGCCGCGGACAACGAAGCGTTTTTCCTCAAACGCGCGTATGCCCATAACCCGCAGATAGCGGCGCACACGACAAAAAAGAACAGGTTGATCGATGAACCGAAACGCACCCCTAACTCAAACAGCATAGGCTTCTCCGGGTTTGACCTGCCAGAGATCATGGCCGGCCCCGAGAATATTCTCCGCCGCCAGTAAACCGGTGAGCACCGAATGATCCATACTGTTATAATGAAACATCCCGAACCTGCCGATAGACTGGAGGTTGGCGAATCCGGACAGATAGCATTTAAGCTCCGCGAGGATACGCTCGTATCCCAGAGCGTAAACCGGATAGGCTTTGGGCACCCTGACCACTAACGCATCCTGGATCTGCGCCGGCCGGGCCAGCTTGATGGTTTCCAGTTCCCGTCCGGCCAATGCGATCAGAGCGGCATCGCTTTGAGACCAGAAATCGTCGGCCTCGTCGCAGAAATATTCCATGCCCAGCGAACTGGTATGCGCGTCGGCCAGCAACGCCGGGCTCCACTGGCGGAAATTCTGTATCCGGGCGACTTTGACCTCCTGCGAATGGACATAGATCCAATTATCCCGAACCAGGTCTTTTTTCTTGACGATAACATACACCAGGATCAGGCTCCGGTAACGCAATTTGCCGCACATCTCCAGGAGCTGGCGGTCAGGCAGCGGATCCAGTCTCCAGAGCAGATCGGTAATGGGCATACTCGAACAGTAATCGCTGCCCTGATGCTCGACAACAGTGCCGGTGAGACGATCCTGGCAAACAACCGAAGTGATCCTGCGCTGCGCGTGGCGCACACGCAAGACTTCGTGATTAAGCTGCAGCTGCCCTCCCTGCCGGCTGAATTCCGAAGCGGCAGCCTCATACATCATCCCGGCGCCCAGACGCGGGTAATAGAACTCGCTGATCAGCGAGGCCACGGCATGGCCGCGATTCGCCAGTAAAGCGTTGCGTAAAGCGACCGGCAATGACATCCCCGGAATACGCTGCCCGGCCACATCCGCGGAGAGCTGTTCGCCGGAAAGTCCCCAGACTTTCTCGGTATAATCCTTGAAGAAAATATCATAGAGTTTCCGGCCGAAACGGTTGGAGACCCAGTCGGAAAAAGTCGTTTCCTGCTCACGGCGGGCCGAGAGGCGGCTGTAAAGGAAACTCAACACGATGATCAGTGAATGGAAGAAACCCATGCGGGCAATCACGTCGGGAATGGAGATGGGGTATTTCAGGAAGATGTCCCGGTAATAGATCCTGGACTGCCGGGGAATGCTCAAAAAATCATCCTTGAGCAATCCTCTCCACCAGTCCAGCACCTGTTTGTTCTTGGTGTAGAAACGATGACCGCCGATATCGAAACCATATCCTTTGTACCGGACCGTCCGGCTGATCCCCCCTACGTGCGCTTCCTGTTCCAGGATCACGGTCTCAACCCGGTTTTCGCTCAAGCGGTGGCCGGCCGCGAGACCTGCCGGTCCTGCGCCGATAATCACGGTCTTTTTCATACTCTTATACTACCCAATAAGCGGGCTTCTGACAAGCAGATTTTGGTCAAAAAGAAAACGCCGGCTGTTCAAGCCGGCGCTGATTCAACACGCGGATCACGCTACAGATTTAGTTTCCTGCATTCTCTTTCTGCTTCTCGTCAAAGGCCTGGAAGAACTCCAGCAGGTCATTGTGTCCGACGAGCTGCAACTGACCGTCTTTGAGCTCATAGGCGTCGGCACCGACCGAGAACTGGTCGAATGCGCCCATGTCCGTTGAAGTAAGCGGATGGTAGAAATACACCGATCCGATGGTAGAACTGAACTGATAGGTATCCAGATCAGCCACATTCGTCACTACCGGCTCATAAGCCATAATATCGCCGACAGGAGCGATAAACTCTTCCTCCTCCTCGACCGGCTCGGGTTCAGGAATGACCGGCTCTTCTTCATCGGGAATGTCGTTGAAATAAACGATGCCGGGAGCGGCATACACGGTAATAGCGTCCGGCGTGGTCTGCTCACGAACGCTTCCGGTCAACGCCGCGCTGACGCCTTCGATCTCGCCGTATGATATCAGGTACAGAGCCCCTTCGCCGGTAATGAGCACGTCGAGCGGATTGTCCGTGGTGCCGATGGAGCTTTCGGAATAAATGATCTCATAATCCGGATATTCGCCGGTATACGAATAGCTGCCGCCATAGATATACACGGGACCGGCGCTGGTAATATGCGCTCCTTCGATATCGCCGGCAATGATCGATCCTCCGGCGATCAGGTACAGCCCGGACGCCGCGCCGTTAATCCCGGCGTTAAGAATGATATCCCCGGCAGCGTAAAGAGTCTCCAGGTTATAGTATGCAGCAAGGCCGGTTTCAGGAGTTTCTACGGCGATATCCCCTGCGGTGGAACGAATGCTGATCCCGTCAAGCCCGTCGTCGTCGCTGTACAGATACGCGCCGAACGCGGGTTCCTCTGCGTCCCCGCAGAGAATGATTTCGCCGCTAAAGACGATGTCGCCGGCCGATTGAAGCGAGAAATATTCTGCGGTCAGCGCAGGCATCCCGTCGCCGGTATCGCTGTACAGGCTGCCGTAGCCGTTAAGGTTTTCATCCGCGTGCAAAACGATCTCCTGCGCCTCCAGGTTACTGTACAGGTACAGATCGCCCGCGGAATACAGATAAATATATTCGGTTCTCGGCTCGAGATCGTAAACGGTCAGGGTTTCTTCCAGGGTGGAGAAAATTGAGATGGATAACGGTTCCGCATCTTCAACCGGCGTATACAGCTCTAACGTCGCGCTTGCCTCATCCAGCGTCAGATAGAACGATCCATCCGCGCCTTCGCTGACGTAGAAATCATTGGCCCCCTGGAAGGTGTGGCGGAAACCGACCAATTCGAGATACTCGCCGGCAAAGCGCAGCTGGCCTGATCCATCCTGATCGCTGTCGGCAATGGCAGTGATGGAATCACCCATCAGGCTGTTATACGAAATCAAATCTCCCTGCGCCTGCAGGCTAAGACCGCCGAAGGTTTCAAACGGGATCTGCGCGTTTTCTGCTATGGCTTCGGAGCGCACCGGGAAATCATAACCGTCCACATCGATCTCGATATCTCCCCCGGCGACCACGCTTACCGCTCCCGCCTGGGCTGTGGCTGACGCCGCAAGAGCTACTGCGCCCTGGCCGGTGGCCTGCGCCATTGAATACACCTGGGATGCGCTTAACACGCTGAAATCTCCGCCTGCAGAAATCTCCAGCGGACCGCTGACAGCCGCAGCCGTATCCATGGCGTAGGCGTACGCCGTAGAATCCAGCCCGGAAACCAGGTCGATAATGAAGCTGCCGACAGCCGAAACCAGGATCTCGCCCGCAGTGGCATCGGCGGTGTCGCTGGCCGGCACGTCCCCGCCGACATAAGAAGTACCTGCGCTGGCCAGGGTATACACGTGAGCGCTGTTAAAATTAATAGACCCGTTGGTGAACAATCCCATATCTCCGGAAACCGCCGTTGCTACCGATCCGCCCATGGCTGAAGCCGAAGAATAAACCGAAGATTCGCCGGCGATGGAAATCCCGCTCTCCTCGCTGAAAGAACCGGCGTCCAGGACTACTTCGCCGCTGGTCGCTGCCGCAGCGCCCTCGCCCCAGGAAAGCGCGCTGGCCGCGGAATAAATGCTGCTGATGTTGTCCATCCCGGAATCAAGGTAAATGCCCATTGCCAGGACGCCTACGTCGCCGGAGGTTGCGCCGGCATCTCCGGAAGCCTCGGCAACAGCCGAGGAATAAAGGCTGCCGGCGATCCCGACCGTGCCCTCTTCGGCGAACAAAGTCACGTCGCCGGAGAACGCTTCCGCGGAACCGTTGCCATAAGCCGTAGCGCTGGAATTGATGGTTTGATCGAGCTCGATAGCGCCGGTCAGAGCGGTCACATCCACGTCGCCGGACCGGGCTGTCGCCTGGTTGAAAGCGTCTGCGGACGCCGAGGTGTACGCTTCTGCGCCGTTAAAGAGCTCCACGCTGCCGGCTTCGATAAGGATATCGCCGGACTCGGCGGTCGAATTATAGGAAACATCCGCGATAGCGCGGGTATTGGGATCAACGCCGTCGGAACTCAATGTCCCCGCGGCAATCAGGCTGATGTCGCCGGAATAGGCTACTGCTTCGTCTCCCTCTCCGGTTGAGGCTTCTGCCAGGGATGAGAGGAATCCTTCGTACAGCGAGATCGAGCCGCTGGCGCTTTCCAGGCTCACGTCCGAAGCGTACGCGTATGCGTAAGCGTCGCCTTCGGCGGTTGCCCAGGAAGTGAATGATGCGGTCGCCTCATATTCGGGATTGCCCTGGGCAGTGATCCCGTTGTAACCGTATACGCTCACGCTGCCGGCGTAAGCGTAGGCCTGCGGGTATTCGCCGCCGGAGGCATAGGCTTCGGCGCGGCTGTTGAGGTCCGGAGACCCGAGCAGGCTGAAAAGACCGTAGCAGGTAATATCGATATTCCCGGTAGAAGCGTAGGCGTATTCCCGGGCATAAGCAGCGGCATTGGACTGCGCCGGGGTATAGGTCAATTGCATATCGCCGCTGGAATACAAGGCAACGTCGCCTGCGGTCAGGCTCACCGAATCCGCTTCCACCACTTCGCCGTAGAGCGAAGCCTCGGAATAGATCGAAGCGCCGATGCCGTTCAATGCGCCGTAGGCCGTGATCCAGAGATCGCCGGATTCAGCTTCCAGGGTACCGGTGCCGGCGACCGAAGCGATCGAATATACCGAAAATTCGGAAAGGGTATAATTGCCGTTGATCATCAGGTTCAGATCGCCGGAATAAGCCTGGGCATCGCTTGCGGAAGCGATTGCCGAGGAATAGAATGCGCAGGTCTGGTCCACTGATCCGGCTTCGATGTTCACCGAACCGGAAGAAGCCCGGGCGTACTCGCTGCCCTCGGCTTGCGCGGACGAATAAATATCCTGATTGACGTCCAGGAAATTAGAAGCATCAATGGTTACGTTGCCCGCGGTGGCGTACGAATAGGTCCCGCCCAGGGCCTGGGCGTTGCTGTAAACGTAACATTCGTTCAGATAAACGTCGTAGCCGGCAAGATTGACGTTGCCCGCGGTCACGCTGGTGTTCAATGCGGGATATTCGGAAATGACTTCGGAATTGGCGTAATAGACCCGCAGGGTCTGCCCGGCATAGATCGTCACATCGCCGGTAACAGCCTGAAGCAGGTTCGGGAAGGTTCCGTCGCCGCTGGAATAGGCTTCCGCCGTGGAAACAGCGGCGTTCAGGTTGACCGATCTATACCAGCTGTGCACGTCGATATCGTCAGCGGTGGCATACGCCTCCCCTGCGTCCAAACGGACATCCGCGGAAGCGTTGGACTGCGCCGTGGAAGGTATCTCGATATCGCCGTCCTGGGAGGCTACGGTAATCCTGCCGGAGACCGATTCCGCTCTCTGGTAGGCGTAGGTCCGGGCCTCGGAATTGAGGTACTGTTCGGAAAGGGTGATATCTCCGCCGGCGTCGATGGTTATGTCTCCGGCCAGGCCGTAAGCCTGGGCAGCTTCTCCCTGCGCCGAGGTGTCCGCGTACACGTGTGAGCCGTTGGAAAGAGCGATCGCGCCGCCGGCGTCGATCATTACCGCCAGATACGACCATTCATAATTGTTGTAATCGTAATATTCTGCTCCCGCGTAGGCCTGGGACAACGATCCGGGCTCGTTGGGCATGCTGGTCTGGGAGTCGGAGGAAGAATACACGTCGGTCATGCTCAAGTCGATATTCCCGCTGTCCGCGGAAAGAATTACGCTCGAGGAATTGGCCAGGGCCCGGGAGCCGGCGGAGGCGTGCGCGTACGAGTAAACATCTGCGCCGTATCCTGATCCAACCGAAGATATCCCGGCATTGCCGGAAAGGGTAACCGAGCCGCTGGTGGCGATAGCCGTGGAACCGGACAGGCCGTTATACACATTCGCATCGGCCGAGGAAAAGATCTGAGAGCCTTCGATATTGTTCAACAGTCCGCCGGCGCTGACGCTCACATTACCGGAAGTCGCAGTTGCGGTTTCCGATCCCGACGCGCGGGCTTGAGAGGAAATGTTCGCCCAATCCAGGGAGATGTTGCCGCCGGCGATCAGGCTCACCGCTCCGGAAACAGCGGAATTGTCGTACGCCGGACCGGATCCGGATGCATACGAAGAAATGTTGACGCCGTAATTAAAGGTAATCGCGCCGCCGGCATCCAGGGTGACATCTCCGGAGACCGCATTCTGCACCGGCTCGCCTTGGCCGCCACCCACTGTCGAACTGATGCTCACCTGATTGTCAACCAGGATATCCCCGCCTGCGGACAGATAGATCGATCCGCCCGCAGCATCGGTGAAAACATCGTTGTGAACAGTAAGGCCGGCCATTGCCTGCACGATAATATTGCCGCCGGCGTTATACATGCCGTCCGCATATTCGTCGGGATGAACAATCTGCAGATCGCGGTCATTGGAGATATAGATATCGCCGGAGCCGAGGTTCTCCGCGGCGACAGCCTGCACGTTCAAAGCCGCATCGATGCCGCTGGCCGCGGAAAGCATCGCGGCGCCTGCTGAAACCCGGCCGGTTCCCGGCTGTATCAACGTCTGACTGTAGATCTCGAAACCGGAAAGCGCGCTGGCGTACACCCTCACATCGTCAATAGCGCCTTCAGTAAGACGCGACCTGGCGCCGAAACCGCCGATCCAGAAACTCGCGCCCGTATCGACCGTGCCTTCGGGAACCGCGAATTCGCTGCCGTACTTGACGTCATCGTTGAATATGTAGAGGCTGCCTTCCGTGCCGTCGCGCACCATGGATACCTGATACCAGTTATTGTCATTAATCGCTATGGCGCTGTTGTCCATATCGTTATTCACCCAGCTCTGCAGGGAACCGTTCAAGGTCTCCAGCGCGTAACCGGTGGTGTAGAGCGGGCTCAAAGAAGCGCCCAACAATCCCACATTCTTGTCGCGCAGCTGGGTTCCGCGATACCAGCACAACAGGGTAAACGGCTCCGCGCCGAAGCCGAAATCAGTGCCGATGTTGAAATAGTCGTTGATCCCGTCAAAATAGAGCGCCTGGCCATATATGCCTTCCGGAACGATATCCGGGGTACCGCTGGCGTAAGCGGAATAACCGTTGCCGCTGACGTCCTGGGCATAATAATAGGAATAATACTGGTCGAAATTCCAGTAAGCGCGCAAACCGTATTCTTCCACTTCCAGGTTACGGCGGATAATCGCGCCGTTATCCGCCCTCAAATAGACCGTTGCCAAATCAGGAGCGACGATATCGGCCAGGGTATTCAGGATGATCCCGTTCTGTCCCTGGGCCTCCAGATACACATCGCCTTCGGAAATGATGCCATACCGCACCCGTATATCCCCGGCAGCGTATATAGCCGTTTCGGTCTGTGCGGCATAATTCTCCGCTACCAGCACCACCAGGTCTTGGTCGTTATACAGATAAATGCCGCCATATCCTTCATTATACGCTACCAGCTTATTGACGGAAATTGCCAGGCCTTCCTCTATATTATCACCGATACCGCCATATGCTTCCAGATAGAGCTCATCCGCTTCAATGCAAACCCCTTCATCGCCCTGCAATAATTGTCCGGAAGAAGTCAAAACCACCAGGCCGGGAGAATAGATCTCCTGGATATAAAGCGGCGCCGAATCCTGCTCGATCCAGATATCGCCTGCGGAAGATTCCGGGTTGATCGTAGCCCGGACATAGCCGACATTGGTCAATATGGGGTTGGCCATGGTTCCGATACCGGAACCGGCCCGCATATTAAGGAAAGCTGTCCCTGTTTCTGAAGTGGCGGAAATTACATATTCTCCGGCATTGTAAATCGCGCCAATGCCCGGATCATAGGTAGTGTCCCATTCATACCAGAAATATTCTTCGCCTTCGGAAAAACGCTCGTGATCGGCGTAAAGATTGAGGGTGGAATTGTAACCGAGGAAAATGTCGCCGGTGATGGTGATATCTTGCCAGGCATCAACCGTGACTGTGGTGTATTCACCGATGGTACCGCTATACTCGTTGGTGGCAGGGTCTAATAATGCATTACCGGGGGTAAATCCCGGAGGCGCCCGGCCGTTTAAAATGCCGTAAAAGCCCAATTGGGCGAAAGCGTCTACCCGCGCGACGCCGCCGTTACCGGAAACCGCGCCTGCGGAAAAATCTATTACTGCGTTCTTATTCACGAAAGTGTTGCCGTTTTTGGAATCGACCAGGATCCGGCCGCCGTTCCCGGCCAAACCGACTGCCTGCGCTTCCGTAACGCTGTTTTCATCCAGAACCGTCAAGGTATCGCTGACAATACTGATCTCTCCGGCTGTGCCCTGCTCCAGAGCATTGGCGGAAATGATACCCTGCTGCAGAATTGTTGCGGCTTCCAGGGCTATTTTGCCGCCATCCGGGCTGGTCGCGCTCAAAGCATCGGCTACGATCCTGCCTTCCGGGGCATTGGTAATCCCGGCATCGCTTACCTTAATATGTACTTGTGCAGCTTCCAGGGTACCGCTGTTGACTACTGGCGCCCCTTCCGCTACCAGTTCGATCACCCCGTCCTTTTCCACCAGAGAGGTTACTTTCACCAAACCGGTGTTATTGATGGCGTAATCGAAAACGCGATTGAGCACTTTAGCGGTCAAAATAACTTTGCCGCCTTGAGCCAGGATGGTGCCGCTATTCTTGACCGCGGAATCGATCCTCCGGCCATCCGGTCCGAATAACTCTTCCTGCACAGCCTGATCGATCGCTACGGAAATGGCGTTGGAATCTTCCAGCGACAAAGTCATCTTTTCACCGGAAGCCAGGACCACGGTGCCCAGATCAGCCTGGATCACCATTCGGTTATCCACTGCGTGTCCCAGCAGACAGACATAACCGCCGGCCTGCGCGGTGATCGTGCCCTGATTGATGATGTATCCGGCTTTACCGGCTTTGCTGAAAACGTAATTGCCTTTCAGGAAATCTTCATTGGAAATGTTCAAGGTCGAAGCGACCAATCCGGCAACATCAACCTGCGAACCCGGTCCGAAAACAATCCCGTTGGGGTTGATCAGGAATACTTTTCCATTGGCGCTCAATGAACCCAGAATGCTGGAAGGATCACCGCCAACCACGCGGTTCAGCGCTACCGCGCTGGCAGAAGGCTGCGCGAAACGCACTGCTTCCTGCGCGGCAATATTGAAACTGTTGTAATCCACAATGAGTTTATCGGAAGGGGTAGTGACGGTCAGGGAATCGGCTTGAGAACGATCAAAGGTTGCGCTGCCGGCAACCACATTCTCGCCTTCAGGCAAGGCATAAACAAAAGAACAGCAACTTAAAAGGATGCTGGTTGCTGCTATCAGTATTCTTACATGGGTTTGTTTCGGCATTCAGAGGATTGAATCACTGACCGTGGCTGTAAGTGACTCGCATTGAAAAGGTTTTCTTCCTACTCTAACTTATAAGTAAGTATACTCTAAAAGTGCTGATTTGTCAAGGAAAACCATTAAAATTGCTTGGATGCTGAAAGCCAGGGATGGAAATGATCGCCGTCCGACGGTGTTTTAGCCAGCGGCCAGGCCAGGTCAACCCGCAGGGAAAAATCCTCCGGCAGGGTAAACCTGAAACCGAAGCCCACGCTGCGCAGAGTGCCGCGTTTCCTCTCTCCTGCCTGGGGATTCTTCAGACGCACCCAGCCCAGATCATAGAAGAGCGCAGTTTTGAAAGCATTGTAGAATGTTGCTTTGGAGAAAGGAACCTTTAAATCTTTGGGACAGCAATACGGCGGAATGATCCATTCCAAAGTGGAAGTGAATCCCTGATCCCCGACATATTCGCCGGAAGGATACCCTCTGACATTGGAGATGCCGCCAATCTGCATCTGCTGGGAAGCAGCCAGGACATACGGGGAAAGCTGCAGCTGATTTTTCCACAAAACCGCGGTGGACCAGGGAGCTTTCTGCAAATGCAGCAGATTCGCGGAATGCTTAAGGAACTTGCCGCCTGCGCCGGTTCGCGAAGCGCGGCTGTCTTTAGCTTTCAAGCCGCCCATGATGCCGGAAAATCCAAAATCGGATTCGGGAGAAAAAATCGTTCTGCCGCCCCAGGGATTGGAGTAATCGATATCAAAACCCAGCTTCGCCCAACGCAACCGGTCCCGGCTCTGTTCGACTCCGGCCTGAAAGTTGAACGAATCCAGATAATCGAACCCGGTGTTGAACGTAACCGTCAGATCGTTGCGGCTTAACATTTCGTACATGCCGAATATTCCGTACATCCGGCTTTTTCCCCGGGACTGTAAAGCCCGGTATTCCTGACCCAGGGCAAGTTTCGAGTGGGTAGCGTAGACGCCCACTTTTGTCCGCGGATTCACCGGCGCCAGGTAACGAGCGGCAAGCAAACGATAATCTTCCGCATCAGCCAGCTGATACTGCAAAGAGAAAATGTCGTCAAAACCGAGCAGATTGTTATGGCTTAAGGTGGTGGAATAACGGTCTTTGCGCACATAACGGGAACCGTAATTGTCCCAATCCAGCCGGGCGTGCAGAGGCAATCGGTCGGTCACCTGCAAAACGATATCCGTGGACCCGGGGTCTTTTCCCGGGACCAGCACTGCTTTGACCTGGCGGTCGGGATGCTCATTGAGCTTGGAGAGGCTTACCCGGAGATCGTCATAGTTGAACGGCTCTCCCCTTTCAAGGATGATCGCCTTGCGGATCAGAGCGGATCGAAAAAAACGGTTGCCCTTTACCTCCACATCCCCGGTAGTTCCCTCTATGGCCTTGATCTGCAGCTCGCCGCCTTCGATTTTCTGGGGAGGCAGGTAGCCGCGCGAGGTCACATACCCCTTACTGCGGTAAGCGTCGGTAATCAGATCGACCACTTTCTGCATATCCGCTAAAGAAATCTCTTTGTTCTCGAACGGAGCCACGATATCCGCGATTTCCATCTGGCTTAAGAGAGTAACGCCGGTAACAGTGATCTTCTTGACGAAAGCCTTTTGATCTTTGGAAGGCAACGGCTGTGAAACTACCGGCTGCTCTTCTATGACCGGAGCCGCCGGTTCCTGTTCAATGCGTTCCCGCAGAGCTTTCTCCTGCTCGATCTGACGTTCCTCCTGCTGGACTTTCTCCGCCTGCTGGGCAAGAACCAACGAAGGGAATAACAACGTCATAGAGATGATCACTATGCCGATCTTTGATCTGTTCATATACCCCTCTCTTTTTCTGGAAATAGATCCTGCGGCCTGCCTGCGCCCGGAAGAAAGCAGGAGTGTAAATTTCGCGTATATACGTATTTTATCATAGACTTTCGTCTCTGCAATAAATTATTATTCTAACCGGTCACCAAACGTTGTGATGATTTTTTGCTTGAATTTTAACGCAATTACGCTACAATACAAGTATGTTCCTCTTTATCCGGCTGGTACTGGCGCATTTCCTGGGAGATTTCCCCTTTCAGTTCGACACCATTTACAAACTGAAGTTCCAGGGGATCAAAGGAATCATCCCGCATGTACTGATCATTGCCGGCTGCAGCCTGTTGCTCTCCTGGCCTTATCTCAACCTGCCGCTGATGTGGGTCTTTATTGCGTTTGTCACCGCCGTACATTTGATCGAAGATTCCATCAAACTGAATTTCGGGACTAAAAAGTTCAGCTTCTGGGCATATATCGTCGACCAACTGGTACATGTGGGCACTATCGCGCTTTTGCTGCTTACCGATCTCAAGCATCTTCCCCCTCCGGCAAACCAGGAAAACGTCCTGGTGCGGATCTATACCAATAACCATCTGATGCTTTTCATCATCGCGCTGATCGTGGCCACGTATAACGGGCATTTCCTGATCCGCTGCTTCAAAGACACCTTTTTTACCCGAGTAAATCAATGTTATATGCACGAAAAATGGTTCGGGATGGTAGAACGGGGAATGATCGTAGCGCTCTTCTTCGCTCGGGTGCCTCTTTTGATCCTGCTGGCAGTTAGCCTGTTGCTGCGGCCGCTGGCCTACCGCCTGCTCAAAAAACCTCTCTCTTTACACTCCTGCTTCATATCCAGAGCGGATACCGCGTTGAGCTGGACGGTGGGAATGCTCACCGGCATAGCCCTCTGGCTACTTCAAACCCACTACCCGGTATATTGAAATAGGTTTGGCCTTACCCTTGACCGAGATCGGCTCGAGTTTTTCCACGTTGATCTGGTCCTTGACCTGCTCGTAGGTACCCTCGCTTATGATGATCTCGTCTTTGCTCGCCGCCGCGCAAAGCCGGGCGCCCAGGTTCACATTATCGCCGATGACCGTGTAATCCATGCGCGCGGCAGACCCCATGTTCCCCACGACCATATCCCCGGTATTGATCCCGATCCCGATCTGCAAAGCCTGTTTCTTCTCCTGATCCCACTTTGTCTTGAGCCCCTTCATCTTTTCCTGTATCTCGATGGCGGTGCGCACCGCCATCAAAGCGTGGTTGTTGACATGCTGATTGCCCGGCGCCCCGAAGAACGCCATCAGCTCATCTCCTACGAATTTATCCAGCGTGCCGTTATACTTGAAAACCACATCCACCTGCTGGGTGAGGATCTCGTTGAGCATGGCCACGACTTCTTCGGGTTGATGCGATTCCGAAAACGAAGTGAATCCTCTGACGTCGGAGAAGATGACCGTGAGCATCCTGCGCTCCCCGCCCAGCTTCAGGCGGGAAGGATCATCGAGCAACTCGGTGATGACCGCGTCGGAAAGATAATGGCCGAAGGCGTGTTTGATCCAGAGCTTCTCTTTCTCTTCGGTAAAGAAACGGAAGCTGGTGATGGACATGAAACCGAAGACGACGATGCCCGTCGGCCCCACCAGGTCGATCCAGAGCCCGGCAGTGATAAAAAGATATAAAGCCAGCAGGAAAAAACCCACCGCATACCCCAGAACGATAAGCAGGCTCTTCCAGAGTTTAAGCAGCGAGCTGAACCCTACCACCAGAGCGGTGAACAGAAAGATCAGTATGCGCGGCAGCGCCGACTGCCGGACGATGAAACGCTCGGTGAGAATGGTATTGATCAGGTTGGAGTGCGTGCCGACCATGGGATAATGGTCCTGCAGCGGGATCGGACGCAGGTCATGCGTGCCGGTGGCGGTCAGGCCGACGATACAGATCTTATCCCTGACTATGGACGCAAGCAGATCTTTAAGCTTCTGCGCGTCCTTGCGCCAGTAAGCAAGCTCTTTTTCGGTCAACGCCTCTCCCGGCTGTTCCAGTCGCCGGCGGTTCTGCTGCAGCTCCAGGATATCGCCATACGATACATGCTTGAAGGTGGAATCCCAGGTGCCGTGCCAGTTCACCAGCATGCATCCCTGTTCATCCACCGGGATAACGATATCCTTGATCCCGGGATGAAAACGCGCTCCTTTAAAAATGATCCGGTTCCTGCCGATTTCCACCTTCTTTACTTCCAACCGGTCAAGCAGCGCGGCAACGGTCAGCTGGGGCAGGATATTGTCATGGTAGCGCACGAATAACGGGACCTTGCGGGTGACCCCGTCCAGATCAGGATCGGCATTGATGAACCCGCTTCCTTTCATCCTCTCCGCGAAAAGACGGATAGGGACATTCAATCTTCCGGACTCTTTTTTGAACGGCCAGCGGTCAACGGGGATGTCCGCGGCGAATCTTTTCACGAAAAAATCCACCAGTTTTTGATGTTCCACTTCCCCCTGGACGATAATCTCTTCGGCGTCAAACAAAAACCACCCGTAGGTTTTCTCCATCTGATCCAGGATATCCTCAAACGAACTGTCCGGCTGCTTGCGCAGCAGCTCGCGCGCTACTTCTTCAAGCAGCATTCTCCTGGCTTCAGGAAGCTTTTCTCCCACCATCTTGATATCGATGCCCAGATGCGCGGCGGCTTCCCGCGCGGAGAGATCGATTTTCTTCAGGAGCAATTCTTTCAGTTTGGGGAACGGGAAAGCTTTGACTTCGTCGAAATAAAACGGCAGGTAGGTTATGGCAGAACGGTAGATAGCGTCGTTGAACAGCGCGTCCTGCTGCGGGTCATCCTTGAATTCTTCGCTGAAAATGACATCCCAGAGCACCTGCTTGGCGCCGCATTCTTTCAAGAAGGACGTCAACTGGGCGTGATAGCTCCTCGGCCAGGGCCATCTGCCTACTCGATCCAGACTTTTTTCGTCTATATCGATGTGCACGATCGGCCCCCGGGTAGGCATCGCCCCCCGAAGGATAAAACGCAGGTCTAACGCTTTGAGTTCAAGAATCTGGTAGGCCCTTGACTGTAAGGAAAGCAGCAGCAGGCCCGCCACGCCGAGCGCAAAAGCAAGGCTGACCAGTAGTTTAATGCGGGTTTTCTTATTCACTACTCTCTCTAGCCTTCTATGCCATTAGAAACGGTAATAGGTGGTCAAGGCGATCAGTGAGCCGGAATAACGCTCTGAAGGTTCGTTAGAGCGATTCTGCCGATACGTATAGCTCAAACCGAAGGTCGTGGCTTTATTATACGCGTAATAGAGCGCGGTATTGATCAGATAGGTCTTGTCGCGCTCGTGCGCGCCGGCGTCATTGATCAACGTGCGGCTGCGGAAATCACGATACTGCCGGGAAGCCGAAGCATACCCCGAAAACTTATCGTTAAAAATATGGGTGAACGCGGCGCCCAGCCGGTATGAATCATAATCATAGTAATTCAGGTATTTATCGTTGGAGTTATTGTTGAAATACTGGAAAGTGAGCTTCAGCATGTCTTTGGTGAAATATTTACCGATCTCGTAATCGACGGTATTGCGCACATCCTTGCGGTTCTTGGTGGTGACCAGAGCGCTGGTGGTGCGGTTATACCTCCTGGAATAATCGCGGTAGCTCAATCCATAGCCAAGGGTTTGGAACATCTTATTCCCCAGCATATGCTTGAGCTTGCCGCCCAGTTCATGCTCGGTGTAATCATCGACTCCGGTCTGGATATATTCGATGGAGTCAAAAGCGTAGCCGCCGGACAGATTCAGATTTTTTGTCAACGCGTGATCGATCTCGCCGCTGACGCCGTTACGGATGACATCGAGCTTGCTTTCTCCGGCGTACATCAGGTTCATCACTTCATAACTCGCCGTTACCCCGGTTTTCTCGGAAAGAGAGCTGACGAACGTCCCGCGCAGGAACTGCTGGGTATACATATCCCCTTCCCGGCGGCTATCCAGCCAGGTATTGTTATCATAACCAACGGAGACCGCGGCCAGCCAGCCGACCATGCCTTTGTCGATAAGCGTCTGTTTCGGCTCAAGATAGATCTTCTTATGCGGCTCCAGATACATCTGTTTCGTGCGCGGAGTCACTTCCTCATCGGGCTTATCCTGCGCGAAACCGGCGGCAGGAATAAGCGCCAACCCCAGGATTACCATTAGCGACTTACGATACATGCTCTTCATTGTCCCTCCTTAGAAAAATCCGGGTTTAATACTGCGGCTCTTCTTCGATAACCGTACGCAATTCTTCGATCTTCTTTTCGGTATTGGAATCGTCGGTCGCTTCTTTCAGGGTATCGACGACTTCTTCGATCACGCCGGTCTGCTCGACTGCCTCGGCCGCTTTCTCCTGCACGGTCTCACGCAACCTGCGTGCGCCTTCGGATTCGACGCGCTCCCTGCCTTCAGCGCGCGAAGTCAGGTCTTCCTTGATATTATCGAACCGGTCGAATTCCCGCATGCTGATCTGGCTCAAAGCTCCCGGAGATTCAAAACGGTCGATAAAGGTTTTGAACCCCTGCGGCAGCATAATATCCGAAAGCTGGTTCTTTTCGGCGTCGAATGTTTTGACAAACACCGTGTCTTTATACGCGGATACCTCGTCGGAATCAACTTCGCTGTACACCATATAGCTGGATCCTCTGACGCCGGCTACCGCGGAAGGCGTGGTGACTTCGAAGCTCAACCCTTCCTTAATATTCTCCATGTTGGAATACACCCGGCCGCGGGAAAGGTTCAAACGGTCGATCTGATCGTCGGATTCGGTATTCAGGACCACCAGGGTCTTTTCTCCCAGACGGATGGTGTTCTTTTTCTCCGCATCGAGAGCGATATCCACTTCGGAACGCCGGGCGGTGCGGATAGAATCGCCGATATCCACTTTCATGCCCTTTTCCAAAGTCTTCCAGACCCCGTCGGTTGACGACATGACCTGGACGTTTCCCTTGACATAGATAGCTTCGGCTGCCTCAACCAGCGCGGCGCCGCAGAACAGCCCGCATAACAGCATTGCGCCTGTAACCACTTTCTGATATTTTTTCATGCCTGCCTCTCCCTTTTATACGCCTATTAGCGACATTCCATCCAACGTCATCGATCTACTTTAGAATCCTTTGGTCACACACCACCAGATATGCGGGGAATCGCCGTCTTTCGGCTCATCTTCCGTAAGCGGCCACCCTACATCGACGCGGGTGGACAGGCTTTTGTCGGGAACGGTGAAGGTAAAGCCAAAACCGGCGGAAGCCAGTTCAACGCGTTTTGCGTCTGTAGGCTGCGGATTCTTCAACGTCGCCTTAGCCCAATCCATAAACGTGAACAGTTTGATCGCATCGTACATCTTGGTCTTGGAACCCGGGACGTTCATGGAGCGGGAAACGCCGAACGGCGGAAAAGTAAACCCGGCCATCAGGGATTGCCCGGAGTCTCCGGGAGCCTGGGCGCGGGGATAACCGCGGTCGTCGATAACGCCCATGAAACCGCCCACGCTGAACACGTTCACGCCGGTCAGCGACTGGTTGGAAAGCTGCCAGTGGCCCTTGGTGATAAAATCGATCCCGTTGAAAAGCTTCTGCCTGCGGGCGATCACCAGGTGATTCTTCTTGTAACCGCTGCCCGCGCCCTTGACCGAAGTAGAATCGTCCTCGCGGGTAGAACCGCCGAACAGCCTCGGGATGCCGATCTCCAGGTCATTGCTGATCACCCATCTGCCGTATTTATCCGCGCGGTTGAAATCCAGCCCCCACATAAGCGCACGGAACAGATCGGAACTCTGCTGGCGTCCGTATTTCCACCAGTGGATATCCTTCTGGACATAGCCGTATTGCGAACTCAATTCAAAATCCGGCTGATCGACCAGGGACTGATAGAACCAGAAATACCATTTATGTGCGTGCTTCTCGAAATCCGTATCCGGGTTGTCCGACCCGACATAATCTTCCTTCTTATACGGCATGTAATACAGTTCCAGCTTCCAGTTCCGGTTCAAGGGAAGGAAGTAATCCGCGTCGTAAAGCTTATGCGTATTACCTTCCGTCAACTGCGCCTTGAAGGTAATGGAATCGTCATGGCCGGTAAGGTTATTGTTGGTGAAGAATGTCTTGTACCGTCTATAGTTGATGAATTCCGACCCGTAATTATCCGTCTGCAGGGTTACGTGCAGGGGAGATTTATCTTTCACGGTCAGGGTAATATCGGTAAATCCGGTGGCGACATTGGGATCGCAGGTAAGCGCGACTTTGCGGTCCGGATGCTTGTTCATCTTATACAGATCGTTATTGAGCTCTTTGAAATTGAACAGGTCGCCTTCCTGCAAGCCGACCTTCTTTCTCAAGATCTCTGTGGAGAACGTCTGGTTGCCTTCGATAATGATCTTGCCGGTGCGGCCTTCCGAAACCTGTATCTCGAGAATTCCCGCAGAAAGCTTGTCCGTATTGACCACGCCGAAAGAAGTGATGTAGCCTTCGCGAGTGTAGGCGCGGGTGACCGTATCCGCGACCATCTGGATCTGCCGGGCGGATAGTTCCCTGTTTTCATACTCCGCCTTGAGCTTGTTGATCGCTTCCGGGGCGAGAATGGTCGAGCCGACCACCGAAACTTCGCTGATCTTCGTCTTGCCGGCGGGAATGACCGGTTTGGGCATCTGGGCTTCGACGCGCTGTTTAAGTACGATCGCCGGAGACTTAACCCTCTTGCTTGAAAGACTATCGGCTATCGCCTGCGCCTTGGGACCGTCCTCATCTCCTCCGTCTACGGCGAATACCGCAGCGGGAATTGCCATGACCGCGAAAAACAGGGTGAGCGCAAAAAACAGTGAATTGCGTAACCATTCTTTGTTCAGCATGGATACATCCTCCTTTTACAAGACGCCAAACCTACATACGCACAGGTATATAGGTATTATGTTAAAGACTCCCCGTAAAATTGTCAAGCTAATACTGCGCTCTTATTTTTCGTTAAGCTTTTGCGAAAAATAGTTGATAAAAATGACCACAAAGAGCACGCAAACCATTAATTGCGCCATGACCACTACCTGCCCGGCATGATCCCTGGCGGTGATATCCCCGAATCCCACCGTGGTAGTAGCCACAATGCTGAAATACAAAGCGCCGATCGCATCCACCGGCCGGGAAAGCAGATCATACGCCCGATAGATCACCGCGAAACCGAAAGCGATCTCGGCGTAATGCAGAAAGATCAATACCAGCGACCGGCGATAGGAAATTGCCGCGGAATGGACGTCCGCAAGGAAGATCAAATGGAGAATGTGCACCAGCGTATCGCTCATCAGATACACCACCAGAAAGATCACTGCCGGCGATTGATACCCGCGCGTAAACAGCACTGCCAGGGGGAAGAAGAACTTGAGAACCGCATAGACCTCGACTGCCAGCCTCCGGCCGCGGCTCCCCCACCGGCCGAAAATATCGCGGATGAGCAAAACCGGATACAAAAACTGGATCGCGCACAAGAACAGACGCACCAGCCGCTCCAGACCGTAATTTTCCTCGTTCCAGACTTTCTTGAGGAACTTCCACTGCTGGGCGTAGGCTTCCGCGAGCCGCGGTTCGCCGCCTGAAGCGGTTGCAGGATTCAAAAAAAGTTTAAGCAACGTTTTATGCATACAGCGTGAGCCTAGTTCTCGGAAATAGTGTAATACTGCATTTCGTCATCCGGAGTAAACCATTTGCCGTCCGCGCCGGCGGAAATATACTTTTTATCCGTGATCTCCCTGCCGTCGTCGCTGTAAAAGTATTCCTTGGCGGACGAGACCGCATCATCACCGGTAAACCACTGCCCATCCGGCCCCTTACCGTTCTTCTCGGTATGATACTCCACTGCCCGGCTCAACCTGCCCTGGCTGTCATACTCGAAACGGTGGTATTTCTCCAGCTCTTCAGGCACGTACTCCTCATCCCGGATGATCAATCCTTGCGGATTATAGGTAAACGTCATCACGCGGATCTTTTTATTCCTGGGATCGAAACGGGTGATCCGGGTTTTCTTGCCGTCGGCGTCATACGCATACGCCGCGGTAAACTGCTTATGACCTGTAGCGTCAAAACCGAGCTCTTTTTCCAGCTTGCCGTTACGGCCGTAACGCATCACTTGATAGTCCTGCAGTTCATCATCGGCGGTAAAAGCCGCGGCATCCTTACCCGGTTTAAAGGTTGACTTCTTGAGAACAACGCCTTTCGCGTCCAGATCTTTAAGGTAATAGAGATAGACCTGGTCGTCCTGGGTAAACATCAGTTTATCCGGCCCGGCGATATACCGGACTTCCTTTTTCACCAGCGCGACTTTCGGGTTGATCATCCGCTCCTGCTTGATATCGGCGATCCCGGTCTTCTGCACCGTAAACCGCTCTTCCTCGACGTCGCGGATTTGAGCGTAGCCCTGGACCGGCGCGCACGCTATCCAGCTTACCATTCCCAGGCACAGCATTTTCATCAGTTTTATATTCATCGTACACTTCCTATTTTTCCGGCGCGCTGAATACCGCGGGCGTATTAGCCGTGGCGAGCGTCTTAACCACGCGAAAACCGATCACCTGCCGGCTCAAATGATCAAAACTGCGATACCGGTTATTATAGACGTCCGGCGTCAATACGCAATCCATGATAAAGGGACGCCCCATCTCTTTGCGGTAACCCGGATCGAGAAGAAAACTTCCGCCCCGGACTACCCGCGCCGCACGGAAATCCTTGAACACCGGCAGATTGAAGAATAATACCTGACCGGGACCCGCCGGCGCGGTCTGCCGGGCTTCGCCGGCGTAAAAATCGTTATACCAGTCGTTGCACCATTCCGCGACATTACCGGCCAGATCGGCGATACCCAGTTTGCTGTCGCCTCGGGGAGAATACGAACCTACCGGCCGGGTATCCACATCCACCGGATTCTTCACCGTATGCTTGATATTCGCCAGCGTATCTTTGGCCGGAGCCTTTCCCCAGGGATAGGGGCGCCGGTCGTTATACGTAGCCGCATATTCCCATTCCGCCTCCGTAGGCAGACGATAACCGCTCTTGCCGTACACCTGGCAGGACCAGTCGTCAAGATTATATAACGGAGTCAGTCCTTCTTTTTCGCTAAGCATATTGCAGTAGAATGCCGCGCCGTACCAGGAGACCTCGACCACCGGAAAGGTCTCCTTGCCCGGATGCGGCGCAAACTTTCCGCCGGCAAAAGTGATCTGGGAATGCTCGTCGAACACATCCTGGTATTTCTGCGGAGACTTACTCACGCCGCGGGCTTCTCTTCTTTTAGCGGTCTCGGATAAGGCCGCAGTATCCAGATAGCCCCTGGCCAGGGCGTAATTGAGCATGTCCGCGTAGTTCTGATTGGTGACTTCGTATTTGCCGATGGCGAACCCATCGGTCAGCTTCACCTCATGCACCGGCTGGGCATTATCGAAAGCGCTGCTGCCCATGGTAAACGCGCCTGCCGGGACCTGCACCATGGTTAACGGAACATTCTGCGGCTCTCCATCCGCCGCCAGAGCCTGCGCCGCGATAATCAGCGCAACTCCCATCAAAGTTACAGCTATCATACCTATTTTTTTCATGGCATCCTCGAATAGGAACGTTCTTGTTAACGCCCGGCTCTTAGAAACCCAGGCGGCATCCTGAATTCTTCCCGTCCTCCGACTTGGGAAAATTTGCCGCAAAGCGCAGAGAGATGCGCAGATATTTCGGTGCGGGACTCGACCACACTCCGCCGCGGTTGCCCGCGCCTGCGCCGTCTTTACCCGGCCAGTTGGCGACATTGGCGAAACCGTCTTCGGCCAGAACTCCGTCGCCGTGCTGCCCGTCATAGATGCGGCCGAGCTGATGGCCGATGGTAATGCAGCGTTCCCACACGTTGCCGGAAAGATTGTGTACGCCGTAAAAAGAAGCGCCGGCATTGACCCTGGGATCGATACCCGCGTGCTGACTGTTCTCGAAAAGCTCGCCTGAAACCGGGCCTTCGAATCCCGGATTATCCGGAACCGTCTTTTTACCTACATCAAAAGGAGCGATGCCGCCGCCGAAACAGGCGTTGACTGCGCCGGTCTGGGGAACCTTCTTCTCCACACCGGAACCGTCGGCGCCGTCAAAGGTCTGGGCGCGTCCTACCAGAGGCGAATCCATATCCACGCCCCAGGCCAGTTCGTTAACCAGCGGTTGCCCCGGGCCGCGGGCTGCTTTTTCATATTCCAGCTCGGTGATCGGCCTTAAACCCGCCCAGTCGCCGATCGCGGTAATATTCGACCAGGACATGAAATTGACCGCGCGGGCCGGAGCGTAGGTGTAGAATTTCACCGGCTCGGCGGTCCCATTGCCTTTTTTCGCCACCACGATGGCGTTACGCAGATGCTCTTCTTCACTGTTGGTCTTGACATAGTAATTCTTGATCTCGTCGCCGCTGATATCCGATTCCACCATGCTTTGCTGCTGCTTACGGGTCAGCGTATTCACAAAATTGCAGAACTGCTGGGAAGTCAATTCGTATTTCATCACCCAGAACGGATCGAATCCCTTGGGGAATGTCTGCGGCACGGTGAACGGAGTATCTTCGCGGCTGCGGGGATTGTCCTGATCGCAGAACAACGCGCCGTCGACTTTATCCACCAGGATCGGCTCTTCGGATTTGATCAGATAAGAACCGTTATTAGGATAGGTATACAGGGTATTATCCGGGCCATCCGGTCCTTTGGGGTCGCCCACATAGAACTTGCTCCGGGGAATATAGACCATTTCAAAACCAAAAACCTTTATCGCGGTCTTTTTTACCTGATCCGCGGTCAATCCGTCTCTGGCAAAATCCCAGACCAGCACGGCATTGCGGGAAAACACGCTGCCGCTGCCTTTGGTCTTGAAAATGAATGCGCCGGTCTTCTCTGCCGGGATCCACAGCCCCAGATCCGGATTATCCCCCGGAGAGAACAACGCCGGCGCGGCGTCCACGCCGTTGAACGCTTTGCCGCTGGCGCTGGTCAAAGACACGTGCTTCCAGGTCCGGTCAGGCGCGAGGAACTTGGCAAACACCCAGACTCCGTCGCAATTCGTTTCGTTCTTCCAGGAATTATCCCAGGAGAGATTAAACTGCACCTTGGCGGCTTTGCGGTCGGTATTGATCTCGCTGACCATCCCGTTATCGATCTTCAAATGGCTGGCAAAAGCCAGCATCGGAACCAAGAGCATCGCTGCAACCAACAACACCAGCTTTTTCATACCATCTCCTTTGTTATGGGGACGTTCCCCAAGGTACCACCCCTGGTTACAGGGGTGGTACCTTGGGGAACGTCCCCTTTCATCAATGACCGGGAACTTTAACCGTTTTGTATTGCTCGAACCCGCCTTTGCGCGCGCTTTGCATCGCGCTCACCAGACTCCACACCGTAGCCACCCCCAATCCCGCGGCCAGGAAATTGAACTGCGACCTGAACACGTCCTGCCCGGGAAACGCGGAAGCCGCTTTCAAGATCACCGGTGACATAAACTGGCCCAGATAAATACCACAGCTGACCACAGCCATGGAGAAAGCCCGGGAAGTATCACCGGCAATACGCGCCACGCGCAAAAGCAGCAGCGGCATCAATATCCCTGAACTGAACCCGATACACACCATCGGGATCAGAACCGCGATCAGAGAACCGGCCTGACCCAGCAAAGCATAACCGATGGCCATAGCCACAATGCCCACCACCGCGCAATACGGCCCCCACATGCGCAAAAGCATGGCCAGTATCACGCCGGAGAACACGCCGACCATGGTCATGGTCGACAGAAAGAACCCCGATATTCCCGGCCGGCCCAGGCGTTCCGTAGAAACCACCAGACCGTCAGGTATTCTCGTTACCACGAATTTTCTCGAGCGATCCTGGATCAACCAGGATTTCCCCGGCTCCTTGACCGCAAAAGAAGCCCGTTCAGAAATCATGATCCCGTTTTCTTTAAAGGACGTCCGCACCGACTCGGCAAGAGTTCCCGCAGCCAGGCTGGATTCCAATTCAGCCTTATCCTTGAAGAGCGGAGTAACGCTGGTGTACATTTTCTGCTGATTTTCGATAAACATCGCCAGATTGGTCGGCGCGGCATAGAATGCCACCATCATCAGAGCGCCCAGGAATGCGCACCAGTAGATCTGCCAGGGCAGAGTTGCCTTGGCCGGACCGCCGGTTTGTTTGACCGGAGGCTCGGGCAGCCAGAAGAATACCGTAAACATGATCACCGCGGACAAGCCGTAAACGCCAAAAGCATACCGCCAGCTGAAACACGCCAGCCAGCCGGATAAAAGCAAAAATATCACCCCGCCGAAATGCGAAACCGATCCTGAAAGCCCCATCATCTTCGCGCGTTCGGCTTTCTCGTAAAAATCCGCGATCAGGCTGATAGACAAAGGAATGATCAATCCCACGCCGATGCCGAAGATGCCGCGGATGATCAACAGCTGGGTAATGGTGCGGGCCAGCCCCCCGCCTACCCCGCCCAGAAAATAGATGAGTAAGCCGACGAGCAAAATGGTTTTCTTCTTCATTCTGCCGGCGAGCCAGCCGCCCAGCAGACTGAAAGGAATGATCAATAAAGACGGCAAGGTCAGCACCAGCTTGATCATGGTGATATCCGCAGCGGGAAAAGCCTGGCGGATCTTAGCCAGCGCCGGAGAAATGGCCGCGGAAGCCATGACCGTCAATAACGAGATCGAGAGTATGCTTATTCTTACCAGCAGATTGTTCATCTTTTTTCTCCTTTATAAAGACCTGGCCAGTTCCTGGCCGAACTCCGCAGCCGAACCCGGTCCGTCGGCAGTAATGATCCTACCTTCCCGCTCCACCGGCTTAGAGGTATATTTAACACCTTCGGCTTTCAATTGATCGGCCATGGTGGGAAATACCGTGGCTTTCTTGCCTTTAAGCAGGCCCGCCTTTGCCAGGATCATCGGCGCGATACAGATAGCGCCGACTATTTTACGTTTTCTGACCGCGTCCTGCGCGAGCTGCTGCGCTACCGGATCAGTAACGTATTCTGCGGCGCCGGCGCCGCCGATAAAAACCACCGCGTCAAAATCACCCGCCGCTACGTCTTTGAGCAACATATCCACCCGGGCTTTGGCGCCTTTCATGCCCACTGCCTCTCCCAGCTGGGTGGAAGCCACGGTTATGTTAACCCCTTTTTGCAGCAAGATAGCGAACGGCCGGCTGAACTCTTCTTCCTGGAAATCTTTGGCGGCGATTATAAATACCGCCTTTTTCGGTTTGGTTTCAGCCCGGGCTCCGGAAAACAGGGAAAAACACATCAAAAAGGCCATGACAAAACTAAGCGTTTTTTTCATCTGCACTCTCTTTTTTTTGTCTTACCTGATGGTGCGTACCGGCCGAAAAGGATACTTCCCCTCTTTCTTGCCGGCGTAATATCCGTCGTAACCGAACTGGAAATTAACTCCCCAGCCGAACGTATCCCCATAGGTGGTCGACGACCAGTAAAATCCCAGAGGCGCGGTTTTGGTGCCGGGGAAATAATTCTTATGGAACCAACAGCCGTCTTTAAAGGAAAGATCCATCAGCGATCCGATTTCGCGTATCGTAGGCAACCGCCAATCCTTATACCCGGCCAGCTCCATATCCTGGCAGAATTTCATCGCTTCTTCCCAGTTCAATTCCGGACCTTCGTCTTTTTTCCACATCAGATTGGAATTAAGATCCGTGACCGTACCGTCGCCGTTATCTTTGAAATCATAGGCGTTGATGATCCCGAAACGCCTGCTGTAGCCGCCTCTCACCGCGCGCACCGGATAATAGGAGGTTTTCAAATAGCAGATCGCGCAGCCATAAGCAAAATAAACGCCCCAGCCGAATATCGGCTCTTTAACGTCGGAATCTTTGGACCAGTAGAATGCCGGCAGGCAATCCAGGAAGAATTTCGGGTCGCAAGCCGGGATCTGTCCGTTGTAATCCACGATCATGCGCAGCTCTTCGCGGGAAGGCAGCCGCCAGTCGCGAAAACCGCCGAAATTTTTTTTGTTGAGTTCTTTGACGTAGGTAAAAGCGTCTTCCCAGGTATAGCTGTCGCCGCCGAAATTAACGTCATGCGCTGCCGGTGACTTGACCTCCCAGATCAGGCCGGTATTGTTATCTTTGACCATGCGCCAGCCTTTTTCCCAGGTAGCTTTGTCCGAAAGCAGCCGTCCCTCTGTCCCCAGCTTGCTGAAAGATAACGGATAGATACTGTAAGAACCATCCTGCCCGAAATAACGCTCGCCGGGTTTGGGCGCTTTGATAATATCGCCGTTCTCGGTATAACAGCGCTTCTGGCCGGAATCCGGGAATTTGAACTTCACCTCCTGCGCAGCCGCGGGCTTGTTCACGTTGCGCACTGCCCGGAAAAGAAGCTTGGCGTTCTTGGAAGCGTAATACCCGTCGTAGCCGAAACAGAAATTAGTCACCCAGACATAAATGCCTTCATAAGGAGTCGAGGAGAAATAATGCAAAAGCGGCGGCTTCAATCCGTCCGCCGGAAAGAAATCCTTGAAATACCACCAGCCGTTGGTGTAATCGAGGTTCAAAATGGTGTTCAATTCTTTGAGATTGGGCATGCGCCAGTCGTCGTGGCCGGCTAAACGCATTTCGCGGCACACTTTCAGCGCCGCATACCAGTCCATGCGTTCGTTCTCGCCCTTCTGCCACATCAGGCCGGTAATGCCGTCGGTGATCGTGCCGTCGCCGTTATCCTTGAAACGCGAAGGATCAGCCACTCCATACTTACGATTCGCTCCTCCCCTGACTGCGCGCACAAACCGTTCGCTCGACGGCGTATAGCAAATGCCGCTGCCCAAGCCGAAGAACAATCCCCAGATAAAAGGCTTCTGCATATTATACGGATTAGCCGTCCAGTACAGATCGCTCTGGGTATTGGGAAAATAATTCAAGTCAACCGCCGGATTCGTGCGGCCGTAATCCAGGATAGTGCGCAGTTCGTCTTTATTGGGCATGCGCCAGTCGGAAAAACCGCTGTACTTGGCCTTGTTGAGCTTCTTGATGTAGGCGTCGCCGGCCTTTTTCCAGGAATAACGATCCGCGGTATAATTGACATCGCCTTTTTTGGGAGATTTAACTTCCCAGACCAGGCCAGTATTGTTGTCCAGCACGCAGCGCAGCCCGTCTTTCCACTCTGCTGCGTCTTCAAGCACCTTCCCGGCCTTGCCCAGCTTGGTAAACGACATGGGATTGACCGTGAAGCACCCATTCTGTCCCCAGAGTTCATCCCCGGGCTTGACCTCGATCTCCAGCCCCTGCTTATCGAAACATTTGATCGCGCCGGCATCCGGCATCCTGAACACTTTGGATTCTTTCATAGAACCTCCTGAACATGTCATTGCGAGCCCCGCAGGGGCGAAGCAATCTACAATTTCTTATACAAATCCTCGAATTGCGGATTCATCTGGGCGATCAAATCAAGTTTCTTTTGCCTCGATCCACCCTTGATCTGCTTTTCCCGGGTAATTGCCTCGTAGATGTCATCAAATACTTCATAAAAAACCAGTTTGGTCACGTTATACTTTTTAGTAAAACCTTCAAATTTTTTCTCTTTGTGTTCATATACCCTTTTTTTCAAGTCGCTGGTTACGCCGGTATAGAATACCTTATTATTCCAGTTAGTCAGGATATACACACAACCTTGCTTTTCCATGCTTCAGATTGCTTCGTCGCCCCTTCGGGGCTCCTCGCAATGACTTTGACTTTGCTCATCGCAATGACGATTTCACGATTCCATCAGTTCGACCAGATTTCCATCCGGATCTTTGAGGAAGAAATACTTTCTGCCGTCGGCAAAGACGCGCAGGTCCGTGGCTAAACCCACGCGCGCTTGCTTGAATTTCTTGAAAGCGGCTTCGATATTTCCGGTTTCCAGGGAAAAATGTTTGACGCCGAGGGTATGCAGATCATTATCCAGCGTCTTTCTGTACTGCGGCAGCGGTTTGCGCTTCTTGAACTCGAAAAGCTCCAGGGTCATATCTTTATTCTTGAGCAGGACGATGGTCATGCCTTTATCTTTGAAGCTGTAGCGTTTGCTCACGCGCAATCCAAAGTGCTTCTTGTAGAAAGCCGCGGATCGAGCAATATTCGCAACGCTTAAAGCTATGTGTCCAAGTTTCATATGCCATTCCGAATGCTGCAAGACTGTTCGCACAGCCGCAATATTGACGGGTGATTTGGCTTGGTTGAACAGGGCGTACGGAAATTCGAGCGGCCAGAGTGTCCCCGCTATAACGTCAGGGACGAGCGAGAATTTACGCCGAGTGAGTCCGTCTCGGTGGGACGGACGAACGTCCCTGCGAAACCAAGACAAAACAGGACCCGTTAATATTGCGGCTGCTCGCTACACCTTGCCCAGCCCGAACGGCGGATACACTTCGGACTCGACCACCACGTCGATGATCGCCGCCTTGCCGCAGGCCAGCGCTTTCTGGAACACCGCGTCGAAATCTTCGAGCTTCTCCACCCGCGCGCCGAAGGCTTTGCAGGCCTCGGCGTATTTGACGAAATCCGGATTGGTGAACTGCATGAACGCCTGATCGTTGAACAGGTTCAACAGGAATTTCTTGATCACGTTGAACTCGCCGTTATCGAAGATCACCCAGATCACCGGGATATTGTACTGGATCGCTGTCATCAACTCGAACCCCGCCATCTGATACGCGCCGTCTCCGCAGCCGCAGACCACAACTTTATCCGGATGCGCGCATTTTACGCCGATCGCGCCGTTGACGTGGCTGGCCATGGGACCGAAGCTGCCGGGATTCTGGTAGATCTGATTTTTGGTCAGGTGCATGTAGCAGTTGAGCCACAACATATGCGCTCCGGCATCGCCCATCACGAACGAATTCGCGGGCAGGTTGCGGGAGATCGCTTTAGCCAGATCAGCGGGATGTATCTTGGTCCCCGGAGCCTGCACCGGCCGGTCGAACCAGAGATCTTTTTCAACTTTTTTAGGAGCGACGGTTTTGACTCTTTTGCTCAACGCTTCGGTCAAAGCGATGATCGCCGGCCTGGCGTCGCTCAACACCGGGTAATCCGCTTTATACACTTTGTCGATCTCATGCCGGTCGATATTGATATGGATGAGGATCTTGTCTTTGAACAGATCCGGTTTGAACCCGAAGCTCCAGTTCTGGGCAAAAGAATTACCGATGGCCAGGATCACTTTCGCTCCCATGATATATTTGTTGGCGCCGGGATCTCCGGAGGTGCCGAAGATGCCTACATTCAACGGATGATCCTCGGGAATCAGGCCTTTGGAATCCATGGTCGCGCTGAAAGGTATCTGGAATTTCTCAACCAGCGTCTGCGCTTCTCTTTCCCCATGGCTGCGCACCACGCCGTACCCCAGCACCGCGCAAATCGGCTCGTTGTTCTGCAGCGCTTTAGCCAGAGCATCGGCTACGGCGTCGATATCCTGCTGTCTGGGCAGCACTTTCTTGATATCGACTTTGATCTCGCGGAAATTTTTCACCTGCATGATGGTCACGTCCTTGGGCACGTGGATATGCACCGGGCCGGGCCGGCCTTCATAAGCCAGATTGATCAATTCTTCCAGGATATCGCAGGTGGAATCCGGGTCTTCGATGACCATGGACTTCTTGGTGGTGGCGTTGAACATCGCCGGAGAATCCGGAGTGCGGGATTTACCGGTAGCTTCGTTCAACGCGCCCTTGCCGCGGTCGCGGGCCGAAGTATAGCCGGAAATCCCCAGAACAGGCAGTGAATCCGAATACGCCACGGCCAGGCCGGAGAACAAATTGAATTCCCCGGGACCGCCGGTAGCGAAACACACGCCCAGCTTGTCCGAGAACATGGAGTATCCGCAGGCCATGAACGAAGCCGCCTGCTCGTTACGGATGATCACGGTTTTGATCTGGGGGGATTTCTTGAGCGCGAGGAGCATCGAGCCGTTGACCTGGCCGGAACCGCCGAATACATGGTCCACGCCGATATGTTCGAGTGTTTTGACGATCGCTTCATTGACATCCATGGACGACTCCTTTATTTAGGCGGCTGATTGAACTTGCCTATTGCCAGTTTCGGCGGGTTTTCCGAGAACATCACCCCGTTGCAGGCGGCGTTGTCCAGGGTGTAGCCGTCGAAGAACAGATAAATGCGGTCTTTGGGAACTTTGGAAATTTCGGAAAAAATGGTGATGTATTTGTCGGCGAGGACTTTTTTCTGATCGTCGGTCAACTCTAAGGAATGGATGATGATTGCGGGCATATGCGCCTCCGAAAGTTTGTGCGGCTGGAACGAATGGGATTGCGCTTGCGGGCCGCCGCAATAAGCGGCAGCCCGCAGCACTCAACGACTGTATTAGCCTACTTTGATCTTCTTCAGGCCGGCTTTGCCTTCTTTGGCCAGGACATCGAGGACTTCCACGATCTTCTTGCCATACGCGATGGACGATTCGACCGATGTTCCGGTGACGAACGGCCAGTCAAAAGCTACGCGCGGATTGTCGCGGGAAGCTTTCTCTTCGGCGATGCATTTACCCTGCGGGCCGACCGCGTCGCGCACGATATGCTCCAGTGGCCACAAGAAACCGGGAGTATGCACGTCGGTGCCTTTATTATCCGGGCTGGCGCCGTAGAGATCATAGGTAAAGTCCCAATCCGGTCCGTAGAAATCCCAGGATGCCGGATGCGCGGTGATCTGCTTGCCGAAGATAACGCTGTTCTTGGTCTTGGGATTGCGGCAATAGACCAAAGTAGCCACAGAATAGCACAGCGCGCCTACCAGCTTGTCCTGCGCGATAGCGTCGATGATAAGCTTGTGCACGTTATAGTTATTGCACATATCGATCATTGCGCCCAGGCCGCCGGTCAAAACCAGCGCGTCGTAATTCTTCATATCCGCGTCTTTGAATTTGATCGGATTTGCCCATTCTTTACCGTCGGTCAACTCTTTGATGCGCTTGCAGACGTCCGGCGGATTGGTGTTGAATTTGATGATCGGATCGAAGAAGTTCGGATCGCAGCTCACTGCCAGGGGCAGCGGCTTCTTGCCGAACCAGGTGGTCAGAGTAACGTCATGGCCGGCCTTCTTGATGATATCCCACGGCGCCTGAAGTTCCTCTCCCCACGTCCCATAGTTTGTCGCACAGATCAATACCTTTGCCATATACTCCTCCTCGTGTTACCAATCCTCCATACTGGCTTAAACACCGACGCATCTACGAGCGGCGGCAGCCGGATTGGGTGCTGCGTTGATTGTTATTTCTTCGCTTTGATCCTCTTTCCCGCGTTGCCGCCCTTGGACATCCAGGGAAAGTCCTTCTTGACCGGGGTGAAAAGATCGATCGCCTCGGTCTGACCGACGGCCACGAACTCGTGCCAGACGTTCGGCGGGATGAAATAAGCGTCCCCCGCCTTGAGCACGGCTTTTTCTTTGCCGATGAGCATCTTGAAGCCGCCCTTGATCACGTAGCCGAACTGCTCCTGCTTGTGCTTGTGCCATTTGACCACGCTCTTATCGGCCATGTCCCAGTGCTGGGCATTGAGCTTGTTTCCTTCGCCCAGGTACTGGCGGATCACCCCTCCTCCCATGTCGAACTTGTCCAGCTTTTTCCTGTATACGTACATCCGGGACCTCGCTTTCTTTCAGGCTTTGTCGATCATCTCGATTATTTTCCTGGCGAATACGTTGCAATGGCCGCCGCTGCGGGCAGTCACCAGGTCGCCGTCAACCACCACATCCTCATTCACGTACACCGCGCCCATATTCTTAGCGTCGCCGAGCAGGTTGTTGTGCACCACCAGCTTCCGGCCGCGCACCAGTTCCGGCGCCGACGCCACCAGCCACAGGCCGTGGCAGATAATGCCTTTGATGATCTTCTTTTCGGTAAAAGCGCGCTTCAGGAATTCCGTAGCCGGAGAAAGTTTGGCGATATCTTCGGTGTAACGCAACCGGTCCGCGACCATGCCGGCCGGAACAATGATGGCGGAATAACTCTTCAGGGTAACGTCGTCCATATTCTCGAAACTTTCGCGAACCTCCATCGGCGCGCGGTATTCATGCCCCTGGAACGTCAATGAAGCGCAGCCCCAGAGCCGGGTCAGGAAATGCACGTCCAGGCCTTCTTCGGCAAAACGGAATTTATAATACCAGATTTCAGGCTCGTAATAATCGCCTTCCAGCAGAATGCCGATTTTCTTGCCTTTTAACATACTTCCTCCTCGAGTTCCTACGCAGGGGTGGTACCTTTGGGAACGTCCCCTTTGTATTTGACTGCAAGCATGGTGATGTCGTCGGATTGCGCCGCGCCCCTGGCAAAGGAATACACCGCGTCGCGCACTTTGCCGATCATCGTCTTCATATCGCTGCCGTTGAGCCCGGAGAGCGTGGCCTTCAACCTGGCGTCGGTGAATTGCTGGTGCTCGGGGTCCATCGCTTCGGTAACTCCGTCGGTATACAGCACGATGGATTCACCCGGCCGCATCACTATGCCGTTATTGCCGCACCTGGTCTGTTCCATCACCCCCATGACCATCCCCGCCGGCACTTTGATAAAATCAGCCGCCCCGCCGACCTTGATCAATAGCGGCGGGTTGTGCCCGGCGTTGCAGTATTGCAGATTCCCGTTCTCCATATTCAGGATGGCGCAGAACACGGTGACGAACAGACAGCTCTGGTTATCGGGATAGAGAATATTATTGACCCTGGACAGTATCTCGTTGGTAGGCAACCCTTCCTTGGCCTTGGTCTTGATCAACGTCTTGGTGATGGTCATGAACAGCGCGGCGGGCACGCCCTTGCCGGAAACGTCGCCGATAACGAAACACAGGCGTTTGTCGTCCACAAAAAAGAAATCGTAAAAATCGCCGCCGACCTCTTTAGCCGGGTCCATCATCGCGAAAATCTCGAATTCCTTACGCTGCGGGAACACCTGCGGCAGCATGCTCGCCTGGATCTCCTGGGCGATGCGCAATTCGCTTTCGATGCGCTCCCGTGACGCGGTTTCCGCTTTGAGATTCTCGATGAAACGTTTGATCGACATCTCGATCAGATCGAGAGCCATCGCCGGATCATGGGCGAAGAACTTGATCACCTCGTCCCGGCCCATGGTATAGGCTTCCAGGTCCTCCTCGCATACCGCGGAAGCGGTGCGCTGCTTGAAGGGAGAGAATATCCCCATCTCGCCGATAACTTCCCCCTCCGGGATAACCTTGTTGATCTCGACCAGCCGGATCGCGCCTTTCTTGATATAGAACATCCGGTCAGCTTTGTCTCCGGCCTTGAAAAGCGTATCGCCCTTCTTGAAACGCTCCAGTTTCATGAACGTGATCGGCCAGCGGCAACCGGCAGCTTCCCCGGGAACGATCGGGGTACTCCCGTTCTTCTTGATCAAGGTCAGAACATTGCGGTCGTTCTCCCTCTTATAACTGACCTGATCCATGAGCTTGCGTATCATGTAAATACCCAGGCCGCCGATCTTGCGTTCTTCCATCGGCGCGGTTATATCCGGCGCCGCCAGAGCAAGCGGATCGAACGGGATCCCGGAATCGCTGATCTGTATCTCCAAAGCGTCCGGTTTATTATCAAAAGCGATCTCCAGTTCGCCGTCTTTGTCCGGATAGGCGTAATTGATCACGTTCACCAGGGCTTCTTCGCAGGCGAGCTGAATCTTGTTGGCGGCTTCGTTATCGAAACCCTGCCTGGAGGCAGCGCCCCGGATAAAGGAGAACATGGCTTCCAAATGCTGGAGTTTTGCCGGTAGGACTAATCGTTCCATAATAGATCTGTTGCGAATTACTCGGTATAGGTAGCCTGAATGGTCATGAAGTTATCCAAACCGCTCATTTTGACGACGCTCAAGATGGCATCCTGCGCCCCGACCAGGAAAATTTGCGCGTCCACGCCGATCTTCTGTTTGGCGAAGATGATCACGCGCAGCCCCGCGCTGGAGATATATTCCAGTTCTCTGGCGTGAAACACCAGTCGCGCTATTTTCTGACCGGCGAATTTCTTCAGTTCGCCCTGCAAGCCTTCGGCATTGGTCGCGTCCAGGCGCCCGCAGAGATCGACTTTCACCACATCGTTGTTGCAGGTGACGGCATATTTTGATTCCATGGATTAAGACTCCTTTCGTGATTTCTTTTTCTTATCCCTGCCCACCAGGATCACCACTGACCTGGGACCGACTAAAAATTCTTTCTGGCTCGCCAGACCGACCTCTTTGCCGGGCACCCAGATATCGTGCGGGGGCGCGGCGTCGGTATTGGCAAACACCGCCCACTCCATATAATCGGGGAGCTGCGGCATTTCGAATCCGTGCATCTCCCAGTGCATATTCATTGCGACGTAGACGGAATTGTCGTCTACCGTGCCGCCTTTGGCGTGCATACCGCAGAGCATGAACGCCAGACAGCGGCTCTCCTCGGACCAATCCACGTTCCAGGCTTTCTGACCGTGCCAGGTAATATCGGCGAAACCCGATCCCATATAATCGCGGTTCTGGAAATGTCCGCGGTTGCGCAAAACCGGATGCGCCCGGCGGAAAGCGATCATGTTCTTGAAAAAATTGAAGAGTTCCTTATTCTTGTCCAGGAGCGACCAATCTATCCAGGAAATCTCATTATCCTGGCAATACGCGTTATTGTTGCCCCACTGGGTATTGGCCATTTCATCGCCGGCTAAGAGCATCGGCGTGCCCTGACTGACCAGCAGCATCGCCACCGCGTTCTTCATCTGTTTGATACGCAGACGATTAACCTGCGGGTCGGTGGATTCGCCTTCCCATCCGCAGTTCCAGCTGTAATTATCGTTGGACCCGTCGCCGTTGTTCTCGCCGTTGGCTTCGTTATGCTTGCCGTTATAAGCGACCATGTCATACAGGGTGAAACCGTCGTGAGCGGTGACAAAGTTGATCGAAGCGGTGGCGCCTCTGCCCGCCATCTGATACAGGTCGGGAGATCCCTGCAACCGCTGGGCCATGGCGCCGAGCATATTCGGCTCGCCCTTGAGGAACCTGCGCAGATCATCCCGGTATTTTCCGTTCCATTCCGCCCATCTGCCCCAGGCCGGGAAACAACCCACCTGATACAACCCGCCGGCGTCCCAGGCTTCGGCGATCAGTTTGCATTTTCCCAGGATAGGGTCGAAAGCCAGGGTTTCCAGAAGCGGCGGGCTGTGCATGGGCGCGCCGTTCTGATCGCGGCCCAGGATGGACGCGAGATCGAAACGGAAACCGTCCACATGGTAATCCGCGGCCCAGTAACGCAGGCAGTCCAGGATCATGTTGCGCACGATAGGATTATTACAGTTAAGCGTGTTGCCGCAACCCGAAAAATTGAAATAATACCCCTCGGGCGTGAGCAGATAATAGGTCTTGTTGTCGATACCCCGGTAGGAAATATACGGACCGCGCTCGTTCCCTTCGGCGGTATGGTTGAACACCACGTCGAGGATGACCTCGATGCCGTTCTTGTGCAATTCCCGGATCAGGGTTTTGCATTCATCCACCTGCATGCCGAATTTTCCGGTGGCCGCGAATCCGGCCTTAGGCGCGAAAAATCCGACGTTGCTGTACCCCCAGTAATTATAAAGCGTTTTGCCGGTGGTCGGGGAAATGCGGGAGTTCTCGAATTCATCGAATTCGTGAATAGGCATCAGCTCGATACAGTTGATCCCCAGCTCCTTGAGATAGGGGATTTTCTCGCGGATGCCGGAAAAAGTCCCGGGATGCTTGACCCCGGAAGAAGGATTCTGGGTAAACCCGCGCACGTGCGTTTCATAAAAGATCAGGTCTTCCACCGGCGTTTCCAGGGGATGGTCGTTCTCCCAGTCGAAATCGTCGAAGATGATGCGCGCGCGGTGCTGGTACATATCGTTCCAGTCCGGCTGCTTGCCCCAGACATCCCTGCCGCCGATGGCTTTGGCGTAGGGATCCATCAGCACCCTGGTCTTGTCGAAACGATGCCCTTCTCTGGCATCAAAAGGCCCCTCCATATAAAATCCGTATTCCAGATTTTCGTAGTCCAGGTCGAACACCACCATGGTAAATACATTACCAATGCGGAATTCGTCTTTAAAAGTAATGACGCTGAACGGTTTAGGCTCGTGCTTGTTAAACAGCGCGAGTTTGCAGGAAGTGGCTGACCGGGAATAAACCGAAAAATTCACTCCCCCGGGAACGATGGACGCGCCGAACGGCAACGGCTTGCCGACGCGCAAGCGGAACTTGCCGCAATCGGATACATGCGTGGGATGCAGATCGACCCTGAACATTAACCCTCCTTGGCCAGCGCCTCGACAGCAGAGGCAACGCAGTCAAACATCTTGAAGAAGTTGCTGAATCCCGTCATCTCCATCACGTCTTTAACTTCGTCGGAGAGACCACTCAACACCAGCACTCCGCCCTGGGTGGAAAGCTGTTTTGCCGCCAATAACAAAAGGCGCAAGCCTGCGCTGGAAACATACTTGCACTCTTTAAGGTCCAGCACCATGGAAATTTTCGAGGAGATCAACGGCATGATCTTATCCTGGGCGTCGCTCACCGTGCCGCCGTCAAGGCTGCCGGAAAAACTGGTAACAGTCACACCGTTCTGCGTAGTTGTACTGATCTCCATAGAACCTCCTTGCCCACGAGGGCAACCCTTGCGCAATTCTCCGCCACATGGCGGACACTGACGCAATGCCGATCTGCGTCAGGTGCGATCTGCGCAAGGGGGTGCCAAAGGGGATATTTTATTTTACACCGGCACGATCCTGACCTTGATCTTGGGCCGGTAATTCACGTTAGGGATCTGAACAGTCAGATTCGCCGCGTCGAAATTCTTCCAGGGATTGCCGTCTACCCAGACGTCGGAAATGCGAATGCTGCCCGCAGGCAGGATATCCGGCTGCACGCGTAACACGTCACCGGGGAATCCGTGCGGCAACGGCTTGAAATACAGATCCAGCGGTTGTTTGGTATACAACAGATTCTGATAGATCTGCGCCAGATAGCACAATTCAATGGAATGATAACAGGCCATGGAATGGCTGCCCTTCAGACGCTCCGTTCCCAGCAAAAACGGCAAGCCGTTGTTCAACACGTTGAAATAGACCGCGCCGTCGTCATGGTCCAGATAAAAAGCGTTGTAGAACGCCGCGGATTCCCGTCCCAGACGCAGATATTCGGGATCTTTGAGTACGCCGTACATGATATCGTACGCGAGTATCCCCTGCTCCTGCTGCCACCAGGCTTTGCGGTCATGCCAGACATGGCGGTAGCATTTCTCTCCGGGAGCCAGTTCGCGCTCCATCACGTCGTACCAGCCGCCGCGCTGCACGTCCATGCCCACGGTAGGCATGATCTGGGCGATCTTTCTGGCAAATTCGACGTATTCCTTTCGGGGAGTGAGACTGTTGATACGCAGCAGATTCCAGGCGATCTTGAGGTTATGGCCGATGACGCCGCGGTTCTGCTGCCATCCCCAGGTCTTGTCGTGGCTCCAATCTTCGTGGAATTTCTCCTGCACGAACGGCGAATGCGCGTAATCCTGAAAATGATCGGTAATGCAATCCGCGGTATACTTGAGAAAATCGCGGTACTTGGGATCGCCGGTAGCCAGCCAGAGATTGATCAGATACGCCGGAGCATGATCTCCTACCGAGTTCCAGTTCTTTCTGCCGCGGTTGCGGCCCAGGCTTTCGGCCCGGGGATTCAAGGCGATGGGGTCGACATGCGAAAAATAGCCGCCTTTTTCCTTATCCAGGAAGAAACGATCGAACAGATCGATGGTCATCTTGATATCTTTCATGATCGCCGGATCGCCGGTAATGCGGTAGGTCTGGGTAGGACCGGCCAGAGCATAGATCTGTTCGTACGCGGGAATAGCGTCGTAATCGTCGCCGAATTCCGAAGCGAATACTTTATGCTCCTGGGCATGCTTGACATCGATGCCGTGATACCAGTACACCACATTCTCGTCGGTATCGTAGAAACGCATGTGATCGCGCAGGTACTGCGTGCCTTTTTCCGCGGCTTCCAGGAAACGGTCTTCGCCGGTCAAAAGGAACGCCGACGCCATGCCGTAAACCATACGCGAGATAGTATCGGTTTCCTGACGGTGTTCCGGTTTGCGTTCGCCGGTCAAAGAGATCATGGTGCGGTAATTCTTGTAATCGATCGTATCGGGACTGCCGAATTCCGCTTTGATATAGAAATCCGCGATGCTCACCGCCTGCTTCACCCACCAGTCGGCTTCTTCGAAACGGTATTTACCCAGCCCTTCCCCGGGGAACACCAGCACTTTGGCGTCAAAATCAAATCCTTTATTTTCCGGGTAAAAGATCCCCAGGACAAACAAATACTGTCCCGGAACCATCAAAGAGTCGATTTTTCCGGTATAATCGCACCAGCCCTCATGAAGGTTACGCGGCCCCTTGGCATAGGCAGTAGGTGTCATCCGCGCGGAAAATTCACGCCCGTCCGTGGTTTTCATGGTAAATGTTTTTTTAGCAGAATCATAACTCGTTACGTAGCCAGCGATTGTATCAGAGAACTCAAAACGTATCTCATTCATCGATGTTCCCCCTTTGTATGGTTTGATGGTTATCAGGAAGAAAGGTTAGACAATAAAAAAGCCGAGACAGGATTGTCCCAGCATGAATTAGAGCATATTTTCCGGATAAACGTATTTCGTAAGGCCTGCATAATCCTCCTGCCAAGCGAGAACTGCGTTTTCCTACAATATACCTGCTTACCTAATTGTAACTTGCTATTATATCATTTTTCTTTGAATTGACAAGTATTTTGAAAGAAAAGACGATACAGCATTAATCATTCAAATAATAGTTGCCTTTTCCCGCCCCCATGCCGGTCATGCCGGAACCGCCTTTTCTTGTTCCCGGCTTGGCCCCGTGCTCGCGTAAATAAGCGGCGATTTCCGTATTCTGACGGAACACGGCCATGGACAGAGGCGTTGCTCCGGTATCGGTCCGGGCATTGACATCCGCGCCGCTCTCTACCAGGATCTTCAGCGCTGCAAAATGGCCGCTTTGACCTTTAAAAGCGGCGAAATGCAGCGGAGTCGAATCGTTCTGCGTACGGGCATTGACGTCCGCGCCGCGGTCGATCAGAATGCGGGCGCATTCAGGCTGCGCCTGGGAAGCCGCGACATGTAAAGGAGTGCCGCCGTTATTATTGCGGATATTGGGATCGGCTTTATAGGTGTCCAGCAACAGCTTCAGTACTTCGGGCTGTCCCCTGCCCACGGCCCAGTGCACCGGGGTTTTCCCGATATCATCTTTTAACGTCAGCAAAGTGATATTTTTATCCAATAACGCTTTTACCCTGGCGATATCCCCGCTCTTGGCAGCCTCATGGATCTCGGCTGCGCAGGCCGGAGAAACCGCTACACACCAGATAACCGCCGCTATAAGATACCGGACAGCCTGTCGCATGTCTTCCTCCTCTTTAATTGAACCGTAAAATGAGCATGGTGATATCGTCCGACTGCGGCGCGTTACGGACAAAAACGCTTACTTCTTCCCGCACGGTACGGATCATCTCCACCAGATACTTGTCCCGGCCCAGGCGGGAAAGCGCATCCTGCAACCGTTGTTCGGAGAACAACCGCTTTTCCGGATCCATAGCTTCAGTGACACCGTCCGTATACAGAAAGATCGTGTCGCCGTGCCCCAGGTTAAGTTTCCGGGAAGTAAATTTAAAATTCTGCATCGGGCCCAGGACAAACCCTTTATCCACGGTCAAGAACTCGAACGGCCGGCCGTCGAGACTGACCAGCGGCGGATTATGCCCGGCGTTGGCGAACTCCACCTCCCCGGTTGCGGTATCGAGTATCCCGCAAAAAACCGTGGCAAACATGGTCGCGGTATTGTCCAGAGCCAGAATATTGTTCACCTTGTAGAGTATCTCGTGCGCCGCCAACCCCTGCAACGCTTCGTTCTTGAGCAACGTTTTGGTGATCATCATGAACAGCGCCGCCGGCACGCCTTTGCCGGAAACATCGCCCATCACGAAGAACAAGCGTTTTTCATCGATCAGGCAGAAATCGTAGAAGTCCCCTCCGACTTCCTTGGCCGGCTCCATCATCGCGTAAATATCGAATTCCTTGCGGTCCGGAAAAGCCGGGAATATCCGCGGCAGGATGCCGGTCTGGATTTCGTGCGCGATCTTGAGCTCACTCTCAATGCGCTCTTTGGCGGCAGTGGTTTCGGTCAAGCGCTTGATGTACTCCTTGAGCGCGGACTGCATGTTCCCGAAAGCCCGGGATAACCTGCCCACTTCGTCCGCGGAATCAACCGCCGGCAGCTTGGCGTCGAAATTCCCCTCTCCGATACTGTGCGCTGCCCGCGAGATCAAACGCAACGGTTTGGTGATGGAATGCGCCAGCAACGCGATCACCAGCACGAGAAAAATGATGCCGGCTCCGGCCATCGCCCCGGTCAGGGCGGTTTGCCGGCGGATATCTTCAAAGAGCTCATCCTGCGGGAACACCACTGCCAGCGTCCAGCCGGTAGAGGGCACCGGCGCGTAATACATCCAGCTTTTCTTGTTCCTGGCCAGGGAAGTGAACGGCACAAACCCGCTTTCCCCGCGGACCATCCGTCTGCCGATCTCGCGCAAAGCCGGATCGTTCCGGCTTTCGGCTACGCTGAAAACAGTTTCATTCATGATCAATTCCTTCAACGGATGGGTAATGATCATGCCGTTGCGGGAAATAAGATACGCGTCGCCGGTTTTGAAGATCTTGACCGAAGAAACGATATCCGTAAGCCATTGCAGGGAAATATCGGCATTGACGATACCCTTGAGCTTGCGCCCCTGCGCCGAAGCCTGGTAAAACGGGACCGAATAGCTGGCCATCAGCACATCGTCAAAATAAGGTTCGGTCCAGACCGCTCTGCCCAGTTCCCGGGGTATTTGATACCAGTCAAGAGTAAAGTAACGGTACGCTTCGGCGCCCAGATTGTACAGAACCAATCCGGACTTTTCCTTGGCGTAATAGGGACAGAAATAAAGCGATTTCGGGTCGAAGGCATACGGTTCAAAAGCTATCCCCATACCGTAGAGCTCTTTATTATTGACCACCACCAGCTTGAGCAGCCTCTCGATACGTTCCTTGCTGACCGCGCCTTCCTCGAGATAATCCGCGACGGTATCCGCGGTTTTTTTCACCGAAGCCAGTTCGATCTCGATCTTATTCACCGTGCGCAGGGCAAGATTCTCGGCGTTCTCCCGGATCTTGGCCATGATAATACCTTCGGAAAAACGGTAATTGAAACCGATGATCGCCAGCAGGATCACGACGCAGCAGCCGGACACATACAGAATGAATTTAACCGCGAGGCTTCTTATTTTCATGGCTCGTCCTGAACCGGGATGGAAAAAGAGTCAAACGCAGGCGCCGCTTTGATCAAACCTTTCCGCGCAAGCTCGCCCGAGACGCGCAGGTAATCGTTCTGATTCAACCGTCCCAGCGCCGCTGCATCGTTGCCGGGCAGGATAAGATCTTTCATCCGTTCGAGCATCCAGCGCTGATGCACGCGATTGGCCGGCACGTGCGCCGTTTGCATGTACCGCAGCACGATATCCAGCGTTTCATCCGGATGTTCAAAAGCATACCGCCATCCCGCAAGCGAAGCCCGGACAAAAGCCGCGGCGGCCTGCGGCGCATCGCGCAGCGTTTCCTCCCGGCAATAAATTCCGTCTTCCGGGAAATTCAGCCCGTAATCGCTGAAGAAAAACGTGGAGAGCTCGTCGGAATTGAACCCGGCGTTGAGTAGAGTGTGATACTCGTTATACCACATCGCCGAGATCACATCCACGCCGCCCATCAGGAACAGATTGACGGTATACCCCTGCGGAACGATCTGCGCCTGCACCCCGTTATCGCGCAGGAATGCCTGCGGCTGCAACTGCAAATCGCCTTCCCACAGACTGACCTTTTTTCCGGCCATATCCTGTGGTTTGAGGATCCCGCTGGACTTCCTGGCCACCAGCATCAACGCCGAACGCTGGACGATCTGGCTGATGTTGACGATTTTCATTCCTTCGGCGCGACGGCGCAGCGCCGGCGAAAGCCACATCACGCCGAAATCCGCGGTGCCGGCAGCCAGCATTTCTTCGGGAGGATTCTCCGGGCCGCCTTCCAGGATGGTCACATCCAGACCGGCAGCTTTATACAGCCCTTTTTCATACGCGACGTAATAGCCGGCGAACTGGGCCTGCGGTTTCCACAGCGGGATGAACGAAACTTTTTTGAGCTGCGCCTGTTCGGCAGATACGGCGGGACAAAACGAGAGAGTAATAAGTAAGCAGAAAATACGCAGGAACATGCGGGATCTCATAGCCCCTCTATAAAAACGACATTGGTCTGTGCCGCCAGATGACGCAGCTTCCTGGCTGCGGTATATTCGGGAGAATCCCACCACTGCCGGGCCTGTTCCATGGAAGGAAACTCGATGATCACAACCCGTTGCGGTTGCCAGTCGCCTTCTTTAACTTCGGCCGCGCCTCCCCTGACCAGCGGTTTACCGCCGTAGGCGAGAATCGTCGGCGCACCCCGCTTCTTGTACTCTTCGTAACCGAGCGGATCCCTGACATCGATATCGAGGATGACGTAGGCAGACATGCGGCTATTATACACCAGCGCCCCGATTCGTGTAAAGAAGTTCCAAAACCGCTTGACCATACCCGCGACTTCCTATACAATACGCTTGTTATGGACAAAACCCTCGCGATCAAGAAAGTCGGAATCACCGGTTCCTCGGGCAACATCGGCTCTACCCTGCAACAAGGGCTCTGCGACAAATACGAGCTTTCACTTTTCGATATCAAAGAGGCCAAACTGCTCTGCAGCGCGCATTTCAAAAAAGTGGACTTCGCCGAACCCGGACAGGTTAACGGGATCTTCAACGGCCTGGACGCGCTGATACACCTTGCCGGCAATCCCCGTCCCGACGCTCCCCGGCAGCAAACGTACCGCAACAATTTCGCCGCCACCAGCTATGTGTTCGAAGAAGCCCGGCGCGCCGGCGTCAAAAAAATCGTTTACGCCAGCTCGAACTTCTATCATGAAGCGGCCATAGGCCAGATACTGCAGGGCGATGCCACCGAACGCATCACCCTGGATTTCCCGCCCAGCCCGATCTGCCTTTACGGGGAATCGAAAGTATTCGGCGAAAGCCTCGGCCGGCACCTGGCTTACCTGGGCATGCCGTTCGTAGCCCTGCGCATCGGCTGGACCGTGCCCCAGGACAACCCCGCGATGTACGGGGGCGATTATATGCGCGCGGTTTTCTGCAGTAAACGCGACCTGGTGCAGGCGTTCGACAAAGCGCTGGAGATCGACACGGAATTCCTGGCCGCGTTCGTCACCAGCAACAATACCCGCAACGTCTTTGATCTCGCCGAAACCCGCAAGAAACTGGGGTTCTCACCGCAAGACAACGCAGATACCTACTTTTAAACAATCAGGCTGTTTTTGCCGATAGCGAAACAACGGGCGTGTTTATTTTTCGAGGATAGAAACGGGTTATGGCCGGCTTTGCGCTCGACCGCCCCTCCTGTTTTCTTACTTCTCTTTGATGCGCTTCTGGATCTCGCCGAAATACCGGTCGGCTTCCGCGACACTCTCGAACATCTGAACGTTGGGCAAAGCGTGCACGATCTTGAAAACCTGTTCGATATGCGGCGGGACATTGGACATCATAAAGGTCGTTCCACGGGCCGTTGCGGCTTTATGCAATTCCAGAACCGCGCCGATGCCCATACTGCTGATATACTCGAGGGCTTTGAGATCCAGAGAAAGAGCCCTGGGAGATTTCTCCAGACAGATCATCGCTTTGGACTTGAAATCCTGATACGTCTCCGTATCCAGTGAACCGGTAAGCACGCACACCACGATTTGATCTTCATCGTTTCTAAGAATATTCACCTTAAGCGCCATACAAACCTCCTGCGATTAACCGGTCAACGATCATTTCTTCCGAATATTCTCGGCATCCTTTTCCAGAATAGTTGCATCGACTTTGGTCGGAACGATCATCAGTTTGCGGTATTGCGCAGCGCAACTGGTATACGCGGACAGGGTTTTATACGCGACATGACAGGCAACCATGGAATCACAGAGTTTTGCGTCATGCTGACGGATATTCAAGATCAACTGTACGGGAATGGCGATAAGCAGGAAAACCAGGACCGCGGAGAGCACTATCTGATTGACTTTGTTCATCCCACCTCCTCTATTGGGGTTTTCTTGATTATACCCTGTCGGAGGCCGGTTGTAAATTAAGAAAAAAGAAAACAAAAAAGGCGCCGGTTTCCCGGCGCCTTTTAGCGATCAAAAACAGCTATGCTGCCGCAGTGGCAATTTTAATATTGACTGCGCGCGGACCTTTCGGTGAATTTTCCACATCGAATTCCACAGCTTGTTCTTCATTCAAAGCTTCCATTCTGACTTCGACCAGGCTGGACTGATGGAAAAACACTTCCCTGCCGTCGGTATCGCTGATAAATCCGAAGCCTCTGTCACGAACAAGCTTCTTGATCTTTCCCGTATGCATAACTGCTCCTTCCGTTACTACTTCGTTGCTGCAAAAAAGAAGCCCGGCCCCTTACGAGGGGCCAGGCTGCGATACTCTAAAAACTAGAGTTTAGCTACGTTAGTAGCCTGTTCTCCTTTAGGACCCTTGGTGATTTCGAACTCCACCTCCTGTCCTTCTTCCAGCGATTTATATCCTTCGCCCAGAATAGCGCTATGATGCACGAAGACATCATTGCCGTTTTCCGGAGTGATAAATCCGTAACCTTTCTGATTAGAGAACCATTTTACTTTACCTTTTGCCATGTTCTTGTTACCTCCCTTCTTCGTTATTATAGTACCTCAAGGAAGAAACAAAAAAACCGCAAGGCGTCGTCATCTTCTGCCTATGCGGTCTTAAGATTTCTTTTCCTTTAGTAACTACAGTTAGTAGTATACCTGTTTTTCGGAATAAGTCAAGCTTTTTTTTGGCGATGTTTCCAGACCTCTATGACCGCGGGCAGGATGGAAATGAGGATGATAACGATGACCACAATGAGAAAATGCTCTTTGACCATGGGGACATTGCCGAAATAATAACCGCCCAGCACGAATGAACAGACCCAGAGCAACCCACCGGTCACATTATATAAGAGGAATTTACCGTAGTGCATCTTGCCGATACCCGCGACAAAAGGCGCGAACGTGCGTACGATGGGGATGAAACGAGCCAGAATGATGGTTTTACCGCCGTGTTTCTCGAAAAAAGCGTGCGTGCGGTCGATATGCTCTTTTTTAAAGAAGCGGTTGGCGCCTTTACGCACGATCCGCTCTCCCAGGAAATGGCCGACCGCGTAATTGACCGTATCGCCGGCGATCGCGGCTGCGGCCAGAATGCCCAGCAGCCAGACCAGATCGAACGACCCCTTGGCGGCAAACGCGCCCAGCACGAACAAAAGAGAATCCCCGGGCAAGAACGGCGTTACCACCAACCCGGTTTCCGCGAAAATGACCAGAAAGACCAACAGGTAGGCGCCCTGGCCGAACGTCCTGATGACCTGGTCCAGATGCCGGTCGAGATGGATAATAAAGTCGATAATGCTTCTGATGAATTCCATGTGAGCATTATCTCATTGAGCGAAAAAAAATCAACTGCTTTTCCAGCGCTTCAGCGTTTGAGGAAGGCTACCAGCGCCCGCAGTATGCTCAACGGGCTCGGTGGGCAGCCCGGGATATGCAGCGTTACCGGAAGGATCGCTTTAACCGCGCCTGCAACATAATAGGAATCCTTGAACACGCCGCCGTCCAGGGCGCAATCGCCGCAGGTAATCACGAATTTCGGCGCCGGCATGGCGTCATACGTGCTCTTCAACGCCGTGAGCATATTCCGGGACACCGGACCGGTCACCAGCAACGCGTCGGCATGGCGCGGCGAAGCCACAAATTGTATCCCGAAACGCTGCAGGTCATAGATGGGATTGTTTGCCGCGATTATTTCCGATTCGCACGCTCCGCAGGAACCGGTATCGACTTCGCGGATGGCTAAAGACCGGCGGAATCTTTTATGGATCAGCGATTCCAATTCCGCGCCCAGCGCCGCTATCTCCTGCGCCTGCGCCGGCTCGATAGTCCGCGTGACCACGCCTTTGATCAATCTGCTCTTGAGTATGTTAAGCATAGTTTAAAGGTCATTCCCCGAATAGGATAAATCGAAACTTTTATTGCACAGCGGAAAATCCGGAATAATATTGCCTAACACGGCGTAGGCCAGCCCCGGCCAGTTATGGAACGACGGGTCCACGATCTTGCAGCGCTCGATCAACCCGGCGGAATCAATTTTGAGCCAGTATAGAACCGGCCCCCTCCATCCTTCCACGTATCCCAGGCCGCTGCCCGCTTTCAACTGCGGCTCGACTCCGGTCGTCTGCCCATCGGCGAGCTTGCCGACAAACGTTTCGATCAAGCGGCAGGACTCTTCAAACTCAAAAACCCGCACCCGCAGCCGGGCCAGCACATCGCCGGATTCCTGCAGCGCCATTTTGAATTGAGCTTCCCGGTGCACTCCGGGAAAAACCCTTCTTAAATCCGTCGGAATGCCGGCAGCCCGTCCCACCAGCCCGACCACGCCCAGATCCCGGGCGGTTTTGCGGCGTAAAACGCCGGTGGTATCCACCCTGTCCATGAACGACGCGGATGCATACAGGCTCTTGACCAGTTCCTGAAAATCCGTTTTCAGGCGTTTGAGCGTCGCCAGGAGCAGCGCGCGTTTCGCCGCTGCCATATCCGCGGCCACCCCTCCTGCCGCATTAACTTTCTTGAGATACCGGCTGCCGGTCAATTGCTCGTTCAATTGCAGGATCGCTTCCTTGATCAGCGAAGCATGCGCCGCGGGAAAACTAAAGCCCACATCCAGAGCCATGCCGCCGATATCGCCGGCGTGATTATACATGCGCTCCAATTCCAGGAAGATCGCCCGCAGATACGCTGCTTGCGCAGGTATAGTCGCCCCGCAGATCTTCTCTGCCGCTTGCGCGAAGGCGAGACTATGCGCGAAGCAGGAATCGCCGGAAACGCATTCCGATAAACGCACGGCGTCCGCGCAGGTTTTACCTTCGAAGAGTTTCTCCACCCCGCGATGAGTGAAACCTAACCGCAACTCCAGGTTGATGATCGGCTCGCCCGCGACGCTGAAGCGGAAATGCCCCGGCCCGATGATCCCGGCATGCACCGGACCGACCGGAACCTCGAATATCCCATCGCCTTCCACTCTGGTGAAGATGTATCCGCTTAAAGCCCCGGGCTGCGGCTGCCGGAAATCTTTGCGCAAGGGGAAATTTCCCTGCGGCCAGACTTCGTCGTGTAAATGCAACCTGCGCAGATCCGGGTTGCCTCTGGGTTCGATGCCGAACATCTCCCGGATCTCCCGTTCAAAAAGACTGGCGGAATGAATGGTCGTGGACAGGGAATCAAAACCGGGAGCGCCTGGGGGGATATCGACAGTGACCGAGACCCATTGCGCGCTGCGGATGTGCACGAATACCGCGGTAACCGTGAAGCACCCCGCCGCGGCGCGTTCGTCGGAGCCGAATTGCATCATGATCGGCGACGGCAGGAACGTATGCAGCGCCAGGCACGTCTGCTTGAAATGCCGGGCCTCCACCTTGATCCGCAGTTCATCCGGATACGGCTGCGCTACCGACAGGAGCTCAACCCCGGGCAGCTTATTTTTTAATGTTGAAATAACATCCGTGCGATCCATACCACATCCTTCTTGATAAAAAACATCACCGGTCCTAACGCGCATACCGGTACAAACAGGAATAAAAACGCGATTTTCGCGCTTAACGGTTCGGCGCGCCGCGCCATTCCCTTCGGAAGATTACCAAAGAGCATCTTCCCGAAATGAAAAATAAACGCGCCGAAAATAATCGAAAGACCTGCCAGCAATGCGCCTGCCAGAAGATACGAACCGCTGGTAAAAGCGGCGATGATAATCATGATCTCGCTGACAAACAGAGAGAACGGAGGAAATCCGGTGAGCGCGAAACAACCCAAAAGGACCATGATGCCGGTAAAGGGCAACACCGAGATCACTCCCCGGATCGTATTCATGCTGTGGCGTTTGTACACGCTGACAATCGAGCCGGCGCCGAAGAACATCATCGACTTGACCGCCGCGTGATTGAGGATATGCAAAGCCGCGCCCGCAATGGCCAGCGGCGACCCCACGCCGAACCCGATAGCGATGATCCCCACATGTTCGATGCTGCTGTAGGCAAGCAGGCGTTTCAGATCTTTCTGCACCAGCACGAAACCGCAGGAGATCGCCAGGGAAAGCACTCCCAGAAGAAGCATCAAATGCGAGAAATAAGCGAATCCTGCGCCTTTGATGAGGATCATCCCGAACCTCAAAATGGCGTAGATGGCGGTTTTCAACAATACGCCGGAAAGCAGCGCGCTGATGGGCGCTATCGCCTGGCTGTGCGCGTCGGGCAACCAGGTATGCATGGGAGCCAGGCCGGCCTTGGTGCCGTATCCCACCAGGACAAAAATGAATGCCACTTTAAGGATCGTCGCGTCCATGCGGGCGGCGCCGGCGGTGATCGCCGACCAGTTCAGGCTTTTTACTCCCGCGGAGAGCGAAAAAGCGTAAGCGAAAAGGATAGTACCCAGCAGCGCGAAAATGATCCCTACCGAACAAATGATGATATACTTCCAGGCCGCTTCCACCGATTCCTTGGAATTATAGAATCCCACCAGGAACGCCGAAACCAGCGTGGTCATTTCAATGGCCACCCAGAGAATGCCCAGATTATTCACCGCCGGAACGACGAACATCGAACAGCAGAACAGATTGAACAACGCGTAATACACCCGGGCTTTGCTCTCCGAGAGCTTACCTTCCGCGATGTCATGCCGGATATATCCCACGGAGTACAACGCGACCGAAAAAGCCACCACGGAAATGACCAGGATGAAAAACGCGCTTAAAACATCGAGATAGATAAAATTCCCCAGCAGCGCGACGTTGCCGGAAAGCACCGTCTGCCGCAAAAGCAGAATACTGGCGCACAGCACCGCCAGATAGCCGGCGCAGTTGAGCATCCCGAACACCCGCTGCCGCTTGATCAAAAGCGCCGCTGCCGCGAGCGCAACCGGGATTCCCAGGATGACGACTATTCCCATACGTTTAACCTCTTAATCTCGAAAGCTTATTCACGTCGATATGCGTAAAAACCTTGTTGATCCGGTAGACAAAAAGCCCCATGATGATCACGCTGATCAATACGTCCAGGGATATGGCGATCTCCACCAGAAACGGCATCCCTCCGGAAAGGAACGAACCGAAAAGGAATATGCCGTTTTCCATCACCAGCAGCCCGGTTACCTGGGTAAATGCCTTCATCCGGGACACCATCAGAAAAGCGCCGATAAACACCACCGCGAACGCGACGGTGATCGCGACCGCCCTGAAATCCTGGTGGAAACCCAGGGTGCGGGAAAAGATCCGCGAGCAATACGTCAGCGCAAGCGCGATGAGCAGCGAAAGCTGGGAGTTGACCAGAAGCCCGAGGTTTTCGTCGACATTGATGCGCCGGGCGATCCGGTACATCGCGTAGGGTACGAACAGAACCTTCAAAATCAGGATCAACAGCGCCACCCAGTATAGATCCGCATGCCCCTCTTCGATAGCGGCGGCCAGAGTGATCAGGAACAAAAAGAACGATTGGTAACGAAAACTGCGGATCAGCGCCGGGACTCTTTTTGCGATGACCATCAGGTATGTCGCCGCTATGATCCCGAATAAAATCAGTTCACGCATATCAGACCCCCAATAAAGCGCAGAGTACCGCGACAATGCTCAAAACAAAAGCGTATCCCAGAAAATCCGCCACTCTGAACAGGCGCATTTTAGCCACGGAAACTTCCACCAGCGCCACCGCGATGGCGACGATCACCAGCCTGGCCGCGTACCACAGGAGCCAGAGCATAATCTCGCTGACGCCGCCGAAAACCGGCAAAGCGATGGGAAAGATTATCTGCGCGATCAGAAAGAACAGGATCATCTGTTTGATATACGCGGCCATCTCGATAAAAGCCAGCCTCCTGCCGGAATATTCCAGGACCATGGCTTCATGCACCATGGTCAATTCCAGATGGGTTTCCTGATTGTCGACGGGCACGCGGGCGGTTTCCGCCAGAGTCACCAGGAACAACGCGGTAGCCGCGATGATCGAAGCCACGGATACCGCATGCATCCCGCTTACTGCCGCGATATCGGTCGAGCCGAACTGCAAAGACAGGGTAAATACCACCAGACAGAATACCGGCTCGGCCAGGCTGGAGATGAACATCTCCCGCGATGACCCCATCCCGCCGAAAGAACTGCCCGTATCCAGCGCGGCCAGGGCCAGGAAAAACCTTCCCAGGGAGAAAATAAATATCAGCGCCAGCAGATCTCCGGCCTGGCGCAACGGACCCGCGACAATACACCAGGGCATCAGGACCGCGGCGGTCAGCATGGAAGCGATCACCACTAGCGGGGCGGCTTTGAATATCCAGGAAGCGGTCTCGGAGACGACTTCTTCTTTAGCGCACAGCTTGGCCAGATTATAATACGGCTGAAAAACGCTCTGGCCCCGGCGCATGCGCAGATTATTCTTGATCCCGGAGATCAACCCGCTTACCAGCGGGGCGCAGGCGACTAACAGGAGTATGTTCAGGATGGCTATCAGCATCGTCAGAATTGTCCCATGAATACGATCAACAACAAGAGCGTGACAAAAATATACCCTAAATACAGATGAATGCTGCCCGGCTGGATCCTGCGCATGGTCACGGCGGATTTGAAGATCAGCTTCAGCAGCGGGTCATAAATATATTTCCTGAATACCGGGGTGGTATGGGTTTCATAGGTAAATGATTTGACATGATAGAACGACTCCCAGATCTTCTGCGTCCGGCGATACGGCAGGAGGAAAAAGCTGAACGAGATGCGGAACGGCTTGGAAAAAGCGGTAGCGGTATATTCATTGCGCGCATCAAGCTTATAGTACCCGCAGTCCCAGGTCCTGTACGATACCGCCTTGCCTTTGCCCGCTACCGTGTATACGATAAAACCGGCCAGGCCGAACAGCGCCAGCGCCATGGCCAGCAGCGGCGCGGAAAGATAGACCCTCTGCCCGAGCTGCGGCTGGAGAATGAACGCGTTAAAAGAAAAACTCATGCCGCCGGTATCGATGCCGCAGGCAACGCCGGCAACCGCGGCCAGTATCCGGATAATTTTGACTGCGCCCAGGCTGCAGACCAGGGTCAACAGCGCCAGGAAGAACATCCCCAGCCGCATGGGCAGAGGAACTTCCTTCGCTTCTTTGGCGTAACGGCTTCTCGGCTGCGCCAGAAAAGTGATACCGAACGCTTTGACGAAACAGGCGGCAGCCAGCCCCCCGGTCAAAGCCAGCAGCGCGGCGCAGATCCCCAGAAAAAGCTTCACCCCTGCGGTGACGTTCAAAGCGCCCAGAAAAAACGCCTGCAACGTCATCCACTCGCTGACAAAACCGTTGAACGGCGGTAGAGCGGAAATGGCCATCGCTCCGACCAGAAAATAAACCGCGGTCCGGGGCATCGTTCTGATCAACCCTCCCAGTTTCTCCATATCGCGGGTTCCGGTCGCCTTATAGACGCTGCCGGCGCACAAGAACAATAACCCTTTGAAAACGGCGTGATTGATCAGATGGAACAATCCCGCGATCAGGGCGAAAACCGCGAGATACGGCTTATTCAAATAAAGGAAAAACATGGACAACCCCACGCCCAGCAGAATGATCCCGATATTCTCCACGCTCGAATACGCCAGCAGGCGTTTGATATCGCGTTCCATGAGCGCGTAAATAATTCCCACCAGACAGGTGATCGTCGCCAGGACCAGCACTACCGGGCCCCACCAGAAAGCCTGCACTCCCAGCGTCCAGAGCACGAAGCGCAGCAATCCGTAAACAGCGGTTTTGATCATCACTCCGGACATCAGGCTGGAAATATGGCTGGGCGCCTGGGGATGCGCGTAGGGCAACCAGATATGCAACGGCACAATACCCGCTTTAGTCCCGAACCCGGCCAGGAGCAGTACAAACACGATATTTTTGGTCTGCGCGGGCATGGTCAAACAGGCGTTCTTTATGCTCAAGAAGTCGAAGGAATGCGCATGAGTGTACATGAGCATGAATGCGGCGATGAGAAAGGCGGTGCCGACATGAGTCATGATAATATAAATCATGCCGGCCTGGATGGATTTTTCATGTTTGGTATCGAAAACCACCAGAAAATAGGAAACCAGGGACATGATCTCCCAGCACACCAGGAACACCAGCACGTTGCTGACGCTGACCACCAGGGCCATGGCAGCGATAAATGCAACCATCAAACAGCTGGCCAGGCGTGTTTTTCCGGCCGAATATTCGCCTTTGAGATAGCTGAAAGAATAGACCGCCGACGGCAGGGAAACGATACCGATAACCGCAAGGAAGAATAACGCCAGCGGATCGAAGAGAAAGTTGTGTTGTGTGAAAAACGCGAGCATGCGCACCGATAAACCTCTAAAAAAAAGAAACCCTTATAAGTTGATCATCCAACTGACAAAGGTTTCTCGTTGTTGCGCGTCCAGACCCACCTTCAAACTCGGAACTGCATTGTTATGGCAGATATACTACCACTTTTCCGGCCAAAATCAAGCAAATTTAAGGGGACAGGTCCACCCAAAACACCTCGACGGAGAAAATCGACAGATGTGTCCCCTTTGCAAAATGCTGTGTCCCCTTTAGCATCAATTAAGCATATGAACGTATCCGACGGCTTTGGGAGCGAATTTAGAATTTTAGTCCTGGCGCTTATACAAGCGCAAGGACGACCCGAAGGGAAAAATTCTACTAGCGAACAAAGCTGCCGGATACGCGCATATGCAGGATTAAGGTAAAAAGGGGACACAGGAAATTCTGAAGGGGACACATCTGTCGGTTTTTGTCGACGGAGTGTTTTGGGTGGACCTGTCCCCTAAAGGGCGAGTTCGGCGAGGTATTCCCAGCGCTCATAGGCTGTCTGCAACTCTGCGGACAACTCTTCCAGACGGGCCTTGGCGCGGCCGAGCTCTTCGGGATTTTTCTGATAAATGGAGATGTCGGAAAAACTTCGATACAATGCCTGCTGTTCCGTTTCCAGCTTCTCGATTTTCGCAGGCAAACCGTCCAATTCCCGCTGTTCCTTGAAAGTGAGCTTGCGCGGCGCCGGCGGTTTACACCCTTGTTTCGGCTCCTGCTTCTGCGGCTTGGGCGCTTTGGCTCGCAGCGGGCGCTGCTGCGCGGATTGTGGCCGCTGGCTCAACCAGTCGTCATAGCCGCCCGGGTATTCGTTGATCACTCCCCCGCCTTCCAGAGCGAACGTCGACGTGACCACGTTATTCAGGAAGGCCCGGTCATGGCTGACCAGAAGCAGCGTACCGGGATACTCCAAGAGGAGTTCTTCGAGTAACTCCAGGGTCTCGATATCCAGATCATTGGTCGGCTCATCCATCACCAGCACATTCGACGGCCGGGAGAACAGCCGCGCCAGGAACAGGCGATTACGCTCCCCGCCGGAAAGAACTTTTACCGGCGTGCGGCTGCGATCCGGAGAAAAAAGAAAATCCTGCAGGTATCCCAGAATATTCCTGGGCTTGCCGTTGACGATGATCGTCTCGCTGGAACCGTTGACATTCTCGGCTACGGTCTTCTCCTCATCCAATTCTTCGCGCAACTGGTCGTAATAAGCGATCTGCAGATTGGTCCCCAGGGTGACTTTTCCTTTGTTCGGCGCCAGTTTACCCAGCAGAATGCGCAGCAACGTGGTCTTGCCGCTGCCGTTCGGTCCGATCACCCCGATCTTATCCCCGCGCATCACCTGTGTGGAGAAATCCCGGATCAAACATCTGTCCCCGTAGCTGAATCCCAGCCGCGCGGCCTTGATCACCTTATGCCCGGAAAGAATCGCTTCCTGGGCCTGCATGCGCACCAGGCCTTCCTGCTTGCGCTGGGCTTTTTTCTCCAGGCGCAGCCGCTCCAGAGCCCTGACCCTGCCTTCATTGCGGCATCTGCGGGCCTCCACTCCCCGGCGGATCCAGACTTCTTCTTCGGCTAATTTTTTATCAAACCGCCCCCAGGAAGCTTCTTCGCTATCCAATGCCGCCTGCTTGCGTTCCAGAAACGTTTTATAATCGCAGGACCAGCTGTAGATCTTACCCCGATCCAGCTCTACGATCCGGGTAGCCAGATGGGTCATGAACATCCGGTCATGGGTAACGAAGAATACGGTACCGGGGTAATTGCCGAGGAACTCTTCCAGCCAGTTGATGGAATCGATGTCCAGATGATTGGTAGGCTCGTCCAGCAGCAGCACTTCGGGCTTGAGCACCAGGGCCCGGGCGAGAAGCACCCGGCGTTTCTGGCCGCCGGAGAGACTGTCGAAATCTCGTTCCGGATCAAGCTTCATCCGGGAAATAACCAGCTCGATCTGATTGTTCACATCCCAGCTTGCGGTATGGTCCAGTTCAGCCTGCAGGGCATCGAGCTGCCGGAGAAGTTCCGGAGTATGTTCGGTGTGCAACCGATGGGTAAGCTGATGATAGCGGCTCAAAAGCGTGGCGCGTTCGCCTAGACCGGAGAGGACAATATCATACACGCTTCCCTGCATGCCGGTCGGCACTTCCTGCGGCAGATGGGTGACCTGTATCCCTTTCTGGACGGTCACCATCCCCTGGTCGACCGTAAGTTCTCCGGTCATCACCTTCATCAACGTGGTTTTGCCGGCGCCGTTGCGGCCAAGGAGCGCGATGCGCTCGCCCGGTTCCACCTGAAGGCTTAATCCGTCGAAAAGCAGCGGTCCGCTGAACCTGAAACTGATTTCCTGAAGACTGATTAACGCCATGGGTTATTTGCGTTCTCCCGTCATTTCCTCGAGCCCGGGCGGCGCTTTTTTCCAGTTATATCCCTGGACGGCTTCTGCAAAACCCAGGTCAAAAAGCTTGCGCATCTCATTCGGGTCGAAGGTTTCCCGGGGCTGCGGAATGTGTGTGGCAGGAATATAGGCGAGGTTGAAATCTCCCTTGCTTAATTTGGTAAAAGCATAGACCTGGAACAGATCGCCCACGCTCTGGGCATTGGTCATGGTATCCACGGTGCGTTTGGCGATAGACACCAGATTATCCGGCACCTCCTGCCAGAGCGCATCTATATACCCGTTGCGGATAACGTAAATGCTGAACTTTATCCGGGAAAGATCGATGCTTTTCTCTTTGATCGCGCGTTCGAACCCCTGCATCACGTCGTACAGAAAAAACAGCTGTTTCGACACTCCGCCGTCGACATGCATTTCGTCGTACCACTTGCCGCCGGCTTCCACCTTCAGATACACCGGAGGCAGCGCGATGGGAATGGACGCCGACGCCAGAAGGATCTTGCGAAACAGCGCCAACGCCTCATCCGTGCCTAACGCGGCGATCCTGCCCATATCCCAGATCACCAGCCGCTGCGCGTCAAGATTGGTGGTGCCGACATACAACCTGCGGCCCTTGGCATATTCGGCGGCGATTTTGGCGAGCAATTCGCGGTCAAAATACCGCGCGATCAGCCGTCCCATCGGCCGGGAACTGGCGAACGAATTCCCCGGCGGAAAACGGCCGCGCATGATATCTTTAGTCGAATATCTGGTGTAGAATTCTTTGAGCGTCGCGTCGTACTCCCTGCCCAGGAAAGCGAACGGCGCGATCAGCGCGCCGGTGCTGATGCCGGTGACCACGGTAAACTCCGGACGGGAGCCGTGTTGAGACCATCCGTTGAGCAGCCCGGCGCCATACGCGCCGTTAGCCGCGCCGCCGGAGATCGCGATCATGGAATACGTGCGCGTGCCGGTGCTGCCAAAATCGAAAAAAGACGGTTTGCCCGGTTCCGCCTGCTCCAGCAACCTGACAAAATCCTTCTTAAAAGAATCGCTGGGGCTGCCGCCGAAGGCCCGGATATCCGACAGACCCAGAACGCGGGTATCGGACAACAGCGTTGCGGGAACGGCGTGCCGGCCGGTCGCGCAGCCGCAAACGATCAGGCAAAGAACCATCAGCCAGATATAACGCTTCATTAAAAACCTCTTTCTTTTCATACAATTATAGCGCCAGGCAGATATTATGCACCAACTATTTAGCCCGGGCCGATAATCTTTTCAGCAGGTCCCCGGCCACTTTTTCCCCGGCGAGAAGCATCCCGCCGAATATCGGGCCCATGCGCGGACCTCCGAATACCGCGTTGGCGCACATGCCGCAGGCATACAACCCGGGACAGATCTGCCGGGAATGCCGGACGATCGTCTCCTCCCCGACATCCGCCCACATCGACGCCTCGCCCAGGGTTTTGCCGGTGCGGGTATTAAGCCTGATGCCGGATTTTCGCTCGATAATGCGCGCCACTTCCGCAGGGTGGCCGGTAGCGTCGACCACGAACCGGCTGCGCATGGTGATGGGATCGACATGCAGATGCGCCATCTCCACGGCAGTCCAGTTCAGCACCAGACCGTTTACTCTTTTATCGCGCACCATCACATCCTCGACGGTCATAAGGTTGAATATCTTCAAACCCGCTTTTACCGCCCGGGAACAGATCGTGGAAACCGATTCGATGGAATCGGCCAGATAATACCCCGGGGCATACCGCCGGCTTCTGATCCCGAACTCGTCGAGCACGGTTTTGGCTTTGTCCTGCACCACTATTTCATTGAACATGATCCCGCCGCCCCACATGCCTCCGCCCACGGAAAGCTTGCGTTCGAACAGCACGACTTTCTTGCCTGCCCGGGCCAGATAATAGCCGCACACCATGCCCGCGGGCCCGGCGCCGACTATGGCCACGTCAACGTCCAGCGCCTCGACCAGCTTGTCCTTGTAGGATTCGATGATCGCTTTTGAGATCACCACCTCGTCCAGTTTCATAGCTTCCTCCTTGTGACGCACTACACCCGACGCAGATCGTCCCCACCGCTTGACAGGAATTGCGTTGGGGTGGGCATGTGCCCAAATTGCGTCGGTGTTCGTCCTGTGACGAAAAAACCCTTATGCACCGGCATAAGGGTCACACACACATTGCTCCCTCCCTACGCTGGCATTATCCAGATCAGGTTTAGCGGGTAATCCGCTGGTTACGCGGAACTCTCAGGCCGCACTACGGCCTCCCCGTTTTTTTACAGCTTGATTATATCGGCAAACAAATCCCGGCGGTTACTTTCTCCCGCCCAGTAACGAACCCAGCACGCCGCGGATGATCTGACGGCCGATGGCGCTGCCGATGGAACGCATCGCGCTCTTGGCCAGGGTTTGCCCCATGGTATCTCTCGGCCTGCCCGGGCCGCGCCGGGGCTGGGCCGGCTGGGGATAACGCTGCTGCGGCGGGCGGGACGTCTGCGACTGCCGGGCTAACTCTCCCTGCCAATTCCCCGGCTGCTCCTGCGGTTGGGCTTGCGCGACCCGCTGCTCGGCGCGTTTCTTGAGCACTTCGAACGCCGACTCTCTATCCACGACTTTCTCATAATTGCCGAAATGTATCGAATTCTGAATACACCGCTGCCGCTCTTCGGGCGTGATCGCGCCTACCCGGCTCTGCGGCGGACAGACAAACGCGCGGTCCACCATTGCCGGAGTGCCGTTCTCTTCCAGGAAAGAGATCAGTGCTTCTCCGACACCCAGTTCCGTGATCACCTGTTCGATGGCCAGCTGCGGATTCGGACGAAAGGTCTGGGCCATGATCTTGACCGCCTTTTGTTCCTGCGGAGTGAACGCGCGCAACGCGTGCTGCACCCGGTTACCCAGCTGGGCCAGCACTTTATCCGGAACATCTTTGGGATTCTGGGTGACGAAATACACCCCCACCCCTTTGGAACGGATCAGGCGCACTACCTGTTCGATCTTCTCCAGCAATGCTTCGGGCACGTCGTCAAAAAGCAGATGCGCCTCGTCGAAGAAAAAAACCATTTTCGGTTTTTCCAGGTCGCCCGCTTCCGGCAACCGCTCGAACAATTCGGCCAGCAGCCAGAGCAGGAATGTGGCGTAGACCTTGGGCCGGGTGATCAACTGGTCCGCGGCCAGGATATTGATCATACCTCTGCCGTCGGAATGCGTTTGAATAAGATCGGAAATGTCGAGCATCGGTTCGCCGAAGAACTGATCGCCCCCCTGCGTCTCCAGCTCCAGCAGCCCTCTCTGAATGGCGCCCACAGAAGCCCTGGAAACATTCCCGTACCGGGTGGTGAATTGCGCGGCGTTATCGCCGACATACTGCGCCATGGCGCGCAGATCTTTCAGATCCAGAAGCATCAGGCCGTTATCATCGGCGATCTTGAAGATCAAAGTCAGTACCCCGGTCTGCACTTCATTGAGACCGAAAAGCCGCCCCATCAGTAACGGCCCCATATCCGAAACCGTGGCCCGGACAGGATGGCCGCTTTTGCCGAACACATCCCAGAATGCCACCGGGAATTCCCGGTACGCGTGTCCGGAAAGCCCGAGCATTTCGACCCGCTGCGCGATCTTGGGATTCTCCGCGCCTTTCTGGCTCATCCCGGACAGATCGCCTTTGACGTCGGCCAGAAAGACCGGCACGCCGTTGTCGCTGAACGATTCGGCGATCCGCTGCAAAGTCACGGTTTTGCCGGTACCCGTAGCTCCGGCGACCAGGCCGTGTCGATTGGCCATACGCGCGAGCAAATAGAAATCTTTCTTCTGTGCATTTCTGGCAATAAGCATAGGACTAATCATGTGTGGATCCTCTCATGCTAACGTGGCGAGCAGATCTTTATTCGCGGGATATTTCTGCAGCAGTTCCAGCAACGTTTTCGCGCCGCCCACCGTTCCCTCGTCCAGCAGCAGCCGCCGGAGTTTATCCGTAGCCGCAAGCTCCGCGGCATCCATCAAAAGCTCTTTTTTGCGGGTATTGCTCCTGGCCACGTCGATAGCGGGAAAAATGCGGTAGTTGGCGACCTCCCGGGAAAGCACGATCTCCATATTCCCGGTACCTTTAAATTCCTCAAAAATCACTTCATCCATGCGGCTGCCGGTTTCCACCAGCACCGTGGCCAGAATGGACAACGACCCGCCGTTCTCGATCTTACGCGCGGCGCCGAATATCCTGCGCGGCACTTCCAGCGCCCTGGCGTCGACTCCGCCGGAAAGAGTGCGACCGCTGGAAGCCATGCGCGCGTTGTGCACCCGCGCCAGCCGGGTCAAAGAATCCACCACCACCATGACATTGCCGCCGGCCGCGGCTTCCTTGAACGCCTGGCGCATCACGCCTTCGGCGACCTTGACATGATGATCGTACTCATGATCCGAGGAAGAGGAATGCACCGACGCGGTAACGCTGCGGGTGATCGCAGTGATCTCTTCCGGGCGTTCATCGACCAGTAAACAGAATAATTTCATCGCCGGCTCGGCTTTAGCCACTGCCTGGCAGATATGTTTCAGGAAGGTGGTCTTCCCTGCGCCCGGAGGCGCCACGATCAAACCGCGCTGGCCCATCCCGACGGGACAGATCAGGTCCATCGCGCGCATGGTGGTCTCGCTGCTGCCGCTCTCCAGGCGAATGCGCGGGTGCGGATCGACCGCAGTGCCGGCGAGAAACGCGCGTTCGGCGTCATCCACCTGACGGGGAGATTGACTTGTCTGACGGGGAGGCTGACTTGCCTGACGGGGAGCACGACCTGTTTGACGGTGCGGATGACCTGTTTGATGCGGACGGTTGTACTGCATAAAAGTCCTTTCTCTATTCTTCAAAACCATTTCTTTCTTTTAAAATTGACGATCATCACGCAAGCCGTCGTGGCCATGATGCCGAGAGCAAAGAAATACCCGAACCGCCAGTTCAACTCCGGCATATTCACGCCCGAGGCGTGCGTATTGAAATTCATCCCGTAAATCCCGGCGATAAACGTCAGCGGCATGAAAATAGTGGCGATGATGGTCAAAACTTTCATTACCTCGTTGAGCCTATGGCTCAAGCTCGACAGGTAGATATCGAGCATGCCTGAAACCGTATCCCGGAACGCTTCGATGGTATCCACCACCTGGATGACATGGTCGTAGATGTCGCGGTAATACACCGCGGCGTTCTCGCTAAGCAGTCCTGACTCCATCTGGGTCAGCCCGTGCACCACCTCGCGCAGCGGCCAGACCGACTTGCGCAAAAAGATAAGATCCCTTTTCAGCTTATTGATCGCCTGAAGCACCGCCGGCTCGGGATTCAAAACCAGCGTCTCTTCCAAAGCCTCGATCTTTTCGCCGAGACGCTCAAGGAGCACGAAGTAACTGTCCACCATGGCGTCCAGGAGCGCGTACGCCAGGTAATCCGGCCCCATCTTGCGGATACGGCCTTTACCGGAGCGGATCCTCTGGCGTATACCGTCAAAAACATCTCCCTGCTTCTCTTCCTGGAAAGAAATGAGGAAATTCTTCCCCAGGATCATGCTTACCTGCTCTTCGGCGATATCGTCTTTCGCCGCGTCGAGTGTAAGCATTTTCGAGGCGATATAAACGTATTCCCCGAAATCCTCGACCTTGGGGCGCTGGTTGATATTCAGGATATCCTCCAGCACCAGATGATGGATCAGGTAACAGGCGGTCAGCTTTTCCAGAACATCGATGCGGTGCACCCCGTCCACATTGATCCAGGTAACGCTTTGCTTATTCCGGAAGGGAATGCACTCTTCTACGCTGCGCGCTTCCTGTTCGGTGAAATCCTTCTCATCGTAGTCAATAATGGTTATCCTGACCTGCTCGGACTTGGCTTTACCTTCGTATAAAAGCGTCTCCGGAGGCTGCCCGGTCAGTCTGGATTTTTTGATCAGCTTGCTCATGCGGACTCCTTTTAAAATACGAAATCTCCCCGCCCGACCCCTTCTCCGTACAGATGGTTTACATCCAAAAGCGGCGTGCCCCGGTCGTCTTTTCTGTCCGGGCCGACGCTGTACACTATCCAGCCCCGCGGGGCGCGGGAATACCGGAACGGCTTAAATGAATTATACGGGTCTAGAGGGATTTCCGTCAGGAATGAGGGAACCAGCGTGTCCAGCTGATCAGGCGGATTTCCCCGTTCTAATTCATAGAGCCGCAACGCGACACCTGCGGCGAGCAGATCTTCAGCTACCCTGCACAGATAATATTTCTGAATCATGAAAGAATATCCGGACCCGCCTGCCGCGGTCCAGACCTGCGCCACGTACAGAGGCTGCGGCGTTTTTTTTCCGGAATACAACGCCTGAAAGAACTGCGCGACCTGCATCAGATCGCCCTGCTTGCCCGCTGCTCCTGCGGTCAGGCGATCGATCTTTTGACGAACGTCATCGGGTTGATTATTCTTTGCCGCTTCGCCAACTACCACCGAGACCTTTTGCGCCAACCGGACATACTCGTCGCGGACGTTCTCGGCATACTCCGGGGAGGTTTTCTCGCGCAGCTCATCGAAAGACGGCCCCCCCAGGAACAGCTTCTCATGGTCAGCGATCTCATCGCGTACAAACTGTTCGACACTGCGGCGGCCCGCGTTCAAACGTTCGATACTCTCCAGCACCTGCCGGAGGTCTGCGGCGCTTACGTCAGGCCGGTTGACGAATCCTTTGATCGCAATGAACACCGGCTGCTCGGCGACGGCCTTAAACATGATACTGATAAGAAAACCCTGCCCCTGCTGCCGGCCCAGCTGCGCCAGACATTGCAGAGCGCTTAGATAATCCCGCACAGCTCCCCGGTGATCCCGGTCGAACTCTTTGCGTTTGGCGTCAAGGGCGAGCAGATAAAACAACTGAACCACATTCACCATTTCAGACGATTGCAAACCTTCTTTTTTCGCGCTGTCAAACGCGAAATCGCATTGGGCAAAGCCTGCGGCTTTCCTGAACTGATCTAAAGCGGGTTGATTCTGCGCCAGCAGCGCGCGAAGCTGATCATCCTGCTTTTGCCAGCCGCGGCTGAATATCTGCCGCGCCATGGCGTAAAAATCCGATACAAATTCGCCCGGCGGCACGCCCGTCACCTTGAAGCCGGCGTCAGTATACACCAGCGCGGCGTTTTCGGTAGTGTCCAATACGGCAGCGTATCGGTTAAGGAATTCCTGTCTCTTCTTCTCCCGGTTTTCCGCCTGCTGTATGTTGGTAAGCAACCTGTTCGCAAGTTTTTTGTTCTGTGCGGCAAGCGTCTCAAGCGTCCTGCGGGCGGAATCCAGATCCCCCTTAGCCAGATAGACGTGTCCTAAAATACCCAACCCTTTGTTCGAAGCAGGAAACTGCTTAACGCTTTCCCGGGCCATGTGTATAGCCTGATCAAAGTCGGCTTTGATCATGTATGCCCGGGCCAGACCGAAATAAGGATCGATTTGCGCAGCCGCAGCGCCGGGAGCGATAGTCAGCGCTTTGTGGAAAGCTGCGATCGCCTCGTCGAAACGGTCCAGATGCTCCAGGAAGGTAGTGCCGAGATTATTATACGCGATGATCTGATTGATCGGATCCAGCCCCGCAGCCAGGGCTTTTTCATATTCCTGCTGCGCTTCGCGGTAACGACGCTGATCGTTAAAAACCACGCCCAGCATCAGATGCGCCTTGCCCAGCGCGGGGTCTTTCTTGATCGCGAGCTTGAATGTATGTTCAGCTTGAGCGAATTTCTTTTGATTGTGTAAACTCTTGCCCCAATAATATAAAGATGCCGCCGATCTGAAGGGAAGCGGATAATTCGCCACATAAACGATAAGCGCGATCCCGATGATCATATAGGCCGTCAAACGCCCGAGCAATTTCAAATTCGCATGCATAGAAAACATTATACTGCCTCCCGGCCACGACCTCAACAAATAAAAAGGGGACAGGTCCACCCAAAACTCTCCGTCGACAAAAATCGATAGATGTGTCCCCTTCGGAATTTGCTGTGTCCCCTTTCAGAAGGATACGTACATGCGGGCTTTGCTGCGGGTTGTATGCCTGCGGCCCAGATCATCCAGAGAGCGGATCTTTATCCCCTCTTTGCGCATGCATAGTATCCGGCCAACCTGCACCTGGCCTAATCCCGGCACGCGCAACAGGCGGGACTCTTCATCTTTATTGATATTCACCGGGAAGAACTCCGGGTGCCGCCGCGCCCACATCTCTTTGGGATCGGTCTCCAGCGAGAGATTGCCGCTGGGATCGAACGGGATTTCCTCGGCTTTGAATCCGTATTTACGGATCAGCCAATCCACCTGATACAAGCGGTGCTCGCGGGTCAATAGCGCGTTATTGCTGACCGGTGAGCGCTCGCCCGGCAAGCCGGGAGAACCTGCCCCGCGCTGATAGGCGCTGAAATAGATCCGGTTCAATCCCAATTCCTTATACAATTTCCAGGATGAACCCACGATCTCCTTGTCCGTCTCGCGGGAAGCTCCCACCACGAATTGAGTGGTCTGTTTGATCCGGCTGTACGCAGACCCGCGCGCTCTCAAACGGCTGATGAATTCCAGCGGCTGCAGGATATCCCGCTGGTAATCTTTGCTGGTACTTAGATACTTGAAATTCTCGGCAGTGGGAGTTTCGATATTCAACGACACGGCGCTGGCCAAAGCCAGGCTTTGCCGGATAGCTCCTTGCGAAGCCCCGGGAATGATCTTCAAATGTATATATCCTTTGAATCGCGACCTGCGCAGGATAAGCGCGGTCTGGTTGATGCGCTCCATGGTCGCGTCGGGATCTTTGTTCACCCCGCTGCTCAAGAACAGGCCGCTTACCCGGCCGGCGCCATAATAGGAAAAGAACGTTCTGGCTAATTCCTCCGGGCTCAAAGAACAACGATCGGCCGGCGCGCCTGCGCGCAACGGGCAATACGTGCAGTTATTCACGCACTCATTGGAAAGCAGGGTTTTCAGCAGATACGTCGTGCCGCCGTTGGGAAGAACCACCGGATAGATCCATTTATTCTCCGGCGAGCGGCGGCGATGCTCGTCATCGCGGGTTGCGCAGGAGCAAGCCAGGTCGTACTGCGAATCGCGCGAGAGTATGGAAAGTTTCTCTGCGGTATCAGGGGCTTTACGGATCAGGACCATCGGGGACCTCCTTCGGCATAAATAAAAACCCTCGCGGGCCATCTACTGACCAACGAAGGTTTTACTTTTTTAACGTCCGGGATATCCCCCTTCGAACGCGGGACGGCTGCGGTTATTGAGTTTACTATATACCCTCGCAGGCGTTTCTGTCAAGCGAAAAGGATTGCCTTCCGGTTGCAAATACCTTATAATTGCTGTAGCTGCATATCATCCGGAGGCAGGCCATGATCAAAAAAACGCCGATCCTGTTGTTAACTCTGCTCTGCGGGATATTCTTATCCGACATAACCTACGGACAACCCCGAAATCTCAACCGCAGGTCGGAAAATACCCGTCAAGCCGGACAGCAAAAGCCTGCCCGCCGTTTCCAGGTCGCACGCGAGCCGGTGACATTGAACGAATCGGAAATAACGCTCGCCATCGGCGAAACGATCGGATCGATCAAACCGCTTCTGGGCGTCAACGCCGGCCCCGTTCCGTCGGGCGAACCGAATAACGCCGATGTTACCGCCGCCTACCGGAACTGCGGAGTAACGTTAGTCAGAACGCACGACTTTTACGGTCCCCTGGATTTAAGCGTTTCCTATCCCGATATCAATGCCGATCCCGCCAACCCGGCGTCGTACGATTTTTCGGCCGGCGACAAGGTATTCGCGGCGATAATCAACGCGGGCTTTGAACCATATATACGCCTGGGCGATTCATATAATAACGCGCGCATCCCCGCCAATGGACAGCAGCGAAAGAACCTCGAGCAGGCGGGCTGCGAGTTCATCCGCCATTACCGGTCCGGAGCAAACAACGGATTCACTTCCAATTTTCGCTACGTCGAGATCTGGAATGAGCCGGACAACAAGCAATTCTGGCCGGGGAACTACAAAGACTTCTTTCCCTACTTCGCGCAAACCTTTGCCGCGCTCAAGCAGCAATTCCCCGACCTCAAAGTCGGCGGTCCGGGATTCGTGGTAGCCAGCTACAAGATCCCGCAGGCGCGCGAGAACGTGAGAACGTTCCTCGCCTACCTGAAAGAGCGGAATCTCAAACCGGATTTCATATCATTCCATATCTATTCCAACGATCCCGGGGAATATTACGATGAGGTCCTTTTCTACCGCAGGGAAGCGCAAAATGCGGGATTCGCCGATTGCGAATTGCATATGACCGAATGGAACACCGAAGAGCGCAGAAATACAAACAGTTTCCGCACGGGCGACAAGGCGGCCGCGCACCTGACCGCGAGCTGGATCGCCATGCAGGAAGCGGCAATCGACGCGGCGTTCTTCTACCGCGGCACGGACACCAACATCAACCAGCCTCAATTTTACGGCATGTTTTATGCCGACGGCAGAGAAAAACCCGCGGCAAAAGCTTTCAAGTTGTGGGGTGAATTCAGCGCCTGCAGCCGCAAGCGCGCGGTCAAAACGGGGATACGCCTGCTCGACGACGCCCCGCAGATCGACGGGGAGCTAAAACCTTTGTGGATCCTCGCCGGCGAAGAATCGCCTAAAAAATTGTTCCTGCTTCTCTCGAATATCGGGAGTAAAGAGATCCACTACACGCTGCAGCTGCCCGGGCCGTCACGATCGATCTGGGTAACCGAGATCGGCCCTCCTAACGACACTAAAACCTCTTACACCGCGGACACGCCGACACTTCTGATCAAAAGCCTCGCCATACAACTGGTAAAGATCGAACTGGAATAAAACAGCGCTTCCGGCAGGCCTATCCTTTGGCTTTGAACGCGGCGTGGCTGACAATACGTTTCATGGCTTTTTTAAGCAATCCCTTGCCCGGTTCTTTGCGATGCCAGGGGGACGCGCCGGACGGATGCGGCAGCGGAATGACGTCGAACGCATGCCCGTCGCGGGTCACCGCAAACGCGCGGCCGATGATCCGGTCGAGTTTCTGCAACGGCAGGAATTGCTGGATCGCCAGCTTGCCCACGGGAATAACCAGTTGCGGCCGCAGAATCTCGATCTCGCGCGTCAGCCACGCGGAACAATTCAAAACTTCCTGCGGCGAAGGCACCCGGTCCCCTCCCGCGGGATTCTTGCCCGGGAAACACCGGCACACCGCGGCCATGTAGATCGAGGAGCGAAATTGGTCCTCGTTCATCCCGGCCGCTTCGAAGAACCAGCGGAATAACGTCTTGCCGGCAGTCCAGGCGAACGGCCTGCCCAGCCGGGGTTCCTTATCCCCCGGCGCCTGCCCCACCAGAAGCATCTTGCTGACCACCGGCCCGCCGCTGACTACCGGAGCGAACATCTGCGGGCACAACCGACACCGGCGCAGTTTTTCAACATGCCCGGCGAGTTTTTCTGCAATGCGCGGATCGATTTCTCTATTCAATCAGCTCATCCCCCCATCCGCCTGCGTAGCAATCGTCATGGCGGATCAATAAGTGAACAAATCTTCAATCCGATACCGGCTGTTCGCAGCTTTGTTCAATGCGTTAAGAACCTTTTGCTGGACGGCGGGAGTCAGTCGCCGGCCTTTAACCGCCCGGCTGACCATCTTATAGGTGAGTTGTTCCGTGGAATTGTTGACCAGGTCTGCGGGTTTGAACCCATGTTCAGCCATACGTTGGGCGAGAGGCTGCGGACCGAGATCATAAAGGATATTTTTATTCATTGCCAAGGCGCATGCGCACAGCGATCCGTGCCCTTTTAGCTTTTTTTCGACTTGATGCGTTGCGCCCCTTCGCTCTGATGAATATGGCAGAAGTCTTCATGATTATAAATGCTCAAAATATTTTTACAGTGCGGATACCGGCACTTTCTTCCCTTTTCGGACGTTTTCGCCTTTTGCATAGCAACCTTTCTCTATCAACGCTAGGTGCCTAAAGCCATTCGCGTATCGTTTACCAGCTCGGAGATCAATTGCTTCACCGATACGATAGTTTTGATACGATGCGCGTTGGACCCGCACATGGCGAAACCTTTATCCATCAGGCCCCGCGCGGCATTGATCAACGCTTTGGCAATACAATAATTCACTTTTTTCGGATCGCAGGTGGATAAACACTGATATTTGCAGCCGAAATCGATGCGTTCGCCCTGCGTTATCCGTTGAACGAAATCGTTGCGAATAACCCGGCCCGGCAAGCCCACCGGACTCTGGATGATCACGATGTCTTCCTCTTTAACGGTCAAATACGCCTGCTTGTATTGCTCCGACACGTCGCATTCCTCGGTGCATACGAACCGGGTGGCCATCTGGACCGCGCTGGCTCCCAGCTTGATAACGCGCGCGATATCTTTACCGTCGAATATGCCGCCGGCGGCGATAACCGGGATCTTCTTCACCTGCGTTTCGAACCCATGGATCACCGACAGCACCTTTTGTAAAATGTTATCCAGTGAAAAATTCTCCTTATCGGCGAGTTCCTCCCTGCTGTACCCCAGATGTCCTCCAGCAAGAGGTCCCTCCACCACGACCGCGTCAGGCAGCCGGTTATACTTACGCTGCCACATGGTACAGATAATGTTCGCCGCGCGCGCGGATGAAACGATAGGAACAAGCTTGGTCTTCGCGTTCTTGATCATAGCCGGAAGTTTAAGCGGCAAACCCGCCCCGGAAATGATCACATCCACGCCTTCATCCTGGGCGGCATCGACCAGATCATCGTAATTGGTCAACGCGCACATGATATTCACTCCAAAGGGATTGCCGGTACGCTCACGGGTCTGCCTGATGCTTTGCGTCAACGACGTGCGGGAACGCACCCGGTAGTCCTGCTCCTGTTCCTCGCCCTCTTCTCCCAGCGCCACCGCGGCGATCACGCCCAGCGCGCCCTCGTTCGAAACCGCGGACGCCAGTGACGCCGTCGAAACGCGCACACCCATGCCGCCCTGAACGATCGGCAGCCCGATGCGTACTTCCCCTAACTGAAAATCCTTGAATTCTGTATTCATAGTCTCCTAAAATAAAAAAACCGTAAAGAATAGTTTACTCTTTACGGTTTACCGGTTTGCTAGTCTTTTTTTCGCATCAACTTACAGTGACAGTATAGCACCGGTCCGGCTAATGTCAAGCGTTATCTTCCCCGGCGCTATTGCAGCGTGGACCCGGAAAGTAATTCCCGCGCTCCATGCTTATCCTGAATATACACTTCCGGGATGAATTCGACCGAATCGGGGATAAGCGCGGCGATGACTTTCTTGATGCGCGCCTGCTGCAACTGGTTGCGCTGATCGAAAATCGGATTCTGGCTAAGATCATTCAATAAAAGCACCACCGGGTCGTGCGCAAACGCGTAATCCTTCAGAAGCCTCTTGATCAGTAGATCCACAAATTCAGGTTTGTCCTTGAATACGTCCACCGCGGTCTTAAAAACGATCTTCCCCCAATCTTCGGCGATGGTCTTCTGCAGCAGCGCATAGACGGAAGAATACTTGATCATCTTTATCTGCCCGGGAGCCAGGGTGCCGGCCGTCTTCATAATGACCGTGGCGAGTTCGGCATGCTTGAACGTTTTGATCTCCCTGTGTATATCCATGGTCAGCAGATCGAAAATATACACGCCGCGCACGCCGCCGGTGGCGGTGAGCGTGCTGCGCTTCACAAAATCCTCTACCGCGTCCCAGAGGATCTTTTCATCCTGGCGGATGAAATTCAACGCCAGCAGATCGCAGGTCTGGCCTTCGCGCACCGTTTTATAATGGCGGACCTTATCTTCGTCATGCCCGACGTAGTTGATCTCGTCGAAAAGCGGCATGTGCCGGAAGAGATTGGAATGCTGGAATCCGTAATTGATAAGATCTATCTTCATAAGAAAAGTATCAGAACCTGTATACGACACCCATTACGTAGCGCATGCGCGTATCCTGACCGACTACCGGCGAATCTTCGGCCTCATCTCCCAGAAAAGCGCATTCTATATCGCCGAACAGCGCCCATTTCTTCCCCAGCGGAAGGCCGACGGTGATCCCGGCCGTATACTCAAAATCGGCATCCGCGCTGTACTCGACACGGCCAGCCCTCGCTTCGTTCGGCCTGACTCCATAATAATAATCCGCCAGATCGTCACTCTGCCATTTGATACTTGCCTTGGGCGTCAGGAATCCCTCAAAGAGCTCCTTGCAGACGGACAAACGGAGTTCCTGCCCCTGGTGCGCGCCGGATACGTCTGTCACGCCCTCAAGGATCATTTCGACGATCCTGTTCTTCCAGATCATTCTTAAACCTCCGTCTAAAGCCCCGTCTCTATCCTGCATCCCGTTGAGATCGCTGCTGTCATCCGCCTCATATCCCTGCAAGCGCACAGAACCGATCACCGCCCATCGCAGCGCATGCGATTTATCATTGAAATAATAACCCGCAACCGTCTTATCCACAAAAAACCGCTGCGACTCGAAGATCAAAACGGGCACCGGATAAACATCATCGTCAACTCCCTTGTACGGGCTCTCGATCATCATCACTCCCGCGCCCAGGAGCGAACCGTCATCCAGTTTCTCTTCCAGGTCGCATCCTAATGCCGGCGCGGCAAAAACGTACATGCCCACCATCACGCATACAAACACGCTCTTCATCTTCCCCTCTTTTCTTTACTGTATTTTAAGACCCCGAACCGTGCAGACTTTGACCGGGTCGACAAATCCTTTCAAGGGTATCTGGCGGGTATCGGCGATTTCGACCTTCTCCTTTACCATTTGATAGGTAGCGTCGGAAATCAGGACTTTCCCGGGTTCGCAGTTAGCTTCCAACCTCTGGGCGAGATTCACGTTCCTGCCGATCACCGTGTAATCGAGGTGTTCGGCCGAACCGATGTTTCCCACGTCCACCGCACCCGTATGCACGCCGATCCTGATCTGAAAATCGAATCCCAGTCTTTTTTGCAGATCGGGGATCCTCTGCTGCATTTCTATCGCCGCCCGGACAGCATCATAGGCGTGGGTATCCGCATCCGTGAAATCTCCGAAAAAAGCCAGTATCCCGTCACCGAGCAACTTATCGATTATGCCGTTGCGCTCGATGATAATTTTATTCATTTCGGCAAAGAACGCCTTCAGGAAGTTCAGCACTTCTTCCGGCCCGTGGGTATCCGAAAAAACAGTAAAACTTTTTATATCGGCAAAAAGCATGGTCAGCGTCTTCCTCTTGCCGCCCACCGACAGATCGATTTTTTTCGAGAGGATATCCTGTAAGACATGCGGTGAAATATAACTTTTGAAGGCAGCGGTGATCTTTCTTTTCTCGCGCTGGAAAACGATGAAATTATAAAGGAATGAAAACAGGTAGGATACGCTGCAGACCGTAACCAGATATAACAACGGCAGGACGATATCCTTCTTCAGGAACAGATAATAAAAAGAAAAACCGCACAGCCCGATGCACGCTGATACTACAGCGGCTCCTGCTCTATTGGAACGTAACGTAAGACCGCAGATAACCGCACTTAAACAGGCCGCGATCAGGAAAACAAAGAACGGAGGTAATCCATACAGGAAGTTCCTCCCCAGGATCATATCGATTATTTCTTTCCATAACTCGATCCCGGCCATTGGCAGCGTCTCGAATATCCTGCCTGCCGGCACCGGGGTATTCACAAAATCCTTGGAAGCCAGATCAGTCCTTCCCAGAAGCACGATCTTTCCCTTAAAGAAGAACCCGGGGTCGAAAAAAGGCTCTAAAACGTCGCTTGCGGAAAATGCGTCTACTTTCGCGCACTTGTAGTTAATCAGGGCGCGCTGATCACGCACGGGGATGTTGAAATCCTTTACGGGACCGTCGAGATATTCAAGGCACACCGCCAGAGCAAAAGACGGTATTGAGCCGTACAGGACTTTAAACTCCCGGGTTATCTTATCCGCGGGATCGGATTCGATATTCGCCGCTGCGGTCAGGGTGCGGCCGTTCAGAAAGATATCCAGCGGTTTAAAGAGCGTCTCTTGCGTGCGCCCGGCGGTTTGTTCTCTGACCACTACCGGCAGGACACATGGCGGAGCGACCGCGAGAACTTCGGCCAGTCTGCCGTCTTCCAGGTCGGCGTCCTTACCCCTGGCCGGCAAATCCAGCAATAAATCCACGCCGATGACTTTGGGAGCGCCCTGTTTGATCTTCTCGATCAACCCGGCAAGAACCGAGCGCTTCCACGGCCAGGCCCCTGTTTTTTGCAGACTTGCCTCATCTATAGCCACGATCACGACAGTCTTAGACGTATCCTGCAGCGGCCCCCGGAAATAGAAAAGCGAGTCATAGAATTTATTATCGAGAACGGAAAGAAAAGGTAACTGCAGTAACACGGAGGCAAAAAGAAGACCGGCAAAGGAAATGAGGAGGATTTTTCGGATCATTCTTCAGGGGATGAATAATTCGATCATGATCACCGGTTGAGAAGCAGCGCCTCTGCGAACCAGTTGTTTGATCAGGGCGATGGCGCGCTTTCTACCTTGATGATCCACGTTTGCGGATTCAAATGACCGGTACACGGGATCGCCGAACGGCCCGTAACCCGCGGCTGCCGCAGTACCGCCGCCCCCGGCAATATACAAAGGAAAAGAAACCGCCACAACATTGCCGGCAACCTGCGCAAGCTCGAATTTCAGCTCTACCCGGTACTCGGTCTGGACTTCGAGTTTCTGCGGCTGATAAACGCAGGCAGAACCATACTGCAGGCCGTCGAATTTCCGGGAATCCACCACCGCGCCGTTCTTTAAGATCTGCGCGGTTGCGCCGCCCAGGCCGATCTCCTCACCCGCGCCGCGCAGCAGAATAAACTCGATCACCGGCAGACTGTCGAGGATGACCGTTTCCCGGGGATAGAAAAATCCCGGAGACCGGGGCACCGCCGGGGGAAATACGTCGGACGCTTCCTCGGACATCCTTCCCCGGGTGGCGCCGAATAAAGGAACGCTCTGGCCGTACGCTTCCGTTTTGGGGAGCAGATCCGCGACCTTGTAAGACGACTGCGTATCCTTGCCCGGGATCTCTTTTCTGCCTCCGCTCTTGAAGTAGAGCGAGATCGAAGCGTTCTTCTCCAGGGTCAAAGCGTCATCGCTGCCCAGCAGACTTCCTTTCCTGACTTCCCTGCTCTTGCCGTCGGCAGCGCTTTTGAGCGTAGCTTTGCCCTGAACATCGAACACCTGCGCTACCGGCTCGGTCATACCGCACAAACCGGAAAACGCCGTTAAAAAAAACAGGCAGATAAGCACAACGCCGGTAAGGATGCTGCGCGTCAAACTGTCACCTCAAGATTATTTTTTGGAAGGAACCGTGAATACCACTTCCCCTTCTCCGTCAAGGCGGCCGTACTGCGGTGTCTGCAGATTGCCGGAGGCGCGCGAAACCTGGGGCATGAGGTAAGCGCCGAGCTCCGAAGCGGTAACCACTTTGTCGTTATCCCGGTCCGCTTCCCCGTCAAGGCCCCGTAAAAAATAGTGCGTAAAAAGACCGTGTCCCTGTGATTCGACTACCTGCTCCTTTTTTCCGCCCGCGGTGATCATCTGCACCGAACGCAGCGCGGTGATCTTCTGGAGATAGCCGTTAATCGACGGCTCAACGCCGAAGGCCCGGGTAAATCCCTGGCCCGAGTAACAGGCGTCCATCACGTAGAGAATGTGTTTAGCCGGGATCCGGCCGGAAATCTCGCGCATCTGCTGCATGGAGATGGCGGTGGTGAAATAGTTGGTGATGTCGCCGTCGACCGGAATGACGTAACCCTGCTCCCTCCCATCGGGAAGGGATTCGGTCTGGCCGTGGCCGGCAAAAAAGATCAATACCCGATCCTGCGATCCCACGCTTTTGGGCAGTTCAGACCCCAGCACGGTCAGGATACGTTCCCGGGTTGCTTCTTTATCCAGGATTTCGATAACCTTTTCGAAACCGATTTCTCTTAGCTTCTGCGCGACGGCCTGCGCGTCTCTGACCGCATACTCAAGCGGCGGCCAGACATTGTATCTGTTGATCCCGATCACGATGGCCCAGCTTTTGTTGTAGAAACTCCCGGCCTGAAGATCCACCACCTGCACGGAGGGCCCTTCTATTACGTTGCTGGGTGCCGGTAGGCTGCGATGTTCGGCAAAAGCCGCGATCAGGGAAGATTTGTCCAAGCTGCCGGTGAACTGCTCGAAGGCTGCGGCCAGGGCCTGATCGAAACCGTAGGTAAAAGAAACATACGTCGGAGAGGTGACGCCCCTGCCTTTGACCACGTCTATGATCCGCTCCTGCCGGTTCATGAATGTTGCGGCCATATCGATAGTCGTGTCTTCCCCGGGTTTTTGTATGACCTTGCAGCGATAATCGAACGCCAGAAGCAGGTCTACCTCGGACTTGGCCGCATCTTCAAGACTGTTGTACTGCGTAACGCGTTTGAAACGCGCCTGCAGGATCTTGTTCAGTCCTTCCTTGACCTTCTCCGGATCGACTCTTTCGAGGAACGGGACCAGCGGCCGGTGTCCGTGGCTCATATGCTGCTGCATGTATTTGAACGCCTGCTGCGTGTTCTCGGTATACACCAGGCCGAGATGGAGAGCACCTAAAGGCCCGCCCTGCCCGTACACCTCGCCCGGCACTGCGGCGCGCTCGACATATTCCGGCGTTCCCAGGCATCCGCATAAGAACAGGCAGGCAACGACGATGGACACAAACAATAAAGGAGACGTTCCAGTTTTTGTTTTCAAAAACATAACAACGCCTCCTTTCAGCCTTGCAACCGAACTAAAGTTTCTTCAAGAAAAGATCCTGCCTCCTCTTTATTATAGCCGATGCAATCGTATAATCAACGAAAATCCACGGACTGTTAAGGTCGCAGTATTTGAACCCTGTTTTACTAAAACAACTTTTTTATTGCAATAAACAGCAAGACAAGGATTAAAGAATAGACACAGGCGCGGACTTTCTTTGTGCTGATCGGCAGGTTTACCGGATATCCCGGCCGTACCTTCTTTATTTCAGCAGGATGGATATCCGGATCTCCCCCATGTTCAGAGCAAGCCCGATGAAACGTACCGGTAACTTCTACACTATCCTTTTTTTGACGATAATCCCCGGCATAGCAAATCTCACCGATCATTGTCTTGGGCGACCAGACACTTATCGCGATAATTCCGTCATTCACGTGCAGCCAGGCATGATCTTTGCGGATCATGATATCTCCTATACCCTCCAAGAATACCGGTTTATTAAGCCAGCTAGCCCGCTGTAAACACTGTGATAGATCGATGAGCTACACTTATTCTCTCAAAAGGGGTAATAGGAATTGCGCGGATTGGGCCAATTGGAGCGAGAAATAGACGAGATTATATACAGAAAAAGCCGCAGCAGAAAACTCAGAGTTACAGCAAATTAAATAATGCCCCAACTCCTAGGGACATCGACAGATAAAAAAGGCTACGATCATGGCTAATGATCATAGTCTTAAACCTATAACCTAGATGGTTATGAGGAGAATATTTGGGGTCGCTGGCTGTAACAAGTTAAAACCTGTTTAATTACTTCTTCCTCCCAATCATGAGAAACACCGGGAATTTACCCGACGGCTTCTCAACTTCCGCAGCTCTGCGGAAGCGGATATTCGCGAAATCCGCCTCCGCGAAGATTCCACTCAGGTGTTTGCGATCGAATCCATGATGAAAAACTCCCGCATGATCTTCATGAAACCTACCCTGTTCCTGCTCAAGATCCGCAATACAAATAAAACCACCCTTGCGCAGCGCCTTATAGAACTGCCTGGCCACACCCGAAATATCCTCAATATGATGCAACGCCATGGCGCTGACAATACGATCATAACTTCCCGTCAATTCCCCTCCCTTGGACACATCCACGAGTCGGGTTGTCACGCCGTTGATCCCGGCCTGGGCGACTTTGGACTTCAAAACATCAAGCATCCCCTGCGAATTATCCACGCAGGTCAAAGACCGTGCCTGCGGCCGCAGCAACATTCCCACCAAACCAGTGCCGCAACCAAAATCCAGGATATCCATTCCCGGCTCAAGAGTGACCACGCTTTTAATCGACTCAGCGATATCCCGCGCCAGCTTCACCCGGCGCGGCTCCACGTCCCAATGAGCCGCATCGTGGTCAAAATTTCTTTCTTGCATGGACTCGTTCCCGCTCAATGACACCCGTGATGCGCACAGGCATTGTGTACGGTTAATTCCTCGAGACCGCCTTTGGTAAACTGACCGGCAATGTCCGCAACTGTTCCCGGGATAGCACGATAAACCTTGACCCCGCCTTCATTGAGCATTTGAACAGCACGGGCGCCCATTCCGCCGGTAACCACCGCATCGATCTTCTTCCCGGTCAAAGCTGCCAGAGGCTGGCACATTCCATGAGCGTGATGCTGATTAGCATTATCGATAACCTCAACAGTATTGTCCTGCGTATTATAGATGGTGAAATACGGTGCACTGCCGAAATGCCCAAAAACTCGTGCGCTCGCGCCTTCATTTGTTTCAGTTGGAACACATATCTTCATTTTACTACTCCTCTCTTGACTATATTAAACTACCTTTTTTACAGTCCCGCCTTCTATCTTTAATGCCTTAGCATTTAAAAGAACATCTGCTATCTTTTTGTGCGCCCTCTCTATAATGTTACCGAAAGTCTGGCGTGAAATATCCATTTTCTTTGCCGCATCTTCCTGATATAATCCTTCCCAATCCGCAAGCCTGACCGCCTCCAGTTCATCCAGGGTAAGATTCACCTCTTCCAGCATATCCAAAGGAATACCACGGGGCTTAAAATAATTCGTATCGGGGCTGCATCGTATTCTTCTGCATCTACACGGCCTGGACATCTACGGTCCTTTTAGTTATTGGCATATGCTAATAATATACCTAAAAAGATCCCCTTTGTCAATACTTAATCAACAAAGGGGACGAAAAATTGGGGGCGCCGGATTAAGCAGGTTAGAAACGTTCTTCTTGCGGATCCAGCGCCCTTTAATCCGTTATTTTATCAAACAACCAAATAAAAAAACAGCTTTTTTACGCCGCGGCCGTTGATTAGTTAACACTTCCCCTAAATCTTAGGCTTGGACTTCTCGATTTCTTTTCCAAGCTCAATATCAATCAATTTTGATTTCTTAAACGCCAGAATTTGTGAAGGATAAACGCTTCTGTGGCCAGTCATAAGAAAACTGAGCACGCACACTAAAGCCGCATAGGGCGCTATCTGGGGCCCGAAAAGCTCGATCGCCATAATACTTGCGGCAATGGGTGTATTGGCCGCCCCCGCCAGAAGCCCCACAAACCCTAAAGCGGAAAACAACATAATATCTAACCGCATCAGTTGGGCGAAGATATTTCCGGCGGTTGAACCGACAAAGAATATCGGGGTCACTATGCCGCCGCTTCCGCCGAAATTGAGGGTCATACTGGTCGTAAAAGATTTGAGCATAAACGCATACCAAGGAAGCGGTTGTCCGTTTAAAGAAGATTCTATTGTGTAGAGCCCCAATCCCAAATAATCAGTAGAAAATAATAGAGCGATCACAATCAAAACTACCCCGCCTATTAAGCCTTTTAGCGGCTTCCAGATTTTAATCCTCTCCGAAACCTTCTTACCGATGTTCAGCATTTCAATCAAAAAGAAAGAACATAAACCAAAGAATACCCCGGCAAGAAGAATTTGATAGAAAAACACCGCTGAAAAATTAAGCGGAGTCGCAAGCGTGTGGTGAAAGTAGCGGATACCGAGCGCTGAGGAAACGTTATAACTGATCACACCGGCAATAAAAGAAGGCAACATGACATCGTAAAGAATAGTGCCCACAAACAGCACCTCTACCCCGAACAGAGCCCCCGCAATCGGTGTCCCGAATACAGAGGCAAAGCCTGCACTGATACCGCAGATAACCAGCTTTTTACGATCATGAGCGTCAAAACGAAATAACCTTGCAAATGCTGACGCAATTCCGGCTCCGATCTGAGCGCAGGGTCCCTCCTTACCGGCAGAACCACCTAAAGCGATTGTGATAATGGTCGAAACGAGCTTTACCGGCACAACAGCGACCTTAATAATCCCGTTATCCTTGTGAATCGCTTCGATAACCTTCTCCGTGCCGTGGCCTTCGGCGTCAGGCGCAAGAAACTTAATAATGAGTGCACTAAGAAATAAGGCGAGGGGCAGAAGGAAGAAATAATACTTATGCAGGCTGGCCGCATTCGACGACCAGCTTAAAGCCTTGAGAAATATTGCGGTAGATACTCCGACCATACATCCTACAATTACCGATAGGAATACCCACTTCGCCACACTGTAAAAGATAACGCTTTGCTCTTTGATTCGTCTTTTCATTTATGGGTAATCCGGGTTATTTTAGGCTTTCCGCACATACAGCGTCTGCGTAGGGTAAGCAAACTCTATTTTACGTTTATCAAATTCTTCCTTAATCGCAAAATTGATCTCCTGCTGAATATCCATATACTTGTTATAATCAGGGCTTAAAACAAAATACACAACCTCAAAGATAAGGCTAAAGTCCCCATAACTAAAAAAGTGCGCACGGTCAAAAGCCGTGTCCCTGGTTTCCTTAATCACTTTTTCAATAATCTGCGGGATTTCCTTTAGCTGGCTAAGCGAAGTCTGATACGTCACGCCTAAACTGAATACAACACGCCTTTTCTCCATACGTTTATAATTACGCACACGTGAATCCGTAAGATCCGTATTGGAAAATATCACCTGCTCACCTCCCAAACTGCGCAGGCGGGTCGTTTTAATCCCAATATACTCAACCGTACCCATGAAATCGCCGATAATGATAAAATCTCCCAACTTAAAGGGCCGGTCAAAAACTATTGAAAAATAGCTGAAGAAATCCTTGAGCAATGCCTGCGCGGCTATCGCAACAGCGATACCGCCGATTCCCAAACCGGCAATCATCGTGGTAACCTTGAAACCGATATTGTCTAAGAAGATTACTAACGCAAGCGCCCATACCAAAAATTTGGCCACATTTGACATTCCATCGAGACTACGCACTAACGCAGGATCTTCTTGCTTTTTAGTTAGATACGTATTCAAACTGTAACCTAACAATAAAATGATTATGCGTGCGGCAAAAAAAGTGATTACGGCCAACTCTATGACGTTAATCACCCCATCCATCCCAGAAGGTAGCTTTAATATTTTCAGGCCCAGATAAAAACAAGTAAGGTATAAAACCGGCAAAACGATCCGCTCCAGAATCGTTACCACCAAATCATCGATTGTCGTGGTTGTTTTTTCAGCAAATTTCTTAAGGCGTTTGATAATCATGCGGACAACTACTTTGACAAACACTAAACTGACTAATAACGTAGCTAAAGCGATTAGATAATCTAAAATACGATTACCCAAAAAAACTTGCTCTAAAATTGTTAAATTCATGTCGCCCCCCTATATACGCTCTTTAAAGGTTAAAAAAGCTATTCGAGAAATTCTGACCTGCCCCCACAAGTTGTACCAGTTATTAAGAGAGAGTAACCACGTTTTCTAGCTTGATAGCCTCTGGAGCAGGAGCCCGGTAATTCAATGAACTATGCGGCCTGACTGTATTATATTCTGCCTTCCAGCGATCTACAAGCACTTTTGCTTCAAGCAATGTGTCAAAGATTTCCCGATTCAACAATTCATCCCGTAATTTACCGTTAAATGACTCTATGTATCCGTTCTCCCAGGGACTTCCTGGTTCAATGTAAAGCGTTTGAACACAGCTGGCCTTAAGGCAGCGCCGTATCTACCGTATTGACAAGCCAGTTCAGTTATTCTTAAAGTTAACTTTACGCTGCTATCATGGACAACTAACTTGTACCGTTGTGTTGATCAATGATACTAATAATAAAAAAGGCAAGCTAGAACTGCTGAATCAAGCTTGCCTTCTTAAAATTTGGGGTGGTTTTTGGGATGATCTCCGTAGTTATTTTCAATCCCTGCCCCCGTGATCGATTATCAATGTCCCGCCCGCTTGGCCGCGGGCTTCGTTGTGCCCCGCGTCACCGCTTCGGCCTTGCTGGTCCCCTTCGGGGAGGCTTCGCACGGCAAGGCCTTCGCTGGGCGCTCGCTAGGCCGCTCGCTTCTTGCTAGTGCAGTGCGTGTGCGGCTCGGCCGGCTGGCGGCTGGGTGGGGGCAGCCGCCAGCCGTCGCGTCCAATTCAAGTATTAAAAAATGAGCGGTTGTCCGCTTAGCGCCTGCGCTACGGTAAATACTCTCTGGACGGCGCTAATGCCGCGCCTCTTACGCGCAGTCGTTGCAAAACCGCAGGCACAAAGGCAAATTTTGGTGCGGGCAAAATTTGCCTTTGTGATCAAATTGAGCCCCGCAAGATCAAAATCTTCAGTCTAGCTTTTCAAGATGATGCTTTATTACTTTGCCCTGAACCATATAAATCACATCTTCCGCGATATTGGTGGTATGATCGCAAATCCGTTCAAGATGACGAGCAATTAATAAAAGCGCCACAGCGCGAGGCGCAGTACTAGGATCTTTTGCCATATAATCATTGATTAATTCATCCTGAACCAGATCCCGCAGCTTATCCGCTTCTGAATCGGACAAAACAACTTTTTTTGCCAGATCTACGTCCTTTTTTACAAAGGCGTCAATAGCATCGTGAACCATATTTTGAGCGATCACCGAAAGCTTAGGTATATCAATGAGAGGCTTGAGAATAGGCTTATCCACCAACTCTAAAACGCGTTGCGATATATCTACAGCTAAGTCTGCAATGCGCTCCAGCTCAGCGTTTATCTTCATTCCGGTTGTAATAAACCGAAGATCTTTTGCCATAGGCTGGTGCCGGGCGATCAGATCAATACACTTTTCATCAATCAGCAACTCTAAATTATCGATCTTACTATCTGTATTTATGACTTCTTGTGCTCCATGCTTATCTCGGTTCTTGAGCGCCTCGATTGACTTAAAAATAGCCTCTTGAGCCATAACGCCCATTTTAAGAATATCCTTGTATAAAGTTTCTAATTCCTCATCAAAATGTCTTTCCATATCTCCTCCTTATCCATATCTTCCGGTAATGTAATCTTCTGTGCGCTTATCACGCGGCACAGTGAAAATTTCCTGTGTTCTGCCAAATTCTATCAATTCGCCTAAAAGCATAAATCCCGTATCATCTGAAACACGCGCCGCCTGCTGCATATTGTGCGTGACTATTATTATAGTATACTTATTCTTCAGTTCCCTCATTAATTCTTCGACTCTTGAGGTCGCCTGCGGATCCAAAGTAGAACAAGGCTCATCCATTAACAAAACATCGGGTTTAACCGCAATAAGCCTGGCAATACAAAGCCTTTGCTTCTGTTCCAGGGACAATCTCAAGGCTGATTCATTTAACTTATCTTTCAACTCGTCCCACAAAAGAACACTCTTAAGGCTTGTCTCGACTATTTCATCCAATTGATCTCTGCTTACGCGTTGCGCATGAATCTTCTGCCCGAAAACTATATTCTCATAAATCGATAAAGGGAACGGATTCGGCCGCTGAAAAACCATCCCCACTTTTTTTCGCAACACTACTAAATCTGCCTGAGGGCTAAGCATATTTGTATCATCAATTAAAACCTCGCCCTCCATGCGTACTCCATCAATCAAATCATTCATCCGGTTAAATACGCGCAGTAACGTTGATTTCCCACATCCCGAAGGCCCAATAATAGCGGTGATCCTGTTAGCCTCAAAACTCGAATTTACGCCTTTTAAGGCATGGAAACCGCTGTACCAGAGATTTAAATTCTTAGTGAGTATCTTTGCCATTATCCAAATTTACCTCTTATATAGCCATCGGTGCGCTTGTCTTGCGGTGTTGTAAATATCTTATCCGTCTTATCCAACTCAATAAGCTCGCCGCTTAAAAAGAAAGCTGTTCTGTCACCAACTCTCGCCGCCTGTTTTACGTTATTAGTTACCAGGACTATTGTGTATTTCTGCTTTAACTTGATCATCGCGTCTTCTACTTTGGCGGTAGAAATAGGATCAAGCCCGGAACATGGTTCATCGAATAAGATCACCTCCGGGCCTACCGCCAGTGTCCTTGCGATACAAAGTCTCTGCTGCTGGCCTCCGGACAATTTGAAAGCAGATTCATCAAGCCTGTCCTTTACTTCTTCCCACAGATAAGCCTGTTGTAAAGCCTCTTCTACTTTATCTTCTAATACTTTTTTCTTATTTTCTCCGTGCATTCTGATCCCGTAAGCCACATTCTCGAATATGGATAATGGCAGAGGCAAAGGCAATGCAAACACCATCCCGATCTTGCGGCGCAAAACCTCAACATCGATTCTTTTTATATCTTCCCTTTCCAGTTCTACCGCTCCTGTCATCTTAAAGCTTGTATTAAGATCGTTTAAGCGGTTGAGAGTGCGTAAAAAGGTGGTCTTCCCGCTATTGGAAGGCCCGATCACGCTTAAGATCTCATTGGATTGAATTTCCATATTCACCTGTTTCAAGGCATGAGTAGAATCAAACCAAATATTAAGATCGTGTATTTCAAACTTTACCATTTTTTCTTTTTCCTGAATTTATAGCGGATGATTATAGCTACTAAATTCATAAATAAAACCAGCGTTAATAGTACAAATGCGGTGCCGTATCTAATCTTTTCGTCGACATTGGGCACCTGAGTTGAAATAACATACAGATGATACGGCAGCGCCATTGCCTGATCGAAAATAGACTTAGGCAGGCGTGGAAGATAAAACGCGGCTACAGTAAATAAAATAGGCGCTGTCTCGCCTGCCGCTCTGCCTAACCCCAATATGGTGCCGGTTAATATACCCGGAATAGCATTCGGTAGAACTATGTGCCTAATGGTCTGCCACTTGCTTGCGCCTAATGACAGGCTTACTTCGCGAAATGATTGTGGCACGCTTTCCAGGGCCTCACGCGAAGTAGTAATAATGACTGGCAGGATCATGATCCCAAGCGTGAGTGAGCCGGCAAGAATTGATGCGCCGAATTTCAAGAAAACCACAAAAAGAGCAAGGCCGAATAGTCCGTAAACTACCGAAGGTACGCCTGCTAAATTCACAATTGCCAGTTTAATGATCCGTGTAAGCAAATTGTCTTTGGCATATTCGCTTAAATATATCGCAGCCAATAGCCCTATCGGCAACGCAAAAAGTATAGCGCCCGATACCAAATAAAGAGTTCCTACAATTGCCGGGAATATCCCTCCCGCGCGCATCCCTTGCCTTGGCATATCCGAAAGAAATTGCCAATTAATCGCGGGCAATCCTTTTTGAATAATGACCACGACTATCAGCCCAACCGGTATGACTATTAAAAGCGTGGCCAGCAATAAAAAGAAAAATGCAACCCTTTGTGTTCGGTAAGGATTTCTCATTGTTGTCTTTTATGTAAGAATAAATCAGCGGTTACGTTAATTGCAAAGCTGATAATAAAGAGAACTATACCTATAGCGAACAAAGCAAAATAATGCTCGCTCCCGACTACCGCCTCTCCCATCTCGGCGGCAATGGTAGCTGTTAGTGTTCTAACGGGCACCAGGATGTTATTTGGCATTACCGCAGCGTTTCCGGTAATCATCATCACAGCCATCGTCTCGCCGATCACTCTTCCGATTCCAAGCATAACCGCCGCAAGTATGCCGCTTGACGCGGCTGGAAGCATCACCCGCCAAATCGTCTGCCAATGTGTTGCCCCCAGCGCAAGAGCACCTTCTTTATATGTCTTGGGAATAGAATACAGCGCATCTTCCGCGATTGAAACTATTGTCGGCATAGCCATAAACGCCAGCATTATTGAACCGGATAAAGCGGTAAGGCCGGTCGGCAAGTGAAAAATGCTTTTTACTAAAGGCACAAGAGTTATCATACCGATAAATCCTAAAACAACGCTTGGGATCGCCGCCAGCAATTCTATTCCGGCTTTTAGGATCTCTTTAGTCTTTGCCGGCGCTATCTCGGCAATATAAACAGCGCAACCTACTCCAATAGGGATAGAAATAACCGCCGCACCCAGAGTAACTAAGAGAGACCCGAGAATTAACGGCAGAATCCCTAACTGAGCAGGCTCCGAGATAGGATACCAGCTCTTACCAAATAAAAACTTAAAGGGGCCTACAGTGTTAAACACCGCGAGCCCCTCTTTCAACAAAAATAAGAAAATCAGCGCTACAAAGAATATTGAAGCTAACCCGCAGATCACTATCAGCTTTTCGATAATAAACTCTTTAAACTTACGCACGAGCACCTTCTGTTTTTATCTAACGAAGTCCTATCTATTCACCGGCACAAAATCAGTTGCCAGGACGATCTCCTGGCCTTCTTTAGAAAGCGCGAAATCTATCAATTTCTTTACCAGGCCTTCCGGTGCGCCGTTAGTATAGAGAAAAAGCGGTCTTGAGATCGGATATGTGCCGCTGATGACATTCTCTATGGTGGGCGTTTCGTATCCCGATTTCTCATCTCTGGCGATAGACAAGGGTTTCTGCTTTTTAGAAATATACCCCATACCGTAATACCCGATAGCCGAAGGATTTCCCGCCACCTCATCAGCGATAGCCTGGGAAGACGAAAGCATTAACGCGTTCGGCGCAAATTCTTCTTTGCTAGTGGGATCGTTTTTCCTCAATACGTGTTCCTTAAAATAAACGTGGGTGCCGGAATTGACTTCGCGCGATAGCAGCACGATCTTCCCGTCTTTCCCGCCCAATTCCTTCCAGTTGGTGATCTTTCCGGTAAAAATCGCTGCCAGCTGATCCGTGGTAAGCGAACTTACCGGGTTATTCGGATTTACCACAACCACAAGCCCGTCTAATGCGACTTTTATTTCAGTGGGATTGATGCCTTTTTGCTTAGCGAGGGCGATTTCTTTCTCTTTGATATTCCTGGAACTCATGGCAATGTCGCAGGTGCCGCTTATGAGGCTTGATAGTCCGGTGCCTGATCCACCGCCTGTAACCGCCACGAAATTACTAGAATCTTTTTCCATATACTTTTCGGCCCAAGCCTGGCCCAGATTAACCATGGTATCCGAACCTTTAACCTGAATTGAGTTTTTATCTTTTGCGGCAAATACGGAAGTTGTAACCGCTGCCATGACCAGAACCAATAATACTCTTTTAAACATTTCTGCCTCCTTGTGTACGAACACAACACCGGCGCAATTCCGCTGAGCGCCGGGTGTTATCTTTGTTTACATGATATTTCAATTATATTACATCCGCGTGAAGGTAATGTTAAATCTATGTAAAATCTTAAAACGCTAATTTTAGCTTCGTACCCAAAACATTAGTATCTACCCACTTCCCCGAGCTTTTGCTGCGCTGCAGCATATAATACATCTCCGCCTTGAGATTCTTGGTTAGATTCATGGCAAAGCCGGAAGAAAACCTGTTTCGGTTTAATTCAGTAGCCCCATCAAAACCAATGAAGATTTCGTCCGATAGGTAGGGTTGAATTTCTAACTTGGTATACTTCCAAGGCAATTTTAGGTTAACCTTATTGCGATACCTCCAAGAATCATCCTGGTAATCAAAATTGCGGTATTCCATGCGATTACGCTCTTCAATCTTAAATCCTTTTATATCCCAAAGCATCGTTGCGGTTAGATAAGGTTCGTTTTCCAGGTTGAATTTTCCTCTCTTTAATTCGTAGATGTGCCGGTATCCGCCTCCTATATTTAACCATTTCTCTATGCTATAGAAGAACCCGACGTCGTAGTGATGATAGTAAAATTCATTAGCGTTATCTCCCCAACGGAATTCTTCCTCAAACGCTACTTTTGCATTCTTATTGATCTTGAACTCCTCAACGTCGGTATTCCATATTTGGAAATCACCATCATCGTAAGCATAGACTTTAGCTGTTAAAAGCACGAACACTCCCACTATTGCAAAAATCGTTTTCTTCATTTTTTCCCCTTTCAGAATTATTGTTTATTCTCAATGTAACTAACCCGCTAAACATCTCACCTCCTTTCTTTTAGTTTCTGAAAGAAGTATAGAATGAACCTATTAAATCCATTTCTAGGGGAAGTTAAATCCGGGTAAAATCTTATGCGGGTATTTTTGCTACTTGGGAAGGATAAACCAAAACTTTGAACCGAAACCTTCAGCGCTTTCTACGCCGACGCTGCCGCCATGCAATTCGACAATATGCTTTACGATAGAAAGCCCCAAACCGGTGCCGCCGAGTTCGCGCGAACGCGCTTTATCTACGCGGTAGAAACGTTCAAAGATTCGCGAAATATCTTTCTCGGGAATACCTATTCCTGAGTCGTCGACGATGACCTTTATTCCTCCATCTTCTTCTTGGGAATAGATCCGAATAGCGCCTCTTTCTTTATTGAATTTGATCGCATTATCAAGAAGATTAATGAATACATGTTCTAGTCTCTCTTTGTCGGCTACAACCGAAATACTATCAGGCAACTCGTTCTTGATCTCAATATTCTTCTTTTTTAATTGCGATTTGAAGCCTGAAATAACGCCTTCGAGCTGTTGCCTTAAATTAAAGCTTTTCTTATTAAGCGTTATTTCTTTTGACTCAAGATGCGACAAAGAGAGCAAATCATCGACTAAGCCATTAAGACGTTCGGCATGATCCTGGATGATTTTTAAGAAATTGAGATTATTTTCCTTATCCTCCAGTGCGCCCTCAAGGAGCGTTTCCACAAAACCCTTGATAGATGTAAGCGGAGTTTTCAACTCATGGGAAACGTTAGCCACAAAATCGCTGCGCACCGTTTCCAATCTTCTCATTTCGGTTATATCATGTATAACTATCAGGCATCCGCTGGCGCTATTATTATCAAAGATCGGCGTGGCATTAACTTCAAAGATTCGCTGCACAGGCAAAATGAGGCTGATCTCCGCGGATTGCGGTTTGCGTTCACTAAAAACTCTGTTTATGATATCAAAAATATCATTATTGCGTATTGCTTCAAGAAAAACTTTCCCTTCGGTTTCTTTTTTTGAAACGAGGAAGATTTTCTCTATTGCCGGGTTAATGGAGATTATGCAAGACGACCTATCAACAACAATGATTCCCTCGATCATACTGTTAAAGATAGCCGAAAGCTTCTGATTCTGCGATTTAATCTCCCTGATTTTATCCTCTATATCGGCTGCCATTTTATTCAGCGTAGCGGCAAGCTCTCCGATTTCATCTTTAGAGGCCTGGTTTATCTTACGGCTGAATTCTCCTTCGGAAAATTTCCGGGCAACCTGAATCATTCTGTTAATCGGCCCGATTGTACGGCCTGCCACTATAGAACCTAAAATAAACGCAAGAACTACTGCCAGGATCAAACCGATAAGAACAACTCTCCTGGTGGCGAACAATGTTTTTTGGACACTCTCTAAAGGGAGAGCTAACCTCACTACACCCACAACCTCATTTCTATCCGTGACCGGCAAAGCTACATAGAGCATATCCATTTTTAACGTCGATGAATAACGCGATTCTATTCCAATAGCGCCGGTTAACGCAGCTTTTATCTCCGCCCGGTAAAGATGAGTTTCCATCTGTGGAATTTCCGCCTGGGATTTGTCCGAATCGGCCAGAACTGTGCCTTTATTATTAATAATTGTAATACGACTACGCGTCCTGGCGCTTAACGCCTTTACCAAAGATTCCAAATAAGGGATGTCTTCTTGCTTAAGATACTCAAGAGGGATCTGATTTTCGATCAAATGTGCCTGGGTGACCAAAGAAGACTGGATATTCTGGAGGGAATTCTTTTCTAAGTTATTATCTAAAAAAAAGGCGATGAAACCAAAAGAAACAAGGATCACAAAAATATAGGAAAAAATGAGTTTAAGCCTGAAGCTAATCTTCATATTCGAATCTATATCCGTAATTTTTCACCGTCAGAATCCGTTCCGCTTCACTCTTCAGTTTCTTGCGCAGCGTTCTGATGTGCACATCTACAGTGCGCGTTTGGATCTCCATGGCGTTATCAAATCCCCAGATAGCATCTAAGAGATAATCCCGCGACAGAACCCTCCCTTTCGCGTTTATTAATGTCTTTAACAGTTCGAATTCTTTTGCGGTGAGCTCTATCGGCTTGCCTTTAATCGCTACGCATATCCTGGAAAAATCCAGGGTTAAATCTCCGATCTTTAGTACCTCCGGCAGCTTATCTTTCTCTTTTATGCGGCGCAACACCGCTTTTATCCGGGCAATTAATTCCCTCGGGCTAAATGGCTTGGTTACATAATCGTCCGCGCCTAACTCCAGGCCTACGACTTTATCCGATTCCTGGCTCTTAGCCGTAAGCATAATGATGGGGATAGAAGCGGTTGTGCGATTTCCTTTCAAGGTTTTGCAGACCTCAAGCCCATCCATCCCGGGCAGCATTAAATCCAGGATAATAAGATCCGGATGCTCCCGCCCTGCAGACTCCAGAGCGTCTTCTCCATCATGGGCAGACAAAGTTTTAAACCCTTCTTTCTTGAGATTATACTCAAGCATTTTCACGATATCTTTTTCGTCTTCTACGATTAATATGGCCTCTTTCATGGCGACTCCTTGATGAACTAGATGGATATATCGACACTTATTTTAACAAACAATCCATCCGAGGGCAATTATATTAATCCGTACAATAGGCATATAAGAAATAAAAAAGGCTATGATAAGGATTGCTGATCATAGCCTTGCGTTGTGAAGTTTGCCCTATGCTAGCATAGGGCAAGTTGGAGAAAGAGAAAAATGGGGTCGCACGGATTTCCAATGATCGCGGCCTGATCTTAATATCCAATAATCTATTATAATCCAAAGTTCACGAACCGCAATGAAATTGGCATTATAGATCGCTCAGCTTCCCCTATTACTGTCCATTTTGTCCGGAAATTCAAGGAAGGAACTGACACAACCTTCGATGACACCGGAGATTAGCGATGATAGCGGCTTAAAAGGCGGACATTAGCGGTATTCCCGCAAATACCGTCTTACGTCATCGTGATTCCCGACTAAAACCAAATAGTATACATCGCCTTCCAACTTCATCACCACGCGAAGCCGGATAGACGCTCTTAACTCGTATTTATCGTGATTGATTTTCTTGAATCCCAAACCCGAGGGACGATCGCCACTAAAGAGCATTTTGTTAAAATCTTCGAGGCTCTCGGCAATCTGCTTTCTTTCTAAAAGCGAGAGTTTCTTAAGAGATCTTTCAAAAGACGGCAATACCGCAATGCTTCTCATTACCCAACAGTCTTTTTAAGATACTGCGAAAATTCTTTGCCGGCTTGCAAAACTTTGCCAGAACCTTTTTCCTTCTCGACGATCGTATCGATTGTTTTCAGCTCATCAGCGGAGTACTTCGGCTCGACCTTCACCGGCACAAACTTGATAAAATTACCTTCGATCTCGACCGCAAAGAGTTCGTTGGGTTTCAAACGCAGCCGCTTCATAATAGCACTGGGGATCGTAACCTGGTTTTTTGCCTTCAATCTAGTTATAGTCATATCTCTTCCCTCCATTCAAAGCTTACCATATGTATGAAAGTATGTCAAGTTGGAATTTCTAACTTATATTTCGTCCGCAAACCAAGTCACGCATAGATATAAATCTTCTAATCTACGATTTGATATCGAAATCGTAGATTAGAAGAGAACTATCACGAACCATGTGAATCATCATATCCGGCGCATCCATCACCGCCGAAGAAAAATCACGGCCTTTAAAGAACGGCGGGGCCAATTATCACACATATTATCGATGCACAAGAAGGATCAAGCGGGACTGCTCCGAACCGCCTGTCCGTTTAGATGAACTGGAAGACCAGATCCGCGATGTCATCGGCAAAATAACGATCCCTCCGCAGTTCCGTGAATGGGCTATCAAACAGCTTAAGGAAGATCAGTCGCGGGAGATCGTTGACCGGGATGAGATCACCAAAGCGCATCGGCACAATCTGGATGCCTGCACGAAGAAACTGGATGCTCTTTTCAATATGCGCCTGAATGAGGAAATCGGCTCCGAGGAATATGCCAAGAAGAAAGACGAACTGATCAGAGAGAAGCAGAAATTCGAGGAATTAATCGGCGATACCCAGAAGCGGGTTGAAACATGGCTGGATCGTGCTGACAAGGCCTTTATTTTCGCCCAAACGGCTCAAGAACGGTTCAACACAGGCTCTTTGGACGACAAAAGGTATGTTCTCTCGTGTTTAGGTTCGAACCTCGTCCTATCGGGCAGAAAACTGCGATTTCAGTTCGATGATTGCCTTGCCCTGTTCGAACAGGTCGCCCCAGACATACAAAGCCTCCACAACCGGTTAGAACCAACGCAAGCCGTTGATTCTGTTACAGATTGGGAGGCTTTATACGCTCAAAATAAAATATGGGGTCGCTCCCATTATAACCCGGGGAGTGACCTATGTAAATCTGCAGCTATCCATTATAGCCCAAATACCCTTGTTATCAACGAAATTCGGCAATTCCTATAGGTCAGTCCCTATGCAAAATGTCCGATTTGTCAAGACATTATCGTCTTTAATAATCATAACCTCTGACAAAATATAGTGTTATAAATTGTCCCTATCACTAAACCGGACATGCGTCCCTATCTTTTCTCAAACTTGGCTCGTATTACATTCCGTATCTGTTCAGCAATCTTCTGCGCTTCTTTCATTTGGGCATGAAGCTCAGCACAATTCTTCCAATGTTGTGCCCATAGCTTATCGCCTACGATCTTTGCAAATTCAAGCGGCTTAACATCTCCCCATCTTTCATAAGCTTCGAGCCGCTTAATCTTATCCTCAAGATCAACTACCCCACGTTTCTTAGGCGAAAGTTTTGCATCACTTCTTATCCAATTCTTCCAGTATCTCCCGCCTTTAGATTGATTGCATTTACCACAAGCAGGAACTAGATTACGTATCTCAGAGATATAGCCTGTCGGTTTCTTACCAGCAACTATCGGTCGTAGATGATCCCACTCTGTGGCACGATCACCACAATACGCACAACGCAGATCATCTTTATTTAAGCTCAGAATCTTGAGAGATTCCTCCAGCTCTTTATCTGACGGGATTATAACAGGGATAATGCCATTAACGAAACTGTTCGTTACAGTAGATGTCCTACCAGCAATACCTACCGGCTTTGGCATCTTGAAAACTTTCCTAATACTCACAACCCACGCTCCTATTCCCTAGAAAACCCTTAAAACACTTTTCTTATTTATCGACATCCGATCATTATTTACTTAATCCCAAAAATCTTAGTATCAGACGCCCTATTTTTCTTTCTCTTCCACTCTTAGTTAAAGGAATACCTATGATTCTAGATATTTTCCCCTTTAAACCAGAAAGCCCACATGCTCGTCTCCAAGAAAACGAAAAGCCAAAATTTTTGCCCATCTCTCACCTACCTTAATGACACTAGTTATAATTTTATGGGAACATTAGCGCCAAGGATACACCGCACAAAAATCCACTCATTGAACGATTGAAGTTATTACTTAATCTCTTTAGAAAGTATTGCTGGTAAACATCGATAATAAATGGAATCAGTAACATTACCATTACAATAAAAGAAAACTTGTAATGTATAATTACTCCTTTTGTTATTAATAAATAAGAAAAGAAATAACCAATAACCAAACCAGAACATCTCCAACAAAGGAAAAAACATTTTCCGCCAATATGCGGAGCCCTATCGCGTTTCTTATTGCAGAGTGGGCCAGAATTTAAGATCATTTAAAAAACTGTTTTAATTTAGACAACTTTGTGTGCTTAAATTAGGACATTACGCGGATTCTCTGATAATATTTCAATAGTACCTCTAAATTGCTTAGCATCTTGTCCAACAAAACATTTTTGCTCTTGTCTGTAAGGATCAACAACTAACCCTATAGAATAGTCGTTCTTAAAAAAATGCCTCTGCGTCTCACGATCAGTACCGCTAAAAAAGGCCCCCAGGTTGGGATGACTGTGATACCAACCAACGACAATATGGTCCCGGGTAATTAAAGGCCCTGCTTTCGACCAAACATCCAATCCCATCTTCAATGACACCGCGGAATTTTCGCATATATCACAACGTACTGCCTCAGTTATAAATGTAATGTAGTTGTATCCCGTAGTAGATGCCATATCGCACTCAAAGACCTCACCCAACAAGATGCCACCTAACTCGTGCATATCAGAAGATAATTGCTCCGTTATTGACTCCAAACATTCCTTTTTCATAAATATTTGCCTACCCGTAAGGTAACAAGAAACCACCTTAATAGAATCAACAAGATTCCATTCACCAATAGAATCCCCAAGTTTACTTACTCTAATATCTGGCGCAACGCTATTCCATCGCAGCATTATTTTATTGATCTCCAAGTAATTGTTCTCTTTTGTTCTGACTTAAAAAGATTCTCTACCCGCAAAGTCGGAAACAAGGCTGGGTTTTTCCTATGCGCACTTGAATACCACTGTGCTGCTTCTCCATTTGCAGGACTTCCTACATTAATAATCGCAGGATCCAAAACAATAACTTGTATTATTCTCTTCACTAATAATTCGAGATTCTCGGTTATCGTCCATTTACCTATACAGAGTTTTCCACTCGGGTATACGTTGGGATTCCATATTGAGCTTCTGAAAGTCACCGCTGGCTCTTGAATTGGATAATTTGATGGCAATTGAATTGATATTGTACTAACATTGCTGACATTTTGAGGATAATTTTTATCAACTGCAGTAGGTAATTTTATTTTCAACTCAACCCTATTCGGAGGATTACCTTCTACGAGAAGAATTTCTAGTACTGTACTCATTTGCTTTTGAAGTTGCCTCAACTTTTCTATATCTTCCTGTTTACGGACTAACCTTGGATCTGGCATTTTAAACTCCAGCCACTAACACTGGTTGAATTTCTAAAGTATCCCCTTCAGCAACTCCTGCTTTTGCTAAATTCTGCGCCGGATCAAGTGTTTGCGGTGGGTCTTTTGTAACATTAACAAGAGTATATTCTGTATCCTTTGGTAGAGCCCAATTGTCAACTGAAGCTTGAATAACTTCAGATCCCGTTTGCACATCAGCCACAGTAATCTCCGCTTTTCTACTACGGTCCGCAGTTCTGATGACTAATTTCAAATCCGCCATACTACACCTCCCTTTCGATTAATAAGTTAACACCTTTCAGGCTAAATTTTATGAATTTGCCCGGATACTTTCTTTTCCCAAAAATCTCATGGAATTCACTAAATACCAATCTATCTTTAATATAAACGATATTTGATTGCATATTACATTTTGAACAATAGGTTATCGCATCATTTAGTTTATGAGCTGATTCAAACAATGGCGTTCTTTGTCCACAGCGCTTACACTCTAGATAAAAAACGATATCTTCGCTAAAGGTGATTTCAAAATCTTCGACAAAGGGTAAAGATTCTAATTTAGAGGGTATTTCGTTTCCACTACTACGATAATATTTGTAATCATGTAAAGTATTATAACACCCCGGGCAGCTATCATTACGTCTAATATCTGAAATGGTTGAATTTAAAGTAATTGTATCACAACAGAAACGCTTTGATCCTTTAAGAGATTGAGAATGATTGCATAATCTTTGAAGAATTATACCTACAGCAGTAGCACCAGCGATACTTGAAGTAATTGCAGTGGTTGGAATCTTTTTTTCTTCTAAAGCTACTTTTTTCAACCAACCACACGAGTAACGTTTTTTAACGGCTTCATATACTGACGACGGCAATGCGCACTCATAGCAAGCGCAATCAGGCTCTTTAGAATATGGAAAACTCTCTACACATACATATCTACTATCAATCCCCGTGTTGTAAAAATCAACCCCAGCCAACAAACATAATTGATTTAATTTTAACCTGGCCTCATAATTATCAACACAACAGACAACTGCAGCGGCCTTTTTTATTTCCTGCAAAGATAGGACATCCCAAAAATCGCCATTTGAAAAAGTAGCAATACAACTAGAATCAATTTTTTGACATTCTCTCGAGGCAACTTCCGCTTTATATAACCCAAGATCTTTAACAGAAAAAAGAATTGTCCTTGTTAGATTATGCTCCTCAATACGATCAAAATCAATAATGTGGATTTTCCCAACACCCAATAAACACAAATTCTTTAGCACTTCATTGCCTACTGCGCCAGCTCCAATAACAATGATGTACGATTGTTTGAGCTTCTCTTGGTCAAGCCAATCTATCATGGAATGACGTAAATATCGCTCAGTAACCATTAATTATTTATCTCCTATGATTTGACTATATGCCTCATTTATAATTTTCATAATTTCTTGGTTATACGACTTCAAAAAAGCATGACTTCTATCAGGATGATACACCAAGGCTAGCTCCCGATAGGCTTTTCTAATTTCAGATCGTGAAGCAGAATTACTCACCCCTAATATTTCCCACGGGCTCTTTTCTCTGAGCTTTGTAATAAAATCTTTTCTTTTTTTAGCAAGATCACGCCATATCATGATATAGACAAAATCATGCTTCTTTCGGCTACGATTATTTCATAACCAAAGCGGTGATGGTCAATTAACAATCCTCTTATTTTAACTCTTTTACCATAAAGATTAAGGATAAAAGAATCTCCTCCAACCCGCTGGACGTCTCTGCGAAAAACAACCATTTTCAATCCATCTTTCCAGCTACGATCTTCAAACATAACTGCATAATCACCGCCACGCCTACTTTGTTTAACGTTTAACACCGATCCTTCAAAAGTGATAACTCTACCCTCATATTGTCTATAGCTACTAAGGGTAATGACTCCAACCTCAGGATTTTTGCCCTTAACTTCAAACCTATTCCCAATAACAACGCCAATTGTGTGGGTCGAACTACATGACACACATCTCCCACTGTTCTCTTCTTGCAGAAGCTTAAAACTTTCTTCTTGATAGAAAACTTTACAGCGAGAACATTGAAAAATATTTCTGCTTTTATCCAGAAGTGCACCGGTAAAAGCATCAACAAGCCCTGATAAATCCTCATTTAATACCGCCTTCCCGCCTTTTGCTTCTGTAGTAACGAATTTGATTTTTTGACTTGAACTTGAAGAAGAACGTGGTTTATATCCATATCTATGCTTGGGACCTACTTTAGGGATATTGGTATCTGTGGGCGTCTGTCTTGTTTCAGATCTATTGTTATTATATCGTGAACTTATTGCACACCATATTATGAAAATGATTACTACAATCAAGCCAACCATAATATTCTTTCGTTAAATCCTAATAATGATAATAGCAAAAAACTCTATCCGCTTAAATAACAAAGACTTCTGAGAGATATTTCAACAAGTATAACTCGTGATTGCAGAAAAATCAAGATAAGCACAACAGATATCGCTCTTTTAACATTCAAAGTTAACATAACGAACATCTGTTAATTTGCATTTACTAAGTTCCACAGAAAGATTATTCCTTTTCTTTGGCCTTCTCGTAAAGTACCTGCAAACTTAAATCTTCGTTTCCTGGTTCTTGCGCTATCTGATATATTTCATACTTATACTCTTCGGAATCCTTGTTTTCCTTTACGAATTCCTCTATCTCATTTATCCTATCCGAGTCCAAAAACCATTCTTTTTCCTGATCTTTAACTTCCTCGATCTTCGGAGCCCAGAGCAACCATTTTCCGTTTATTTGCTGAACATCCCAATATCCCTCGAAATACTTATAAACAATTTCATCTTCAATTAAGTCTTTGGTAGACAGTTTAACGAGTATTCTATTCGGTATTTTCTTATCGCTTTTAATTGTAATGATAGAGGTGTCAAGCATAGGCCTGTAGCCTCGAGCCCAATAATCAAAACTGTAATCCATGACAAAATTCTCGGATAAAAGCTCAAATGCCTTTTCCATTTTTCTGGCTTTGAGATAATTATAAAAACACCTAACTGTTTCAAGAGGATTCTTGTTTGGATCAAAGGTCATTTTCTTAACGTCTTTTAATGATTCTTTGGACGTGGACATCTTCTGATATTTCTCAAATATAGAATCGGAGGATATGGCTATGCCCATTCCCCCTAGCACTAATCCAGCGGTATTAATTCCGACTACTTCCCCGCAGATATTTACCATTGGACCACCGCTTATTCCGGAAACCATAGTCATATCCGTAAGGAGATACTGTACCCCGTTTTTCTTATCTTTTGAGCTTCGCGAGAAAGCTCCGCGAACGACAAAAGATTCCCCAGATAATTCGCCCCCTAACGGATATCCTATAGCTAAAAGTTCTTCTGCCGGACAAATTGAGGCAAGGCGCGCAAATCTCAGCACCGGGAGGTCTTTCTTAATCTTGATTACTGCAAGATCTGCGTCCTTATCCGCCATGACAACTTCACCTGTCTCAAAAGTATTACCCGGCAATATAATTTTAGGAGCTGGTTCAGAGTCAATCACATGGAAGTTGGTCAAAATATAGCCATCCTTGTTAATAGCAAAACCAGAACCCTCGCCTTCTCCGCCGATAATGCGCACCACTGACTGACGCACTCTTTGAACGGTATCTTTTTCGTTACAAGATATCTTTTTTGATCCACCGAGTTTATTTTCTATTCTTTGGATTCGATCGGATAATATGAAAATCCGGTGACCTAAATAACCGAATGCCACTACAATAACAATGATGAAGAATATATTAGGAATTTTTTTCATTTATAATGTAAAAACAAAAAAACCGTCGCCGGGCGTTTTGGCCCAACGAAGGTTTTTCTTTTTTAACGTCCGGGATTTATCCCTTCCAACTCGGGACGATTATCGGCTGCTTATAGTTTTAATTTATCACAACCGCTTGATTTGTCAATGGGTTTCACGATTCGAAGCTAGAGATTCCATCCGAAACCTCTGCGATAATCGCTAATCCAATTCCTATCATCCCTGTCCTCTCCTAGAATCTTAGCGGTTACTACCCTCGGATTTTCTTCAGCAGCACGAACAGCCATTTCGAGAGCATCAAGCCCGTCATCGTGCTGGCCTCGCGGGAAATACATGCACTCCTCTAAAAGCCGCCGCAACGCTTTGCTGAACTTTATGGTGCCGTTTTTAGTCAATGGCTGGACCACCTGGATCCTCTTGATCTTATCCGAAGTGTTGATCACCTTCTCCGGGACAAAATACAGCCCCTGCTCTCTGGCCCTGTCTTCCAACATTTTGATCACGGCCGCTTGGAACTGATTTCCCTCGACTACAAATTTCTCGAACTTAAACCTGCGATAATACGCCAAGATATCACTCAGAAGATCATCTAGACTTCGACGCTTGATATCAGCTTCGATTATGTAGAGACAGTTGTCTCGCTTATCTTTTACCAAAATGATTATCGCCGAAAAATCCCCCTTAAACGAATGGTTACCCAATGACGGGTCACACGCGCCGTAAAACTCCGCATTGCTGCCCAAGGAATGCAACAACTCTTCCACCGAACTATAGTGATCACTCCAGTAATGCAGTTCCTCCAAGTTAAAAACCCTATCCCGCGGATCGAACGGCTCGTTCTGAAACTCGCTCATGAAACTAGCTTCGTCTTCTTCTTTTTGAAGCATGAGCTGGTAAAGTGAATGCTTCTCTTGCCACAACAGCCGCGCTCCGACATCCATAGTATCCTTATTCGCCAGATAAAACTTAAGCGCCGCTTCAGGGCCGCTTTCTCCGTTATACTTGGTGCGCGAATTATAGATATTGCGCCAGCTGTCCCATAATCCGGTATTGACTGGCCAATCAATGATGGCCTTGAAACGTTCCCGGGTCCATCCCGGCAACTGCAAGTACTCCGAAAGCAAAGAACACGGATGGTAAAGGTTGCCCAACAAGAGATAATTCGTATTAGCAGAGCCGACTTTCAATACACTTTTGGTCAGCCATTCCCGTATATTCTCCTGAGCCTTGGTCGAAAGTGCGCTTTCGGCATTCTCAAGATCATCTCCAATAACCAGCGTTGGTCGAAAAGTCCCATGACGTCTGCCCCTGACTTGCTGGCCGCTGCCAAACCCAACGATTTTAACATTATTCGCAAACACCACCTCGTTCTGCCGCCAAACAAGCGGTTTCTGCTTAAAAACTTCCGGGAAAGCCTCTATAAGCTTTTCATTTTCGGTTGCTTCTCTTTTAACATGTTCAAGCAGATTAACCGCTTGCCCTGCGGTGTTAGATAACAGCATGATATACTGTTCTACCTTGTAAACTATGCAGTAAAGCACATAAATAAGCGTAACAAGTGTACTTTTGCCGAAATCACGCGGCGCGGCAATAGCGATCTTTTGACCTCTTACCCTGGTTGCATCCTCCAAGATCGAGTAAATCTTTCGATGCGCCTCTGACGGAGCACACTGCAGGTGCTCGGAAAGGAATAACTTAGCGAACATAAGCAATGACTCCTGCCCGCTTTTACGCATCAATGCATACGTATCCTGCTTAAGACGGTCAAACATTTTTGTCCTCCTCTTGATTAATCTGCGCTTGTTTTTCGTTGAGTTTTGTCAATTCAACGGCTATTTCTGCCTTTTCAATGCGTTTTTTAATGTTTTCGATTTCAGGAGTCAAAGCCGCATTCGCCCCTTCTTCTTTAGCCACAATCTCCAGCTCAATCACCATCTTTTGTATCTCGGCTAACGACTCTTCATTGTTTTCGCCCATATGATGGAAGATATCGCCAACGATCTCCTGTGGCCTGCTAGGCAGATACCCCAGGGACTGGAGCTTCTCAACAAGCTCTTTGAGTATTTTCCAGGCAGCCGACTCGGCAAGGATCTTCTCCGAAGCAGACAGCTCTTTAGCTCTGGCCATCCGCACAAGAGAACTATGGTGATTGATCGCTTTCTTAACGACGTCTCCAACAAAACTCTTGGCGAACGATATGTCAGGAGAAAGCTCGTTATTCTTTTTAATTTCTTTGATATCACGATAGACTGTCTTCTCGGAACATTTCATGATCTGAGCGATATGCGCATGAACATAACCCTCTAGATCAAGGAAATCGATGCATCTCTGCCTGGTTGATTTATCGAGACCCGTAGGATCAATCGTTCCAGAATTGATCTCCTGCAAAAGTTGTATAACCGATTTATTAACCGCGTTTGTGTTGATATCACTCATTTTAGGCCTCCTTCAGGTATCTCGCCCTGATCTCTGCGGATACCTTATCCGGCCCAACATAATTGATGTAACGCATGACGATTGCATCGCAATACCGCGGATCAAGCTCCATACCAAAACACCGGCGATCAAGCGTCTCTGCCGCCAACAACGTGCTTCCGCTTCCCAGAAACATATCCAGAACTACTTCTCCCCGCTGGCTGCTGTTACGCATCGCACGTTGAGCCAGTTCAACCGGTTTTTGAGTCGGATGAACGTACTGACTGGTAGGATCGCGCTTAACCTCCCACAGACTCGATTCAGTAGCACCTCCGTACCACCTGTGCTTTACGCCTTCCTTCCAGCCATAGAGACAAAATTCGGTCTGGGGATTGTAGTCCGCATACGATATAGCGAAATTCGGCTTTGACCAGGTGATAACGCATCCGATATGGTACTTGAGCTCATTCAAAAGCCTGTGCATAAGCGCGAACTGATAATGCCCGTTCCAAATGTAGAACGAACGCCCCGGCATGAGAAACTTATCCATGTTACCAAAGACCTTCTTAAGTAGGTCCGCATACGCTTCGTCGCTTAAGTTATCGCTATAGATTCGATCCCAGTTATGCGATTTCTTCGGCCGGGCAGTCTGAGGATGCGGTCGATCACCTCCTAGATATGCCACGTTATACGGCGGATCACAATTCACTAGCTGCACGGATTCATCCCCTAGAAGTAGCTTCATATCGTCATATTCCGATGAATCGCCGCACATAATCACATGGCGGCCCAATACGACCCGATCGCCACGTTTGGTCTTGGGTTCTTTAACCGTTTCAAGAAGCGATCCGAAATCGCACTGGTCAGGATCGCTCTGATGGCCGTAGCGGTCAAAAAGTTGGCTGATCTCGGTTTTGTCGAAACCGGTGATCTCGGTATTGAAATCAGGCAGTTTGGAGAGCTCATCCAGCAATGCCGCGAGCTTCTCATTATCCCAGGCGCCTTGAATCTTATTGAGTGCCAAATTCAACGCCTTCTCCTGCTCTAACGGCAGGTCCACGACACTGGCCTGCACGCATAAGAGTCCCTGTTCAATGAGGATTTTCAGTCGTTGATGGCCGCCGACGAGATTGCCGGTCCTAGAATTCCAGACGATCGGCTCAACGTAACCGAACATGGTGATGCTCTGCTTGAGCTTCTGATACTCGGGATGTTCCGGGGTAAGATCGACTCGAGGGTTGTAAACTGCGGGGTTAATGCTGGAAATAGAGATTTCTCTAATATCCATAAAAGACCTCCTTTGTCAGGTTTAACCACAAACTCTTTACCGCTTCCCTGAATTAGGTCTTTTATGTCTATAAAAACAAAAAGACCTAAATCTTATTACCGACCATTTCCGTTCTAAGATTTAGGTCCGTTAAGACCTAGGTTTCCGACGATCTTTCGATCGTCTTCATTCTAGGCTGAGGAGTTACCCTCAGTTACATTCTTGCCAATTAAGGCTTGAATCCGATGCCGTTAAGCATCTTGGTGCAGGAACTTAATCCTGCACCGATTTTAGTTTAACGAATATTTTTGAAAAATCAAGTAGCTATCGTTTAATCTATCCATCCTGCTATTTCGCAACCCCCAATTCCTTACGCTGTACCCATCTGAAACCTTCCCTGTGAGTAATAACAGCAATATCAACATCGCCTCCGCAACCCGGAATGTCACCAGGATTCATAACAACACCATCGGAAAACCGCTGCATCTTAATAGTGCTATTAACCATCAACAAAGCGAAATCAACAGCATCTTGTAGTGTCATAGTTGCCCAGTTAATTACATACTGCAGGCCGCGGATTTGATCTACTGCTGAAGGCTGACCGGACAGAGGATTTGCAATTGCATGCTGAACAAAAGGCAAAAGCTCAATACGTGGATCAAAACCACAGACAAGTCTCGTGATAACATCAGTCTGACCATTCCAATTACAGCCAGCATTATTTGTATTCATAAGTAGCCGCGAATTTCCGGGCGGAATCTGAGATAAGTGTACCTCTCCAACGGTAGAATCCTTGTTATATCCAACCACCTGAAATCCTACAGCTAATCCTCCCTGTGGAGCTGGATTCCATTTTAAATCATTCACGTCATAATTATAAATATTTTGGAAATATCCAGCTAACTGATTTGCAGCATCGCTGACATTGATGTCTGGATCGAGTGTTGATCGGAAATCTTCAACTAACGCTCCAACGCTAATAAGGGCATTGGCAGTTTGCGGCTGCAAAAATGCCCAACCAAAAGTTGCAGCAGCAAGCCTAGGGGTCAATTGGAAAACCTTTGAGCCGAAATCAGACCCTATCCTTATAACACCTCTCCCATTGGTATAAGTCTGCCTACTATCCCCGGCCACAACTATTCCTTCAGGGACAGAAACTGATAGAACTATCGACATAATCTCCTCCTGCTAATTGCACCCCAGCCTATTTTGACATACCAGCTGAGGGTGGTACAAATTTTATTTTTAAATTATGGCTTTGCTTTAACTCGCCATTTATTCTTACCTCAATGCTGTAATCCCCCGCATCTTCAAATTTCAGGTTAACCAACTGTATAGGCATGGGCAGATGCTGTTCGCCGTCTTGTTGGTTTGGGACCTCCATATCGCCCTCAGCTTTAAAAATTGTGCCCTTCTCCCCAATCATACGAATATCAAACCGATTCCGACCAATATCTTGGCGAGTAACCTTAAACCGAACTAACAAAAACATTAGAGGGTGTATACAAGGCAACTTTGCTGCTGTAATCTCTGATATTCCGGCCCCGACTAGCGTAAATTTCCCCCTATCGTTAGCTGCAGCATAGTCCGCCAAGATCAAATCAGTCACTTCCATGCTATCCTCCATTGGTTGACATTTATCAACCTCTAGGGCAAAAAAAATTATTTTGCCTTAAGGTACCTTACCAATTCTTCCGAGTTAATAATATACTGCTCGCCGATTTTCTGCGCCCTTACTTTTCCAGAGGAAATCATCTTGACCACTGCTTGACGAGAAATCTTTGCCTCACTAGCAAACTCAGTTACCGACATTTCTCGTCGCAGCTCATTCTTATCTAGACGAAAATCAATTATATGGGTGACGGCATTTTTTAAAGGAACAGCACTTGCCCCAATGCCATCTATACATAGATTCACTATGGCCTTACTACTGCTACTGGAAGTATTTATATTGGAGACCTGGATCATGCTATCCTTATACCATGCAAGTTTACAGTTGTCAACTATATTTTTTTGAGTTCGATGACCTTCATAACCTCATCACCATAGTGATTAATGACTTTTACGGCGATTTTGCCGGTTTTTGGTGATGAGAACGGGCGAGAAACAGTAGAATAAAGATCATCCCAGGCGTCTTCTTTAATGTCTGCCTTGAGGGCCTTCTTCAGCTTTTCGTATGGCTTATCTGCTCCAAGAAAATATGCGTGCGTAACAAAAAATGCCTCACCGTTATAATTAGTATCTATAAACCAAGCGGCGATTTCGTGTTCTGGATCTCCGGAGCCACTTGAGCGAATTTCGCTTTTGACAGGATCATATATATCCACACCTAGTATCTCAACAATAATCCCCTCTTTTGTTTGCTTGACTTTCACATCCGGATCTCCAAAAGCAAGAAAAAGATTGGCTGAGCCAGTTTTCTTAAGGAGATCTCCCATTGAAAGGTCCGGATTGATTTTTACCTTCATTATGCGCAATTTATCTAACTCGGACGGTTCTGTAAATGCTGAGGCTTCAAATGAAGTAGCCGCTACTACGAGAAGATCGGCAAATTTCTTAGCAACTTTCGCTGCATCGCGAATAAAATCATCGTCAACGCTCCCAAATTCTGGACCAATAGCAACAGCGACTTTCTTTAATCCCTTGGCTGTTTTATATTCGCCTGAAGCCTGAATCTCAGGCCCACCAGGAAGAATATCTAAATTGACAAACTCCACTCTCGCACCTTTCTCACCAGTCTGCACACCAGCCTTAAGTAAATTAGCCACAATTGTCTCTACAAAACGGTCGGAAGAAACCACCTCTTGCGCATCAGAAACGCGATGTGGAGAAAGAGACTCAACTGTAAAAGGACCAGACACTCTAACAATATTCTTATCCTCTTTTGGCTGATCATATAAAACTTCCTGCTCGGATTCCACATTGTTTGCTACTGATTTCAATGTAATATGAGGAACTGTTCTATACTCAAAACCAATGTTAAGATTGTTTTTATCTTTAAGACTATAATAAGGAAACTGTGACGTCATTAGCCGCGTACGAGCTAAAGCAAGGGCTACTCGAGAAGTATCGGTCGTAATCCACCTCCTCCCCCATTTTTCAGCAACATAAGCAGTGGTTCCTGCGCCACAGGTTGGGTCAAAGACTAAATCACCGGGGTCGGTTGTCATCAATACACATCTCTCTATTATTTTATCGTGCGTTTGAACGACATAAACCATATCAGGTACTCTACCTCCCGTATCATCCCAGAAATTTGTTATTTCGATAACCGGAAAATCATCCATATAAAACTTATATCCTAAACCTTCCTTTGTTTTAACTAAACGCCCTGCCGATAACAACTGAGCCATCTGCTCAGGCGAGCCCCGCCAAACATATCCTTTCTTGGGCAATAATTTTTCTCCACCAAAATCAAATTTGAAATATCTTTCTGGATCGTCACCTCGTTCAATAACTTTATCCACACGAAAAACTCTTGCTTTTTCTCGAGTACTATAAATATCTCTCTTTTCTTCCGAAGTCAAAGTCCTTACCTCGCCATTGTGGAACTCTCCCCATAGGGCCAGTTTTTTCGGATCCTCTGTAGTGCCTTCTATACCACTGCGTTCTAGGAATAACTTCCTGACTTTCGGGGAATCAATATCTTTTGAGTACCAAAGTAAATAATTAAAGGCATTGCGAATTGCTTTGGCGTCTGGCGTACCCTTTTTCCAAACAATAGTAGCAACCTGATTATGCGGCAGAAAAACTTCATCAAGGACGGCCCTAACTAAATGAATATTCTCATCACTAATTTGCACAAAACAACTTCCACTCTCATTTAAAAGTTCTCTTGCAACAATTAGTCGGTCGCGTAGATAAGAAAGGTAAGAATGAATGCCTAATTCCCAAGTATCACGGAAAGCTTTAACCTGTTCCGGCTGTCGAATCCAGTCATCTATTTTGTTATCTTTGACATCGCGCTTGCGAGTTGAGACCTGCCAATTAGAACCAAATTTGATGCCATAAGGTGGATCGATATAAATCGTCTGCACCTTGCCTCGCATCCCTTCTTTTTCAAGCAGACTATTCATTACCAATAACGAGTCGCCTAATATCATACGATTCTGCCAATTATCCTCATGCTTATAAAATTCAACAGCCTTATCAAATTGCTGTTGGGTAGTTTCCCCAAAAAGGGTCAACTGCATTTCATCTTTGGCCCCCTGTTTTAATCGGGCGACGATGGCTTCTGGAGCGATTTTCTCTTGAACATAGATAGGAACCGTTGAGACAGAAAGCTCGCTTCCAGCTTCCTTTTTCCCAGACCACACTAATTGCGGATCAAGAGAAGGATCGTAATCGTATCTTTTCTTTACCGGTTGCTTCTCGCGGGCGGAAAGCTTAACGGATTCTTCTTGAGTAGGAATCCTCTTGCGCTTATCCCTATGTTTATATGACGCTACTGCGGCAGCATCGGTAGTGCGTGATTCTAACCTTTTTCGTCCCATAAATCATTTCCTATTTTATCAAATCCATTCTGTAAGCCAGCTCGTATTAAATTCTGTACTTCATGAATATCCTGTACTTCTAAAAAAGCCCACTTGCCAAATTTCCCATAATTATTTATAGCCGGAATCCATAGCTCACGAGCTGTCTTAACTTTTATTGTTTTCTTGTCATCTTTCTTACCTGTGACTTCAAGTATTAAACTTAGAATTGTTTTATCTTGCAATTCAAGTTTTACAATAAAATCTGGGTTATAAGAGTGCGCTGCGCCTTGGTGCTCATAAGGAATAGCAAAACCTAAATTCTGATTTTTTACATAGGATAAAACCTCAGGCATTTGTTCTAACCTTTTTGCGACTCCCTGCTCCCATTCTTGAGTATCAGCCACGACATAATTAACGTGACTCTTTACTGTGCTTTGCACTTCTTTAGTAGTTAAGAAATCCACGTACCGAGTTGAACCTAATGTATCATACGGAGCGAGCACAGGAAGCAGCTTCTTTTCTTTTTGCTCGGCTAAGTGGGCAGAGACAATCCCCTGCTGAATCTTAGTTAAAGCACCGGTGAAATATTCCCCTACAGATAGATAGCCAATTACCATGCGATCCTTTAAAACAACATACTCTTTTACATATTCTTCGCAAATCTTCTTAAGCTGTGGGAATAACCAGTATTTCTCCGTCCCATCAGCGTCCATATAGTAGCGTTTAAGTAGCGATTCAGCAAGTCGGATTATAACCTCACCATCTCTACGGCTCTTTATCTTTTCGAGTTTTTCTACGGTCGTTTCACCAATAATACCGCCAGATATAACCTCGGTAGGTTCATTTTCAATTATAGTTTTTGATTCATCAGTGAATTTTGCATTGAGTTTTGTTTCATCCAACTCATATCTATATCCCTCCAACCGTGGGAATGTAATTTCATATTGTTCACGTTCTTCCAATGAACGTACGCGATGGATAACTTTTGGTGGCTGAGGAGGCGTTGTTCCTTCAGCCTTTAAGAAATTGAAAGGGACTCCATATACTTCCGCATATTCTGGGGTCATGAGACCTGTTCCTTCATCAACGCTATAATCAACGCGCCTTAAGGCTCTTCCAACTACTTGCTCACATAATAGCTGCGTAGAGAAAGCTCTAATACCCAAAATATGAGTAACCGTGTTTACATCCCAGCCTTCAGTCAACATAGATACAGATACTACGCACTTAATGCTTTCCCCTAGCTTGCCCGGTTTTCCAACAGTGTTCATTACCTCACGCAAAAGCTCTTCATCGCTAGGCTCGGATCTTCCGGGGAATCGATGGCGATATTCCTTATGAAAATCATCAATTTCTTTGGCAAAAATCTTTTTAAAGTCATCGTTTATTTTTTCCCCGCTTTCCAGTTGAGCGCTATCGATAAGTAACGTATTAGGACGGTCAAGAAACTGCGCTCCATTTTCATTCCGGAAATGTTCTAAATTCCCCTTCTCTATCTTAATTCTTCCTGTCGGCGTTTCAACTTCATAGCCGGCTATCCAACGATAAACCAATTCTGAAACTGCCGTATTATTACAAACAACAATCATAACTGGTGGCATTACGGAAGAATTGGTCTTCTTAATGTCAGCAAAGCGTTTATGATATTGCTCATAATTACCGTATAAGGACTCCAGCGCCTCCTGCAACTTAGTGGGCAACACAAGCGTTGATAGATAATCCTTACCACCTGTTTTTAAGCCTTTCTTAGGTAAATTTTCGCGGACATACAGCCATAGATTACGAAATTCGGGCTCTTCTTCTTGTCTAATGGTGTCTGATTCGATCGGGAGGCGAGGGATTTTTACTACGCCACACTCTAATGCATCCAAGAGCGAAAAATCGTAAACAGTCCAAGGGAAAAGCGTGCCTTCTTGATATCCTGAACCGCTCAAGAAATACGGAGTAGCTGAAAGGTCAACCACTCCAGTAATAGCGTTCTTCTTTGATAGAGCTAATATTCCATTAAGCCATACTCTCGCTGCCTTATTATTTTCATCGGCTTCCTGGCGCTCATCACCAGATAATTTTTCCTCAGCTGGTTTTTCTTGGTAACAATGGTGAGCCTCATCATTAATTACAAGAATCCTTGGCTTGCCTAGCAAACTCTTAAAAGCTCTATTAACCATAGTCATCGGAGTCTCTTTAACAGCCTCATCTTTGATGATTTCTGCTGCCTTCATAACTGACCCGATTTGGAAACGAGGATTTTGACGAAGTTCCAACTGATGGAAATTGGTGATTAAGATAACTGCTTGTTGCAGTAGGTCAAAATCCTGATGGGAAACAATATCTCGTTTCCGATAATAGTTACTTACATCATTTGGCAATAAGACATTAAGTCGGTCCTTAATAGTAATCCCTGGCGTGATAATCGCAAACGCATCGGTAAATCGAGTATCCTGAGGATAACGAATTTTATTAAGTGTATGGTAAGCAATGATCATTGCCATGACAACAGTCTTACCTGAACCTGTTGCCATTTTAAAAGCCATACGATATAACCCGGGATTTGCATCAGTGCTAGCTTTTTTAAGCTCATTAATTATCCAACTCTCACCAGACTTCTCTGCAACTTCATTTATAAACATCAGCGTTTCAAGCGCTTCAATTTGACAGAAAAACAATTTATTTTCTCTTGTGTCATCGCACCAATATGCTAGTAAATCCCGAGAAGTTTTAGTAAGCCCCTGATATCCTGCATCTCTCCATGCTTTAATTTTGGCTCTAATTTTGTTAATAAACTCATTTTCTCTCTGCAGTTCACTACCAAAAGCGCCCTCAGCAAGATTTAACTCAAGCTGCTTATCTTTTGTCTTAGCGCGTGGAACAGGAATATAGAAACTGCTAGATCTACGAAATTCAAGGACCTCTTCAGTTATCCCACGATCGTCCGACTTAAAATGACGAGCAGGTTCCAAATATGGGGAATTTAGAATTGGCGATTTCATAAAGTTAAAAGCCGGGCTATTATCCCGGCTAGCTCGTAATTGAAACTACTTTCTATAACTCCTGATTTTACAGATAATTTCATTCCTTCTCCATAAACATTTCCACACTATTTGATCATTAATTATACTACTTTTAGAGCATTTTCACAATCAAAAACCCTGACCTTATAACTTGCTATATGCCGATTTGTATGCCTATATTGTAATGAGGTATGCTACCTATGGAAACGACCGTTGAAAACAAGATAACCGCCATTACCAAGCTGGATGCGGCAGAGCTGCAAAAAGCATATAAAAAGCTCTTTCCGGAAAAGAGCAAATTCTCGCATAACCGGCGCTATTTGATCAGAAAGATCTGCCACAGGCTTCAAGAGCTAGAATACGGGGGCATATCCGAAAGAGCGCTGCGCAGGATCAAGGAACTGATCGAGAAATACGACCCGATCAACAATAAAGCTGTCCGGCCTAATATGGATTCCTTGAACCAGAATTTCTCAAATAGGCCGTACAGGGATAAACGGCTCCCTATTCCGGGAAGCCGGATTATTAGGATGTATAAAGGCAGGAACCTTGAGATCAAGGTGCTAGAGAGCGGATTCGAATATGACGGTAAGATCTATAAATCATTGTCTGCGGTTACCCATATGATCACCGGGTCGAACTGGAACGCTTTTGATTTCTTTAAGCTATAACTATGGATGAAAAACTAACACAGACTAAGAAGCCTATCCCCTGCGCGATCTATACGCGCGTATCGACCAATGACGGCATGGAGCAAGAATTCACATCGCTCGATGCTCAGCGCGAGGCTGCGGAAAACTACATCGCCAGTCAGAAATCCGAAGGTTTCTTTGCATTAGCTGACAGATATGACGATGCTGGATTCTCTGGAGCTACCACTGAAAGACCAGCGCTTCAAAAGCTGATAACAGATATCAAGGGCGGGAAAATCGGCTGTGTGGTTGTATACAAGGTAGACCGGTTGTCGCGCTCACTGCTTGATTTCAGTAAACTACTGGAGTTCTTCGATCAGAATAATGTGGCTTTTATCTCGGTAACGCAGCATTTCAATACTAACTCCTCAATGGGGCGGCTTACGCTCAATATCCTCCTCTCTTTTGCGCAGTTCGAGCGCGAGATCATCTCTGAGCGCACACGCGATAAGATGGGCGCAGCGCGTAAAAAAGGCCAATGGATGGGCGGACGGCCGGCATTAGGCTATAATATCGACAAAGAAAACCATAGAATCGTGATAAACGAAGCCGAAGCCCGAATAATACGCGAGATGTTCGATCTTTATCTTAACAAGCGATCTCTTCTGGCCGTTGCTATAGCTCTGAATCATAAAGGATATCGAACCAAGCAACATCTCAGGAAAGGCAAACCATCAGGAGGACTGCCGTTTACAGCAATGGGTGTAAAATTGGTGCTGCGGAATATGCTTTATACCGGTAAGATCAACTATAAAGGCAAGCAGATTTACCAGGGCCAGCATGAAGCGATAATCAGCGAAGAGATTTTTAACGACGCCCAGCAGATATTAAGTGAGAATAGGCGCGAGGTAAAGAATAAACCACAGAAGAATATCGGTCTCTTAAGCCAGTTGATCCGCTGTAAGCACTGTGACAGCGCAATGATCTACTCGTATACAACCAAGAATCACAAGTGGAAATACTTCTACTATTATTGCTCGATTGCCCAGAAGCGCGGTTATGCGAATTGCCCGACTAAAACCATCAATGCGCAAAGACTAGAGAATCAGATACTGATATGCTTACGGGAGATCTGCAGCAATAAGAATATGCTGCCCGAAACGTGGGAGAACCTCACCTTTGCCCAGCAACGCGAGACTATGCTCGCTTTGGTCAAGATTATTTTGTTTGAAGCCGAAACCAGCACGGTTTTTGTAACGCTGCAAGGATCAACACAAGTGCATGAGTGCAAGATCGACATGGAAACCAGTCTCATCCGAGCAGTACCCCGGGCTATAGCGCTACAGAAAGAGCCGAAGCTGCGTCAATTCTTAATATTAGCCTATCAGGTGCAAGAACTACTCGATCAGGGCAAAGCTAAAAGCCCCAAACAAGTGGCGCAGTGGCTTAGCATGACCCGGACCAAGATGTATGTGCTGATGAATATGACCATGCTTGCGCCGAGCATCCAGGAAGAGATCCTCTTCTCGAATAACAACCTCATCCGACTGATCCCCGAATACAAGATGAATCAGATCACCAGAGAAATATCCTGGCACAAGCAAAAACAGATATGGCAGCAGCTCACCGCAGGCCTCGCCAAGCAGTCCTCTTAAACCTATATCTTTAAATACAGACTACGGCGCAGACACGGAAACTATGTCAAAATCTCTCATTAATTGCATAAAATACTAGCAATAGTGATTTTGAATCCACAAAATTAGTGTTGTTTTCCACCACACAATATTACGCCAGCTAAGAACCCTTTATAAATATCAAGTTTAAAAAAATTGGCATTAAGCACTTCAAAGCTTTGCCCTGTCAAAGATTGGTAGAATTTCTGGATGTTACTAATGCAATCTTTTTCTGCGCCTTTACGAACTATATATGCGTTCACATTAAGTATTTTCTTCCTTTGGATAATCTCAGGGTTAATGTAAACAACCGCAGTTGCATCTTTGCTTTTAACATAGTCACTCATTGCAAACTCATACCCAGCTTCTAATGGCACTCCGTAACTAGTAATACTTACAAACTTGTCAATTTCATTTATCGGGGTTGTTTTATACATGGGCAAATATTGGGCGCCGTGCTTTATATGCACATTGCCATCTTGATGATATGAAAAATGCATCCCCTGGGATTTCCCATAAAACCCTAAATATATTCCCGTAGCACATTCTTCAATCCACACTATTTTCTTAAAAATCCCATCGATTTCGCTTATTATAACTGCTCTCATAATTTATACCTAATATAAAAATCAGCCTCGAACCTTTTTGACTTGCCAACAATTATTCGTTGAACACCCAAAACAGGGATCCATTCCGAAAACTATGCCAATTGCTAACATTAGAGCACGTTCTTGGTCACCCTACATGAGGGGAAATTTGGACAGCCCCAAAATTCAGAACCCGCTCCTGCCCCCTTACGCGCCGTTCTCAGAATCATCGGTTTGCCACATTTGGGACAAATGGGATGCTCCATATTCTGCACAAGATTCTCCATATGGCTTTCCTCATTGTATGGGGCATGTTCTACATAATCGCTAAGTTTTCGTGAGAAATTATTGGTTTTTTCACTATCAAATAATATTTCAGCATGAGATTCGATATACGGGATAAGGTCATACAACCCAACAACGTTTTCTGGCATTTTCGTCATAAATTCACCATATCCAGCAAACACGATAAGATTAAATATAGATTTCGAATCAATACCTAAGAAGTCTTGAACTGCTTTCACGTGCTTATAATTCTGGTGGATCGGATTCTGAAATTGGTACTTAATAGAAGAGCGGTACGGGCCGAAAAGAGATTGGGTCCATCTCTTTTGATGTGCATCACCAAAAATCCATCCTTTAAAACTTTTAGTTTCAATTACAAAGACGCCATAAGGAGATATTAATATATGGTCAATCTGCGTAGTTCCATCTGGAGTTTTTAATATGATATTATTGAATGGGTGGTATTCTTTGTTTTTTCTTTGCAAAGACTCAAGCTTCCTGGCCACTCCCGCTTCACCGAATGTCCATCTAATGGTAAAAATCCTAAATAGAATCAGGCATAGAACACAAATAAATACTAGTGGTATTATAAATTCAGGCATTGAAATATTATAATAGTGGTCGCAATCAGAGATCTTTCTATGAATTCAAGCTAAGATTATGATAGCCCAAACAAAAAACCATTGCAAGAATATCCTTACAACGGCCTATGGAATTATCCACCATTTTTATTTACCGGGGAAGGTCCTATGGTTTTATATACAGACATTTTGGGATAGCAATACATGCGTAATACCCGCCTAAATGCCTGTATATACGCGCCTGTATATAAGATAGGTTTTGGCCGAATTTGGCCGCTGAAGACGCTGAAAAGGCAAGTTTATATACAGCTGAGGTTATGTCTAAAATCTTAGGGTTATCGAAAATTAAATAACGCCCCAACTCCTAGGGACTTCGAGAGATAAAAAAGGCTATGATCAGGGTTAATGATCATAGCCTTGAACCTCTCAACCTATCATTAAGAGGGGAATGATTGGGGTTCGGAGAGAGGATCGAACTTTACATAGGTCTAGCCCCGGGGCGCAATTGGCCACCTCTCCACTCTCTTTTCCAGCACAAGAATAATTCAATATCGCTTGTTTACAGGTTTACGCCCCGGACATCTCAGTTGGATTTGGGGTTTTAATGATTAAAAAACTGGCATCTTTATTAGAGCGGTTCATTATATTCATCGCGGTCTTAAAGACAACGGGAATTAATGCTCCTTCCTGAGCGCCATGTTCTGTTCCGTTCAAGTTAATAACTACTTCACCCCTGACAACAAGTATATGAACGTTGGAATTCGCATTGTGCGCAGGTATGCTCTGACCCGGCCTCAAAGCTGCCTGCATCAACAAGAGATATTTTTCATCGGCAAGTTTCCGGGTTCCCATCTTTTGTTCCTGAAACGGAATATTCTCCAGGACATTGATCATTTTCCCCTCCCCTGCAGCATAGCCGCCAAATCCTGATCTGGCGTTGAAATCAATTTCAGATCGAACTTGTCCTGTAGAACTTTGAGCACGTTCGCTGACACAAAGGCCGGCGGCATCGGGCCTATACGGATCCCTTTGACACCGAGAGCAAACAAAGTAAGCAGAATCGCCACGGCCTTCTGCTCGAACCACGATAACACTATAGACAACGGCAATTCATTAACCCCGCACTTAAATACTTGAGCCAAAGCAAGCGCTACCTGGATGGCAGAATACGCGTTATTGCACTGTCCTACATCAATCAGACGGGGGATTCCGTCGATCGCTCCGAAGTCAAGTTTATTGAAACGATACTTGCCACAAGCCACAGTAAGAATAACGCAATCCTGGGGAACTTTCTGGGCGAGTTCAGTGAAATAATTCCTTCCCGGCTTGGCCCCATCACAACCGCCGATCAGGAAAAAGCGCTTGATCTTTCCGGCCTTGACCGCAGCTACGATCTTATCCGCAATACCCAATATAGCCGTATGATGGAACCCGGTCATGATCTTCTTGCCCGGAGTTGCAGGCAACGGCGGCAAAGATTTGGCCTGCGCGATCAACTGGCTGAAATCGCGTTTAACCAAGTGTTTCGCTCCCGGGATCCCGGTAGTTCCAATGGTATATAAACGATCAAGATAAGTATTCGGCGGCGGGATCAAAACGCAGTTCGTCGTGGCTAGGACCGGACCGCTGAATGCGAGGAACTCTTTCTTCTGCTCCTGCCAGGCCCCGCCGTAATTACCGGCCAAATGCTTGAATTTCTTAAGTTCGGGATACCCATGCGCAGGCAGCATCTCACCATGAGTATACACATTTACCCCGGTCCCTTCAGTCTGTTTCAGAAGCTCATACAGATCGAGCAGGTCATGGCCGGTTATTAAGATTCCTGGACCGGCTTTGGTACCTGTTTCGACTTCAGTGGGAACAGGATTCCCGAACCTGCCGGTATTGGCTTTGTCCAAGAGTTCCATAACTTTAAGATTGATCTGTCCGCATTTGAGCACCATTGCCAGATATTGATCCAGATCAAAACTGACGTTGGTAATCGTTTCAAACAGCGCTTCGTGCATAAACGCGTCAACCTCTTCATCCCGCGCGCCCAACTGACGGGCGTGATAAGCATACGCAGCAATCCCTTTCAACCCGAATAACAGGGTATCCTGAAGGCTTTGAATATCCTCACTTTTGCCGCAAACTCCTGCTTTCGTGCACCCTGTACCGCCTGCCGTCTGTTCACATTGATAACAAAACATTATTATCCTCCTTGTATGCTGATGATTTCTTCGCGAAACGGAATTCCCGTTTTTCCGTTATCGGCTAAAACCTGCTTGATCACATTGACCAACCCAGCGCAACAGGGCACCTCCATACGCGCATAGACTATCGATTTGAAATCGTTCTGCGCGATGATCTGATTAAGCTTCTCTTTATACACCTGGGGATCGTCAAGCTTGGGACAAGCTACCAAAATCACTTTCCCCCGAAGGAACTTGGCATGAAAATCAGCGCAGGCAAAAGGCACACAGTCAGCGCAGATCAAAAGATCGCTCCCGTTTAGATACGGCGCCTGCGCAGGCACAAGCCTTAGCTGTACTGGCCACTGGCGTAACTGCGATTCCTGATGTGTGCACACCTTAACCGCTACACTCGGTTTTTCCTTGCGAAAATCCATAACCTTAGCGCCGGGGCACTCGCAAGGAGCTTTTTTCTGAACTGCGTGCGCCCGAACCGCCGCCTCATCGAACGCTACAGCCTCGCGCTCCTCCATAGTGATCGCTCCCTGGGGACAGTGTCCAAGACAGGCCCCTAACCCGTCGCACAAAACATCGCCGATCAACCTTGCTTTGCCGTCAATGATCTTGATCGCGCCTTCGCGGCAGTTTGGAATACATAATCCGCAACCATTACATTTAGCTTCATCGATCTTAATGATCTTTCTTTTCGCCACCGCGCTAACCCCCCTTTAATTGTTTCCACCGTTGCTCACCGACACACTCCCTGGCATGAGCACACCAATCCACGCACGAAGGCAGCCGCTGCCTGCAAACCTGTTCTTTACACATAGGGCAACGGACATTCATCTCGTCAGAAAACATCTCAACCTGATATCCGCAATGAGAGCAGGTTATGTTCTCAACTTTGATATTACGCCTATCCTGGCCTGGACATTCGGGAGCAATCCCCATACCGCCTCCTACTTACGCAAAAGCTTGGCTATCGTTATAGACCGCAACTTTGTTAAAGCAAAATCCTCTATTTCGCTAATCTCAGATCGCAAAGGACACGTCTTGCGATTAGGACAAATTTTTTTCTTAAATAAACATTCACTCAGCTGTACCGGACCTTGAAAAATAGCCATAAGATCAACCAGACTGATTTTGGCAGGTTCGCGTTTAAGAACAAACCCGCCTCCTTTACCTTTCAGTGACCCTAATACATCTGCCTTAGTCAACCGCTGCAGGATGCGCCGCAAAAAAGGTCGAGGGATCTTTAACTCTATAACCAGATCAGAAACGGCAACCATGGATTTCCTGGCTGCCATCGCCAGCAATGCCCTTACCGCATAATCAGTATCACGAGTCAACAATTTCACGATGTCTCCTTATATTACCCTCAGTAATGATACCATATTAGTATCATTTGTCAATAAAAAATAATTTCTTCCTGTAAATTGCCCGGGGAGTAACCTATGGTTTTATATACAGACAATATTACCATGCGTATGAATGCGATATATCCGCCAAAATGCCTGTATATACGCGCCTGTTTATAAGATAGGAATTCAACTTTCCCGACGGAGAATAACCTATATTATCGCCTATCTTATATACAGATATCTTTTTCTTAGAAAATGCGCAGATACAAAAATAAATTATTGCCCCATCTCCTAGGGACATCGACAGATAAAAAGTCCTCGACAGATATTCCCCGTCGAGGACTAATTGCAACTCATTGCAGCGCAATGAGATAGGATAATTGGGGTGGGTAACGGGGCTCGAACCCGCGACCACCTGAGCCACAGTCAAGTGCTCTAGCCAACTGAGCTATACCCACCATAAAATCTATGAATACCCGTCAATTATGCCACAAGCCGCGGGCTTTTT
>JAKLGJ010000004.1 GCA_022710715.1 Candidatus Omnitrophota bacterium
GAAAGAGGAGACCGGATTGGATGTGGGCGGGATCCGGCAGTTCCATACCTATTCTGCGCCTGGACGCGACCCGCGGTTTCACACGGTTAATACTGTTTTCATCGGTCAGGCCCGGGGCGTGCCGCACGCCGGGGATGACGCCGCCGCAGCGCAGGTTGTCGCGCTGGCCGACCTTGCCGGCATAGACTACGCTTTTGACCACGGGAACATCCTGCAGGATTATCTTCGCTTCAAACAGGGGCACGATCCCTTCTCACAGGAGAACACCGGCGCAAATCCTTTTTAGCGCCGGGTGTCCCTCGTCGCCTTTCGGGCTACGGCTCACCCTTCTCTAAGTTGTTTTTCGGCGTCTACGATGTCGCGGTTGATCACCCGGATGGATTCGGATATGCGCTCGGTGAGAACAAAAGAGGAAATGGGATTATCTTTGATTTCTTTGAGGATCTGTATGGCCATTCTGAAGTAGCGCACCACTTCGCCTTCGTCGGTATCCGTAAAAGGCAGGATCTTGGAGAATTCCGTTCCCCGCATCCAGTATTCCATGGCCAGCGCCAGATGGAAATAGGGAACTTTGCTTACCGGATAGATGCGGTGTTTCATCTCCCGGCTCTTGATTTTTTCGTGCATCTCTTCGCAGAACATGCGTATCCGCCGGGCATTTTTGGAGATATTCAGGAGGTGTTGATTTTTCCGCGGTTCAAAAACCGCGGACACCGCGATTACGCCCAGGCCGAATTCGTCAAGCTGCTCGAATATTCCCTGATCGTATAATTCCGCAAGGATCAGTTCGTAGCCGTAGACGGATTTGGCAAATTCACCTTTCATCGTGACCCCGCCGGAGTCGATATAACCCATCTCTTTCAGCAGGGTGAGTTTCGCCTCCAGCAAACGCAACGCCTCTTTTTGCTGATGTTTCTTCGACTGGAAATAATGCAAAGAGAGGGCGTATACCCTGGTGAGATCGTCTTTGTATTTCTGATAGAGGTTCAGGATAGTGGCGTACGAAGTGTTGAACTGACTGGTCACGCCTTCGGGTTTGTCATAGATGACCCGCTTGACCTCTTCGGGACTGATCCGGCTGGGGTTGACCCGGCAATAAACAAAACCTTCCTCATCCAGCCCGCGCCTGCCCGCGCGTCCGGCCATCTGATAGAAATCGCGGGTTTTAAGAATGCGGATGTAATGTCCGTAATATTTGCGCAGGTCGTCGAAAATCACCGAGCGACTGGGCATATTGATCCCCAGGGCGAACGTTTCCGTGGTGAAGATGACTTTGAGCAGTCTGCTGGTGAAAAGCCTCTCGATCGCTTCTTTGAGCGTGGGGAGCATCCCGGCGTGATGATAGGCGATGCCGCGCTCTATGAGAGGGTAGATGTTCTGCGCGGATTTTTCGCCTTTCAGATCGAAACGCTGCGCCAGGCCGCGGTACATATCGATGATAATGCGTTTTTCTTCCTTGTTCAGGAAATCCCGGCTGGCTAATTCGCAGGCCAGGTCTTCGGCGCGTTTGCGGCCGAAAACAAAATAAATGCACGGCAACCCTTCGCGGTTTTCCAAATAACTGACCAGCGAAAAGAGCTTGTTTGATTTTGCGTAGGCGAATTTCCTCGGCTGGGGTATTTTGTCCGAAACCATGTTGCCGCACTGGAAAAAGAAATGCAGCGGCACCGGCCGCTTTTCTTCGATAACGATTTTGATGGGTTTGGCGTGTATGGATTCTATCCAGTCCGCGACCTGCTTGATGTTGGGAATGGTGGCGGATAGCCCGAGCAGGTTCATGTGCTTGGGGAGGAACATCAGCGATTCTTCCCAGACGGTCCCGCGTTCGGGATTGTCCAGGTAATGGATTTCGTCGAAAATGACCCAGGAATAACGCTTGAGGCTGTCCGGTTCGTCGAGGATCTTGTTGCGGAAGATCTCGGTGGTCATGATCAGGACCGGCGCGTCGGGGTTGAGCGAGACGTCCCCGGTCAGGATCCCGATACTGTCGGCGAATCCAACCTGGAAATCGCGGAATTTCTGGTTCGAAAGGGCTTTGATGGGAGCGGTATAGATGACCCCTACGCCGCGTTCCAGGGAGCTTTGTATGACATGTTCGGCAATGGCGGTTTTGCCTGCGCCGGTGGGAGCGGAGACGATGACGGAGAGATCCTGATTGATGTAGTCGATGGCTTCCTGCTGGAACCGGTCGTAGCGCATGCTTCTATTATATTCTAAATCAGTTGATTTATCCACGAAAAATGAGTAGAATGAAACTATGAGTTACGAAACGGCATTGCAGAAAGGATGGGAGAAGGTGGCCGGGGTTATACCGTCCGGATCCGCGAGCGTGCGTTTCATGGGTGATGTCTATGATGTGCAGGCGCGCGAAAAGCGGATCCTTTCCCGCTCCTGCAATGCTCCGGTCAAAGATTTTCTCTCTATCCTGCTCTTGCATTATCTGGCGGCCAGAACTGCCGGGTTACCGGCGCCCGGAGGAGAGTGGATCTCTTTTAAAGAATTGGCAGGGGGGGAAAGTTATTATCCGGCGTTTCGCAAAAGAGCCATTGAACCTATCCTGCATAAATACGGTAAACAGCCGACATTGCTTCTGGAGGTTGGTCTGCGATTGCCCGCGAGGAGGATTCAGCAGGCGGATGCCGCAGTAATTCTGGAAGTATTTGAAAACATTGAAGTTTTGATTGAAATATGGGCGGGAGATGAAGAGTTTGGCCCGGAAGCGAATATGCTTTTTGACCGAACGTTGCCCTTGATTTTCTGCACCGAGGATATTGCGGTGCTGGGTGGCTTTATTGCCAAGTATCTCTAGCCGGCTATATATAGGAAGGCGAGCATGAAAAAAAGCCTTTGGATAGTGCTGGCGGCGTCAGCAGCCGCGCTGTTGTACGGTTGTGAAGCCGGTTCGCTCGAGACGTCTGGCGCCGGCAAAACGGGCGTTCCGTTCGGTCAGCGCTTCAGCTATAATGATATCCTGGTAACCAGGGTGGTTGACGGCGATACCTTAAAACTGGCCAACGGCGAACGGGTGCGGTTGATCGGTATCGACACGCCGGAAGTGCATGAATCCTACAAGCTCCATCGTGACAGTCAACAAAGCGGGAAAGACATTTCAACCATCCGTTCTCTGGGAAAACGCTCCAGCGTTTTCGTCAAAGAGCTGGTCGAAAATAAACGCGTGCGGCTGGAGTTCGATGTGGAACGGCGAGACAAATATGGCCGTCTGCTGGCGTATGTATATCTTCAGGACGGGACGTTTCTCAATGCCGAGATCATCCGCCAGGGATATGCTTCATTGCTGACGTACCCTCCGAACGTCAAACACGCGGAGGAATTCCGGAAATTATATCAGCAGGCCCGTGATGATAAGCGGGGTTTGTGGAAAGACTAAACGGAGGTTGGTATGTTACGATATCTGACTGCGGGAGAATCGCACGGCCGGGGACTGGTGGCTATCCTTGAAGGCATGCCGGCAGGCGTGCGCGTTGACCTGTCGTATATCAACGCTCAACTTAAGCGGCGCCAGATGGGTTTCGGTCGCGGTAAGCGCATGCAAATCGAAAACGATAAGGCGCGGATACTCTCGGGACTCAAAGGCGGGGTGACGCTGGGCAGCCCGCTTACCGTCCTGGTGGAGAACAAAGATTTCAGTATCGAAAAACTGCATAACGTTCTGGCTGCGCGACCCGGACATGCCGATTTGGCCGGCGCGTTGAAATACGGATTCAGCGATATTCGCAATGTCCTGGAAAGAGCCTCTGCGCGCAGCACTGCCGCTACCGTGGCTGTGGGGGGGCTGTGCCGGATTCTCTTGAAGGTTTTTCATATTGAAATAACCAGCACGGTCGTTTCCATAGGCGGAGAGCGTTCCCATCGCGGGCGCATTGCCAGGATCAAGCAGGCGATGGAAGCAAAAGATACTGTGGGCGGGATCTTCGAAGTCAGAGCTCAAGGCGTGCCGGTCGGTCTGGGTAGTTATGCCCAGCCGGATAGAAGACTGGATGGCCGTCTGGCCCAGGCGTTGATGTCCATTCCCGGGATCAAAGCAGTGGAGATCGGATTGGGGTTTGGTTACGCGGACCAATTCGGTTCCCGGGTGCACGATGCGATTTATTGTTCTCCCGGTAAAGGTTTTTATCATCGCACCAACAATGCCGGCGGCATCGAAGGCGGGATCTCCAATGGCGAAGCGGTGGTAGTGCGGGCCTGCATGAAACCCATTGCTACGTTATTGCAGCCTCTTGATTCTGTGAACATCGCGACGCGCAAGCCGGCTCAAGCGGCTGTAGAGCGCTCGGATTATTGCGCGGTAGAATCTGCGGGAGTCGTGGCGGAAGCCGCATGCGCGCTGGTGCTGGCGGATCTTTTCCTGGAGAAATTCGGGTCGGATAATCTGGAGGATATTCAAGCCGCCGTCGCTCGCTACAGGAAACGCTTAAAAAATAAACGTTAGAAATCGCCTCCTCGCGCGTCTATTAAAGCGGAAGGAGGTGATACCCATGCCCAAGGTTCCAGCAATTCAGGTTATCCGCCTGCATAAGTTTGACGGTGATTCCAAGACGAAAGCGTTTGCGGATATCTCCATCGGTGATTTTATCGTCAAAGGCTTGCGGGTCGTCGAAGGATCAGACGGGTTGTTTCTGGCTATGCCGAGCGAGAAAGCTAAGGACGGAAAGTGGTACAATACGTTCTTTCCGGCTACCAAGGAAGCCCATCAGGTCTTAGCGGATGCCGTGTTAGCAGAGTTTCAAAAGTAGCGTTCCCGCGGATATGCTGCCGGCCTTATCGACCGGCAGCATACCGTAAGGCTTCTGGACCAAGGAAGGTGCGTTGGTGAAAACGATCTATCTCGTGGGGTTTATGGGTACGGGTAAGACCAGTGTGGGCAAGGCCCTGGCGGCGCAGAAAGGGCTTTCTTTTGTCGATCTGGATACGCGTATTGAAATTCGCGAAAAACGGCCGATTAAGACTATTTTCTCCCAGGAAGGAGAAGCATATTTTCGCGCAATAGAGAGAGCCGCACTGGAAGATGTTGCTATCCAGCAGGACCAGGTGGTTTCCTGCGGCGGAGGCATTGTGCTTGCTCCGGAAAATATACGGACCATGAAGCAGCATGGAGTGATGATTTGTCTTGCTGCCAGCGTAGACTGTATCCTTAAGCGCACCGGCACATCGGCTGACCGTCCGCTTTTACAGGTAGCAGCGCCCAGAGCGCAGATTGAAAAAATGTTGGCCCAGCGGCAACCGTTGTATGCGCAGGCAGATTATACCGTAGATACGACCCGCCTTTCTATCCCCGCAATCGTCGCTCAAATCGACGCCTTCTTGAAAACGCTTTCTACTGCCTCTTGATAATCTATTGAAAAGGGTTGACTTACCGGGTACACTTAAGTAGATACATTATCGATGTATGCTTTATTAAGAGCGTGTCCTACCGAAAAGGGCCTTAGTTGAAACAAGAGGCCAAAGCCACGGGGTCAGGGGGGGAACTTCCGAACAGGTAGCATAACCTCTCTATAGATTTTTGACTAACCGGGTTGCCGAAGAGGATAAGGCAATTCGGTTTTTTTATTTAGGACATAAAATGAAAAATCAGCGTTTAAACCAGATAATCCGGAAAGTTACTTCAGCCCTGCTGGTCCTGATTTTCTCTCTTTCAGAGATTATCGGGATTGGAGCAGGAGAAGCGCTGGTTTACGATTTCCTGGGTCAAATCGGTGATTTTGCTTTACCTTCAGCCCAGGCTGCCCTGGATAGTGGATATAGCAGTTCGATCCCCAGCGGTTATTTCAGTTCTGTAACTTCTTCCACGTCAAGTTTTCCAACCGTATCATCAACCGTATCATCCGGGTCTTCTTATAGCTTTCAGAGTCCCAGTACAGTCATGGCTAGAGCGAATACCGAGTTTAGCTCTTCCAGCTATTCTAATTCTTTCGCCGCATCTTATGGCTCGACTATTCCCAGTACAGCGTCATTATTAAGCAGGTTCAGTGGCACTGAATCAGGCTTCAATGTAAGTGCCACTTCAACCAGCCCGGTTACCGCCTCTTCAAGTTTCACCAATCTGGTGGGGCAGAATTACCAGAACAATCAGGTTAATTTCCAGTCTTTATTAAACAACTATTCTGCTGAATCTTCACCGCTCCAATTCCGGTCTTTGGAAAGCCGTTTTTCTTCCGAATACACACCAATCCAATTCCGGAATTCTACCTCTGAAACTCCTTTTCAGAGCCTGGTTTCGCAGAATTATGCTGATCTTCGCTCTACTTTGGCGGCCCAGTATGCGGCTGAATCTTCCTGGTATTCCAACCCTTTGAATCCCAGTTCCCAGAGTTCGACTACCGGTTCAACAGGTTCCACCACTGCACCCGGTTCTGTTTATCAGACCAGTTCGTTTTCAGATCTAATATCTCGATTTTCCAGTACTTATTCCGAATTTGCCAGCAATCCCCGGTTTCAGTTTACCGATTACACTGCTACTTCCAGCCTTGTTTCACGCTTTACCACAAGTTCCGATACGTCTTCTACCAGCTCTTCATTGCTTTCCCGGCTTATATCTTCAACAACAACCGGAACTCTAACTGGTACGGCTACCACCGGAACTTCCAGCAATAACGCCACTGCGCCCAGCACACAGAATTACACTTCTACTCATACTGTGGCTACGCCCAGCCCTGCGGTTGCGGTCCAAACAGCCAATACCACACAATCCGCGGCTAACGCTCCGGCTTCGCAAAGATCTGCCGGTTCACCGATCGTGGATGGGAGAGTGCAGGGTAAGAGCGCGATGACTGTCAGCGGTACAACGGCGGCACTATCCGGGGGGGTTAATTCGATTCTGTATAATCCGGGGATCAACAGCCAGTTACCCGCAGAATATAACAAATTATTGACCGTTAACGGCAGCCGCTCACTGGTGGAAAACGGGGTCGTGGCTACAGAGAACCAGATGGTGGAAGTCGGTCCGCGCACTGCCCGGGATTTATTGATTGCCCGCCAGTCCCGCGCAGCGGAATCAGTAGCCGGCGATAATGTCCTGGTCGAAGCAGCGAACGCGTCTGCCGAACAGCCTCTTTTTAAAGCCAATTTATTGAACGCTAATCCTGCTACCGGTGATTTTACGGCCAAGAATGACTGGCAGGCTTATAAGAATCAGATCGATATAGTCAAGCAGAAGAATAATGACATCAAATTATCGGAATTATTGAAGAATTCACTCACCCCGTTGATGAAATCGCCGCTCGCCAACAAGCTTATGAACGGTTTAATGGAAGTTTGCAGTGATGTACGCATGCCGTCATCCAGAAAAACATTTGATACGGATACGTTGCCGCCGTTACCCCGGCAAACGAATGATAAAGAAAGCATCAGCGCTCATTCTAAAGAGAAGGGTATCATTGCCCAGGATTACCACGCACAATCCAGCCCGATCAATCCGGTTACTCAATTCATAGATTATACTCGACCGGTCAGTGATTATCTGATCAAAAACGGTTTGTCTCCGCCGGGCGGGAACATTTTATTTTCCTCTCTTCCCGCTTCAAATAACCGTATCACCACCTCATCCGAAGATAAAAACAGTCGGCTCGAGTCTTTGCCGCTGATTTATTCCTCTGGTAATTCCTCCACGCTTGATTCAAACAAAAATTCCATTGCCTTCACTAATGTTTCTCATTCGAATTCAATCAGTTCTATAGATTGTTTCTCCCCCAGGGCCCTGACGACTTCACGTGTTGGGGCCCTCCCCCTGACAGACCAGCCCGTTACCGGGCATAAAAATAGCGAAAGCGTAGATTGTTTCTCCCCCAGGGCCCTGACGACTTCACGTGTTGGGGCCCTCCCCCTGACAGAACAGCCCGTTACCGGGCATAAAAATAGCGAAAGCGTAGATTGTTTCTCCCCCAGGGCCTTGGTGACTTCAGTTGCCAGGGCCCTCCCCCTGACAGAACAGCCCGTTACCGGGCATAAAAATAGCGAAAGCGTAGATTGTTTCTCCCCCAGGGCCTTGGTGACTTCAGTTGCTAGGGCCCTCCCCCTGACAGACCAGCCCGTTACCGGGCATAAAAATAGCGAAAGCGTAGATTGTTTCTCCCCCAGGGCCCTGACGACTTCACGTGTTGGGGCCCTCCCCCTAAACCATTGTAACCAAGGAGGCAGCAATGTGTAAACGTAACTATGTCGGGTTAACCTTCGATCACATGGTGATATTCAAGCAGGATCAGAGCGTTTTCGCCAAAGCGCGGGAAATGGGCACGGAAAAGACCTTTCTTTTCCTGGTTTCCACTGCTACCGGGATCATTTACGCTTTTGATGCCTTGAGAAACCGCTGGGAAACCCTGCACGGTGAAGATGAATACACGGTGCGGGAAGCCGTTGATCAGTCCATGCATTCCGGTATCACCGTTTATAAGTTACAGGGCAATTTCCGGCAGGTCATGGCTATCGGCTACAATGTGATGGCTTGAGCTTCGGGCAGGAAAAAGTTGTTAGATTCTTCCGGTTAAAGCGTCTATTAAAGAGAGCAGGCAGTTTTTTCAAAAACGCTCATTTTAACCGGAGGAGCGACATGACAGATTTCGAAGCATTAGTTGGTCTGAACCTCATCCCTGAAATCGGCAGCGTGCGTTTGAACAAGCTGCTGGAACGTTTCACCACCCCCGGGAATATTCTTCAATCTTCTCCTCACGAACTGCAGCAAGTCATGGGTATTGGTCCGGCGATTGCCGGCCATATCTGTTCGATCCGGGAATCCGAAATCAAAAAAGAATTATCTGCCGCCGCCGCGCTGGGGTTGAGCGTGGTGAGTCTGGACCATCCGGATTATCCGCATCATCTCAAGCATATCCCCGATCCGCCGTTGGTGATTTATGTCAAGGGCGCTTTTTCTTGCGCAGACGCCTGCGCCATTGCTATCGTCGGCTCGCGCCGGCCGTCTTTGTATGGGGGGGAGGCGGCAGAACGGTTCGGCCGGGAATTGAGCATGCGCAAAGTGACCGTTGTTTCCGGTATGGCCAAAGGTATTGATACCAGCGCACATAACGGAGCTTTAAAAGCTAAAGGCAGGACCATTGCGGTCATGGGCAGTGGATTCGGCCAGATTTATCCTCCGGAAAACCGGCGACTTGCCGAGCGCATCGCGGAAAACGGAGCGGTTATCTCGGAGTTCCCTGTCGGGATGCAGCCTTTAAAGCAGAATTTTCCCTGCCGTAACCGGATTATCAGCGGTTTGTCCCTGGGCGTGCTGGTAGTGGAAGCTGCGCGCAACAGCGGAGCATTGATCACCGCACAGTACGCGCTGGAACAGAACAGGGATGTTTTCGCCCTTCCGGGAAGGATCGATTCGCTCACATCCTGCGGGCCGCACGATTTGATCAAGCAGGGCGCAAAGCTGGTCACCTGCGCAGAAGATATTATAGAAGAATACGCTTCGCTGGAGAGTTTGTCCCGGTCTGCTCTGGCCGAAGCGGATAGCCGGGATACGTCGCCGGCCGGGAATGCGCCGCCGCCGGAATGTTTATCTTGCGCAGAAAGCGTTTTGTATACTATAATATCTCAACAACCCGTCACCGTAGACGATCTGGTGGAAAAAAGCGGGCGGAGCGTCGGTGAAATTGCACCTGCTCTTCTCGGTTTACAGCTGCGGAAAATGATCGTACAGTTACCCGGGAAGAGATTCGCGAGGAGACCCCATGTCAGCTAAGCAATTGATTATTGTAGAATCGCCTACCAAAGCAAAAACAATCGGCAAGATTATGGGCAAAGATTATTCGGTAATGTCGACCATGGGACATATGATCGATTTGCCTAAAACCAAGCTGGGAGTGGATATCGAGAAAGGATTTGAACCTTCCTACGTCATCCTTACCGGGAGAAAAAAAGTCGTCGCTCAATTGAAAAAAGAAGCCGCCGCGGTGGAGCATATCTACATCGCTACCGACCCTGACCGGGAAGGAGAAGCTATCGGCTGGCATATCAAGGCGAGATTCCTCAAGGATAAGAGCGTATCCCGGGTTAATTTCCACGAGATTACCGCGGAAGCCGTCAAGCACGCTTTTACCCAGCCGCGGGAATTCGACGCCAATATGATCGAAGCGCAAACCAGCCGCAGGATTCTTGATCGTATCGTGGGTTATTATTTAAGCCCGCTGCTGTGGAAAAAGATCGCCCGGGGGTTGAGCGCCGGCCGGGTCCAGTCGGTAGCGCTGCGTTTGATCGTGGAACGGGAGCGTCAGATCCAGGCATTCGTGCCGCAGGAATACTGGGAGATTGAAGCCCGGCTGCAGCAGAAAGCGTCGCCGGCGGTATTTATCGCCAAGCTGACAGCGATCGACGGCCAGAAGGTCCAGGTTGCCGTCAAAGAAGAGGCGGATAAGCTGCTGGCGGATATACAGAGCAAGCAGTTTACGGTGCAGGATATCAGGGAAACCGAGAAGCGGCGTAATCCCGACGCGCCGTTTATTACCAGCACGCTGCAGCAGGAAGCGTTCAATAAGCTGCGCTATAACGCCGTGAAGACCATGCTGGTCGCCCAGCAGTTGTATGAAGGTATCGATATCGGAGAGGAAACCCCGGTGGGGTTGATCACCTATATGCGAACCGATTCCACCACCGTTGCCGCCGAGGCGGTAGCCCAGGTCCGCAGCCTTATCGAGGAGAAATACGGCAAGCCGTATCTGCCCGAGAAGCCGCCGGTGTACAAAAGCAAGAAATTCGCGCAACAGGCGCATGAAGCCATTCGTCCGACGTTGATTCGCCGGCCTCCGGAGAGCTTGCGGCAATTCCTTACCCCGGAGCAAGCCGAGCTGTATCAGCTTATCTATAACCGTTTTATCGCCAGCCAGATGACTCCCAGCGTGTACAAAGTAATCAGCGTCGATATCCGGGCGGACCGATATGGTTTTTCCGCCAGCGGCAGCACGCTTCTGTTCGACGGGTTCTCTACGGTCTATGTCAAAGAGGACGAAGAGAAAGACAAGGAGAAGGAAAAGCAGCACTTGCCCGTGTTGTCCAAAGAGGAGATCCTGGATCTGGTCGGGTTGGACCCTTCCCAGCATTTTACCAAGCCGCCCGCGCGTTTTTCCGACAGCTCCCTGGTCAAGATACTTGAAGAGGAAGGCATCGGCCGTCCGTCCACCTATGCCCCGATCATCTCCACGTTGATCCAGCGCGGGTATGTGCATCGGATCAAAGGATATCTTAACCCGTCCGAGCTGGGATTCAAGGTGTGCGATATGCTGGTTTCTTATTTCCCCGAGATACTCGACGTCAAATTTACCGCCTATATGGAAGAAGAGCTCGATGAGGTCGAAGACGGCACGATCAAGGGCGTCAAGGTTCTGAATGATTTCTATACCCCGTTCAAGAATAGTTTCGATTACGCGCAAAACAACATCAAAAAAGAAGTGATCGAAGCGGGAGAGAATTGCGAAAAGTGCGGAAAGCCGATGATCATCAAGTGGGGCAGAAAAGGGAAATTCTTGAGCTGCTCGGGTTTCCCGGAATGCAAGCATTCCAAGTCGATTACCACCGGGATCAAATGCCCGCAGCCCGATTGTACCGGGGAGATCATCGAGCGCCGTTCCAAGCGGGGCGCTTTCTACGGCTGCACCCGTTACCCGAACTGCACCTATACCGCCAAGACGCTGCCTGAACAGAAAGAGGAGTGATAGAGCAGGCTGTATGGAACGCTTTATCGAGAAATTCATCCGCTATCTGGAAATAGAGAAAAATTATTCCCGGCATACCATTCTCAATTACGGCCTGGACCTGGAAGAATTTCAGCGGTTCCTGGGGAACGTGCCGATAGAAGAGGTGGATTATCTGGGCGTGCGCAAATATCTGGCGTTGCTCAAGGAAAAAAACGCCGATCCGCGCACGGTCAGCCGCAAACTTTCTTCGCTGCGCTCTTTTTTCAGATTTCTCTCCCGGGAGGGATTGGTCAAAGCCAATCCCACCAGCGCCGTGGCCAGCCCCAAGCTGGATAAACATTTACCGGTATTCCTGACCGAGGAAGAAGTGACGCGGTTGATCGAATCCAGCCTGCCCAAGGACGAAGCGGGCGCGCGCGACCGGGCCATCCTGGAAACATTCTACAGCACCGGCATCAGAATCAGCGAGCTGGTCGGGTTGAATATCGACGATATCGATCTGATCAGCGGCATCGCTAAAGTCAGGGGCAAGGGCAAGAAAGAACGCATCGTTCCGGTGGGCGACACCGCTCTGGCCGCGATCCGGGCGTATTTAAATCTAAAGAAAAAAGAGTCCCAGGCGGTTTTCCTGAATCGCGGCGGCCGGCGCTTGAGCGACCGGGGAGTGCGCGGGATCGTCAGGAAATATATCCTGCGTTCCGGGACCCGGCAGGGCGTATCTCCGCATACGCTGCGGCATTCCTTCGCCACGCATCTGCTCAACCGCGGCGCCGACCTGCGCACGGTGCAGGAATTGCTGGGGCATGTGAATCTGGCTACCACCCAGATTTACACACATCTGACCACGGATAAACTCAAAAGCGTATACGATAAGGCGCATCCGCGCGCGTAGAAAAGGTTGATCGATGACGTTCCTGTACGATCTGGCTTATTGGCTGTACCTGGTGATGTGCCTGCCGCTGTTTTTGGTAAGAAAAAAAGCCCATCCCGGCCTGGCCATGCGTCTGGGGCGTATCCCCCGGGAGCTGTCATTCCGCCGGCCGCTGTGGATACACGCGGTGAGTGTCGGCGAGATGATGACCATGAAATCGCTGATCAACCAGATCCGGGGGTTCCTGCCGCAACAGCAGCTGGTCCTTTCCACGGTTACCCCCACCGGCAACGCGATTGCCCGGAGCATTGCCGCAGGCGACGACGCGGTAATCTACCTGCCGCTGGATATAAGCGGTATCGTCCGCGCCGTCCTTGAACGCGTGCAACCCGGGGCTTTTGTGATCGCAGAGACCGAGTTCTGGCCGAATATGCTCACCGCATTATCTGAACGGTCGGTCCCGGTGATGATCGTTAACGGCAGGATCTCCGACCGTTCCTTTCCCCGGTATGCATTTGTCCGGAGTGTTTTTCGCCCCTTGCTGAATCGGGTAACGCTGTTCTGCATGCAGACCGAAACCGACGCCGAAAGATTATGCGCCCTGGGCGTTTCCCGCGACAAGATCAGGGTAACCGGGAACATGAAGTTTGATTCCGTATCCCAGCCGGTCTCCGGTATCCTGACCAGGCAGCAGTTGGGTATGACCGAGAGCGCGTTCTTGCTGGTCGCCGGAAGCACGCACGCCGGCGAAGAGGAGTTCTTGCTCGATGCTTTCAAAGAGATGGTCAAGCTGTATCCTTCCTTGAAAATGGTGCTGGCTCCCCGGCATCCCGAGCGCAGCGCGGATGTGGAAAAACTGGTCGCTGCCCGGTGCCTTTCCGCCTGCAGGATGTCCCGGCTTAGCCGGGATCCCGATTCCGCCGCCGCAGAAATATTCATCCTGGATACCGTCGGTCAGTTGACCGCGGTCTACAGCCTGGCCGATATCGTTTTTATCGGGGGCAGTCTGGTGAAAACCGGGGGGCACAATATCCTGGAACCCGCGGCGCTGGCCAAGCCGGTGGTCTGCGGTCCCTATATGTTCAACTTCCGGGATATCATCGATCTGTTTGTGCGTCATGAAGCGGTCTGGCAGATCAAGCGGCCGCAGGAACTCTCGGACGCGTTCAGGGCCCTGCTTGAGACGCCCGGCCGGCGCCAGGCTCTGGGGAAAAAGGGGCAGGAGCTGGTGCTGCGCAATAAGGGCGCCACCGCGCGCACCGCGACTTATTTAAAAGAGATTTTACTTACGTTGAAAAAGTGATACAATAACTCCTATGAGAAAAGTCGGCTTCACTCTGGTTGAATTGATCGTGGTGATTGCCATCATCGCTCTTCTGTCGGCGACAATCGCGCCCAACGCTTTCCGGGCTATCGAGAAAGCGAAAGTAACCAAGGCGGCGGCGGATATCCGGACCATTGCCAAGGCCATGGAAATACTCTATAGCGATACCGGCGACCGGACGACCTGCATCAACGCTCCGCCGCATTGCGCGCCCATCATGCGCAACGGCTGCTGCGCGGTCTGGGGCGGCAACACCTGCTGCACCAAAACCGGCAGTTTGCCCGGCTGGGACGGTCCGTATCTTGAAGGCGGCCGGGGCGCGGACATGACTCCCTGGGGCGGGACGTATTTGATCCAGAACGGAGCGCTGACGTGTGTTGCGGGGTATCCGCTTAATCTTGTCGGCGGGGCCCGGGGAGAAATATGGATCGATATCGATAACCTCGGGTTTAACAACAACGTTAACGGCGCTGCGCCCATGCCGCTGCAATCCGCGCAGATGATGGATCTGGTTTATGACGATAATAACCTGGCCACCGGCAATATCGGGCGCGGCGGGTCGGCCAGCAGTAGCGATCCGAGCGACGTGCACTGGGTTATATCCGTGGATGTAGAACCTACCTCTTGCTGGTAGCGCTGCCTGTTAAAACAGCTATGTTAGAGATCAAATCCCGAAGAATAAAGACGACGGTCATCCTGGAACTCTCGGGCACCATCGATATCGATTCCGCGAATCTCATCGAACGGGTCGGCCAGGCCCTGACCGACGGTTACCGCGATATCCTCTGCGATTTCGAAAGCGTCACCTCCGTGGATTACTCCGGGCTTTCTGCTCTGGCGATCGCTTTCAAAAATACGGTCAACCATAAAGGCAGGATGAAATTCTTCAGCGTCCCGGCGCATATCATGAAGACGTTCAGCCTGGTGTGCCTGGACAAGGTTTTCGAGATTTTTCCCGACGAAAAAAGCGCGCTCAAGAGCCTGGAAGACGATACGCATATTTCGGAAATACAGCGTAAGAACCTGCGTCGCAGGTTCAAGCGTTTGCCGCTGGATATCGACATCCAGTTCAAATCCCTCTTCGATCAGCAATTCCATCACGGCAAGGTGATGAATATCAGCGGCATCGGCATGCTGGTTTTTGCCGAGAAGGTCTATCCCATCGGAGAGATACTGGAAATGAAAGTATCCTTGTTGCCCATCGCCCCGATGCTGGCACTTAAAGGAAAAGTGGTCTGGTTGATCCAGAAAGAGATCCAGCCGCAGTTTTACCCGGGCATGGGGATCGAATATTATCACATCGATTGCCCCACCCAGGAAAAGATCCTGGAGTTCATTGAGCGCAACCTGCCGTTGGATTCTCCAAGTTGACCCTATAAAGACAGCGCGGATGCATACGTACGCACGATCCCCGAAACCCGCCGCAGTAATCTTCGACATGGACGGAGTGATTGTCGATTCCATGCCGTATCATTTTCTGGCCTGGTATGAAACGCTGCGCGGATGGGGTATCCGGGTAAGTTGTTTTGACGTCTATACCAAAGAGGGCGAGCGCTGGGACAAGTCATTGAAAGATTTCCTTATCCGCGCCCGGGTGCGGCCGACGCCCGCGGTGCTGCGGACCATCTTTAACCGGCGCCAGCGTATTTTCAAGAAATATTTCAAGCGATTCATCTTCAAAGGATCGGCGCAGCTGCTGGCCTGTTTGAAAAAACGCAGGTATAAGCTGGCTTTGGTGACCGGCACGCCTTTGTCCGAAGTGCGCAAGATCCTCCCGGCGCATACCCGCAATTATTTCGACTGTATCGTCGCCGGAGACGACGTCAAGCAGGGAAAGCCGCATCCGGAGCCTTACCTGAAAGCCGGCGCGCTGCTGCAGCTGTCTCCGCGGGAATGCGTGGTGGTGGAGAATGCGCCTTTCGGGATCGAATCCGCCAAGCGGGCCGGCATGTTCTGCGTAGCCGTGACCACCAGCCTGCCGGCGGCATATTTGAAACGGGCGGACAGGATCGTGGACAGTCTGGAAGCGATCCCTGCGGTGATTGCCGGCGTCTGTTCGACGGGCGGCGCAGCCGGCCGACGTAAAAAGGAGCGAAGATGAAAAAGATCATTCTGATGTGCGCGCTGTCCGTGTTTTTAGCGCAGGCGGGGGCGCGGGCCAATCCTCCCCGGGACGCCAGGCTCACGGCTGCCGGCGAGGCGGTGACTGTCATCATCGACCATCCGGTGAGCGATCCCGCGACGCATTACGTGAAACTGGTCAGAATTACCCAGGAGGGACTGGCGCCGGTGGAAAAGAGCCTGTCTACCCAGGAACCGGCGGGCGTCACCTTGAGTATTGAGATTGCCGGGTTGCGGACAGACAAACCGATCACGGTAGAAGCTTTTTGTTCGCGGTACGGATCGATCAGCAGAACGATCTCGCCGGATACCGCTTCCTGACATGCATACTGCGCGCTGGCTGGGAATAACGAATCTCGTCCTTTTTGTCTGTTTGCTGGTTCAAGCGGGCAGCGGTTTTTTGCTTCTGGCGGCAGATTCCGGCGTACTCATCCGTCTTCATATCGTCAATGCCGTTGTTTTTTCTGCGGTCGCAGGTCTGCATATCGCACTTAACTGGGGCTGGATCCGTTCGCGTTTGAACATTCCTTTTGCCGGCGGGCGCCGGCAGGACAGGAGGCTGTCGTGAAAGGTTTGACCAAAACAGTAATCCGGGTTAAAGGCATGCATTGCGCCAGTTGTGTGGCTGGCATCGAAGAGCTTCTCAAAAAGACGCCGGGAGTAAAGGACGCCAGTGTGAATTTCGGCACCGAACAGGCATTTATCGAACATGATCCCGAAGCCGTTCCGGTAAACGCATTGCATCAAGCGATCCGTTCCGCAGGATTCCGCACCGAAGAAGAAGCGCCGGATTTTTCGTCGCACCACCACCATGCAGAAAAAGACATAACCGTTTTGCGCCTGCAATTCCTGGTTGCCGCGCTCCTGTCCGTGCCGTTGATGTACGTGGCGATGGCGGATATGTTCGATCTGCCTCTTCCCGCAATTATCCGGAACAATTCCCCGCTGGTCCAGTTCTTGCTGGCAACGCCCGTAGTGCTGGTTTGCGGTTACCAGTTCTTCGTGCGGGGTTTTCTGGCGCTGGCACGCACGCGCCTGGCCACCATGGATACGCTGGTAGCTCTGGGGGTGAGCGCCGCCTATCTCTACAGCCTGATCATTTCCATCGATATCTGGGGAAGCGGCAATGTCTATACCGGCGTGCATCTCTATTATGAAACCGCGGCATTCCTGATCACCTTTATTCTCCTGGGTAAGTATCTGGAGGCCGGCGCCCGCGGCAAGACGTCGGAAGCGATAAAGAAGCTGATCGCTCTTGCGCCGGATACGACGCTGGTGTTGCGTGACGGCAGGGAGCACTCTCTCCCGGTGGAACAGGTCATTATCGGCGATATCATCGTGGTCAAACCCGGTCAGCGTATCGCTGTGGACGGTATCGTCATCGAAGGCTATTCCGGCGTCGATGAATCCATGATTACCGGCGAGAGCATTCCGGTGGAGAAGGCTCCGGGTAAGCAGGTGATCGCCGGAACCCTCAACAAGACCGGCAGTTTCAAATTCGAAGCGCTCAAGGTGGGAAAAGATACCATGCTGGCCCAGATTATCCGCCTGGTGCAGGCGGCGCAGGGATCAAAAGCGCCGATCCAGAATCTCGCGGACACGATCTCCGCGTATTTCGTGCCTGCGGTGCTCGTTATCGCGCTCTGCGCCTTTCTTATCTGGCAGCTCCTGGGCATGGAATTCTTCAAGACCCTGGAAATATTTATTTCGGTTCTCATCATCGCCTGTCCCTGCGCATTGGGTCTGGCAACGCCTACTGCGGTAATGGTCGGTACGGGTATCGGCGCGCAGAACGGTATTCTGATCAAAAAAGCCGCCTCGCTTGAGCTGGCGCATAAGATCGATACCATCGTGCTGGACAAAACCGGCACGCTTACCCGGGGCGAACCGAAAGTGACCGATGTGATCGGATACGGTAAGACCCGGCAGGAGATACTTGCTTTTGCCGCTTCGGTGGAGAAAAGTTCCGAGCATCCGCTGGCCGATGCGCTGGTTAAAAGCGCGGAAGAAGAAACCGTCGCTTTGAAACCGGTCGAGGATTTTCTTTCGCTTCCCGGCAAAGGGGTTATGGGGAAGGTCGAGGCGGAAATGGTTTTTCTGGGTAACCGCAAATTGATCGAGTCGAAAAATATCGAGCTGCCGGTCAGGATCAAAGAAGACGCGGAACGGCTGGAGAGCGAAGGAAAAACCGTGATGTTCGTCGCCCGGCACAATAAGATGATCGGCCTGGTGGCGGTCGGCGATACGCTGAAGAATTTCTCCCTCGAAGCCGTGGCGGCATTGAAGAGATCAGGGCGGCAGGTGATCATGATTACCGGCGACAACAAACGTACGGCGCAGGCGATCGCTAAATTGATCTCGCTGGACCAGGTGATTGCCGAGGTCCTGCCCCAGGAGAAGGCGGAAAAGATCAAGGAATTGCAGTCCCGCGGCAGGAAGGTGGCCATGGTCGGCGACGGGATCAATGACGCCCCGGCGCTGACGCAGGCGGATATCGGGATTGCCCTGGGCTCGGGAACGGATATCGCCATCGAGGCGGGCGATATCGTTCTGGTCAAAGACGATTTGCGGGATGTGGTCATGGCGCTGGACCTGTCGCGGTATACCATGAAGAAAATACGTCAGAATTTATTCTGGGCGTTGATCTATAACCTGATCGGTATTCCCATCGCCGCCGGCGTTTTATCCGCATATAATTTGCACATTAACCCCGTGGTGGCCGCGATAGCCATGGCGTTCAGTTCGGTATCCGTGGTCGGCAACGCGCTTTTGATGCGCAGATACCGCCGTCCGGCAGTGTGAGGTCTCCTATGGATTGCATTGATCTGATCAAGAAGAGAAGAAGCGTGCGGGAGTTTGACCCAAAACCGGTAAGCCGGGATGTTCTGGAGCGGATTATTGATGCCGCGCGTTTTGCGCCCACTGCCCGGGGAGTGCAACCCTGGGAGTTCGTGGTTATCACGCAGTCCCCGATGTTGAAGCAGATCGGCGAGACCACCGATCACGGCAGATTTATCGCCCAATCGGCGGCCTGCATCGCTGTTTTCTCCCAGGATACTAAATACTATCTTGAAGATGGTTCTGCGGCAACCCAGAACGCCATGCTGGCTGCTGCTGCGTTGGGCGTGGGTTCATGCTGGGTTGCCGGGGATAAAAAACCATACGCCGCCAGGATCAATGAGCTGCTGGGCGTGCCCCCGTCCTATAAGCTGGTCAGTCTGATCGCCCTGGGATATCCGCTTACCGGCAAAAGTTTTCGCATCGTGGCAAAACGGCCGCTTGCCAATCTCCTCCACTGGGAGGAATTCTAAGCAAACGCTTCCAGAAATATTTTTTATCTCCTTGCAAAAGATAACGTTGCGTAGTATATTTTATACATGCGCAGCGGCGTTCCCTGCTGCGGTACCGGGTCTGCAGTATGTCAGGGTCAGTGGTTTTTTTGTACCGTGCGAGGTAGACTGGAATGATTTTACTTTTTATCCTCGGCACAGTTATTGTGCTGGGCGTTGCGGCAATCCTCTATGTAACCTCTCCTTCACAGGAAACTTCCGGTAAGGTCGATCCGGCAGCCATGCCTGACCTGCAGCTGAAAGATCAGAAAATCGGCAAGCTTGAACAGCAGCTCAATGCGATCAGGATCGATACGGATAAGATGCGCGCGGAACACGCCGCTCTCCAGAAGGCGCTCGAGACTGCGCAGAAGACGGAAGCCGATGCCAAAAGCGAACTTGCCCGAAGGAAAGAATGGGACGGCAAGAATGACGAGATGTTCAACAAGCTCAAGAAAGACGTGCAGGAGCTTAAAGAACAACTGCACGCCAAAGAGCGCGATCTTACCGCTGAATTCTCCAAGAATGTCGAATTGACCCGCCAGATACGCACGCTGGATTCCCAGATCGAACAATTGACCAAAGAGACCAAGGCTAAATCCGAAGACCTGGAACGTTTGAAGCATCAGATCAACGGGTACGTGAAAGTTCTGCAGGATACCAAAGCCGAATCCCAGATGCATCAAAAGACCATCGCCGATATGAAGCTGCAGCAGGAACAGAGCGAATGGGTCCCTAAAAAAGAATTCCAGAAACTCAACGATGAATATTCGCGGCTGGAAGAAGAGCTGGAAGAAAAAGATAAAGAATTGGAGTTGCGGGAAGACAAGATCCGCCAGATCTATCAGGAAAGACTGCGCCTGGAAGCGCAGTTGAAAGAGGGCGGCAGCCCTGCTGCGGCAGCCGCACCGCCCGCCGCGCCGGTTGAACCCGAGCCTGTCAGTGCGCCGCCCGCAGAGCCGGTCGTTGCACCGCCTGTTCCTGAACAGGCGGCGGCTGCGCAACCGCCGGCAGAACCGGTTATTCCTGCAGAGCCGGTTGTTCCCGCAGAACCGGTTGTTCCTTCAGAGCCGGCACCGCCGGAAGCCGCGCAGAATACCGCGTCCGGTGTAGATGAGTCTGTGGCACCGGTTGAGCCGGTGGCGCCGCAAGAGGAAATCGTCATTCCGGACCTGCACCTGGAAAAAGTACGCAACATCGGGATTATGGCGCATATCGATGCCGGAAAAACCACCACCAGTGAGCGTATTCTATACTATACCGGCAAATCCCATAAGATCGGCGAGGTTCACGACGGCAAGGCCCAGATGGACTGGATGAAGCAGGAGCAGGAGCGCGGGATCACTATTACCGCCGCTGCCACGACCTGTTTCTGGAAGGAGTATCGCATCAACATCATCGATACTCCCGGCCATGTGGATTTTACCGCGGAAGTGGAACGCAGTTTGCGCGTGCTCGACGGAGCAGTGGCAGTGTTCTGCGCGGTGGGAGGGGTGCAACCGCAGTCCGAGACCGTCTGGCGCCAGTCCGACAAATACCATGTCCCCAAACTCGCTTTCGTCAATAAGATGGACCGCACCGGCGCGGATTTCTTTGCCGTGGTTGCGGACATGGAAAAGATGCTGCAGGCGCACGTGGTGCCCCTGCAGATCCCTATCGGGGCTGAAGATACGTTCAAAGGCGTGGTCGACCTGCTGGAGATGCAAGCGTATGTCTATACCGAAGAAGACGCCACCGGAAAGAATTTCAAAGTGGAGGAAGTGCCTGCGGATCTGCTGGAGAAGGCTAAAGAGTGCCGCCGCGTGATGGTGGAAAAAAGCGCGTCGATGGATGACGCGTTGACCCATAAATTCCTGGAGAACGCCGAGAGCATAACCCCCGAAGAAATAAAAGCGGCTTTGCGCAAAGGGACAGTGGCCAATAAAATCGTGCCGGTGCTCTGCGGCGCATCGTTCAAGAATAAAGGCGTGCAGAAACTGCTCGACGCCGTGATCGATTATCTGCCGTCGCCGATCGACGTGCCGGCAGTGGAGGGCCGTGATCCTGAAAACAGCGAGGTCGTGGTGCCGCGGCATCCCGACGCACATGAGCCGCTGGCTGCTCTGGCTTTCAAAGTGCAATCCGATCCGCACATGGGCAAGCTGATCTACGTGCGGATCTATTCCGGCGTATTGCGCGCGAGCACGTACGTGTTGAACTCCACCAAGAACAAGCGCGAGCGCATCGGCCGGATCTTCCTGATGCATGCTAATCAGCGCGAGCCGCGCGACCGGGCGTATGCCGGAGAGATCGTCGCGGTCATCGGTTTGACCGATACGATTACCGGCCATACATTATGTGATCCGGAGCATCCGGTTTTGCTGGAAGCGATACAATTCCCGGTGCCGGTGGTCTCGTTGAGCATTGCCGCCAAGACCCGCGCGGATCAGGATAAACTGGGCAAAGCCCTGGCGCGCCTGTCCGACGAAGACCCCACTTTCAGCGTGGAGACCAATGAAGAGACCCAGGAAGTCATCTTGAGCGGTATGGGCGAGTTGCACCTGGACGTTCTGGTCGACCGGATGAAAACGGAATTCGGCGTAGACGCGGTAGTCGGCCAGCCCAAAGTCGCTTTTCGCGAGACGATCCAGGGCACGGTCAAAGAAGAGTACAAACATGTCAAACAATCCGGCGGCCGCGGTCAGTACGGCCATGTTGTTTTTGAAATGAGCCCCGGCGAACCGGGCAAAGGGTTGCAGTTTGTCGACGCCATAAAAGGCGGCGCCATTCCCAAATCCTATATGCCCGCTATACAAAAGGGCTTGCTGGAAGCGATGCGCAAAGGAGTGATCGCCGGCTATCCGGTAGTGGACGTGAAAGTCGTGCTGGTGGACGGCTCCTATCATGACGTCGATTCCTCGGAATTAGCCTTCAAACTCGCCGCTATCGGAGGGTTCAAGAGCGGTTTCGTTAAAGCCAATCCGGTCTTGCTTGAACCGAGCATGTCTCTGGAGGTGACCACTCCCGAAGAGTTCGTCAATACCATTATCGGCAATATCTGTTCCCGTCGCGGTAAAGTGCTGGGCATGGAGACAAAAGGCAACCAGAAGATCGTCGACGCGGAAGTGCCGCTTTCAGAAATGTTCGGTTATGTTTCCACGTTCCGCTCCTTATCCAGCGGCCGGGCCAGCGGGAATATGGAATTTTCCAAATATACCCAGGTCCCCGCGGAAATCGCCGCCAAGATCATCGAAGAGAAGAAGCAGCAGAAGCAGGAATAGCCCCGCGTCGCAATCCTCTCCCCGCTTGACATCCACACAAATGTGTGGTATGCTCATTCCGATGGTCACTTTATCTGCCAAACAAAAACAGGTGCTGGAGTTCATCCGGCAGAAAATTTACGGAGAGCATTGTGCGCCTACGATCCGCGAGATCGCGGGGCGTTTCGGCTTTTCTTCCACGGGCACGGTGCGGGATTATCTCAAGGCGCTGCAGAAAAAAGGCTATGTGGCTGTATCTGCATCGAAGGCCCGGGCCATTGTATTGACCGATGCCGCGGCAGGCATCCCGCTGGTAGGAAGAGTTGCGGCCGGCCGGCCGCAACTGGCGCTGGAGGATGTCGAGGGATATCTGCGCCCCGATGAGCTTCTGGGCCCGACAGGTGCCGGCGATGCTTCGGCGTTGTTCGCTTTGCGGGTGAAGGGCGAGAGCATGACCGGTAAAGGGATCCTGGATGGAGATACGGTGATCGTGCGGCGTCAGTCCCGGGCAGACGATGGCGATATCGTGGTCGCTCTCATCGCCGATGAAGCCACGGTCAAGACCCTGCGCCGCAGGCATAACCGATTGCTGCTGGAGCCGGCCAATTCCCGCTATAAGCCGATTGCCTGCGATGAGAATACCGCTATTATCGGAAAGGTTATCCGGGTGTTACGAAACTATGTTTAATCCGCATGCCCGCTGGGACAGAAAGCTTCCCTGCGCCGATCCCGACGCTGCCGAGACGGTTGAGGTATGCGCCCGTTTTCTCAAGGGCAAGGTTATCCCGCTGTACTTTACCGTGAGCGGCAGCAGGATTGCCGTCAAGCGCATCAATTATTCCTGGCAGGAGCGCAAGGGTAACGTCATCCTGCGTTACTTCAGCGTGGCTGATGCCGGCGATACCTATTGTTTATGTCTCGACCCCGAGACCATGATCTGGCGTTTATGGAACCCATAATCCTGCATATGGACATGGATGCTTTTTTCGCGTCGGTCGAACAGGCCACCACTCCGCGGCTTGCGGGTAAGCCTTTGATCGTAGGTTCCCGCGGCAGAAAGAATAATACCGTGGTGGCAGCCTGCTCGTATGAAGCCAAGGCTTTTGGCGTCGAGTCCGGCATGCCCACCTGGCGCGCTTTCAAGCTCTGCCCCCATGCGGAGTTTGTCAGCGCCGATTCGGGAAAATACCTGTATACCGCGCATGCTATCTTTGAGATGCTCAAGCGTTATTCGCCGCAGGGGGAAATGGCGTCGATAGACGAGTTCTATCTTGATTTGAGCAACGATACGCTGTGCGCTGCGGAGCGGATTGCCGTCGGGATCAAAGAGCAGATCCGCCGGGAGTTTCACATCACCTGTTCCATCGGTATCGCGCCGGCAAAGATCATCGCTAAGATCGCCGCCAAAGCGCATAAACCCGACGGGCTGGTAGTGCTGGAGGAGAAAGATGTCCCGCGTTTTCTCGAGGAACTGCCGGTAGGAAAAGTTCCGGGCATCGGGCCCCGCCTTCAGGAGCATCTGCACGGCATGTCGATATTCAACTGCGGCCAGTTAGCCGGTTTGTCCGAAGCGTTCCTGGTGCAGCGTTTCGGCAAAGCCGGCGTGTGGCTGTATGAAACAGCGCATGGCCGGGATTCCAGCGAGGTGGGGTATTGGGCCCAACCGGAACTGCCGCCCAAATCCGTCAGCCATTCCTATACCCTGGAAAAAGAACTGTATCGCCGCGATGCCGTCCTGGCCTGGATACGCATGCTCTGCGAGATGGTCGCTTACCGTTTGCGTAAAGACAGCCTGGAATCCCGGGGAGTGCAGCTCTATCTGCGGGGCAGCGCCGGAGCGTTCAGCCGGCAGAAAAGTTTCACTGTCGCTGTTTCCGATGCGCAGGCGCTTTACCGCCGCAGCCTGGCGATACTGGAGAGTTTCCCGGCTAAACGTCTTTCTTGCCGGGCCCTGGGCGTATGCGCTTTTTCGCTCTCCGGCGCTCAAGAGCTCTGTTTGTTTCCCGAAGACCGGAAGCAGAACCGGCTGATCCGGGCAGTGGACCGGATCAACGAGCGTTTCGGGGAATGGTCCATTTATCCGGCAGTAATAGCCATTACGCGATAACCCGCCAAAAAATCCTATTTTTCTCCAATCTCTTATGGTAACATGATACCCGGTGTTATTAACAGGGGTAGTCTATGGCGTCGAATGGTTCCCGTCTTCCATCGGATCCGCTGGGATTGCAGATCGCTTTCCGGGCTTTGCGTTACCGCAATTTCCGCCTCTTCTTCGGCGGCCAGATCATTTCACTGACCGGCACCTGGATGCAGCAGATGGCTATGGGCTGGATGGTGTATCGGTTGACGCATTCTCCTCTGATGCTGGGAATAGTGGGGTTTGTCAGCCAGATCCCCTCGTTTGTCTTGAGCCCTTTTGCGGGCGTGCTGGCTGATCATTTCAACCGGCACCGCATCATCATCATTACCCAGGTTCTCTCCATGCTGCAGGCGAGCATTCTGGCTTTTTACGTATTGACCGGCACCATTTCCATCGCCAAGATCATTGTCCTGGGCGCTTTCCTCGGGTTGATCAACGCTGTCGATATTCCTGCCCGGCATTCATTTTTGTTCGAGATGATCGACAATAAAGAGGATCTGGGGAATGCCATCGCTTTGAATTCCATGATGTTCAACGCCGCCCGACTGATAGGGCCGTCGGTTGCCGGAGTGCTTATCGGACTATGGGGCGAAGGTTTCTGTTTCCTGCTCAACGGTTTAAGTTTCCTGGCGGTAATCGGCGCGCTGCTGCTCATGCGGTTACGTCCGCGTCCGCACAATCATCTGAACGGACAGCCGTTGCAGAAGCTTCAGGAAGGCTTCCGCTATGCTTTCGGTTTTGCGCCGATCCGGAGCATATTGTTTCTGGTAGCCACGGTTAGCCTGATGGCCATGTCCGTAACCGTGCTTATGCCGGTGTTTGCCCGGGATATTCTGGGGGGAGGAGCGCATACCCTGGGTTTTCTGGTGGGGGCTACCGGTCTCGGGGCCTTGAGCGGAGCCATCTTCATCGCTTCGCGCGAGAAACCCATAGGTTTGAGCCGGTTGATGCCGGTTTCTTCCGGACTCTTCTTCGGTCTGGGCATGGTGGTGTTTTCTTTTTCCCGGAATGTCGGCCTTTCCATGCTGGTATTGTTCTTTACCGGTCTGGGGTTAATGATTCACATGGTTTTATGCAACACCGTGCTCCAGACCATCGTGGATGATGATAAACGGGGTCGGGTGATGAGCCTGTATACCATGGCTTTCATGGGTATGGCTACTTTCGGCTCGTTGCTGGGAGGGAGCCTGGCCAGCAAGATCGGTTCAGCTAATACCGTACGCCTGGGCGCGCTGGTTTGCATGCTCATTTCCGGGATTTTTTTCCTGCAGCTGCCCCGGCTCAAAGTCCTGGTCAAACCGCTGTATCAAAAGAGCGAACTTCCCCTGGAACATGCCTAAAATGCTTGACTTGCCCGAACAAGTGTGATATTGTTATACTCCATAGGGTTAGTGCAACCGCATCGGATGGACGAACCGCTATAACCCGCATTGATAAGGAGGTGGCAGATGGGTAATATGCAGGCGATTTTTGTTGAGCCTACAAAGACTATCCTTGACCAGATCCAGCTCTTCCTCGTAGACATATCGCTGGTACTTATCATTCTCTTTATCGGCTGGATCATCTCCAAGTTTATCAAAGTTGCGGTAGCCAAGTTCTTGAAAGTAGCCAAGATCGACAAGCTGTCCGATAAAATAGAATTGGACAAGCTGCTGGAGAAGGGCGGCATCCGGCTGCATCTTTCCGATATGATCGCCATTATCGTCTACTGGCTGTGTTTGTTGATTACTCTGGTGGTGGCGTTGAACGCCGTGAATCTGCCTATCGCCGCAGATCTTTTCAACCGGGTCGTGGTATACATCCCGAATGTCATCGCGGGGGTTTTCATACTCGTGCTGGGGATGTTCCTGGCGACTCTGCTGCGTAATATCGTGCAGACTGCCGCAACCAACGCCGGCCTGGCCCAGGCCAAGTTCCTTTCCAAGACCGTCGAGACTGTGGTGATCGTGTTTGCCGTGATGATCACCCTGGAGCAGTTGAAGATCGGCGAGCGCATCATCGATCTGGCTGTGGGTATTTTCCTGGGTTCCATCGGCCTGGCTTTTGCTCTGGCGGTAGGGTTTGGCTGCCAGGATATCGCCAAGAAGCTGGTGGGGGATTTGATCGAAAAGAACAAGTCCCAGAAATAGGCTGTCGGGGCATCGGGATACGGAAGTGAACATCTTTAACAGCCCCACATCTTCCCAGAAGATGTGGGGCTGCTACTCATAAGAGCCATGCATTACCGATTCATCGACCAACAAGGCACATTTGTCATCCGGAACCCGCAGGGGTTCAATCTGTATTTCCCGCTCACCAATAAAACCGGAAGCCTGTTGAGCTCGATCAGTCCGAATCTCTCCGGCGATATCAAAACAGATAACGAACATTTCCTCACGCTTCCCGCCAGCAGCGAAGATCTGCGTTCCAGTCTTTTGTGCCGGCGGGAATTTTTTGTCAGGGTGGACCGGCGCGTGATCCGCCTGTCGCGTCCTGCGCAGGACAGTCTGGAGTGCGGGTTCCTTTATCAGAAGCTGACCAAGCGTTCCGGAGCGCTACGCATAGAAATAACCAATTTCATTCCCCACGACAGCTCCGCGGAAGTGATGCGGATCCGCCTGACCAATGCCGGTAAACATCCGGTAGAAATAACCCCGACCAGCTTTATCCCCCTGTTCGGCCGCAGTGAAAAAAATCTGCGAGACCATCGTCACGTCAGCTCGTTACTTAACCGCATAGAGATGGATCGTTTTGGCATCGTTCTCTCGCCGACAATGATCTTTGACGAACGGGGACACCGATTGAATAAAACGCTGTATTACGTGCTGGGTTACGAAGACAGCACCCGGCCTCCTGTCGGGCAATTTCCCACCCTGGACGCTTTCTACGGCCGGGGAGATATCTGCTCGCCCGACGCCGTGGTAAAAGATACCCCTCCGCTGCGCCGCAATGAGCCGGGGGTTGACGGCAAAGAGGCGTGCGCGGGTTTGCGTTTCAGCCGAAGACGGCTCAAGCCCCGGGAGCAGGCCGAGTATGTGCTGATCATGGGAGTTGCCGAAAGCTACGCTGCGGCGAAGAAGTGTTTCCAGACGCTCGATACCCCGCATAAAGTAGAAACGGCTTTGCTGCGTACCAAAAACTACTGGCAGGCGTATCTATCCGGGCTGCGTTTCGATTTTCAGGATAACGACTATACTAACTGGCTGCTCTGGGTTAAATTCCAGCCGACGTTACGCAAGCTTTTCGGCTGTTCATTCCTGCCGCATTTCGATTACGGCAAAGGAGGCCGGGGATGGCGTGATCTCTGGCAGGATGCGCTCACCCTGCTTTTGACCGAACCGGAAAAAGCCAGACGGTTGATACTGGAGAGCTTCCGCGGGGTGCGGCTTGACGGGTCCAATGCCACGATCATTACCCGCACCGGGGATTTCATAGCCGATCGTAACAAAATCAGCCGGGTATGGATGGATCACGGCGTTTGGCCGTATCTGACCCTGCGTTTGTATATGGATAAAACCGGCGATACCGGCATATTGAGTCAGCGGATAGCCTATTTCCGGGATCATCAGCTGCGCCGGGCCCGCGCCGTTGACCGGGCGTTTGATCAGAAAGATTTTCTGCAGCGCACAACCGCAGGCCGGGTGTATCAGGGGAGCGTCCTGGAGCACTTGCTGGTGCAGCATCTGGTGCCGTTTTTCAACGTCGGAGAGCATAATATCATCCGTCTGGAGAACGCGGATTGGAACGACGGCCTGGATATGGCTGCGAACCGGGGCGAGAGCGTGACGTTCAGCTGTATGTATGCGCATAACCTGGAGGATCTCTGCCGTTTCCTGGAAGAGCTGAAGAAGACCGCCGGCAGCGTGGAGCTGTTCCAGGAGATACTGATGTTGCTGGAGCCGGTGGATTATACCAGCGTACGCGCCAAAAACCGGCGGCTTGACCGGTATTTTGCCGCTGTAGAAAAGATCAGCGGTAAAACCGTCAAGGTCGATCTCGACATGCTGATAGCTGACTTGCGTCGGAAAGCGGCCTTTCTCTCCGGGATTATCCGCAAGCAGGAATGGCTGCCCCAGGGCTTTTTCAACGGATATTATGACGATACCGGTCGCCGGGCAGAAGGTCTCCGGGGAAAAACTGTCCGGATGTTCCTGCCTTCCCAGGTTTTCGCGCTGATGAGCGGAGCTGCCGATGAACAACAGGTTACCCGGACGTGGCACTCGATCAAAGAACATCTGCAGGATAAAGCGCTAACCGGATTCCGCTTGAATACCGATCTGAAGCATCCGTATATGGAACTGGGGCGGGCTTTTGGATTTGCTTACGGGGAGAAGGAAAACGGCGCTTTCTTCAGCCATATGAATGTCATGCTGGCCAATGCTTTGTACAAGCGAGGTCGCATTGCCCAGGGGCGTGAAGTGCTAACTTCGATTTACCGGATGGCTTGTCATTCCCGGGCCGGGATCGGGCCGGTGCTTCCGGAATATTTCAATGGCCAGGGCCGGGGTGTATACGCTTATTTGACCGGTTCCGCAAGCTGGTATATCTATACTCTGATGGAAGAAGTCCTGGGCATCAAGTTTGTGCATGGCTCGATCGATCTGCAGCCGCAGCTTGTCCCCGATGATTTTCGTGCGGCGTCCATCACCTGCAGCTTTGCTCTTCGCGGAAAAAGCGTGACCGTGACCTACCATAAGTCGGTTGGCGCCCGGGCGCCGCTTACCATCCGCGCTGCCTATCTGGGAAAACGGGCTCTGGCTCATCAGCCGCATAGCTGCTTGATCCCTCTTTCCTGCCTTAAATCCCGCGTTACTGCTATTCGCATCGAACTTGCCTGAAGACAGGGGGAATATCCACAGAACCACCGGTCTCCGTAAAGCTTAAGGAGAAGCAAAAGTGCTTGGGATTTTTAGGGTTCGGCGGTATAATGATGGGTTAAAAGGTGCACGATACCATGGATCTGACCAACTATTTCCTTGAACTGGTAACGGATAAGCGCAAAGGTTTTTTTGCCGCTTTAATCTCGTTTTTACTCTATTTGCTCTCCCTGCTCTATGGCCTGGCAGTGCGTTTCCTGGCTTTTTTCTACGCGATCAATCCCTATCGGGCCTCCTGTAAAGTGATCGGCGTGGGTAATATTACCCTGGGCGGTACCGGTAAGACTCCGCTGGTGGAATGGCTCGCCCGGTATGTGCGCTCGCAAAGAAAGAAGACGGCGATACTTACCCGGGGTTATGGCGGCGGGGATGAGCCGGCGATGCTGGCCGCGAAGCTGCCCGACGTTCCGGTGCTGGTGGATAAAGACCGGGTCAAGACTATACGGCGGGCGATAAAGGATCATGGCGTGGATGCGGTTATCCTTGATGACGCTTTTCAACAGTGGCGCATTATCAAGGATTTGAATATTCTCACCATCGGCGTTGATCAGGGTTTTGGGAATCGGCATCTGCTTCCCCGGGGCGTGCTGCGCGAACCGCTTTCGGCGCTTACACGCGCCGATGTTTTTGTGCTGCATCAGGCCGGCCAGGCGCAGGATACAGCGACGTTGAGGTCGTTCTTGTCCCGGATTAACCCCCGCGCGGAAATTGTGGAGACCGCACTGGTGCCTACGGAGATCTTCCGATTGAATGCCGCCGGGCATCGGCTCGAACCCGGGATACTCAAAGGCAAGAGAGCCGGCGTTTTTTCCGGCATCGGCAATCCCGCGGCTTTTGAGCAGACGGTACGCGGTCTGGGAACCGCAGTGGCAGCGGTATACCGGTTCCGGGATCACCATATCTATACGCCCGCGGATATCAGCGTCATGCGTCAGGAGGCTCGCTCTCTCGATCTATTGATCACCACTGAAAAAGACGCGGTACGTTTCCCCGCGACGCTGGCGGCGGATCTGCCGTGCGCAGTGTATGTCGTGGCCGCAGAGATGAGAATAACGAACAATGAACAGGGATTCCGTCACCGATTATCTGGGTTGTTTGCTACTTAAATCCGCCGGCCCGTGTTTGCGGTTATTGCCGGTTGGTTTTGTTTTCTGGCTCGGCCGCCGGCTGGGGGATCTGGTGCATTTCTTTGACGCCAGGCATCGCACGCTGGTATACGCCAACTTGAAGACCGCTTTCGGCGGCACGCTGTCGCTTGCTGCGTTGCGCCGGATAACGCATGCTTTCTACCACAGCTTCGGCCAGAACATCATGGAGATTTTTCTCATCCCCCGGATCGACCGGCGGTATGTCGATCGGTATATTACCATTGAGGGCAAGGAGAACATTGAAGCCGCTTTCCATAACGGCAAAGGCGTGATCTTCGTTTCGGTGCACGCCGGCAGCTGGGAATTATCCAATATCCTGTCCGCGAACCTCGGAGTGCCTTTCTGGATGTTTGTCCGGGAGCAGAAGCTTCCCCGTTTGAACCGGGTACTCAACGAGTATCGCCGGCAGAGAGGGTGCCGTCTCCTGCAGAAAGAAAATCAGCTGCGTGAAGTGATCCGGGTGCTCAAGAGCAACGAAGCGATCGGGATGACGCTTGACCAGGGAGGAAGAGACGGATTGCCGGTTGATTTCATGGGCCGGTCCGCGTCCATGGCTTACGGAGCGGTGCGGCTGGCGCTCAAATACGGCGCTGCGGTCGTTCCGGTATTTTCCACCCGTTTGCGGGGACCCCGGATCAAGATGATCATTCAACCGCCGGTTGTGCTGCAGCGCAGCGGCGACGAAGAAAAAGCGGTGCGCGATAACCTGCAGTCGCTGGTGCGGATATTCGAAGAGTATATCCGCCGGTATCCGCAGGAGTATCTCTGGTCCTATCGGATCTGGAAATATTCCGTCTGGCGGGAAGTGTTGATTGTAAGCGACGGAAAGACCGGTCATCTGCGCCAGTCGCAGGCTCTGGCGCAGCTGGTGAGCCGGCACTATCAGGCCAGACAGATACAGACGCGTATGCGCACGGTTGAGGTGCGCTTTCGCGCGCCCCTCGTTAAGATGCTTCAGGCCTGCAGCAGTCTGTTTTCGAACCGGTTGACCTGTCCGGGATGTCTGCAGTGTTTGCGCCGGGCAGTCGATCCGGCGACGTTCCAACAGCTCTGCGGGGTCCGACCGGACATCATTATTTCCTGCGGCTCAAGCGTGGCGCCGGTGAATGCGTTGCTTGCCCGGGAGAATCAGGCCAAATCCCTGGCCATCCTCAAACCCGCTTTTCTGGATTTCAAGAAGTTCGATCTGGTGGTCATGCCGGAACACGACCATCCGGCGCGCAGGAAGAATGTGGTGGTAACGCAGGGCGCGCTCAATCTTATTACGCCGGAGTATCTGCGCGAACAGTCCGATCAGCTTTCACCGCTGCTTGCCGCGCCGCCGGGGCAGGACGCGTGCATCGGCGTATTGCTGGGAGGCGACACCAAGCAATTCCGTCTTCCGCCGCAGACGGTCCGGACAGTTCTGGAGCAGGTCAGGCAGTCCGCCGAAGCGCTCAATGTTTCTTTACTGGTAACAACGTCCCGCAGGACGTCGGCGCCCGTGGAAGCCGTAGCCAGGGAGGTTCTGGGCCGGGAAGAGCGCTGTAAACTGCTGGTGATCGCTAACGAACGCAATATTCCTGCTGCGGTAGGCGGTATTCTGGGAATGAGCCGGATAACGGTCGTTTCTCCGGAAAGTATCTCTATGATTTCCGAAGCGGCAAGCAGCAAGAATCATGTGATTGTTTTTACCGCTCCCGGGTTGAGCGCCCGGCATCAGACGTTTCTGCAGTCCTGTGCCGAAAAAAAATACATCTATCTGGCTGAACCGGACGAGGTATCCGGGGTCATCGCGATGATCCGGGCGCGCCAGCCGCAGACCGTGGCTTTACCCGATGCTCAACGGGTCAGTCAAGCGTTAGAAAGCGTGTTATGAACATACTTCAGGTTTTACCGGAATTGCGTGTGGGAGGCGTCGAGCGGGGAACCGTTGACCTGGCTAAATACCTGGTTAAAATGGGGCATAAGGCGGTCGTGGTTTCCGCCGGAGGGGAGATGGTCAAGGATCTCGAAGCCCTGGGCGCTATCCATTATCAGCTGCCGGTGCATAAAAAATCGATCATCGATATGCTCAAGGTTGTGCCGCGACTTGAGGAAATCATCAAGAAGGAGAATATCGATATCGTTCATGCCCGATCGCGCATTCCCGCCTGGTCGGCGTTTCTGGCCAGTCGCCGGACCCAGCGGGTATTTATTACCACCTGCCACGGATATTATACCAAGCACCTGTTCAGTTACGTCATGGGCTGGGGCAAGAAGGTCATTGTTTTGAGCAATGTCATTGCCCGGCACATGATCGAAGATTTCGGCGTGCCGCATGAGCGGATCCGTTTGATCCCGCGCAGCGTTGATAGTGAACGTTTCAGCTTTGTTCCTCCGTCGAAACGCAAGCACCGGGAATATAATATCGGCATTATCGGGCGTTTGACGCCGATCAAAGGACATCTGTATTTCCTCAAGGCCATGGCGCGCGCAGCGCGCATCATGCCAAAGCTCAAAATCTGGATAGTCGGTGACGCTCCTGCTTCCAAGGAGGCGTATAAAGAACAGATGCGGGTGTTGACCCGCCGGCTGGGGCTGTGGCATTGCACGGAATTCCTGGGCGCGCAAAAAGATATTCCTGAAATCATGCAGCATCTTGACGTGCTGGTGCTGGCGACTACTACTCAGGAGGCGTTCGGCCGGGTGATCGTGGAAGCGCAGGCGGCGGGAGTGCCGGTGGTGGCCACCAGCGTAGGAGGGGTTGTCGATATCATCGACGATGGGAAAACAGGATTGCTGGTCCCGCCGGCCGATCCGCAGGCGATGGCCGATGCAGTGGTACGTATCGGCAAAGACCCCGCGCTGGCCAATGCGCTCGCCGAACAGGCCTATGCGCGGGTCAAGGAGCGTTATGGCGTGGAGTTGATGGTGGAGCGGACGCTGGCGGTTTATCGCGAGGCTCTGGAGCAGACCAAGATTCTGGCGATCAAATTCAGTTCTCTGGGAGACATTATCCTTTCCACGGCGGCCGTGCGCGCGCTGCGCCAGCGTTTCCCCCGTCCGCGGTATTCCTTGAGCTTCCTGGTGGGAGCCGATTTCAAGGATATTCTACTGCGCAATCCCCATATCGACGAGTTGCTGGTATGCGACTTCAAGAACAAGGATAAAGGGGTCAATGCGTTTACCCGCCTGGCTTCACTGCTGCGGCGCAAGCATTTTGACATGGTTATCGATCTGCAAAACAACCGCCGCAGCCATCTTCTGGCGGCTTTGACCATGGCCTTGAAACGGTACGGGTATAATAATAAAAAATGGGGATTTTTGCTCAACTACTCGGTAAAGGACGATGGCGCGGCTCTGGGGCCGGTGGAGCATCAGTTCCGTATCTTCAAACAGTTCGGGATGGACGCCGGGGCGGCAGCGCTGGAATTGTTCCCTACCGCCGAAGATCAGAAATGCGTCGACGATTTTCTGGCTTCGCACTGGTTAAGCGCGCATCAGGTTGTTGTGGGCATCAACGCCAGTGCCAGCAAACGCTGGTCCAGCAAGGTCTGGCCGCGGGAGCATCTTATCCGGCTCTGCGAAGAACTCGGGCGGCGGGATATCCGGGTGGTGATCACCGGTACCGCAGATGACCGCTTTCTGGTGGAGCAGCTCCGGGTCACCGCTCCCGGGCTCAAGCTGATCGACAGCTGCGGCAAGTTGACCATCAACCAGCTGGCATGTTTGATCAAGCGCTGCCAGGTGTATATCTCCGGAGATTCGGCTCCCCTGCATGTCGCTGCGGCGATGGGCACGCCGTTTATCGCCCTCTTCGGGCCGACCGACCCGCGCAGGCATTTGCCTCCTGCTTTGCAATGCGTGGTGATACATAAACAGCTCGGTTGCACCCCCTGTTATAAATCCAAATGCGCCCGGTTGAAATGCATGAAAGCGATCACTGCCGAAGAGGTGCTCCGGGGGATAGATTCTTTGTTGTCATTATCGCAGGGTAAACGCCCATGAATATACTCTATGTAACCACTCATCTGAATATCGGCGGCATCACCAGCTATATCCTGACTCTGGCCAAAGGCTTCAAGAAAAGAGGCCACGCGGTTTATATCGCTTCCAGCGGAGGGGAGTGCCTGCCGAAGTTCACCGATGAAGGGATCGTGCATATCCCGATACCCATACGCACCAAGTCCGAAGCGCATCTGGTGAAACTGGGCTTGAGCCTGGTCCGGCTGAAGCAACAGGTCCGGGAAAAAGATATACAGCTGATTCACAGTCATACCCGGGTAACGCAGGTCCTGTGCACGCTGTTGGCTTCCCGCGCGCATATTCCGCACATCACCACCTGTCACGGATTTTTTAGGAACCGCATGTTCCGCCGGTTATACCCGTGCTGGGGGGACAGAGTGATTGCCATCAGCGATTCGGTCAAATTCCATCTGATCGACGATTTTGGTTTGAAGGAATCGATGGTCCGGCTGGTCTACAGCGGGATCGATCTGGACCGGTTTATCATCCCGGCTGCGTCGGTACAGCGGGATAAGTATTCACTCAAACGCGCGCTGGGACTCGGGGGAGGGCCGGTTGTCGGGGCGATCGGCAGGTTATCCGATGTCAAAGGCTACCGTTATCTGGTGGAAGCGATGCCTGCGGTGCTCAAGTGTGTCCCCCAGGCGCAGTTGTTGATTGTCGGCGACGGCAGAGAATATTCCCACCTGGCGCGTCTGGCCGCCAGGCTGGGCATCGAAAAGAAAGTCACCTTTATCACCAAAGTATACGATACCGTCAAGGCGCTTTCGGTGATTGATGTATTTGCCATGCCTTCCTTGAAAGAAGGTCTGGGGTTGAGCCTGATGGAAGCGATGGCTGCGGGGCTGCCGTGTGTCGGCTCGGATATCGGCGGCATCCGGAATTTGATCACGCACCGGGAAAACGGCCTGTTGGTGGAAGCGAAAAACAGCCCCAGGCTCGGCGAAGCGCTGGTGGAAGTGATCGAAGATGAAAAGCTGGCGCAGCGGCTGGGCGATACCGCGCGGACGTTCATCAACCACAATTTTTCGCAGGCCGAGATGCTCTTTCGGACAGAGGAGGTATACCGGGAATGTCTCAACAACGGACGCGGATAATCAAACGGGCGGCGGTTATCGTCGCCGTTGTGGCGCTGATTGCTGGCGTGCTGTATGCGCGCGCCAAATACGTGCTGCCTATCGCTATGTATCATTCGGTTCAGCCGCAGGTCCCGGCGGGCAACCGTTTGATCGTTTCAACGCGCACCTTCGATCGCCAGATGGCATTTCTCAAAAAGCACCGGTACAACGTGCTTTCTCTTGAAGCGGCCGCCCGGATCCTCGCCGGCCACGCACGCATTCCTGCGCGGGCGGTGGTGTTGACGTTCGACGACGGCAATGAGGATAACTATATCTACGCGTACCCCATTCTCAAGAAGTACGGATTGCCGGCCACGATATTCGTTATTGTGGAAGATATCGGCAAACCGGGCAGATTAACTTTGGCACAGATACGCGAAATGCGCGCTTCCGGTCTGGTTACATTCGGCAGCCATTCCCTCACGCATCCTTTTCTGGAACAGATCGATGATCCCGTCCGTTTGCACGCCGAGATAACCGGATCAAGAATACAGCTCGCGCAGCTGCTCGGCGAACCGGCGAACACTTTTTCCTATCCCTGCGGCAGGTTCAGCCCTACCGTCAGACAACTGGTGCAGGAAGCGGGGTACGCCGCGGCAGTAGTGACCAATCCGGGAAAGAATTGCGCCGATGATGATGTCTTCGCTCTCAAGCGACTGCGCATCTCCGAAAACGCCGCACACATGTTTATTTTCTGGGTAGAAATAAGCGGGTATTATAATGTCATACGGGAAAACCGTCATAAATAAACCTCCGGATACTCGTTTTCTCAACCAGCCCCGGCGTATCGTGGTGTTCAATGTCAACTGGCTGGGGGACGTGGTTTTTTCTACCGCGGTCCTGCGTAACATAAAGTATAATTTCCCCGACGCGCATATCGCCTGTATTATCCCGCCCCGCTGCCAGGCCGTGCTGGCCGGGAATCCACACCTTGATGAAATAATCCTGTTCGACGAACAGGGCAGGGAAAAAAGCCTGTGGGGTAAGATCGCCTTCAGCCTGGCCTTACGGAAAAAGCGTTTTGATACCGCTTTCCTGCTGCACCGTTCGTTTTCCCGCGCGTTGATCGTTGCCGCAGCGGGGATAGCGCAGCGGGTGGGTTATTATACTTCCAAACGGGGATGGTTGTTGAGCCGCAGGATCATCGCTCCCGATCTATTGAGGGTTCACCGTATCGATTATTATCTCGGGGTGATTGCCGGCGCCGGGTTGGAGATCAAGGACCGGCACACGGAATTTTTTATTGCCTCCCGGGATGCCGAGTACGCACAACGTTTTCTCCGGGAGCAGGGTCTGGAGCGGTCCGGGGTTCTGGCGGCGATCAATCCCGGAGGTAACTGGGCGCCGAAGCGCTGGGCGAAAGAGTATTGGGCGCAGCTGGCCGAGCGGTTGATCAGCGAGTGCGGCATGCAGGTAATCATTACGGGCGGCGAACAGGATGCATCCCTGGCCGGGCAGATCCAGCAATTGATGGGCGCCGGACGGGTGATCAGCGCCTGCGGTAAACTGTCCCTGGGACAGTTTGCCGCGTTGTGCAAGCGGCTGCGTCTGTTCATCAGCGCCGATTCCGGACCATTGCACATCGCCAATGCCGCGGGGGCCGTCAGGATCATTGCGTTGTTCGGTCCGACCGCGCCGCTGCTTACCGGTCCGTATCCGGCTGACCGGGTCAGCGTTCTGCAGGAAGCGGTCGGTTGCACGATCCCCTGTTATCGGGTCGACTGTAACGATCATCGTTGCATGAACGCCATTACTCCGGAGAAAGTGATGCGGGCGGTTAAAACCTATGTCCATCGCGGCTAAACATATTCTTTTTGTCACCTTGAGCAACATCGGCGACGTCGTGTTGACTTTACCGGTGATGGATCGGCTCAAGCAGATCTTTCCCGGGTGCCGGATAACGGTAGTGGTCAGTCCGCGCGCCCGGGACATCTTTGCGCAGGATGCCTCGGTAGAGCAGGTCATCGTGTATGATAAACATGCACCGCTGCGGGAAAAGTTCGCTCTTCTCAAGAAGCTCTCTGCCGGACGGTTTGATGCGGTCATAGATCTGCGCAACAGCCTGTTCGGCTATCTGGTGCCGGCGCGTTTAAAGTCGCGGAAAGCGTATCGACTGGCCCGCAGCGCGCATATGAAGGAGCGTCATCTTGCCGCCGTGTCCCATTTCCCGCATCAGACGCACGAGCCCCGCCCCGGCTGCCTGAATAGTTCTGCAGAAGAAATCGCCGGGGTGCAACGTCTGCTTGCCGGGTACGGTGTCAATGCCGGAGAAAAACCGGTACTGCTTTCAGCCGGTGCGCGCAGCCTGACCAAACGTTGGCCGAAGGAGCATTTTGCCGAACTGGCCCGCCGCTTGATCAAGGAACTGCGGGTGCGGGTTATCCTGGTAGGGGATAGCGCCGATGTCGAGAATAACCGCGGTATTGCCGCTGCCTGCAACGGCGTTATCGATCTCACCGGAAAGACGACGCTGCGCGAATTAATTGCGCTGGTGCGCATCGCGGAATTGATCATTACCAACGACAGCGCTACGTTGCATCTGGCAAGTTATCTTGACCGGTCGGTACTGGCGCTGTTCGGTCCTACGGACGAAGTTCGTTACGGACCCTGGTCGCGGCGCAAGCAGGCGATTTTCAAACATATTGCCTGCCGGCCCTGCCAGCAGGCGTTATGTCGCTTCGGTCATTGCTATTGTCTGACCAGTATCCGGCCGGACGCGGTTTTCCAGGCCGCCCGGCGTTTTCTGACCCAGCCCGGATTACCTGTCGGAGCGTTGCCCGGAGAGGATGCCGTCCGGCGGATCCTGATCGTCCGCACCGACAAACTCGGCGATGTCATCCTTTCGACGCCGGTATTTCAGGCGTTGCGTGAAGCGTATCCGCGCGCCTATCTGGTGCTGCTGGTCCGTCCCTATACCTTCCCGGCGGTGAAGCACAATCCGTTTATCGACGAGATAATCCCCTATGACAAAGCCGGCATCGGCAGAAGCTGGTGGAAAACCCTGGGCATGGTCCGCGTCCTCCGGCAGCACCGGTTTGATCTGGCGGTTATCCTGCATCCATCCATCCGTAATCATCTGCTGACCTTCCTGGCCGGGATCCCTCATCGGGTCGGTTACAGCGGCAAAGGCAGTTTCCTGCTTACCGATACGCTCGAGAACAGCAAACATCTCGGAAAAAAGCATGAGATCGATTATAATCTGGATCTTATCCGTTCTTTAGGCATCGAGCCCCAGCGGCCGGCATTGTTCCTGGGGATAGGTGCCGGTGAGCGGGAGTGGGCCGCGCAAGCGTTGGATCAGGCGCATATCCTGCCTGCGGATCGGCTGGTAATCCTCCATCCGGGCACCAATGATCCGTCGCGCACCTGGTTGCCGCAGCGGTATGCCGCGGTTGCCGATGCCGTCATTCAGCGCTGGGGGTGCAAAGTGATGGTTTTTTCCGGAGAGACGGATCGCGCAATCGCCGAACAGGTGCTTAAGGAAATGCGCGCTCCGGCCGTCAATATGATCGCCCGGGCCACGATCATGCAGGAAGCTGCGGTGCTGCAGCGAGCCGCAGTGTTCATTTCCACAGACACCGGGCCGATGCATATCGCTTCCGCTCTGGGGGTACCGGTGGTCGCTCTTTTTGGCAGGAGAGATCCCGGCGTGGGGCCGCTGCGCTGGGGGCCGGTAAGCCCGCGCAGCCGGGTAGTGCAAAAAGATCCCGGTTGTCCGCAATGCTTCGCTCACCGGTGTACCCGGGGATTCCGCTGCTTGCAGGCGATCGAGGTTCAGGATGTGCTGCAAGCGGTCGAAGCGGTCCTGAACGGGGTTGAGCGCGCGCAATCCTAAAAAACCTGTTGACAAAGTATGGTCGGGTGCTATCATAACAACCTAACTGCTGTGGACAAAGACGTCCTTGGAAGTGACAAGGTCGTCTTTTTTGTTTTTCAATGTGCCTAAAAAACAGGCAATCGTAGCATAGATGAACGTAAATAAGGCAAAACAGGCCGCGTATCAATCAACACACCCGACGCAGACAGGTGGTGCGCCGGTGTCGCCCTTGCGGGAATACACCTTGCGCAATCGGAATATGCGCAAGTGTTGCCCTTGCGGGAACATACCTTGCGCAATTGGAATATGCGCAAGTGTTGCCCTTGCGGGCAAGGAGGAGAAGAGATGTCGAAGAGAATTGACGAATTCATGGAACTGGTTATCGCGAAAAACCCCGGTGAGAAAGAATTTCATCAGGCGGTTCGCGAGGTCGTGGAAACGGTAATGCCGTTTATCGAAGAGAATCCCAAGTATCTCAAGGCAAAAATCCTTGAGAGAATCATTGAGCCTGAACGGATAATCATCTTCCGCGTTCCCTGGCTGGATGATAAAGGCGAAGTGCAGGTAAACCGCGGTTTCCGCATTGAAATGAACAGCGCCATCGGGCCGTACAAAGGCGGATTGCGTCTGCATCCCAGCGTGAATCTGGGGATCCTGAAATTCCTGGCTTTTGAGCAGGTATTCAAGAACAGTCTGACCACGCTGCCCATGGGTGGCGGCAAGGGCGGTTCGGATTTCGATCCCAAAGGAAAGTCCGATAATGAAGTAATGCGTTTTTGCCAGAGTTTCATGACCGAACTGCAAAGACATATCGGTCCGGATACGGATGTGCCTGCCGGCGATATCGGCGTAGGCGGCCGCGAGATCGGTTTTCTGTTCGGCCAGTACAAAAGACTGCGCAACGAGTTTACCGGGGTTCTCACCGGTAAAGGATTGAACTGGGGCGGCAGCCTTATCCGTCCGGAAGCTACCGGTTATGGCTGCGTGTATTTTGCCCAGGAAATGCTGCGTACCCGCGGCGAGTCCCTTGAGGGTAAAGTCTGCACCGTATCCGGTTCCGGCAACGTCGCCCAGTATACCGTGGAGAAGTTGCTGCAGCTGGGAGCAAAACCGGTGACGCTCTCCGATTCCGACGGATATATCTATGACGCTGACGGGATCAGCGAACAGAAGCTTAAATTCGTTCTGGAGCTTAAGAACGTCAAGCGCGGGCGCATCAAAGAATATGCCCAGAAGTACGGCTGCAAATTCCTGGAAGGCAAGCGGCCGTGGGAAGTCAAATGCGATATCGCATTCCCGTCCGCCACGCAGAACGAGATCGATGAAGCTGACGCCAAGAAACTGGTCAAGAACGGCTGCATGTGCGTGGCCGAAGGCGCGAACATGCCGTCTACTCCGGAGGCGATCGCAGTTTTTCAGGCAGCGAAGATCCTGTATGCTCCCGGCAAAGCTTCCAATGCCGGCGGCGTCGCTACCAGCGGTCTGGAAATGTCCCAGAATAGCCAGCGTTTAGCCTGGACCAGAGAAGAAGTGGATGAGAAATTGCATCAGATCATGATCAAGATACATGATTCATGCGTCAAGTATGGAAAAGAAGGCAAGTATATCAATTATGTCAAAGGCGCCAATATCGCCGGGTTCGTCAAAGTGGCGGACGCCATGATCGATCAGGGTTTAGTGTAATCGTTTGACATAACGCATCGCGGTGCATTTCACCGGCAGGCCGGGTCATTACCATGATCCGGCCTGTTTTTTAAAGTCGTCTAACGCTTTGTCCCGTAATGGCTTTTATCCCTCAAGTATCTCTCCCGGAATGCCGATAACTAATTAGCAATCAAAGGTATTGCATACCTTACGCTAAAAAAAGCATACGTATTGCCTTCGCAGGCAAGGAGTGAATGGTGTCGATATTGCTGGAAGCGTTGTTAAGGGAGCATGTCATCAGTCCTGAACAGGTGCAGGAAGCGCAGGAAAAGCAGCTCGGCGCTAAAAAGCCGCTATTGACTTTGCTGCTGGAAATGCATTCCGTGACCGAACAGAATCTGATGACTGCGGCGTCGCATGTATTCAATATGCCGGTATGCGACCTGGATAAAGAGTTCATCGACGCGGAAGCGCTCAAACTTATTCCTTACGAGACCGCTAAACAATACAGCATCATTCCGTTGCGCGTGGAGGCGGATGCGCTGGTTATCGCGATGAGCGATCCGGAAGACAGCCTGGTCATAGATCAGATGCGCGCGGTGTCCGGAAAACAGGTTACATCCGTTCTGGCCATAGAAAGCCAGATCGTCAAGGCCATTGAAAAAGCGTATCACGCCGATGATGTCGTTTATGACCTGCTCAAGAACACGCAGACATGCGGCGATCTGTCCATCGACCAGGATGCGGCGTTCGGGCGTCAGGCGGTCGATGTCAGCGCCAGCCGGGATATCCATTCGCCGGCGGTAAAATTGGCGCATATGATCATTCACGATGCGATCAAAAACCGGGCCAGCGATATTCACATAGAACCGAAAGAGAACGAAGTGCTGGTGCGCTATCGCATCGACGGTGAACTGCGGCAGATCATGACTCTTCCGGCAATCACGTACGCTTCGCTGATCGGCAGAATCAAGATCATGGGCGGTATCGATATATCGGAAAACAGAAAGCCGCAGGACGGCAGGGTCAGGATAGTGCTGGATAAAAGAAAGATCGATATCCGCATATCCACGCTGCCCACGGTTTTCGGCGAGCGGGTGGAATTGAGAGTTCTCGATCCCCAGGAAGCCAAAATCGTCCTGGACAGGATCGGCTTGGAGACCCAGGAGCTGGGCATGTTCACCGACGCTATTCACCGCCCCAAGGGGATGGTTCTGGTTACCGGGCCGACCGGCGCCGGCAAGAATTCCACCATTTACGCGGCTTTGAATGTTTTAAAAGACGGCAAACGCAACATCATTACTCTCGAAGATCCGGTCGAGTATCTGATGGACGGGATTAACCAGATCCAGGTCAATCCGGCTATCGATCTGACGTTCGCCGCCGGCCTGCGCAGCATTCTGCGGCAGGACCCGGACATTATTTCGGTCGGCGAGATCCGCGATGAAGAGACCGCCGAGATCGCTTTTAAAAGCGCCATGACCGGGCATCTGGTGTTTTCGACCCTGCATACGATCAATGCCGTGGCGACCCTGTCGCGGTTGATGAATATGGGGCTGCAGCCGTATATGCTCTCTTCGGCTCTGCTGTTGATCGTTGCCCAGCGGCTGGTGCGTTGCATTTGCCCGTTGTGCAAGGAAGAGTACCGGCCTGATGAGAAGACTGTTCAGCTGTTCCTGGAGTATTTCGACAATTCCACATTACGCAAGACGTACCGGGGCAGGGGGTGCGCCAGCTGTAATTTCAGCGGCTATTTCGGCCGGATCGCAATTTTCGAGCTCCTGCCGATCACCATGGAAATCCGTCGTATCATCGATTCCGGTTTCAGCGAGGAAGCGGTATTCCAGCAGGCGCGTAACCACGGGTTAAGGACTCTGGCCGAAGCGGGTATCGCTAAAGTATCCCAGGGTATAACCACGCTGGAAGAAGTCGCGCGGGTGGCGGAGCTGATTCCCATGGGTACGAATACCGGGGAATCTCCGGGCATCCAGCGCAAAGGAACGCATATCCTGGTGGCGGATGACGATGAGAGTATACACAAATTGCTCGGCGCCTATCTTGAGCATGCCGGATTTCAGGTCAGCCATGCCAGAGACGGGGAAGAGTTGATCGCGCTGGTTATGAGCGAAAAACCGGATATGGTCATTACTGACGTGACCATGCCCAAGAAGACGGGGTTGGAAGCCACCCAACAGCTGCGTTCGAATCTCTCCACTGCGGGTATTCCCATCCTGATGCTCACCGCCCGGGAAGATAAAGCCAGCGAACTGGCCGGTTTGCATGCCGGAGTGGATGATTATATGACCAAGCCGTTTGATTACGAAAAGCTTCTGGCGCGGGTACAGATGCTTTTGCGTCGCAGCACCGCGTCTTCTTTTGCTTGACAAATCGCTCTGACGTGCTATACTTCTTTCTGTAAGCAATGAATGAAGCTGAACAGTGACGTTCGCGAAAGCGAGCGTTTTTTGTTTTTCAGTCCCCACACCGGCATGTTGTGAGGGAGCAAAGGATAACGACGTCCTGGATTATACATCAGAGGTAGATGTATAGTCCGGGATTTTTTGCTTAAGGAGACTGCGAGATGTCCGGAAAAGCTGCGGCAATCACGCGTATAGCATGCGCCCAGATGAACGCGACCGTGGGAGACATCGAGGGGAATAAAGAAAAGATCCGCTTTTGTATCGAACGGGCGCACGCGCACGCAGCGGATATAGTGGTTTTCCCGGAATTGTCTTTGACCGGGTATCCGCCGGAAGACCTGTTGCTCAAACCGTCGTTTATCGCGGACAACCTGACCGCGCTGGGGCAACTCGCGGCAGCGGTCCCGGACATTATTGCGGTGGTGGGATGTGTGGATAAAGCGGGAGGACGGATTTTCAATGCCGCGGCTATCCTGTACCGGGGAGCGGTCGCCGGGATCTATCACAAGAAGCTTCTGCCGAACTACGGCGTATTTGATGAAAAGCGTTATTTCACGCCGGGTCAGCGGCCCGGAGTTTTTGCCTACGCGCACCATATGTTCGGGGTGACGATCTGTGAAGATATCTGGCTTGCCGGTGGTCCGCTGGATGAGCAGGCTCGACTGGGAGCCGGATGTATACTCAACTTGAGCGCTTCCCCGTATCATATGGGCAAACAGAAAATCAGGGAACAGACGGTTTGCCGGCAGGCCAGGCACTACGGCCTTCCTATCGTATATACCAATCTCATCGGAGGACAGGATGAGCTTGTGTTTGACGGCCAGAGCATGATGATTGACGGGCGGGGAAAGGTGGTTGTACGGTTGCCCGCGTTTCGCGAGGATATGCTTTTTGCGGACCTGCAGCTCAAGCCTGCCGGGAACAGGAAGAGCAAAGCAGCGCTGAATCTGGGCTGCCCGCGGGGCAGCCGGAATAAGCCGGTTTTGATCCGCAGGGATGCAGAGTCGCTTGAGCCTGTCGCCGAGGTGTATCGCGCGCTGGCGGTGGGGCTGCGCGACTATGTCGTCAAGAACGGGTTCAAAAAGGTGGTTCTGGGGTTAAGCGGCGGTATTGATTCCGCGCTGGTGGCGTGTCTAGCGGTAGATGCGCTGGGGCAGGATAATGTAACCGGGGTATTCATGCCTTCGCGCTACTCTTCGCAGGAATCACTGACAGACGCGCAGATGCTGGCAGAGAATCTGCATATTGAGTTCCAGCAGATCAGTATCGAGCATATCTATAAAATGTATCTATTGGTTTTAGAGCCGCATTTCACGGGGAGGGGCAAAGACGTCACTGAAGAGAACTTGCAGGCGCGTATCCGGGGCAACATCCTCATGGCTCTTTCCAATAAATTCGGGTGGTTGGTGTTGACCACGGGGAATAAGTCCGAGATGAGCACCGGTTACGCCACGCTGTATGGCGATATGGCCGGAGGGCTGGCGGTGATCAAAGACGTTCCGAAGACGCTTGTGTACCGGCTGTGCGCTTTCCGCAACAGCCTGCATGCGGCGATCCCGCAGCGTATCTTTACCAAGCCTCCTACTGCGGAGCTGCGGCCGAACCAGAAAGACAGCGACTCGTTGCCGGACTATGCGCTGCTTGACCCGATTCTCAAGGAGTATATAGAAAACGACCGCAGTTCCCGGGATATCGCCGGCAAAGGCTATGCGCAAGCGATAGTGGAAAAAGTGGTGCGCCTGGTCGATCGTACCGAATATAAGCGTCGTCAGGCGCCCCCGGGTATCAAAATCACGCCCAAAGCGTTCGGCAGAGACCGGCGCATGCCCGTGACCAATCGGTATAGCGATACGGGCTCAACGGGTGCGTAGAAAGGCAGGTGAAGCATGATCACATTCGAGCGGGTTCTGGAGAAATTTACCCCCCGGCTGAAAGGCATCGCGCACAGGATATACACCTGCAGTCCTTCGGTATCCAGCGACGACCTGATGCAGGAAGCAGCGGTGCATTTATGGATGGAGTATACGCAAGGCAACCTGTCCGACAAAACGGACAGTTATATCCTGCAGGGCTGTTATTTTCATCTCAAGAATTTTGTGCGCACGATCAAAGGGCGCAATCGGCTGATCAGCATCGATGAACACGCCGGCGAAACCGATGAGCATCCGGAATCGCTGCTCTGGAAGCGCGATCGGGAAGCGGCTGCGGATTACCTGGAGTATCTCAATGACCGCATGCTCGCGGATGTGATCCGCAATAACGGTCTGACCGTGAAAGAAAAAGAACTGCTTCCTTTTTTAAGCCAGGGATTGACTACCCGCGAGATCGGAGCGAAACTGGGCGTTTCGCATGTGCGGGTGATAAAACTAACCCGGGCGATCCGCGAAAAATGCCGTAAGTATCTCGATTGATCTTCGTCCGTTACCGGGAGGTGAAGTAAATACAGGTTACCAGCCGGCGCGCAGATTTACTTGTATACATGGCAGACTTGAGAGCATGACACAGCGATGTGTGAAAGTACGATGACGTTCGCCGGACAGCGAACGTTTTTCATTTGAGGTCGTTTTTTGCGTTGAACGCAAAAGTTTTCTGACGCGGGCGTCTTAGATCCAGACAACAGTTCGGATCGAAGACGCCTTTTTTGTTGAAGGAGGACGGGATGAAGAAAATCGAAGCGGTGATCCGTTCGGAAAAAGTCGGGGCGGTACGTAAAGCCCTGGAGCAGGTTGCGATAGCCGGGTTGACCCTGATCCAGGTCGATGGCCACGGGAATCAACGGGGAACGGTACAGAGACTGCGGGGGGAAGAATTTAAAGTGGGTATCCTTCCCAAGACCAAACTGGAACTGATCGCTGCGGACAAGCATGTCCCGGCGATCATCCGGGCCATCTGTACGGCAGCTCGCACCGGGCAGATCGGTGACGGCAAGATATTCGTCTATCCGGTGGAAGAAGCCGTGCGTATCCGCACCGGGGAGTGCGGAGAAAAAGCGCTGTGATCACGCTCTACTATAGGAGGAAGCTATGAATACAGGAGATACCGCGTGGGTGCTGATATCTGCGGCGCTGGTGCTGTTGATGACGCCGGGGCTGGCCTTCTTTTACGGCGGCATGGTGCGCAAGAAGAACATTTTGAGCGTGCTCATGCAATGTTTTATCATCATGTGTCTGGTGGGAGTGCAATGGGTGCTTTGCGGCTACAGCCTTTCTTTTGCTCCGGGCAAGGGGTTCTGGGGGGGATTCGCCTGGATGGGGCTTAACGGCGTGGGGTTCGAGCCGTATGCCGCTTATGCCGGCACTATTCCGCATCAAGCCTTCATGATCTTTCAGGCGATGTTCGCAATCATTACTCCGGCGTTGATCATCGGCGCTTTTGCCGAGCGGATGAAATTTTCGGCGTTTCTGATCTTTATCCTGCTCTGGTCGACTTTTGTCTACGATCCGGTCTGTCACTGGGTCTGGGGCATCGGCGGATGGCTGCGCGCTCTTGGCGCTTTGGATTTTGCCGGCGGTACCGTGGTGCACGTCAATGCCGGCATAGCCGCGCTGGTTACGGCATTGATCATAGGAAAGCGCAAACATGTGGAAAAGAATGTTCCGGTTCCCCACAATATGCCGTTTGTAGCCCTGGGTACGGGGCTGTTGTGGTTCGGATGGTTCGGGTTCAACGCCGGAAGCGCACTGGCGGCAAACGGACTGGCGGTTAATGCTTTTGTTGTGACGACCACCGCCGCTTCAGCCGCGGGGTTAAGCTGGGCGTTGATCGAATGGATGCGTAACGGCAAACCGACGTTGTTGGGCGTCTGTTCGGGCGCGGTTGCCGGGCTAGTGGCTATTACTCCTGCTGCCGGGTTTGTGAGCGTGGTTCCGGCAATCGTCATCGGGTTGCTGGTCAGTGTTTTTTGCTATACTGCGGTAAGCGTGATCAAGCCCGCGCTGGGGTACGACGATTCTCTGGATGCTTTCGGGGTGCATTGCGTGGGCGGCATCTGGGGCGCTCTGGCAACCGGGCTGTTCGCTTCCAAAGCGGTGAATCCTGCGGGAGCCGACGGTGCGTTCTTCGGCAATCCCAGGCTGTTCCTGGTGCAATTGATCGCCGTGGGTATCACTATCGTCTATTCTTTCATCGTCACCATCGTCATCTACAAAGTGGTCGACGCTCTGGTCGGCGTGCGGGTAGGGGAAAAAGAAGAGTCGCTGGGGCTGGATCTGTCTCAACATCACGAACGGGCGTACACGGTGCTGGAGTAGCGGTGTTATACCCCGCGCAGATCGGAATTGCGCGGGTATTGCCCTTGTGGGCAAGGAGGGTGGAATGAAGCTGATTATTGCGATCATCCAGCCGGACAAGCTGGAGGAAGTCAAAGAAGAGTTGTATAAGGCCGAAGTGAATCTGCTGACCGTGAATGAAGTGTTGGGACATGGTCGTCAAAAAGGGGTAACTGAGGTGTACCGCGGCGCCAGGGAATCCGGGAATCTGCTGCGTAAGGTCCGCCTGGAGATAGCGGTTAACGACGGTTTTGTGGAGCCGACCGTGAAAGCGATCATCAAAGGCGCTAGAACCGGGGAAACCGGCGACGGAAAGATTTTCGTCCTGGATCTGAAGGAATGCGTGCGCATCAGAACCGAAGAGCGCGGCTCTCCGGCTATCGGTTGAGAGCGGTCGTTCAAAAAAGAATAGACACCTCATTGCGGCAGCGATATAATAATTATCTATACGTATGGCATAGTATGCCGCACATGAGGTTTTGTTCATGAAAGAGACCGTAGATAAGATACTGAAGGAAGAAGCGCTGGCTAACGCCAAGCTTGAACAGGCGCGCCAGGATGGCGAGCGCATTGTGCAGCAGGCCAAGAAAGATGCGCAGGCAATTCTGGAACAGACCGTCCTGGAATCGGAAGCGCTTGCTCAAAAGCGCCGTGATGACATCTCCCAGCAGCTGCTCGCCGAAAAGGAAAAAGCACTGGCGGATATCCGGTCTCAAGTTTCCGGCCGGGCCAAAGCCAAAGAAAAGACTATCCCTGCAATCGCGCAAAGTATCTTTACCAGAGTCATAGAGATCAACCCGTAGGCTCTCATGCGTCAACTCTCAAAATATTCCTTCGCCAACGCCAAGATCCGGGCAATGCTTTCGTTTCTTCTTGACCCGGCGACGTTTACTTCGATGCTTGAAGCCGGCAATCGGGATGAAGTGATTGAGCTGTTGCGCAAAACTCCCTATGCGTATATCTTTGAAGGAGTTTCGTCCGAGAATTTCGAGATTTCCCGGATAGAACGGGCTCTTTTTCGCCATGATATCGCCTTACATCAAAAGCTCTTCGCCATGCTCTCCGGCCAGCCGGAAAAGGATTTTGTGACTTTGCTTCTGCAGAGATACGAGATCGAAGAGCTCAAGGTTGTCCTGCGGATCTGGCATAAAAAAGCCCCGGTCGATCTGCAAGACTATATCGTGCAGCCGGTAATCAGTTTCGATATCGATTTCAAAAAAGTGCTTGCGGCGCCCACTATCGAAGAAATCATACTCTTACTGGATCATACCCCGTATAAAAACGCGTTAATGAACGTCCGGGAAAAATATCGGGCGCACAACGCTTCTTTTTACCTGGAAACCGGGCTGGATCTGGACTATTATAATCGTCTCAACGAAGCGATTAAGCGGTTTACCGGGGTTGACCGGGGCATAGCCGCCAGGATCCTGGGTATCGAGATCGACATCCAGAATATCAACTGGCTGGTCCGTTTGCGCAAATATTATTCTCTGGGGATCGGGGAGATGCTGGAATGGTTCATTCCCGGGGGAGCCTGGATCGCCAAGGACCGGGTGAGGGAGCTCTACGTTTCAGACGGACTCACCAAAGTCGTGGAGAGCGTGTCCCTTGGCCCCTATGCGCGGATCAAGGAAATGGTCGAAGGGAATATGGCGGCGATGGAAGCATTTTTATATTCCTTCCTGCTCCAGGAAGTCAAAAAGGCCCTGGCGGGTTTTCCGTTCACTGTCGGCACCGTCCTGGGATATCTGGTGCTTAAACACCGGGAGACGAGAAATATCATCTCTATACTGAACGCCAAACAATTCGGCTGGGACAAGGAGCACATTCTGCCTCTGCTCAATCTATGATTACGCCGGCGGCAATGGAACTGGTCAGTTTTGTGGTGTTACGGGAGAACGTCGAAGCGGTAGCTGCGCATCTGCTTAAACTCGGCATTTTCCACCCGGTGGATATTCGGCATATAGAAGAGAAGCTGCACGGTCTTTCGCTTTTTGAAATAGAGAAAGAAAACAACGACTGGAGCGCTGTCCAGACGCGGGTCAGGGATGTGGCCCGGAAGTTGCGGCTCGATCTCTATTCCGTTTTCGACCAGCCGGTCCCGGCGTCCTCGGTCAAAGACATTGAGGACGCGGTTGATTCGCTGGAGAAGAAAGTCAATCCCCTCCTGGAAGAAAAAGAAGCGATTAGCCGTCAGATCGAAACGGACCAATCCATTCTGTCGCATGTAAACGAATCTATGCCGCCGGGGTTGCAGAGGAACGCGCTGTATTCTTTCCTGGATGTTTCAACCGGGAAGATGGAAGAGAAGAATCTGGTTGTGCTTGAACGCAGCCTCGCGGATATCCCGCACGTCATCTATCCGTTCCGCAAGGAAGTTCCGGGGAAAATTTCGGTCATGGTGATGGGGTTGCGTCGCGACCGTGTGCTTATCGATAAAGTGCTGCGCGATGTGGCCTGGGAAGCGGCGGATTATTCCAGCGAAGGGCAGGGGTTAAGCCAGGCGGCCCAGGAGAAGCTCACGCAGCAGATAGCGAACGGCCGGCAAAAGATGGTTGAACTGCAGCAGCGTATCGCCGCGCTCGGCCAGGAACATGCGCAGCAGCTCCAGAAGTTTTTGTCTTTTATCACGCTGAAGAAATCGCTGCTGGAAGCGCAGCGGTATTCCTGCACGACGGAAAAGACCGCGCTTTTTTCCGGCTGGGTCCCCCGGGCGGATAAAGAGCGGGTTGTCCGCGAGATCAAGGCGGTGGCCGGCGCGTCTTACGTGGAAAGTAAGTCCGCAGAGCAGTCCGGGGTGCCGCAGGAAGAAGTTCCGGTGCGTTTTCAGCATAACGCGACTCTCAAGCCGTTCGAGATGCTTATCGAAGCGTATGGCGTTCCGCGCTACGGAACGGTGGACCCGACACTGTTCGTGGCCATCAGTTTTCTCTTGATGTTCGGGGCGATGTTCGGCGACCTGGGGCATGGTCTGGTACTGGTGTGTATCGGTTTGCTGATCGCGGTACCGTCATTCAACAGGTTGCTCAAGCCATTCCTTAAGGCCGGGCCGGTATCCGAGGGAGGCCGGCGTTTCGGGACGTTGATTCTGTATTGCGGGATCAGTTCGAGTGTTTTCGGCGTTCTGTACGGCAGTTTCTTCGGGTTCGAGTTTCCCTCTCTCTGGATCAAACCCATGGAAAATGTGATGGAAGCGTTCAGAGTGGGGATCGGGTTCGGGGTTATCATGATCTCTCTGGGGATTGTCATCAATGTGTTCAACGCTTTCCGGGATAAAGATTATGCCAAAGCGTTTTTTGATAAGGCGGGGCTGGTGGTGGGATTGCTTTACTGGGCGGGTATCGGTCTGGTGAGCAAGATCCTGTCCGCCCAGCAGAAGATCAATCCTCTTTATTTTTATCTGGTGTTCGGCAGCATCCTGGTGCTCTTTCTTTTTCCTATTGTCGAAAACATTCTTTTCAAGAAGCACGCGAGCTTGATTGAGGCGTTCTTTGAAAGCATCGTGAACATGCTCGAGATCTTCATGGGATATTTGTCCAACACCGTATCTTTTATCCGCGTGGCGGCTTTCGCTCTGGCGCACACCGGTCTCTTCCTGGCGATTTTCGGGCTTTCACACGCGACGGAGTCCAGCGGGAACCTGGGTTCGGCGCTGGCCTGGTTGATCATCATCGGAGGCAATATCCTGGTGGTCTGTCTGGAAGGGCTGGTGGTAAGCATACAGTCGATCAGGCTTAATTACTATGAGTTCTTCTCAAAATTTTTCATCGCGGGCAAACAGATGTATAAACCGCTTTCGTTGACATAATCGGATTAATAGAAATGCATAATCAAAAATAAGGAGGGTGCGCATGAAAGTAACCAAGAGAGGTGCGGGCGTAGTTTTATTGACACTCATCATGCTGGCGGTGGCGTTGTGCGGTATCGCCTGCGCGCAGGAAGCGCAATCCACGGCGATGGCTAAGGATCCGCAGCTTGCGCGCTGGGCGTTTATCGCCGCGGCGTTATCCACCGGGTTAAGCGCCCTGGCCGGCGGTATTGCCGTTGCCTACGTGGGATCGGCTGCGGTAGGAGCGGTGAGCGAAAAACCGGAAGTATCCGGCAAGGTGCTGTTGTACGTAGGGTTAGCCGAAGGTATTGCTATTTACGGGTTGATCATCGCCATTATGATACTTATCAAGGTGTAAGCTCGATGAATTTTTTCTGTATCGCGGATAAGGCAAGCAGCCTGGGATTCAAGCTGGCCGGAGTCGAAACCAGGGAAGTCGGCACCCGGCAGGAAGCCATGGAGGCCTTGCAGGTCGCCCGGGCCACCAAAGATACCGGGATCATCCTGATTACCGAAAAGGCCGCTGCTCTGATCAAAGCGGAGATTGCCGATCATATTGTCGAAGATCCGATCCCTTTGATTATTGAAATTCCATCGTCAGGGTCGCTGCAAAAACGCACGAGCGCCGGCGAATTGCTCAAACAACTTGTTGGCATAGGGATGTGATATGGATAAAACCATTTTAAGTCAGGTGAATGCGGAGAACGCGGAGGTGATTTGCGCGAAGATCCGCGAAGAAACCGATTCCGAAGTCAATGCCATCCTGGGGAGGGCGCAGAGCCAGGCGCAGCAAATTCTACAGGAAGCCCGGGCGCAGGCAGCTCAAAAACAGGCAACGCAGTTGACGATCCTGGAGAAAGATCTGGAGAAGACCAGGGAAAAGGCGCATTCCTCTTTGAGCCTGGAAAAGAAACGTTTTACTCTGGAAGGCAAGAATACCGTGGTGCTCTCCGTGCTGGAACTGGTCAAGCATAAAGCCGATGATTTTCGCCGCAGCGCCGGTTACGGCGACTTCCTTCAGAAAGCCATTGTGGAGGGGGCGCAGGTCATCGAGCAGCAGGATCTGGAAATCAGGTTTTCCTATAAAGATGAGCGCCTGTTCGATGAAAAGTTCATTGCGCAGGTCAATGCGGCGTGCGCCGCTGTCGTATCGGGCGGTTGTTCGCTGCGCGTGCGTAAAGAAGAATTCGGGGATATCGGGGTGATCGTCAGTTCCCGGGACGGGCGCATGATGTTCGATAACCGCTTTACCGCCCGGCTGGAACGCATGTATGAAAGTATTTATATGGATTTATTAAGAGAGGCGTAAGCAAAATGGCTCAAATTGCGGGGAAGGTATACAGGGTGGTGGGGCCGGTCGTGGAAATGGAAGAGGTGCATTCGCTGCGCATCCTGGATATGGTTGAAGTCGGCGAACATCATTTGATCGGCGAGGTGGTGCGTTTAAAAGGCGATCATGCCTACGTGCAGGTGTATGAGGATACTACTTCGGTCAAGGCCGGGGATCTGGTTTACACCGAGGGGTTCCCGCTCTTCGCGGAATTGGGCCCCGGGTTGATCGGCACCATTTATGACGGGATACAGAGACCGCTGCAGGTGATCCAGGAGAAGGAAGGAGTGTTCATCAAGCGCGGGGTGCATGTCACCGCGCTTGACCGTCAGAAGCGCTGGCATTTCGTGCCTCTGGCGAAAGACGGGGATATGCTCGCTGCGGGGGCGGTCATCGGCGAAGTCCAGGAAGCGCAGTTGATCAAACATAAGATACTCGTTCCTCCTGACGCCCAGGGTAAAGTGGTCTGGTCCGCGCGTGAGGCCGATTATACGCTCGAAGAGATCATTTGCAAACTTGAACACAACGGCCAGGTCAGGGAATTATCCATGTTCCAGCGCTGGCCGGTGCGCAAGCCCCGTCCGTATAAAGAGCGCTTGCCTATCGCCGAACCCCTGATTACCGGTCAGCGCGTGATCGATACGCTCTTCCCCATCGGCAAAGGCGGATGCGTGGCGGTGCCCGGCGGATTCGGGACAGGGAAAACCGTGATCCAGCATCAAGTGGCCAAATGGTCCGATGCGGATATCGTTATCTATGTCGGCTGCGGGGAGCGCGGCAACGAAATGACCGACGTGCTGCTTAATTTTCCCCGGTTGATCGACCCGCGCACCCAGAGACCGCTCTCGGAACGCACGATCTTCATCGCCAATACTTCGAACATGCCTGTTGCTGCCCGCGAGGCCAGTATTTATACCGGGATCACCATGGCGGAGTATTATCGCGATATGGGATATAATGTCGCATTGATGGCGGATTCCACTTCGCGCTGGGCGGAAGCGCTGCGCGAATTATCCGGCCGACTGGAAGAAATGCCTCTGGAAGAAGGATTCCCGGCGTATCTGCCGTCGCGGCTGGCGGAGTTCTACGAACGCGCGGGGAAAGTGACCACGCTGCAGTCCGTCACCGGCTCGATCAGTATTATCGCCGCAGTATCGCCGCAGGGAGGCGATTTTTCCGAGCCGGTCACATCGCATACCAAGCGGTTTATCCGTTGTTTCTGGGCGCTTGATCGCGATCTGGCCAACGCGCGTCATTACCCGTCGATCTCCTGGATAGACAGCTATTCCGAATATCTCGACGACATCAAAGACTGGTGGCATACCCATATAGATAAACAATGGCTGGAGTTGCGTTTCGCCATCATGGAACTGCTGCAGAAAGAGCAGCGTCTTCTGCAGGTGGTCAAACTGGTCGGGCCGGATGTGTTGCCTCCTTCGCAGAGACTGGTGCTGGAGGTCTGCTCGATTTTCAAGAATGCTTTTCTCCAGCAGACTTCTTACGACAAGATAGACACGTATTCTTCCGCGCGCAAGCAGTTCCTCATGCTCAAGGCGATCATGTATTTCTACCGCCGCAGCGATGAGCTGGTTCGCAAAGGGATCAGCGTTCAGGAAGTGAAGGAAACGACCGCGCACGCGGAGTTGATGCGCATGAAACTGACGTACACGGAAAACGATATCAATAAGCTCGAGCAGTTGACCGGGACAATAGAGGAATCCTTGAACACGCTGGATTTCTAAGGGAGCGTTAGGGACGATGAAAGGGCATAGTTTACGGGAATACGTTGGATTGGATGAAGTAGTCGGTCCGATATTCGTTATCCGCAACATCCACAATGTCGGGTACAACGAACAGGTGGAGATTGTGGATGCGGACGGTAAGAGCCGTTTGGGCATCACGCTTGAAGTGGGCAGAGGCATGGCGGTGGTCCAGGTTTTAGGCGGCACCAGCGGTCTGTCTTTGAACAACAGCCGGGTGCGGTTCCGGGAAGAACCGTTGAAGATCGGCGTTTCCGAAGAAGTCCTGGGCCGGGTTTTCGACGGTCTGGGCAATCCTCTCGACGGAATGCCGAAGCCGCTGAATGAGCACGTCCTCGACGTCAACGGACTGGCGATCAATCCCACTGCGCGGGATTATCCCCGGAATATCATCGAGACCGGGATTTCTTCTATTGACGTCATGAATACCCTGGTCCGCGGGCAGAAGCTGCCCATATTCTCCGGGAGCGGCCTTCCGCACGACATGATCGCCACGCAGATCGCCCGCCAGGCGCGGGTCAAGAGTGAGGATTTCTGCGTTGTTTTCGCAGCCATGGGCGTCAAATACGATACCGCCCGTTTTTTTATCAAAAGCTTCGAGGAATCCGGGGTCCTCGACCGGGTAGCGATCTTCTTGAGCCTTGCCGATTCGCCGTCCATCGCGCGTATCCTGACGCCGCGCTTCGCTCTGACCTGCGCGGAATACCTCGCGTTCCAGAAGAACATGCATGTACTGGTGATCATGACCGATATGTCCAATTATTGCGAAGCTTTGCGGGAACTCTCCACTATCCGCGGCGAGATCCCGGCCAGAAAAGGGTACCCGGGTTATCTCTACAGCGACCTGGCCAGCCTCTACGAGCGCGCCGGTATGATCAAAGGGGTCAACGGGTCCATTACCCAGCTGCCCATCCTGACCATGCCCAACGACGACATTACCCATCCCATCCCGGACCTTACCGGCTATATCACCGAGGGGCAGATCGTTCTGGAGCGGGAATTGCACAGCCGCGGAATTTATCCTCCGGTAGCAGGTTTGCCGTCGTTGTCGCGATTGATGAAAGACAATATCGGCAAAGGCCTGACCCGCGATGATCACCCGTCTCTGTCCTCGCAGCTTTTCTCCTTTTATGCGCATGTCAAAGATATCCGCGCTTTGGCCTCGATTATCGGGGAAGAGGAACTTGCGCCGCTGGACCATCAATATCTGAAATTCGGCGATGAATTCGAAAAGAGATTCTTGACCCAGGGGTATTTTGAACGGCGCACGCTCGAAGAGGGGCTGGACCTGGGCTGGGATGTGTTATCTCTTCTGCCCCGGGACGAGCTGGTGCGTATCCGTAAAGAAGATATCGACAACCATTATAAAGCGCGCACCCCATGAAGATAACCATTGCCGCGACCAAGACAAACCTGTTGAAAGCGAAAAAATCGCTTTCCCTGACCCGGGAAGGGTACGAGCTACTCGACGAGAAACGCCGGATACTGATGGCGGAATTGACCGCTATTATCGACAGCGTGGATACGTTGCAGGGGCAGGTGGATACCGCTCTGCGCCAGGGGTATGAGTTCGTGAATAAAGCGGTGGTGAGCATGGGGCGGCAGCGGGTAGAGGAAATCAGTTATGCGGTGAATATCAAAACCGAGATCGGTATTTCCCAGCGCAGGGTTATGGGGGTTTCGCTGCCGGTGATTGCCCTGCGGCTGATCGAACATCCGCCCTACTACAGTCCGCACGAGGTGAATCTTTACGTCGACGAATCGATCGTCAAGTTCAGATCGATCCTGGAATTGATCGGGCAACTGGCGGAAAAAAAGATCGCTTTATTGCGTATGGCCCGGGAAGCGCAGAAAACCATACGCAAGGTCAACGCTCTGGAAAAAGTGTATCTGCCTTATTACAAAGACACGGTTAAATACATCAGCGACCGGTTGGATGAGGAGTCGCGGGACAGCTTTTCGATGCTCAAGTTGATCAAGAAAGCGCAAGCGAATCAGTAGCGGAGGATGTATGGCGATAAGAAATATTGTGGTTTCGGTTGCCGGCGCGCCGGGTTCTCTGGTGACCGCCAAATACGCTATTGCCCTGTCCAAGCTTTTGGGCGCCAAGCTCACCGCGCTTTATGTGGTGAATGAGAAGGTTCTGCATGAATTGCTGCATACCAGGATTTTCGTCGAAGCCGAAGCGCAGGCCTATGCCCGGGATATGGAACAGCAGGGTAAGTCTTTCCTGGAGCGTTTGCAGAAAATGGCGGAGCAAAAGGGAGTCCCGTATGAAGGGTTTTTGCTCAAGGGCGTGATCAGCGACGAAGTGATCAATAAAACTAAAGCCGTGCAGGCGGATATGCTGGTTATAGGAGAATTGCGGGAGGTCACGTCTGTTTCGCAGCTTTTTTATGACGAGGGTGAGCGCATCTTCCGTAAAAGCCACTGTCCGGTGGTGATGGTGCGGGACCAGGCCATGGTGGAAGCGCTTTTCAAGGAGATCTGATCGGATGCAACTTTCCGAATGTCTTCAACGGGAGCATTGTCTGATGCGCCTGACGGCAACGACGAAAGAGGCGGCGATCGCCGAATTGACCGGCACGCTCGCAGCTTCAGGCCTGGTGAAAGATCAGCCGGAGCTTATCCGTCGCATCCTTGACCGGGAGAAGCTGGGTTCTACCGGGATAGGGAACCAGGTGGCGATTCCGCATGCGCCGACGCCGGCGGTATCCGGACTGGTCATTGCCTTCGGACGCAGCGAGCAGGGGATCGATTTTAACGCTCTTGACGGTCAGGAAGTCCGGCAGATTTTTCTCATCGGCAGCAATCCCCGGGATTTGAACGTATATCTGCATCTGCTGGCCCGGCTTTCCAAATTGCTCAACGACAAATTCTTCCGGCATGAGTTTACGCGGGCCCGGACAGCGGATGAGCTGCTGGCGGTAATAAAAAAACACGAAAAATCAGCTTTAGCGGTTACCAAATAGCCGGTTGCTTTACTTGTATCAGGTAGAGAGTACAACGCAGGGATTAAGCACACGGTAGTGCGGTAATGTGAGTAACGAACAGAGATGTTCATGAAGGTCGCTTGAATGCGATCTCTCGTGAACGTCTTTTTTTTTCAGGAGGCGCAACCATGAGTATACGTAATGAGATCCTGTTGAAAATCAAGTCGGTTGACTTGGCGAAAACAGAGAAACCGGAGAAGGTCTCCGCGTATTTCGGGGTGAATACGTTCAGCCTCGCCACCATGAGCGAGCACTTGTCCGAAAAAACCTTCGAAGCTTTTAAACGCTGGATGGCCGCTGGAGAAGTGATTTCGCTGGAACAGGCCAACGAGATCGCCGAAGCTATGAAAGAATGGGCCATGGCTAAAGGCGCGACGTATTATACGCATTGGTTCCAGCCGATGACCGGTCTGACCGCCGAGAAACACGATTCATTCATCGCCATCACCGGGCCGGGAACAGTCCTGGAGAAATTTTCCGGTTCCAAACTGATTCAGGGCGAGCCTGATGCTTCCAGTTTCCCTTCGGGCGGCATCCGCGCAACCTTCGAAGCCAGAGGGTACACTGCCTGGGATCCTTCCAGCCCGGCGTTCATTATCGAGACCGCGCTGGGAAAAACCATGTGTATCCCGAGCATATTCATTTCCTATACCGGAGAGGCCCTGGATAAAAAACTGCCGCTTTTACGCTCGGATGAAGCGGTGAGCAAAGCCGCGATCGATCTGCTGCGGCTGTTCGGCCATACCGACGTCAAGAAAGTCTATTCGACCTGCGGCCCGGAACAGGAGTATTTCCTTATCGATCGCACGTATTACAATCTCCGTCAGGATTTGATCCTCTGCGGCCGCACATTAGTGGGCGCGCCTTCTCCCAAGGGACAGCAGATGGAAGATCAGTATTTCGGCGCGATCAAGGAACGGGTTCAGAATTACATGTTTGAAGTGGCCCAGGAGGCTTATAAGCTCGGTATCCCGCTGATGACCCGGCATAATGAAGTGGCCCCGCATCAGTATGAGTTTGCGCCCATCTTTGAGGAATCGAATCTGGCCGCGGATCATAATCAGCTGTTGATGGAGCTGATGAGAAAGATAGCTCTGCGCCATAACCTGGTGTGTTTGCAGCATGAAAAACCTTTTGCCGGGATCAACGGCAGCGGCAAGCATTTGAACTGGTCGCTGGCAGACGATAAGGGCACGAATCTGCTTAACCCCGGCGCGACGCCCGAAGACAACCTGCAGTTTTTAACGGTGCTGGTAGCGGTTTTACGCGCGGTCTACCTGCACGCGGATCTCTTGCGGGCAAGCGTGGCATTGGCGGGGAATGAACACCGGCTGGGAGCCAATGAAGCGCCGCCGGCGATCATGTCGGTATTTCTTGGCGAACAGTTGAGCGCCATTCTGGATACGATCGAAAAAGGCACCAAGTCCACGGTCTCCCGGAAGAATGTGGTGGATATGGGCGTATCGCGGCTGCCGCAGTTCAATAAAGATACCACTGACCGCAACCGCACCTCGCCGTTCGCATTCACCGGCGCGAAATTCGAATTCCGGGCAGTAGGATCTTCGCAGAATATCTCGACACCGATCATGGTGGTCAATACCATTATTGCCGAGTCCCTGGATTATGTTACCGACAGGATCAAAGCGGCGATGAAGAAACAGGATTTTAACGGCGCAGTCATGAGCGTACTATCCGAGCTGATCAAAGAAACCAGGCATATCCGTTTTGAAGGCAATAACTACGCCGAGGAATGGGTCAAAGAAGCCAGGCGCCGCAAGCTTCCCAATGTCGCTTCTACCGTAGAAGCACTGGAAGCGCTTTCCCGGAAAGAGAACATTGCCCTGTTCGAGAAATACAAGGTTCTTTCCGAGACAGAGCTGCGCGCCCGCCACCATATCTGGGTAGAGACGTATTGCAAGTTGCTTGAGATCGAGGCCAATACGCTCAAGGAGATGGTTAACTCCAGCATCGTCCCTCCGGGGTATGAGTATCAGAGTCTTCTGGCGAACAATGTATCTCAACTGACGGCGCTGAAGAGACAGACCGGGTTCACAATCGATCCTAAAGCTTACGCGGACCAGGCCGGGCATCTGTCGGACGTGACCGAAAAGATTTTCTATGTACGCCGCACTACGGGTGAGATGGAAAAGCTGCTTGTCAAAGCTGCGCGCCTTGATTACGAAGAGCGCGCACATGTGTATTTTGACGAGCTCAAACCCCTGATGGAGCACATCCGCAAGCACGCCGATGCTCTGGAATGCGTAGTTTCCGACGATCGATGGGTATTGCCGAAGTACCGGGAGATGCTGTTTATTAAATAGCAGCATCTTCTTTGTACGACGCCCTCGTATGCGCACCGGGGGCGTTTTTTGCAGGTCGCGTGATTAATAATTAAGCAGAAAATGACTTGGTGCGGAGGCAGGCATGATCACGGTTTTGATCACTGAAAATGAGGCAAAAATCAAGGCTATGCTGATGCAGATACTGCAGAAGCAGGGATATGCTTTTGCTCCGGATGCCCCTGTCGTGGAGAGCGTGGTTCAGGTGTTAAGTTCCGAAGAAGCGAACCGGTTGTCGTTGAAGGAGAAGATCGGAGAGATCGGAGACGCTCTGCTGCATGAAAAGAAGGGCCAGCTTTATAAGTCGATCCTGGCGATCATCGAGAAACCGTTGCTTGAACATGTGCTTGCGCGCACTGAAGGCAATCAACTCAAGGCCGCGCGCATTCTGGGGATCAATCGTAATACCATACGCGCAAAAATCAAAAAACTGGGCATAAATACCGGTGAATGGAAGAACGCATAATGAATACGCGTAGTACTGCTGCCGCTAACTCTGGATTATACGACCCGCGTTTTGAGCACGACGCCTGCGGGGTAGGCTTTGTCTGTAATTATAAGGGTACCAGATCGAACCGGGTGATCCGTCAGGGATTGGAAGTCCTTAGCCGATTGGCGCATCGCGGGGCGACCGGCGCTGACCCCAGGACCGGGGATGGCGCGGGGATCCTGATCCAGGTCCCGCACGAGTTTTTTCTTCAGGAATGCGTCAAAGCAAAGATCCGTTTGCCTGCAGCCGGTTCCTATGGTGTCGGAATGGTCTTTCTGCCTCCGCTTGCCCAAGAGCGGCTTGCCTGCAAAGAAATTGTGGAGAAGATCGCCCGCGAAGAAGGATGCCTGGTGCTGGGCTGGCGGCCGGTACCCGTGGATGATGCGGATATCGGCGTCACTGCCCGGCGTACCCAACCGGCGATTGAACAGGTGTTTATCGGTGAATCTGCGCAGCTGGCAGCGAAGCGCCCGTCCGGGGATACTCTTTTTCTGGAGCGTCGCTTATATGTGATCAGAAAAAGGGTGGAGAGCGTTATCCGCACATCTTCCTCAAAACAGGAATCTTCCTTCTACATCACGAATCTTTCCAGCCGCACCTGCGCGTATAAAGGTTTGTTAATGCCCGGCCAGGTCGTCCGGTATTTCCCGGATTTGAGCGATCCTCTGCTCAAAAGCTCCATCTGTCTGGTGCATTCACGCTACAGCACCAATACTTTTCCGACCTGGGATCTGGCCCAGCCGTTCCGCTATCTGGCGCATAACGGGGAGATCAATACTTTGCGCGGCAACATCAACTGGATGCAGGCGCGGGAAAGCCTGTTGCGAAGCGGATTGTTCAAATCGCAGATCGATGCATTGAAACCGGTCATCGTGCCGGGAGGCAGCGACTCCGCCATGCTGGATAATATCTTCGAGTTGTTGTATCTTTCCGGCCGACCGCTGGCGCAGGTGATGATGATGCTGGTGCCTGTGGACTGGGAGAACAACCCGGAGGCTCCGGATAAGCTCAAGGCTTTTTATAAATACCATGCTTGTCTGATGGAGCCCTGGGATGGTCCCGCGGCGATTTGTTTTACCGACGGGATACGTATCGGCGCGATGCTGGACAGGAACGGTTTGCGCCCCTGCCGGTATCTGGTGACCAAACACGACCAGGTGATCATGGCATCGGAAGCAGGTGTACTGGATATCCCTGCGGAAGATATCTTAAGTTCCGGCCGGCTCGAACCGGGCAAGATGTTTTTTATCAATACCGAGGCAGGCCGGATAATCGGCGACCGGGAACTTAAAGAGCTCATCGCCGCCAGGCAGCCGTATCAATCCTGGCTTGACGAATATATGGTGGAGCTGGACACTCTGCCGCGCTCCACTCCCCGGCGCGGTCGATTTTCTCAAGAAGAGCTTTTCGGGTTGATGAAAGCTTTCGGGTATACCCGGGAAGACCTCAAGATGATCATCAAGCCGATGCTGGAGACCGCGCAGGAACCGGTGGGAGCCATGGGTAACGATACCCCGCATGCCGTGCTTTCCGCTCAACCGCAGCTGCTCTACAGCTATTTCAAACAGCTGTTTGCCCAGGTGACGAATCCGGCGATCGATCCCATCCGCGAAGAGCTGGTGATGAGCCTGGCCACTTATCTCGGTCCGGAGAAGAATCTGCTCGAAGAAAGCCCGCTGCATTGTCATAAGGTCCTGGTGAAACAACCCATCCTGGATAATGAAGAGCTCGAACGTATTCGCAGTATCAAAGTCAATTCTTTCCGTACCAAGACCATTTCCCTGCTCTTTGACGCGCGGGATACTGCGGATTTCCTTAAAGCGTTGCAGCGTGTCTGCGAAGAAGCCGCCGGCGCGATCAAGCAGGGGTACACGTTCATTATCTTAAGCGACCAGGGCGTGGATAAACAGCGCGCCGCTCTCCCGGCTTTACTGGCGTGTTCCACGGTGCATCAGTATCTGGTCAAGCGGGCCCTGCGGTCCCAGATCGGGATCATTGTAGAGAGCGCTGAACCAAGAGAGGTGCATCATTTCGCGCTGCTGCTTGGCTATGGAGCGGATTGCGTCAACCCTTATCTGGCGTATGCGGTGGTCGAACATAGTGCGCAGGAGGAAGATAGCGAGCTCGATGCCCATACCTGCCGACATAATTATATCAAGGCAGTGCATAAAGGGATATTGAAGATCCTTTCCAAGATGGGCATTTCCACGCTGCAGAGTTATCGCGGAGCCCAGATATTCGAAGCGCTGGGATTATCCGCAGACGTCATCGACCGTTGTTTCACCGGCACGGTCTCGCGTATCGGAGGAGCAACTCTTTCTATGATCGCGCGGGAAACGCTGCAACGCCACCGCCAGGCCTGGCCGGCCAGGTATGGATACAGCGGTCCGGAAATTCTGGCCAGCGGCGGTCTGTATCAATGGAAGAAAGACGGCGAATTCCACCTCTGGAATCCTGAAAGCATAGCGGCGTTGCAGGACGCAGTGCGCAACGAGAACTTCGCGCGTTATCAGGAATTCGCGAAGCTGATCAATGATCAATCGTCTCATCCGACTACCCTGCGCAGCCTGTTCGTTTTTAAGAAGACAGAAGCCATTGATTCCGGTCAGGTGGAAACCGTGGAAAGCATCGTCAAGCGGTTCGCCACCGGCGCGATGAGTTTTGGTTCAATCAGCGGCGCAACCCATAAAACTATCGCGGTGGCGATGAATCGCCTGGGCGGCAGGTCCAATACCGGAGAAGGAGGAGAGGATCCGGCTCGTTTTATCCGGCTGCCTAATGGCGACAGCATGCGCAGCGCCATCAAGCAGGTCGCCTCCGGCAGGTTTGGAGTGACTACCAATTACCTGATCAATGCCGATGAGCTGCAGATCAAGATCTGTCAGGGCGCAAAACCCGGGGAGGGAGGACAATTGCCCGGCCATAAAGTCAGCGCTATCATCGCCCGGACGCGTTATACTACGCCCGGAGTGATGTTGATCTCGCCTCCCCCGCATCACGATATTTATTCTATCGAGGACCTGGCTCAACTGATTTTCGATCTCAAGAACGTCAATCCCCGCGCGCGTATCAGCGTGAAACTGGTATCGGAGATAGGGGTGGGGACCGTGGCTGCCGGAGTGGCTAAAGGACATGCCGATATGATTTTGATCTCGGGCGGCGACGGGGGAACCGGCGCTTCTCCCTGGAGCTCGATAAAACACGCCGGGTTACCCTGGGAGCTGGGGCTGGCCGAGGCGCATCAGACCCTGGTGCTCAACGATCTGCGCAGCAGAGTGCGCTTGCAGACTGACGGGCAGATGCGCACCGGCCGCGATGTGGTCATCGCCGCATTGCTGGGGGCGGAGGAGTTCGGTTTTTGTACCGCGGTGCTGGTCACTCTGGGCTGCGTTATGCTGCGACACTGCAACCTGAACAACTGTTCGCTGGGCGTGGCTACCCAGGATGAACTTCTGGAAAAACGTTTTTCCGGACGGCCGGAGTACGTGATCAATTACATGCGTTTTGTGGCCGAGGAAGCACGGCAGATCATGGCGCAGCTGGGAATACGGAAGATGGATGAGTTGATCGGCAGAACCGACCTGCTTGAGGCGGATAAACGCCTCTTTCCCGCGAAAGCGCCGGGGCTGGATCTTTCCCGGATTCTGTATAAGCCGGAGGCTGCCGGTCCGGCAAGTATCCGTTGTTCGATAACGCAGGATCACGGTATCGATACGGTGCTCGACCGCACCCTGATCAAGCAAGCCAAAGAGGCTCTGGAGAAAGCGCAGCCGGTTAAGATAGATGTGCCTGTTCGCAATACCGACCGCGCTGTCGGAGCGATGTTAAGCGGAGAGGTGTGCCGGCGTTTCGGAGAAGAGGGGCTGCCTGAAGATACTATCCGCTGCAGATTCACCGGGGTCGCCGGCCAGAGCTTCGGCGCTTTTCTGACCCGGGGTGTGAGTTTTGAGCTGGAGGGCATGGCCAATGATTATGTGGGCAAAGGGCTCTCCGGCGGAAAGGTCAGCATCTATCCTCATCGCGCGACCACCTTCAGTTCCGAAGAAAACTGTATTATCGGCAACACCGCATTCTATGGGGCCAGCGCCGGAGAGGCATACATCCGGGGTGTGGCCGGGGAGCGGTTCTGTATCCGCAATTCCGGATTGTACGGCGTAGTGGAAGGGATGGGAGATCACGGGTGCGAATATATGACCGGCGGTCGTGTCGTTGTCCTGGGACGGACCGGACGGAACTTCGCCGCGGGCATGTCCGGAGGCATCGCTTATGTTTATGACAGGGATGGGACGTTCAAAAAACGCTGCAATGCGGATATGGTCAGCTTGGAGTCGCTTGATGAGGTCGACAGTCAGACGCTCAAAACGCTTCTGGCCAATCATTTCCGATATACGTTCAGTCCTCTGTCCAGGCGCATCCTCGACGATATGGGGATAGAACTGAAGCGATTTGTGAAAGTGATTCCGCATGAATACAAACGTATTCTGGACCAGGTGAAGATCGCGCAGTTAAACGGTCTGTTAGTCAACAGCGAAGGATAAGGGAGCTGCGTATGGGAGACCCCAGAGGGTTTTTGAAAGTAAAACAGGCGCATGGTTTCTACCGTCCGGCATGCGAACGCGTTAAGGACCACGAGCCGGTAAGCGTTCTCCGCGCAGAGGCGCAATCGCAGGAGCAATCCTCGCGCTGCATGGATTGCGGCACTCCGTTTTGCCACAGCGGTTGCCCACTGGGCAATCTCATCCCCGAGTGGAACGATCTGGTTTTTCATGGCCACTGGGAGAAAGCGCTTACGCTGCTTTCGGCGACCAATAATCTGCCGGAAGTTACCGGGCGGGTTTGTCCGGCCCTGTGCGAGTATTCCTGCGTTCTGGGTATCAATGATGACGCGGTAACCGTGCGGGAGAATGAACTGGGAATTATCGAGCACGGGTTCAAGAAAGCATTGGTGGTTGCCAGAACGCCGAAGCAAAGGACGGGTAGAAAGATCGCGGTTATCGGTTCCGGCCCCGCCGGTCTTGCCTGCGCAGATCAGCTCAACCGCGCCGGTCACAGTATTACTGTTTTTGAACGGGATGACCGGCCGGGAGGGCTTTTGCGTTACGGTATCCCGGATTTCAAACTGGAAAAACGCATTCTTGACCGCCGTCTGGGGATCTGGAAAAAAGAAGGAATAGAGTTCAGGACCGGCGTTGAGGTGGGCAAAACGATTTCGGCCAACGCGCTGCTCAAGACGTTCGACGCGGTCTGTCTGGCCGGAGGAAGCCGCCAGCCAAGGGATCTGGCTATTCCCGGCAGAGATTTGCAGGGCATCTATTTTGCCATGGAGTATCTTTCGCAGGCTAATCGCCGGGTTGCCGGGGAGAAGATCGCCGCAGGGGGATCGATAGACGCTAAAGACAAAAATGTAGTGGTGATCGGAGGAGGAGATACGGGGTCGGATTGTCTGGGTACGGCATTGCGCCAGGGAGCTGCCTGCGTAGTGCAGATCGAGGTTTTGCCCAAGCCGCCCGTCGCACGTACACCCGCCATGCCCTGGCCCAGATATCCGCTTTTGCTTAAAACGACGACCAGCCATGAAGAAGGGGGCGTTCGGGAGTGGGCCATACGCATTAAAGAATTTAAAGGCACCTCCGGCCGTCTGGAGAAGATTATCTGCAGCCGGCTGGATTACAGCCGGAAAGACGAGCGGGTATCTGCGCCTCCTGAACTGCCGGGAAGCGATTTCGAGGTCAAGGCGGATCTGGCTTTCATCTGCGCGGGATTCCTTCATCCCCGCCATGAAGGGCTGTTGACCGATCTGGGTGTTGTTTTCGACCAGCGCGGCAACGTTAAGACCGGTGAGAATTTCATGACCTGCGTAGAAAAAGTGTTCAGCGCCGGCGATATGCGCCGGGGGCAGTCGCTGGTGGTCTGGGCGATTGCCGAAGGCAGGCGTTGCGCGCATCATATCGACGCCTATTTGATGGGAGAGAGTTCTTTGCCCGAGGTCTGAAAATGTGCGGCATCTGCGGTATATACAATTCAAAACAGTCGACTGCCGGCAGCATGAAGCGTTTAGACAGCATGGTGCGATTGTTGCGCCATCGCGGCCCGGACGAAGCCGGCTCGTATTTCGATACCCGTATCGCTTTGGGCCATGCCCGGTTGAGCATTATCGACCTCGCCGGCGGTAAACAGCCGTTGCACAATGAGGACAAATCCGTCTGGATTATATTTAACGGCGAGATATTCAATTATCTTGAACTCAAGGCCGACCTGAAAAAAAGGGGGCATATTTTTACCACGGCTTCAGATACGGAAGTAATGGTACACTTGTACGAAGAGAAGGGGCCGGATTTTCTCAACGATATTAATGGACAGTTCTCGCTGGCCATCTGGGACAGGAACAAGCAGCGATTGTTGTTGGCGCGCGACCGGGTAGGGATCAGACCGCTTTTTTTCACCTGGGTCAATCAAACCCTGCTTTTTGCCTCGGAGGTAAAAGCGCTCTTCGCTGATCCTCGCGTGCGCCGTCAGCTTGATCCTGTCGGATTGAGCCAGTTGTGCATGACCTGGGCTACCTGTCCGCCGCGCACGATGTTCAAGGACATTTCCGAACTGCCGCCGGGGCATGTGATGCTGGTCAAGGACGGCCGGGTCGCGCTGCGGCAGTACTGGCAGCTGAAGTTCGGTCCGGATGCCGGCGTACCGACTGCGTTATCCGAAGAAGCATATGGGGAGCAGCTTTTTGAGCTGCTCAAAGATGCCATACGGCTACGCTTGCGCGCGGATGTTCCGGTGGCCGCGTATTTAAGCGGCGGCATCGATTCTTCCTTGATCTGCGCCTTAGTGAAAAAGTTTTTCGATAACCGCCTGCAGACTTTTTCGGTGAGCTTTGCCGACCACGCCTTCGATGAAGGACCGTTCCAGTCCCGGATGGCTGATTTCCTGGGCACCGAGCATAAAAGTGTCCGCTGCGGGTACGCCGATATCGGCCGGATCATGCCGAATGTCGTCTGGTACGCGGAGAAGCCCTTGATCCGCACTGCGCCGGCTCCGTTGTTCCTGCTTGCCAGGCTGGTTCGGCAGAATCATATTAAAGTGGTCCTCACCGGCGAGGGAGCGGATGAGATACTCGCCGGCTATGATCTTTTCCGGGAAATGAAGATCCGCCGGTTCTGGGCGCGTTTCCCTGACTCGCGTCTGCGTCCGCTGCTGATGCGTAAACTCTACAGCTCTATCCCGAACTGGCCGCGCGAAACAGTCGGGTTCCTGGCCGGATTTTACCGCCGGCACCTGTCTGTCACCGGCGATCCCTGCTATTCGCATTTGCCGCGATGGGATATGGGCGCGAGGATCCTGTCGCTGTTGTCCGCCCGATTGCAGAATGAGCTGGGCAAAGCAGGACGCAATGACGAGTTCTTACGGGGGCTTCCGTCAGACTTTAACTCCTGGGACAGTTTGGGCAAAGCCCAGTTTATAGAGATGCAGACCCTTTTATCCGGGAATCTGCTTTCTTCACAGGGAGACCGGATGATGATGGGCAATAGCGTGGAGGGGAGATTCCCTTTCCTGGACTATCGGTTGATCGAATTCTGCGCCCGTCTGCCTGCGCAGTTGCGGCTGAAAGTATTGCGGGAAAAATACCTGTTGAAAAAAATTGCCCGGCCGTATCTGCCCGGAAAGATTACCGGACGGGTTAAACAGGCATACCGGGCTCCGGAAGCGGCCAGTTTTCTGCACGCGGGGAAATTGGAGTATGTCCGGGAATTGCTCTCGGATTCCCGGGTGCGCCGGACGGATTATTTCGATCCTGCGGCCGTTGCCGCCCTGGTGAGCAAATGTTCCCGTATGGACGCGGCGTCTATCAGCGCGCGGGATAATATGGCGCTGGTGCTGGTGGTGACCACGCTCCTTCTGGACCAGCTTTTTATCCGGGATTTTCCTGTCGACAATGGCACTCGCAAGAAGGATAACGCCTTTTCTTTGAGGTGAAACAAATGGAATCGAAACTTTTGGGAGAACAGATCCGGGCGCTTTCCAGGATCAGTAAAGCGATTACCTCGGAACATTATCTCGACGATATCTTGAAGCTGGTGGTCGTGGTGACTGCCGAGGCATTCGGCTCGAACATCTGTTCTATTATGCTCCTGGATGACAAGAAAAAGGAACTGACGATCAAGGCTTCGCAGAGTATCAGCGATGAGTATAATCGCAAGCCGCCTCTGCGGATAGGAGAAGGAGTCGCCGGCAGGGTAGTCAAGGAAAACCGCCCCAGTGCGGTTAAGGACGTTCAGAAAGAGAAGGAGTATAAATTCAAGGATATCGCCAAAAAAGAGAAGTTGCGTTCCCTTCTCTGCGTTCCGCTGGCGGTCAAAGGGAAAGTCATCGGGGTCTTGAACTGTTACACCTCTACCCCGCACGACTTTACCGAGAACGAAGAGCATTTGATCAGCGCTATCGCCAACCAGGTTGCGGTAGCAATAGAAAATACCGAGTTGATAGTCAAAAGCAGGGTGATCCTGGAAGAACTGGAGGCGCGCAAGATTATCGAGCGCGCTAAAGGGATACTCATGCACGGGCAAGCCTTGACCGAAGAGCAGGCGTATCTTCATATCCGCAAATACAGCATGGATAACCGTAAAACCATGCGTGAGGTCGCAGAGGCGATCATTCTCACCGAAGAGATGAAACGGTCGGCACGTTAAGCTTCTGCCTGTATGGTGGTTAATCTCCGCCGGCCGGGGCGCACCTGTCGTGCGGGGCGATGGAGGTGATAGCAGTGGAAAAAGGATTATGCCTGACCTGTGAACACGGGAGCAGTTGCTGTTTTTCTCGCACAGCGCCGGTGTATCAGTGCGAAGAATTCAGCATCCCCCCGGCGCCGGAAGCGGGGCCGAACGGGAAGAAAACCGGCCGCGCCAGACCTGCGGCAGCCGGTGAGCCGGATAGCGAGGAATAAGCTTCTTGAGGCGCAGGCGTCTCGGTGGTCGGGGCGCCTGTGTCCGGGAGCGCGGCGTCCAAAACACCGCGTAAAAGAGTTTGACTTTTAGCCGGCGATATGCTACAGTAGCTAACGTAATTCAACTCCGAATTACAAACCTTAAAACAACGGCGTTTAGCGGCCAGATTGTCGGCGCTAAACGCTTTTTTTATGAAAATGACCAAATTCATCTTTATAACCGGCGGCGTTATTTCCAGTCTGGGCAAAGGCATCGCTTCGGCCTCGATCGCCAAAATTCTGGAGACCAGAGGATTGAACGTCACTCTGATGAAGTTCGATCCGTACATCAATGTCGACCCCGGGACGATGAATCCCTACCAGCACGGAGAAGTGTACGTTACCGACGACGGAGCGGAGACCGATCTGGATCTCGGTCATTACGAACGGTTTACCCATGCCCGGACCACGCGTTTCAATAATGTGACTACCGGCCAGGTGTATAACGCGGTCATTTCGCGCGAGCGTCGGGGGGATTATCTGGGCAAGACCATTCAGGTCATCCCGCATATTACCGACGAAATAAAAGAACGGATCAAGAAGGTCGCTGACGTTTCGCAGGCCGAGATCGTACTGGTGGAGATCGGAGGTACGGTCGGGGATATCGAAAGCCTTCCGTTCCTGGAAGCCGCCCGGCAGTTCCGCCAGGACAGGGGAGAGGATAACGTTATGTATATCCACCTGACCCTGGTGCCGTATGTGCGCAGCGCCGAAGAGATCAAGACCAAGCCGACCCAGCATAGCGTTCAGACCCTGCGCGAGATCGGCATTCAGCCGGATATCCTGGTTTGCCGTACCGAGAGGCCGTTGAGCAGCGAGGTGAAGGAGAAGATCTCGCTTTTCTGTAATATCAAGAAAGAAAGCGTCATTGAAGCGCGCGACGCCCAGACGATTTATCAGATCCCGCTGGACTTCAAGAACCAGATCCTCGATGAGATCATCTTGAGCCATTTTCATCTGATCTGCAAATATTCGGAGATGGCTGACTGGCAGACGGAGGTGGTGGAAAAGATTCTGCATCCCAAAGCGTCCGTGCGCATCGCCGTGGTCGGTAAATACATCGGACTGCAGGACGCCTATAAATCCATTTACGAAGCCCTGATCCATGCCGGGATCAGTAATGATGCCCGGGTGGAGATCAAAAAGATCGATTCCGAGGAATTGGAGCAGTGCCGGCCTGAAGAGCTTTTGCAGGATCTGGACGCGGTGCTGGTCCCCGGCGGATTTGGTTCCCGCGGCATCGAAGGTAAGATCAAGGCGATTGAATATTGCCGCAGGCAGCAGGTGCCGTTCCTGGGCTTATGTCTGGGTATGCAGTGCGCGGTGATCGAATTTGCCCGGAATGTTGCCGGGTTGAAAGACGCGAATTCCACCGAATTCCAACCCAGGACCAGGCATCCGGTGATCAGTCTGCTGGCGGAACAAAAAAATGTCAAAGATATGGGCGGGACCATGCGATTAGGCGCCTATCCCTGCAAACTGCGCAAGAACAGCCTGGCGCAGCGGGTCTACGGGAAAGATCTGATCTCCGAGCGCCACCGCCACCGGTATGAATTCAATAACGTCTATCGCCGGCAGTTTGCAGAAAAGGGCCTGGTTTTCTCCGGGATCCATCAGAAAAAAGATCTGGTGGAGATCGTCGAATTGAAGTCGCACCCGTATTTTATCGCGGTGCAGTTCCACCCGGAATTCCTTTCCAGGCCGGACTGCGCGCACCCGCTGTTCCGGGAATTCATCGCCGCCGCACTTCAAAAGAAAGCAGGTTGTTAGATGGAAAAACGCATTCCTGCCTGGCTGGTCCTGGAAGATGCAACGGTATTCAAAGGCTGGTCGTTCGGCGCCGAAGGTCAGCGTACCGGAGAGGTCGTTTTTAATACCAGCATGACCGGCTACCAGGAGATCATTACCGATCCGTCCTACAAAGGTCAGATCGTGGCGATGACCTATACGTTGATGGGTAATTACGGGATCAATAAAGACGATATGGAATCTCGCCGGCCGTTTCTGGAAGGTTTTGTGGTCAAAGAATACAGCAAGGTGGCCAGCAACTGGCGCAGCGAAAAGTCGCTCGGCGCGTATCTCAAAGAGCACGGGATCATGGGGGTGGAAGGCATCGATACCCGGACGCTGACTCTGCATATCCGTCAGGCCGGAGCGATGAAAGCGGTTATTTCCACCACGGATCTCGATGAAAAGATCCTGGCTGACAAAGCCGGGAACGCGCGCGGGCTGGTCGGCGTTGATCTGGTCAGGGAAGTGACCATCGACAAAGCCTATGTCTGGTCCAGGGCCGCAGTCAAAGCGAAAAAGCATTTCAAAGTTGTGGTCCTGGACTGCGGCGTCAAATATACTATCCTGCGCGAATTAATGCGCCGGCACTGCGCGGTGACGGTAGTGCCCGCGCATACGCCGGCGCAGGATATACTCGCGCTTAAGCCCGACGGCCTGCTGCTCTCTAACGGTCCCGGCGACCCGGCGGCGGTCGGTTATGTGGTCGAAACGGTTCGTCAGCTGATGGGCAAACTGCCGATATTCGGCATCTGTCTGGGGCATCAGATGATCGGATTGGCGCTGGGCGCGAAGACCTTTAAATTAAAATTCGGCCATCACGGAGCCAATCATCCGGTGAAAGACCTGCGCAGCGGCAAGGTGTATATTACTTCCCAGAACCACGGTTTCAACGTGCAGGCGGAGACATTGAATTCCCGAAAGGTCCAGTCCACGCATGTCAATCTCAATGACGGGACATTGGAGGGATTGCGCCATAAGAAATTTCCATTGTTCTCGGTGCAGTTCCACCCTGAAGCTGCTCCGGGACCGCGGGAATCGGAATATTTATTCGATGAATTCCTTCAGATGATGCAGCGCAGGAAAGGCAAGCATGCCTAAACGTACGGATATCAAGAAGATTCTGATCATCGGCGCCGGCCCGATCGTTATCGGCCAGGCCTGCGAATTCGATTATTCCGGCACGCAAGCCTGTAAAGTGCTCAAGCAGGAAGGTTATGATGTGGTCCTGGTGAATTCCAATCCCGCGACGATCATGACCGATCCGCAGACGGCGCGGCGGACCTATATCGAGCCGATCACCGTGGAGATGGTCGAGAAGATCATTGCCCGGGAACGGCCGGATGCGCTTTTGCCCACGCTGGGAGGTCAGACCGCATTGAATACCGCCGTGGGCCTGGCGGAAAGGGGCGTTTTGAAGCGGTACGGTGTCGAGGTGATCGGCGCGAATATCAAAGCCATCAAGAAAGGCGAAGACCGCAGTCTTTTCAAAGCGGCGATGCGCAAGATCGGGCTTGACCTGCCGCGCAGCGATAAAGCCTATACCCTGGCGCAGGCGTATACGGTCGCCGAGCGCATCGGGTTCCCTTTGATCATCCGGCCGAGTTTCACTCTGGGGGGCACCGGCGGCAGCGTCGCTTACAATCAGGAGGAATTCAAACGCCTGGCCAAGATCGGGATCGAATCCAGCATGATCGGCGAGATATTGATCGAAGAATCGGTAGCCGGCTGGAAAGAATTCGAACTGGAAGTGATGCGCGATACCAAAGACAATGTGGTGATCATCTGTTCCATCGAAAACCTCGATCCCATGGGCGTGCACACCGGCGACAGCATTACCGTCGCTCCGGCGCAGACGTTGACCGACCGGGAGTATCAGCGGATGCGCGACGCCGCTATCGCCTGTATCCGCGAGATCGGCGTGGAGACCGGCGGGTCGAATATCCAGTTCGCGGTGCATCCGGAAACCGGCCGCATGGTGGTGATCGAGATGAACCCGCGCGTCTCGCGCAGCTCCGCGCTCGCCTCCAAAGCTACCGGGTTCCCCATCGCCAAGATTGCGGCAAAACTGGCGGTAGGCTACACCCTTGACGAGATATCTAATGACATTACCCGGGAGACCCCGGCGTGTTTCGAGCCGGCTATCGATTACTGCGTGGTGAAAATCCCGCGGTTCACCTTCGAGAAATTCCCCCAGGCGGACCAGACGCTCACGGTTTCCATGAAATCCGTGGGAGAAGTAATGGCTATCGGCCGCACGTTCAAAGAAGCCCTGCAGAAAGGGTTGCGTTCGCTGGAAATCAAGCACTATGGTTTTGACAGCATGATCTTCACGGACCTCGCCGATATCCGGCCTCCCGACCAGGCAACCATGGATATGCTCCATCAGAAGCTGCGCCTTCCCAACGCAGACCGGCTGCTCTATCTGGGGGACGCTTTCCGGCTGGGCATGGACGTGGATACGCTGCATCAGATGACCGGCATCGACCGGTGGTTCCTCTTTCATATCAAAGAGATCATCGATCTGGAAAAGGAACTGCTTGTCAGCGGCGCGGCGGTTTCCCGGGAACTGTTGACCAGCGCTAAAGAATACGGCTATAGCGACCGGCAACTGGCCAAATTCTGGGGCAAGAAAGAAGAAGACGTCTGCGCTTTACGCCGCTCTTTAGGGATCATCCCGCACTTCAAGCTGGTCGATACCTGCGCCGCGGAATTCCAGGCCCGCACCCCGTATTATTACTCCACCTACGAACAATAAATTTCCCTTCAGTTTTTCTCCGGCCTGCCGATAACGTTATGACGAAGAACGAGCGGGAGAGGTCATGCTATGAGCAAAGAACTGTGGGCGTTTTATCATCGGGCGCATGAGATCGGCGGACTTAACGCGCAGATCAGGTTAGCTATGCTGACCGGTTTGCCGGCATCCAAGATCGGCGAGGTGGAAGATACGCCGGAGATAAGATTGCGATTCAAAACCGCGATGCGTCAGGTCGAAGAGGAATTTAAAAACAGCAAAAACACCAATCCGGTTTAGAAGAATCGGTTTACAACCGCGACTAACTGATATACAATAAGGCCATATCCAGCAACGGAGAAGATATGGCCTTATTTGTTACATCCCGTTCCAGAGGCAGTATCGCTACCCTTATTGAAATGCTCGTTGTTTTGATCATCATCGCCGTACTGTCCGTAAAATTCCTGAAGATATATGTCCGGCCTCCTTCACAGGAAGGCGCTGCGCCGGCGGGCAATTATACCGCTATCGTGGATACTGCCCGCACTACCCTGGATCAGGCGCAGGAAGATCAGAAAAAACGTTTCCAGGGACTGGATGCAGCCAGATGACCATCAGACCCTGCGATCAGGAGAAAGAGTTTGATACGATCTATGAGATCATCAATGACGCTGCCCAGGCCTACAAAGGCGTCATTCCCGCTGATTGCTGGAAAGAACCGTATATGTCCCGGGAGGAGTTGCGTCATGAAATGCAGTCGGGAGTGCATTTCTGGGGGTATGAAACGCAGGGTCAATTGCTCGGGGTGATGGGCTTACAGGATGTCGGCGACGTCACTCTGATCCGGCACGCCTATGTGCGGACCGACAGTCGCAATCAGGGCATCGGGTCGGCGTTGTTGGCGTATTTGCGCCGGAAAACGCAACGGCCCCTGCTCATCGGTACCTGGCAGGACGCGGTCTGGGCGATCCGGTTTTACCAGAAACACGGCTTCGCTGCGGTCGAGACGCAGGAAAAAGAGCGGTTGCTGGGACGCTACTGGACCATTCCGCAGCGGCAGGTCAGCGCTTCGGTAGTGTTGCGCGAGGCGGTGCGTCGGAAACGGCAGCCTTGAGAAAGAGCGCTGCCTGTTGTAATGGAAAATAACGTACTATAAGGAGGTGTTGGTATGACCGGATTACTGGGAGGATTCATTCCGCAGTTTTACGCCAAGATCAACCGTCAATCCCTGGGCAAGAGTTTCGGTTTTCTTTTTGTTTTCGTCTGTATCATCTCGGTGCTGCTGGCAGTGCGTTTTTCGATCGTCGTTTTCGGCATGCTGCCTAACCTCCAGTCCTGGGCGGAGGATAACCTGGCGCAGCTTTCCAAGGAAGTCCCGGCCATGGAGATGCGCAACGGGGAAATCATCGCGCCCCGGCAGGCGTTTCTTAAAGTCTGGGAGAAGGAACGGGCAGCGTTCGCGATCGAGCCGGATCCGGCTCGCGTCCAGTCGGTACTCGATGCGCATGAAAATATCGTGCTCATTACCCAGAAACAGGTGCTGGTCAAGGCCCGCAGGGCCGCGGGAACTTCGGAGATCCGCTCTTATGATGTCTCCGGCACCAAGTTGTTCAAGCTCGAATCTATAGCGCAGGGGGTGAAGATTTCCCTGGAGGCGAAAGTCATCGAATTGACTCCCCGGCTGGTCAAACGCTGGATACGCATTATTTCCATGTTCATTCTTCCCGGGATGATGCTGGTGTTCCTGTGCTGGTTTTCTGTGGCCAAGCCGGTGCAGCTTCTTTTTTTCAGCCTGGTGTCGCTTCTGGCCAATGCCGTTCTCAAGGCTCAACGGTCCTATCCCGAGCTGCTGAATATCGGCATCTATGCTTTGGTTCCTCCTACCACGCTGGCGGTGTTGCTGGCGCTTGTCGGGCTGGACCGCATTCCGTTTTTCGGACTGGTCTTTATTGTTCTTTACTCGACGTATCTGGTTCTCGGGATCAAAGCCGCGTCAGCCGCCCCGAGCAGCGCCGCATAAGCGGGTTGCTTTGTCCATGAATGGTTACCAGCGGCAGATCCAGCGGCAATTGCGCGCTATGGCTTCTCCGGCCAAAGCGCGCGTCCTGCAGCGTTTTTTCAAAACCGGCCCCGGCGCATATGGGGCGGGCGATGTTTTTATCGGGGTCACCGTCGGCCGGATTCGCGGCGTAGCCCGGTCCTTCCAGCACTGCGGTTTATCCGCTATCGCCGGCCTGGTCCGTTCTCCTGTTCACGAGGATCGTCTGTGCGCTTTGCTCTGGCTGGTGATGAAGTTCAAAACGGCTTCCCCGGCGCTGCAAAGCCGCATCTACTCTTTTTATCTTCGACATACCGCAGGGATCAATAACTGGGATCTGGTGGATGTGAGCGCGCCGCACATCGTGGGAGTCTATCTCTGCCAACGGGATAAGACTGTTTTGCTGCGTCTGGCGCGTTCCCGGGATCTCTGGGAGCGCCGGATCGCCATGATCGCCACTTTCGCTTTTATACGGCAGGGAAATTTCGGATGGACTGTCCGGCTCGCAACGGTATTGTTGTCCGATCCCCACGATTTGATCCATAAAGCGGTCGGATGGATGCTGCGGGAAGTCGGTAAGAGGGACAGCGCGGCAGAGAAAGCGTTCCTGGACCGCTACGCGGCGCGCATGCCCCGGACCATGCTGCGGTATGCGATTGAAAGATTCCCCGAGCGGCAGCGGCGGTTCTATCTGCAATTGCCGGCGCGAAACGCCGGTAGCGGCGCGGGAAACAGAGTATACTGATCGGAGAAAACCCATGAACGAAGAAGAAAAAGATAGTCCGTCTTCCGGCACAACGCCTGCCGCGCCGCAGGAAAGCGCTTTGCTGCCGGGGGTGATCGATGAGAATCTGCAGGTCAAGGATAATGACCGGTTGCCCATTCACGCGCCGCTGAAAGTATTCCGCTACCGTACGATCAAGAAGAATAACGCTCTGGGCTGGTGGTCGGCAGTGGTGCTGCTGGAAGATCACGGGAAGAAACAGGTCTGTTTTTATCGCTGGCGCAAATCCAATAAGGAATGGAAGCGGGACAAGAAACTTCCCTTCAGGACCCGTCAGGAGTGGGGGGCGGTCAAGGAAGCGGTGGAATCCTTCCTTGATGCGTTGGAGGCATAGGCATGCGATTATGAGCGAACTTATTACCGTAGGTATAGCAGCTGCGCGTCAGGCCGGGGAATTTCTGCTGGAGCACCTCGGGCATATTCAGCGCATTGAAGAGAAAGCGGACCGTAACTTCGCCACCGATGTGGATAAGGGAGCGGAAGCCCTGATCATCGACGCGATCAGCGGCAGGTTTCCTGACCACGGCGTGATCGCGGAAGAAGGGGGGAGTCGTAATCCCGGGGCGGATTATCTGTGGGTAATCGATCCGCTGGACGGGACGCACAATTTTATCCGCGGCATCCCTCTGTTCGGCGTATCTCTCGGTATCGTGTATAAACAGCAATTTGTCGGCGGGATCATCTATATGCCGGTACAGGACGAGTTGTATGTTGGGGAAAAGGGCAACGGCGCTTACAAAAATGACGCCAGGATAAGCGTATCCGCGTTCACCCGGTTGCGGGAATGCAGCGTGTCCTATGATTCCGGCATCCGCTATAATCCGGATATCGCGCTGCCGATTCTGCGGGAGGTCGCCGATCAGGTGTTCAACGTGCGCATGCTCGGTTCCTCCGCCCGGAATTTGAGCCTGGTCGCGGAAGGCAAGCTGGATGCGGCCATAGAATTCGCGGACCAGCCCTGGGATTGCGCCGGCGGGGTGTGCATTATCGAAGAAGCGGGGGGAAAGATCGCCGACCTGCAGGGAGCCCCTCTGACCGTGCGCACCGTAGGGTATCTGGCGTCCAACGGCCGGGTGCACGCCGCGTTTCAGGCGATCATTGATCGCCATCCGGAGAAACGATGATCATCAAACATCTGGATGAGTGCCCGCCGTTTCTCGCCGGGGACAAAACCGAGCTGCGCGAACTGTTGCATGCCGCCAAAGGCGCATACGCGTTCCGCTACAGCCTGGCGCACGCTTCCCTGCCGCCGGGCGCCCGCAGCGTCGTTCACCGGCTCAAGACTGCGGAGGTATATTATATTCTCAACGGCAGCGGATGCATGCATATCGATGACGAAACCGCCCCGGTGCGTTCGGGCGACGCGGTTTATATCCCGCCGCAGACAAGACAATGGGTTGAAAACACCGGTCCGGAAGAGTTAACCTTTCTGTGTATTGTCGACCCGGCCTGGCGCGTGGAAGACGAAGAAGTCCTTTAAGCTCCTCAACCGTCGAATGCCTTTTACTTTCGTAGAAATAGAGCAGAACAAGAGCAGGACGATCTGGTTGCTTGCGACCATTGTCATCTCGTTCTATTTTCTTACCGGATACCTTATCCTGATCGCTTTTCATCTTCTCTCCGGGAATCTCTTCAATCCCCTGCATCCCGCCGGATCGCTTTTGCCTACCGCCGAACAGACCGTTTACATGCTGCTGGCGGCGTTAGCCATCGGCCTGGGCCACTGGTTCTTTTCCACCCGGAACCTGGTGGAGAAGATCGTCCAGCTTATCGGCGCGCAGTATCTTGATCCCGAGGACGCCTATCATCAGTATTTCCGGAACATTGTCGACGAGATCGTTATCGCCACCGGCAGCCGGCCGCTGGAAGCCATGGTCATTCCCATGGCGGGCATGGAAGCTTTTGCGCTGGCTGATTTCCAGGGGCGCGCGGTGATCGGGGTTACCGAAGGGGTCCTGGCGCGGTTGAGCCGCAGCCAGGTCGAAGCGGTGGTCGCGCACGAAGCGGCGCATATCTTGAGCGGCGATTGTCTGGATGTGACCGTGACCTGCTCGCTGGGAGAGCTGTATGACGAATTGTTCGAAAAGATCAGACTGGGGATGCGTCATTTCAATCGGGCGTTTATCCTGGGCGTGTTCCTTTTTGTCATTGTCGGCATGGCGCGGGGTTTGAGCATGCTGCTGCGCGCGTTGATTTCCCGGGAACGCGAATACCGCGCCGACGCTCTGGCAGTGCGTATGACCCGCGATCCGCAGAGCCTTGCCGAGGCTTTGAAGATCATCGGTCGCAGCTGGCGGGGTATGGGTCTTCCGGGAGAGATGCTCCAGTCTATTTTTATCGTCAATCCCCGGGCTGACCGGCTCGACGAGAGCGAAGGAGCCTGGGCGGATCTTTTTTCCTCGCATCCGCCTGTGCGCAAACGGGTGGGGATCCTGCTGGATATGCTGCATATGTCTGAAACGGCGCTGGAAGATCGGTTGCAAGATGCCCGGCGGGCGTCCCCGGTGGTTAAAACGACGCAACTGTCGGCGGCCATGACTGCCGTGACCGGAACCGCAGAAGCGGGAAGCTCGGGCTGTCCGTGCTGCGGGAAACCGCTGCACAAGATAGTGTACGAAGGGGCGCCGATCCAGGCCTGCCCGGCCTGCGCAGGTACCCTGGTGGATAAGCGGGTGATCGCCCGCATCCTTGCCCGGCAGGACCTGGAGTATTCCCCGCAGACGGTGCGGTTATGCCGGCAGATACTCTCGGATGCAAAAAAGCATTTTCCCCTGAAGCACCCCGGGAAGTATCAGTCCTGGGTTCTTGCCTGTCCGCGCTGCGGACAGAAGATGCACCGGGAATTTTTTCAGTATTCGTATCCGGTGGAAGTTGACCGTTGCATCTACTGTCAGACGGTCTGGTTCGACAATCAGGAACTGGAGATCCTGCAATATCTGTATGAGCATAACCGGGAGTTGTTCGATAGCGAGAAAAGCGATGACGACCACAGTTGATACGGTAGTGATCGGAGGCGGGGCTTCGGGGGTAGTAGCGGCGATCAGCGCCGCGCGCACCGGGAAAAAAGTCATGATCTGCGAGCAGTTACCCGCGATCGGAAAAAAGATCCTGGCTACCGGCGGCGGTAAGTGTAACCTGCTCAACGAGCACCTGGATCCTGCCTGTTACAATCCCGCGGCGCAGCGGTTGGTGGCGGCGGTGTTTGCGCGTTTCGGCAAAGAGCAGATCAAACAATTTTTCAGCCAGCTGGGCTTATTCTGTTATACCGATTCCGACGCGCGGGTGTTCCCGGTGACCAACCAGGCTGCGACCGTGGTCAAGGTCCTGGAGCTGGAATTAAAACGGCTGGGGGTGGCGATCAGCTGCGACAGTCCGGTGACCGGCCTGCGGGCGGGGACGCGGGGGTTCCGGGTCGAGCTGGCCGGCGATCGCGCAGTGGCCTGCACTGCGGTAGTGATTGCCGGGGGAGGCAAAACGTATCCGGCGCTGGGGGGCAAGGGTACCTGTTACCGTCTTGCGCAAGCGTTCGGGCATACCGTCGTCGAGCCGGTGGCGGTGGCTGTGCCGTTGATAGTCAAAGACCGGATCTGTCATCTGCTGCAGGGGCAAAAAATAGCGGCGGCAGTAACCAGCCTGATAGCGGGGCAGCGCATAGCCCGCGTGACCGGCGATCTGCTTTTTACCGCCTACGGGCTTTCCGGGACCGCGGTGCTGGATAGCAGCCGGGATATCGCGCTGGCTTTGCATCGGGCGCCGCCGCGGGACGCCGCTGTCCTGGTTGACTGGGTTCCTTTTATGGACAGCCGGCAGCTGTTGAGTGTTTTGAAAAAACGTTATTCCCTTGCCGGCCGGAACGGGAAAGCGGATCTGCTGACGGGCATTCTGCCCCAGAAATGCTCTTTTCTCTGCCAGGATGTCAATGCGCCTGCAGATCTCGACCGTTTGGCGGCCCGGCTTAAGGAAACAAAGTTCACGGTGAGCGCCACCCGGGGATGGAACGAAGCGGATTTCACCGCCGGAGGCGTGGCGGTCCCGGAAGTCTCCGAGGCAACGCTGGAATCGAAGCTGCAGAAAGGTCTTTATTTCTGCGGCGAAGTGCTTGACGTGGACGGTAAGCGCGGGGGATATAATCTTGCCTGGGCCTGGGCTTCCGGTTATTGCGCCGGTTCAGGTAATTGATCTTTTCAGGGCGTTAGGGGGATTTGTAGAGGCTGGCGCAGGTTTTGTTCCTGCCGGAGTTTTTCGCCTGATACAGCTGCTGGTCGAGTAAACGCAAGAATGCATCCACGGTCAGAGTCCCTTTTTCTTCCATGGAGATCAGGCCGATACTGATGGTGATGGTCAGCGGCGCGTCGCCGGTGCCGAAATTATGCGCTTCTATCTTGCGGCGCAGCCGCTCGGCTGCGGCGATGCCGCTTTGATAACGGGTGAAAGGGAAGATGACCACGATCTCATCTCCGCCGTATCGACAGGCGATGTCCACCGAACGGATGCTTTTTTTAATGATCTCGGCGAGCGACTCCAGCACGCTATCGCCCTGCGCGTGTCCGAGCGTATCGTTGATCCGTTTGTAATAATCGACATCGAACATGATGCAGGAAAAATGGTAAACGTAACGGTTCATTTTTGAAATTTCCTGTTCCAGGGACTGGAGCAGGAACCGGCGGTTGTAGAGTTTGGTCAGTTCATCGGTGATGGAGTAAGCGTTGAGGAGCTGGTTCTTCATTTCCAGCTCTTCCTCCAGGTCGCGGCGCTGGAGAAAGACCGAGGCGTACGCGGAAAGCTCTTCGGGGCTGGTCTGGGAATCGGTAAATCCGTCTATCAAGCCGCTGTTGAGCATCTTGATCTTCTCTTCGCGATTCTTGTCGCTTTTCGAAATGACGATCACCGGCACGGTTTCGAGGACCGCATTGGAACGCAGCGCGATGCAGAGTTCCTCATAATTCTTTAAATCAGGCAGGTCATTGTAGATAAACAGCAGATCGATTTTGTAGCGTTTGATATCGCGCAGCAACTCTTCTACGGACGGGCAATTGATAAACTCGAATATATCCTGGGGGTATTGCCGGGGAAGTTCTTGAGCCAGGTGCGCGGGCAGCCCCACGCCTATGATGACTTTCTTGGGCATAAAGTCATTATACATGATTTCTGTTTTCCCGCAAGCCCTTCCGCCAGTTGTTTAATTTATGCTTGTTTAGTCCGGCGAAATTGGATACAATAAAGCCTATGGCTGACCATTCTCTGGAGCGTAAAATTTATTACCACGATACCGATGCCGGGGGTGTGGTGTATTACGGCAATTATCTGAAATTCCTGGAAGAAGGAAGGACAGAGCTGTGCCTGTCGCGCGGCGTGGATACCGGGGTTCTTTTTAATCAGGGGGTCGCTTTCGTGGTCGTTCACGCGGAGATGGATTATAAATATCCCGCGCGCTACGGAGATACCATCGCGGTGATCAGCCGGGTGGAGAAGATCGGTTCGTCTTCCGTCCATTTTTATCAGGAAATTCGTATCGGGCAGACCGTCGCCGTTACCGCCCGGGTGATCTGGGCCTGCGTGACCGCGGATTTCAAGACGCGGCCCGTTGACGCGTCTGTCCGGCAAGCATTGCTGGCTGCCGCATAGCTGTACGCCGTGCGCAAGTGTTGCCGCAGCGTCGTATATACCCCGCGCAGATCGGCCCCCAACGCTAAAGAGGGATTGCGTTGGGGTGCGCTTGTGCGCAAATATGCGCGGGTATTGCCTATGTGGATTACACCTTGCGCAAGCGGAATATGCGCAAGTGTTGCCCTTGTGGGCAAGGAGACAGGATATGAAGATGGGGTTCGATAACGACAAGTACCTTCAGGAGCAGACCGCGGCAATTCTGGAGCGGGTGAAGAAGTTCGACAATAAGCTGTATCTGGAGTTCGGAGGGAAGCTGTGTTTCGATTATCATGCGGCCCGCGTCTTGCCCGGGTATGACCCGAATGTCAAGATCCGCCTGTTGCAACAGCTCAAGGATTCCATCGATATCGTTCTGGCCATCTATTCGGGTGATATCGCCAAAGGCAGGGTGCGCGGCGATTTCGGCATCACCTACGATGCGGCGACTTTCAAGCTGATAGACGACCTGCGCAAGTGGGGTCTGGATATACTGGCGGTGGTGATTACCCGCTATGCCGGCCAGCCGTCGGTGGATATCTTCAGGAACAAGCTTGAGCGCCGCGGGGTGAAGGTCTATCTGCATTATCCTATTGAGGGATATCCGGCGAATATGGATATGGTGGTCAGTGACGACGGCTTCGGGAAGAACGACTATATCAAAAGCGCAAAGCCGATCGTCGTGGTTACCGGCCCGGGACCGAACAGCGGAAAGCTGTCGACCTGTCTCTCCCAGCTTTACCAGGAGTACAAGCGCGGCATCCATGCCGGTTATGCGAAATTCGAGACGTTCCCTATCTGGAACATACCCTTGAAGCATCCGGTCAATGTCGCGTATGAAGCGGCAACGGCGGATATCATGGATTTCAATCTGGTCGATCCGTTCCATCTGGCGGTCTATAACAAGACGGCGATCAATTATAACCGCGATGTGGAAAGTTTTCCCATATTACGGCTGATGCTTAGCAAGATCGGCGCGGCGGGAGTAGCCCCGATGTACAACTCTCCTACCGACATGGGAGTCAACCGTGCGGGATTCGGCATCGTTAACGATGAGGTGGTGCAGGCCGCAGCCCGGCAGGAATTGATCCGTAGATTTTTCCGGTATCAGACGGAATATGTTCTGGGAATCGAGAAGAAAGAGGCCGTGGACCGGGTGGCGATGCTGATGGAAGAACTGGAAGTCAGGGTGACCGACCGGCCGGTAGTGGAGCGCGCCCGCGCGACCGCCCAGGATGCGGAAGCGCAAGGCAAGGGGCACGGGGGTATCTGTTGCGGGGCGGCTCTGGAGCTCGCCGACGGCAGAATCGTGACCGGGAAAAACTCCAAACTGCTGCATGCCGCTTCCAGTTTGATTCTCAATGCGGTCAAGACCCTGGCCAAGATCCCGGACGAAATACTGTTGTTGTCCCCGCACATCATCAATCAGATCGCGCGCCTGAAAGAAGATATCCTTTCCTCGGAATCCGAGAGCCTGGATCTCGAAGAGACGCTGATCGCCCTGTCCATCAGCGCGACCACCAATCATACTGCCGAGGTGGCGATGATGAAGCTTAAGGGTTTACGCGGCTGCGAGGTGCACATGACGCATATCCCCACTCCCGGGGATGAAGTGGGACTGAAGCGGCTGGGAGTCAATTTGACTACAGACGGAAAATTTTCCTCGCGCAACCTTTTTGTCGAATAAAAAGCTTATCCTGGAGTAATCAGCTATGTCCATTCGCATTAAATTCCTCGGCGGAGTGCGCACGGTAACCGGTTCCAGCCATCTGGTGACCAGCGACAGCGCCAGAGTGCTGCTCGATTCCGGACTCTTCCAGGGCCACCGCGAAGAATTCTACCGGCTGAATACCAGCTTCAGCTATAATCCGCGTCAGGTCGACGCGCTGGTCATTTCCCATGCCCACGTCGATCATTGCGGCAACCTGCCCAGTCTGATCAAAAAAGGCATGCGCTGTAAGATTTACTCCACGCATGCCACCAAAGATCTGTGCAGATTGATGCTGGAAGATTCGGGTAAGATACAGGAAGAGGATATCCGTTATCTGAACAAGATCAATAAACGGCTGGGTCTTCCGCTGCGCAAGCCGCTCTACACGAAAAACGAAGCCAGCCGCGCCGGCAGGCGCAGGTTCCAGACCCTTTCCTACGGCCATCGTTGTCCGGCAGCCAAGAATGTATTCGTCACGCTGCTCGATGCCGGCCATATCCTGGGCTCCGCGCTGGTGGTGCTGGATGTCAAAGACCAGGATAAACAGTTGCGTATCGGCTATGCCGTGGATCTGGGGCGCAAGAACCTGCCCATGCTGAACGATCCGGTCATTCCCAAAGGGCTGGATTACCTGATCATCGAAAGCACCTACGGCGGCAGAGAGCACGCGCCGATAGAAGAAGCCAAGATCAAACTGCGCGACGCCATCAATCGCACCGTGGAACGTCGGGGGAAGATCGTTATTCCCGCGTTCACCCTGGAGCGTACGCAGGAAGTCATCTATGTCCTCAATCAGTTGAGCAAGGAAAAAGCCATTCCGATCATCCCGGTGTTCGTGGACAGCCCGCTGGCTACGGAGATCACCGAGGTGTTTAAATATCACCAGGCGTACATGAACGACAAGACCCAGAATGAGATCGTCACCGGCAACGGTCCGTTCGAGCTGTTGAATCTGCGTTTCATCCGCGACCAGGTCGAGTCAAAGAAACTCAATGCCGATAAACGGCCGATGATCATTATCGCCGGATCAGGCATGTGCGAATCCGGCCGCGTTCTGCATCATCTCAAGAATACCATAGAAGATTCCCGTAACACCGTCCTGGTGGTGGGGTATATGGCTAAGGACACGCTGGGCAGGCGCATCGTGGAGCGGGATCGCTTCGTGCCGATATTCGGCATCGAACACGAGCTTAACGCGGAGGTGGTGATCATCAACGCTTTTTCCGGTCACGCGGATAAACACGACCTTTTCGAATTCATTTCCGGGTGCCTGCCGCTCAAGCGCATCTTCCTGGTTCACGGTGACGAAGAACAGACCTGGATACTCTTTAACCGGCTTTTTAATCTTGGTTTCAATGTCTATATGCCGCACCGGGATGAAGAGGTGGAACTGGTCTAAATTAAGTGTTGACCAGAGCGGTAATTAGGGGTACAATTTAAGCTCGCTTCAACCGTTCAGACGATCGAAAAGACACAAACGAGGAGGTTTTTCATGGCAGGCGGCAAGTCTACACCAAAGAAGGACAAGAAACTAAAAGTTTCCGGCGGCTCGATGGTAAAAGCCGGGCAGATACTCATCCGCGGACTGGATACGGTCAAGGCCGGTCAGAACGTGCGGGGCAGAGGTACGTTGTTTGCCCTGTGCAACGGGCGGATCGCATTTACCAAGAAGAAGATCGGCCGCACTGCGGCCAAGATGTATATTAACGTTATCCCGGCGTAACAAACGTGTGCGCCATGGATGCGCATCAGGTTGATAAGGCCAGAAGATACTCGCATCTGCGGTATGGTTTATCTCTCGCAGAGACAGGCATGCTTCTGGTCTTTTTCTTTACCGTATTTATGAGCGGCCTGTCGGTCCAGCTGTGCTTTTTTCTGCAACAGCTGACTGCTTCCCGCAGCCCGTTCCTGATCGGACCGTTGTTGCTGGCGCTGCTCAACGGCATATTCGCCATTGTTTTCTTCCCGCTTACCTTCTATCATTCCTTCCTGCTCGAACACCAGTTTGGTTTATCGACGCAGTCGTTAAAGGACTGGTTCCTGGATCAACTCAAGGCCGGCGGCATTTCGCTGGCGATCAGCTGTTTCTGCCTGGATATCTGGTATGTGGCGATGCGGGTTGCCGGTTCCGCATGGTGGATCTGGATGGGGTGTTTCTGGATCATTTTTACCGTAGTGCTGACGCAGCTGGCTCCGGTGGTCATCATTCCGCTGTTCTTCAAATACAGTCGCTGTCCGAGCGAGTCGCTTGTCGCCCGCATCAGGAGTCTCGCCGGCAAGATGCGCGTAGGTCTCCTCGACGTTTTTGAGATCAATTACAGCGCCAAGTCTTTGAAAGCCAATGCCGCGCTGGTCGGATGGGGTTCGACCCGGCGGGTGCTTTTGACCGATACGTTGCGGCAGCGGTATACCGATGATGAAATAGAGGTGATCCTGGCCCATGAATTCGCCCACCAGCGCTTCGGGCACCTTACCAAGCATATTGTATTGCAGTCCGGGCTGATCATGATCTTCTTCTACGCGGTCAGTGCGGCCGGCCAAAGAGCGCTTGCCGGGGGAGCGCAGGTCCCGTTGTCCGATCCGGCGGCTGTGCCGCTGGTGTTGAGCGCGTTGACCGTTTTCGGTTTGATCAGCCGGCCGCTGGGTAACTGGGCCAGCCGGCGCTGGGAACGTCAGGCAGATGCCCTGGCGCTGGAAGCCACCGGGTTGCGCCAGGCTTTTATCAGCATGATGGAGAAACTGGCCGAACAGAATCTTTCCGACCGCCATCCGCCGCCGCTGATAAAGCTGTTCTTTTTTGACCATCCCCCCGTAGATGAACGTATAGCGTTGGCCCGGCGCAAGTAAGGTTTTTTGTTGAAACCCGGTCCGTTTAGCTGTAGAATACTTCACAGATAACTCAAACCCGAACGGATACCTATGGTTGAGCCACTCGATAAGCGCCACGAGGCAATCGAATCCTTCCTGCAGAGCCTGCGTATCTCTTTCAACTTCATCTCTCTCTATTCCAAAGAACACAAATCATTTGTCGCTTCGGTCAAGGACCTGCACGGTAAAGCCCGGGAGTTCCTCGCGGCGGTTTCTCCCGCCAGGATCAGCTTTGCCGTGAACGCGTTATCTATAGAGGGGGAAGTGTTCGGGAAGAAGACGCTCTATGTCGAGCTGGCCAGGCTTTTCCACATGCGCAAGATAAAGAGCATCGAAATCCTGCCGGAGATTACTGAAGCGGAATTGATCGCCGCTCTGGATAAAATCGCCCTTCCGGTCAAGGAAGTTTTGAAACAGGGCGGGCTGCACTCTTTACTCGAAGGGGCGCAGGTTTCGCATCTGAAGATCGAAGAGCTGGATTATTCGGCATTCCTCAAAGACGAGGGCGAGGAATCCGCCGATATCTGGAGTTATATTATCAATGATACCCTGAATAAGGGCGATCCCCGGAAGATCCAGGATCTGGTGGAAAACTTCGAACAGGTGATCGGTAAATTCAAGGTGAAGCATTTCCTGGAAGATCCGCGGCTCAACGCGAATGTCCGGCAGTTCCTGGGAATCATCAAACAGCAGGATCCTGCGGCGCTTCAGCGCTGCGCCAAAGCAATGCTGCGACTGATATTGCTGGATAAACAGGTGCCGCGCGGAGCGGAGGTCGATAAGCTGAAGCATTTTCTGGATGACATTCAGGCTGGCGATGTCGCGGAAGCGTTAGTGGAAGAGATCGTCCAGCATGAAGAATTTGATGACGATCATCTGGGCCTTTTCGTAAAGCTTATCGATATCCACCGGCATCAGGAAATCGCGGTATCCCTTGAACACGCCCTGGCCAGGAAAGGCGCGTTGAATCCCAAAACCGCCAAGAAGATGCGGCAGTTGTTTTCTCTATCCGACAGCCCGCTGGTCCAGGATATGTACCAGAGAGTGCTGGCTTCCCTGGATACGCAGACCGACGCCGTGCCGACCTTCGCCTTTGATCCCGCCCAGACACAGCGCTGTTATCAGGACATCCAGCTCTTTCTGCTTCAGCAGGAGCAGGATCCGGGAAAGCTTGAAATTATCGCCCAGAGTATCGATGCGGAATGGGCGCAGGCGGTGTCCACCAGGGATGAGGCCTATATCCAGCGGCTCATTACCGCTATTGACGAAAAGTGGAACCGCTATCTTGGCGCAGGGCTCGAGCATCTGGCCCAGACGTATCTGCGTTACATCGAATCCGCAGCGCTCGCCGGCACCCTGCCCGCGGAGCTGGAAGTATTTTTGCCGAAACTCAAGAAGACCACTCTGGGATTTGAGGCGTATGCCGACGTCTTCTTCAATCAGAGACGGGTCGACCGGGAGATCCTCAAACTGTTCTTCCAGTTATTCCCCGACCAGCAGGAGCAGTTTTTCGCTCTGGTTTCCCGCGCGATCGGGGACCGGGAGTATATCGGCTCTTTTATCGATGAACTGGCGCATGCCGAGTCCGTGTTCGCAGTGGAGACCCTCGAGCATATTTATTCCCAGGCCGATGACGAACTGCGGCTGGACATATTGATGGCTATGGGGAATCTCCCGGATTTCGATGCGGGATTCCTCTCCAGGGTAATGCGCGAGGCCGGTCCCGGCCTGCGCAAAGAAGCGCTGCGGATACTGGTGTATGACGAAGAGACCAGGGGTGCCGCGCTGGATATGTTTTTTTCGATCGCTAACCCCTGGGGCAGCAAGAATGCGCTGGTCCTGGAAAACTTGAGCATAGCCGAAGAGCTCGACCTCAAGGAGTCCGCCGACACTATTCGCGCGCTGATGGACAAAACTCCTTTCTGGAATATGGCTGTGCGGAAGAAAGCAAAGCAAATCCTGGAGGCATGGAATGCTGGCTAATGTTGAAATGGCGTTCCGGGCATTGATTTCCGCCCTGCAGATCGCCAAGCTCTACTCTACCAGCCACGCCAAATTTCTCAAAGCTCTCGATGCGGCGTTTGCCGCATTCCAGGAAGCTTTTCGGGATAGCGACGAGATCGTCATCGGGATCGTCGGGGAAGAACTGGCCTATAAGAACGATATCCTTTTCGATCTAAGCAGGATCCTCAAGCCCATGATCGTCTATCTCAAAAGCCGGGGCGTGGAGCGCGTTTCTTTTTCCTGCCGCATGCAGAAGGAAGAGCTCAAGAAGCTCGTCGATTATCTGATGCTGGCCAAAGAAGAGGCCAGGAAAGATCCTCACGAGTATTTGACCAAAGCCGGGGTGCGGGCTATCTCCGTGGGCAAGCTCAAAGTCGCTTCGGACGGGGACGCTGCCCTGGCCAAAGCGCAGCAGGCAATCGATTTTCTCAATCTTTATAACGGGACTCTGGACAATGTTTCCAGCTCCATCGATAAGATGCTGGACAATGAGGATATCGATTCGTTGAACCTGCGTTTCGGCGTTTCGCAGGTGATGGAAAGTTTAGCCGTGCGCTCGCAGGAATTCCTGAAACTGACCACGATTAAACGGTATGACATGACCACCTTTACGCATATCCTCAACGTTTCCATCCTGGCCATGTACGTTTCCGCGCAGCTGGGTTTCAGCAAGGAGGACGTTCTGGATATCGGGACAGCTGCGCTGTTTCACGATATCGGCAAGATCGCCATTTCCCGCAAGCTCATTCGCAAGACCGGCAAGCTCACCGACGATGAATTTGCCATTATAAAAAGCCATACCGTCTTTGGAGCGGAGATCCTTCTGCGGTATGTCTCCAGTCTGGGGCCGTTGCCGCTGGTGGTGTGTTTCGAACATCATCTCAAGTTCGATTTGAGCGGCTATCCCCGGATGCCGGCAACGCACAAACCGCATATCGCGTCTTTGATCGTGGCCATCTGCGATGTCTATGACGCTTTATCGGCGCGCAGGAGCTACAAAGCCAGCTTTGCGCCTTTAAAGATCCATGAAATCATGATGCAGGAGAAAAACAAGGGGTTCGAACCGGGGTTACTGGATAATTTCTTCAGGATCATGGGGGTCTGGCCGATCGGGACGGTGGTGGCGCTGACCGATCGGCGCATCGCCGTGGTGCGCGACGAGAATCCCGATGATATATTTGCGCCTAAGGTTGAAGTGATCGCGCCTGAACCGGCGCATGAGATGATCGATTTGAAAGAAGCCCGGCCGCCGCTGCGCATTGACCGTTTCCTCGATCCTTCCGAAGAAGGCAAGCCATACCTTTCTTTACTCTGACACCAAAAATTTTTTAGAGCGAACGCAGACAGGCGATTACCGCCTCCGCCGCCCGTTGAGAGGCTCCGTGAGCGCCCAGCAGTTTTCTGACTGTCTCCAGTTCCAGTTTGCAGCGCCGGAGTTCCGCGGGATCATTAAGTACCCTGGAGAGGTAATCGGCTATCAGCGGCGCGCGCGCGGAAAACTGGACGAATTCTTCGACGATCTTCTCGCCCCGGACAACATTTACCAGGGCGATGTAGGGGATGCGGATCATGAGGCGTACGAAGAACCAGGTGAGCAGATTGACTTTATACAACACCGCCAGGGGGGTGCCGATCAGTGCGGTTTCCAGCGTGGCCGTGCCGGAGCAGACCAGGGCAAACGCGCTGGCCCTTATCGCTGCGCAGTCCATTCCGTCGACGATGTCTACCGGTGCGGCTGCGCCGTTGATCTGTTCCTCAAAAAGACGGCGCGGCACGGTAGCAGCCGCCATCACCCGGAATCTGAAACGACCGGGATAGCGCTTATTGAGCAAAGCGGCGCTTTCGAGCATTACCGGCAGCAATGCTTTCACTTCTTTCAGGCGGGAGCCGGGAAGCAAAGCGATGGTCTGCGGTCCGGTTTCAGAAGTTATGCTGCCGGTCGAAGGGATTGGCAGACTGCTTAACCGGCTGTCCACCTGCTCCAGCAGCGGATGGCCGACGAACGCTACCCGGACGCCGTGGCGTTCATAGAGTGTTTCCTCAAAGGGGAAGAATACGATCATGAGTTTGATCGTACGCTTGATGAGATCGATCCTGCCGGCGCCCCAGGCCCAGATCTGGGGACTGATGTAATAAATGACCGGAATGCCCCGGCGGTGAAGTTCTTTGGCCAGGCGCAGGTTGAATCCGGGATAATCCACCAGTATCGCCGCGTCGGGTTTGCTGCGGTCCGCGTCTTCCAGCAGAGCGTGGAACAATGCGCGGAGTTGCTTGATATGTTTGAGCACTTCCAGGAATCCGATCACTGCCAGTTTGACGATATCCGCGCGCAGAAGCACGCCTTCCCGTTGCATCTGTTCGCCTCCCAGCCCGAAAAACCGCGTTTCGGGCATACGGGCGCGGATCTCCCGTACCAGCATCGCGGCGTGTTGGTCCCCGGAGGCTTCTCCGGCGACAATTAAAATATTTTTGGGTTTTTCCATATGAGTTTACGGATGGTCAGGGCGACGGCCAGCGCTTCCCGGGCTACTGCCCCGGTTACAACGGGAGGTTTTTTCTCCAGAACGCACTGTACAAAAGCGGCGAGTTCTCTTTTGAGCGGCTGCTCTTTTTCGATGGGCAGGCTTTCTTTCTGGATGCCGGCGGGTCCCCGGGAGTATACATAGGCCTGTTCGTTGCGGTAATCCAGAGAAATGTAGGCGTTCTTGAGGAAGATACGGATCTTGCGCATCACTTCATCCGAAATGCGGCTGGCGGTGAGATTGGCGACGCAGCCGCTGGCAAAGGTGATCCTGGCGTTGGCGATGTCTTCATAGGGAGTCAGCACATTGACTCCCACGGCTTCGATTTTTTTGATCCTGGACTTGACCAGTCCCAGCACTATATCGATGTCGTGTATCATCAGGTCAAGCACGACTCCCACATCGAGCGATCGGTTGGGAAACGAGCTTAACCGGTGGCATTCGATGAAAAAAGGGTTTTTGAAGTACTGCTGGGCGGCGGCGAAAGCCGAATTGAAGCGTTCCACATGGCCGACCTGCAGGGTGCGTTTGGCGCTCCGCGCCAGCCGGATGAGCGTATCGGCTTCGCGCAGGGTGGCGGTAAAGGGTTTTTCCACCAGTACGTGCAGTCCGTGCTTGAGGCAATCCCGGGTTACGGCAAAATGCAGTTGTGTCGGCACCACCACGCTGACCGCATCCACGGCGTCGAAAAACCGCCGGTAATCGGTAAAGGCGGGAACGCCCAGCTGTGAGGCGACATGGTGCGCGCGGGTCTGGTCTATATCGCAGACCCCTGCCAGCGAGCAGGCGGGGATCTCTTTGTAGAGTTTTGCGTGCAGGCTGCCGAGATATCCGGTGCCAATAACTCCGACTTTGAGGGTAGGCATGTTTTCATACTACCAAATGCCTCGACAAAAGTCAATATCTATGGTAAGATACCCTATCTTCCTGCCGTACAGCATCCACACGAATACGAGGCTAGCGAAATCAGTGAAAGAGTATATCCGTTTACTTAAGTATGTCCGTCCTTATATGGGACTTTTTGCTTTTTCCGGGATCTGCATGCTGCTTTCCGCTCTTTTTGACGGGGTCTCGCTGGGCATGATCATGCCTCTGGCGGACATCGTGCTTACCGGAAAGCGCATTGTCCTGCCTTCCGGCTTGCCGTTCCAGCTCGACGGCATTATCACCAGGATCAATACCATCCATCCTTTGCGGTTGCTCAATATCATGGCTTTCGGGGTGATCGCTTTGTACGTATTCAAGGGGATATTCGGCTTTCTGCAGAGCTATCTCATGACCGATATCTCCCAGAAAGTCGTGCGGGATATCCGCTCGCGCCTCTACGCCAAGTTCCAGACCCTTTCGCTGGATTATTTTATCCGCACCCGCGGGGGCGAATTGATCTCGCGCATTACCAATGACGTGAGCATGATCTCCAACGCCATTTCCTACGGGTTCAGCGATATCATTTACGAATCGCTGCAGGTAGTGGTTTTCGCTTCGATGATACTCTTTTTACACACTAAACTGGCTTTGATGACCCTGATCCTGCTGCCGTTGATCAGTTTTCCCATTGTGCGGGTCGGCCGGGCGCTTAAAAAATTCGCCCGGATGAGCCAGGAGAAGATGGCGGACATTAACTCGCTGCTTTATGAGACCATACTCGGGGTCAGGGTGGTCAAAGCGTTCAACATGGAGGAAACGGAACTCAAGAAATTCAACGAAGTCAACCAGGCGTATTACCGGTTGGGGATGAAGTCGACCAAGCGCATGCTTATTTTGAGCCCGACCACCGAATTGATCGGGACGATCGCCGCGGTGCTGGTTTTGTTCTGGATAGGCAAAGAAGTCATTGCCGGTCAGGTGTCTTTCGGCGTGCTGGGTGTTTCTCTGGCGGCGCTGTTGTCCATGCTGCGGCCGTTCAAGAAGCTCTCCCAGGTCAACGCCATCATGCAGCAGGCGATCGCGGCCAGCCACCGTATTCATGAAGTGCTGGATACCGTGCCCAGCGTGAGGGAGAAGAAAGAAGCGCTGGTGCTGCACGGGCTCAACGAAGGCGTCACTTTCGAGGACATCTGGTTCGGGTACGGCCAGCATCAGGTACTCAAGAATATCAGCCTGCAGATTCAGCGGGGAGACATCCTGGCGATCGTCGGCCCCAGCGGTGCGGGCAAGACCACATTGCTTGATCTGGTCCCGCGTTTTTATGATCCGGACAAGGGCCGGATACTCATTGACGGGACCGACATCCGCGACGTAACCCTGAAATCTCTGCGCGCCTGTATCGGCATCGTGACCCAGGAGACCATCCTGTTCAACGATACCATTCGCGCGAATATCTCTTACGGGATGCATAATGCTTCCCAGGAAGCGATCGAACGGGCAGCCAGGCAGGCGCATATCCATGACGTAATCCTGCACCAGCCTAAAGGGTACGATACGTTTATCGGGGACAGGGGGGTAAAGCTGTCCGGAGGGGAACGGCAGCGGCTGGCCATCGCCCGGGCGCTCTTAAAGAATGCGCCGATCCTGATTCTCGATGAAGCGACCTCACAGCTTGATACAGAGTCGGAACGTCTTGTGCAGCAGGCATTAAACGAATTGATGCAGGGGAGGACGGTTTTTGTGATCGCGCATCGGCTGTCCACCATCCGTAATGCCCACAGGATTGTCGTCCTTGCAGAAGGGGTGATCGTTGAGCAGGGGCGTCATGATGAGCTTCTTGCGCGCAACGGCCTGTATACAAAATTATATCAGAACCAGCAGATTAAGAATTGAAACTGCCGGCTGCAGGCTTCACGTCCAGCGCGCCTCAAATCCAGTTGATTTACCCGTTGTTTTATGATAAAGTTATAGGGTTTTAAAAGGACGCCGATGAAAACATTCACGCAGACAATCAACCGGTTTTCCCGGGCACGGGTCATGGTGATCGGGGATCTCATTCTCGACGAGTATATCTGGGGAGACGTGGAGCGCATTTCTCCGGAAGCCCCGGTGCCGGTGGTCTGGGCCAAGAAGCGCACGTTCGTGCCCGGCGGCGCCGCCAATGTTGCCAATAACCTGCGCAGCCTCGGCGCGGACGTTTCGCTGGTGGGCGTGGTGGGTAAAGACCATAACCGCGATGTGATGCTGGCGAAATTGCGCGAGAAGCGCATCGGCGCAAGCGGCATTATCGCGGAATCCGGCCGGCATACCACGCTCAAGAGCCGGATCATCGCCAGGCATCAGCAGATGGTTCGCGTAGACTGGGAACATACCGAGCCGCTCAAAGAGCAGACGATGGAAAAACTGATCGCGTTCATCTGCAAGCACATGCGGTATGTCGATGCGGTGATCATCGAGGATTACGGCAAAGGGTTATTCACTCCGCCGCTGCTGGCCCGGGTCATCTCTCATGCCCGGCAGTTGAAAAAGATCGTTACCGTCGATCCCAAGGAAGACAATTTCGAGTATTATTACGGCGTGACGGCAATCACTCCTAATCGCAAAGAAGCCGAGAACGCCATCCGGTATCTGAAAATGCAGGACAAGACCAACGGATTCAAGATTTACAAAGATAAATTACAGACGGAAGCGGATATCCGCAGAGCCGGCGAGGTTGTTCGCCGGCATCTGGGGTTGGAATCTCTCTTGATCACCCTGGGCGACCAGGGGATGTGGGTGTTCTCGCAGGATGATCAGGATTGTCATATCCCTACCGTGGCCCAGGATGTATTCGACGTTTCCGGCGCGGGCGATACCACCATCGCGGTATATACCCTCGCCTTAGCCAGCGGCGCTTCGGCTTTGCAGGCGGCGCATCTGGCGAATTTCGCCGCGGGGATAGTGGTGGGTAAAGTGGGCACCGCCACTACCGACAGAAAGGAGTTGCTGGCCAGATTGCGCAGCGCATCCGGCCGCTGAAAATATGGATGTTATCGGCGTCATTCCAGCACGCTATTCTTCGACCCGCTTTGAAGGCAAGGTCCTCGCCAATATCGCCGGCAAACCCATGATCCAGCACGTCTGGGAACGCGCCCGGCAGTCGCTCCTGCTTGACGACGTGATCATTGCCTGCGATGACGAGCGTGTCGCGGCAGTGGCCAGGGAATTCGGTGCCCGGGTGGTCATGACCGCCAAGGCGCATACCTGCGGCACCGATCGCATCGCGCAGGTAGTCAATCCCATGGACGTCAAAGTGGTGATCAATATCCAGGGGGACGAACCGTTGCTCCATCCGACTATGATCGACAGCGTCGCCCGGGTCCTGCTCGAAGATGCGCAGGTATCCATGGCTACGATCATTAAGCGTATCGATAACCCCGCGGTCCTTAATGATCCGCATGTGGTCAAGGTGGTCGTGGATAAGAACAATTTCGCTCTTTATTTTTCGCGTTCGCCGATCCCTTTCCGGGCGCAGAATTCCGACGTGGCCAATCCGGTGTATTACAAGCATATCGGTTTATACGGCTACACCAAGGATTTTCTGTTTACCTTCAAGAATCTGACAGTTTCCGCGCTGGAGAAAACCGAGAAGCTCGAACAACTGCGGGTGTTGGAGGAAGGGTATAAGATCAAGGCGATTGAGACCAAATACGATACTATCGGAGTGGACACGTCCGAGGATCTCGAAAAAGTGAAGGAATTCTTCAAGAAGGAAGGCCGCTGACATGCAACAGGTCAAAGTTAAAAATGTTTTCTTCGGCGATAAGCATCCGCTGGCATTGATCGCCGGGCCCTGCGTTATCGAATCGGAATCCATGTGTCTGGAAATGGCCAGGCGCATCAAAGCCATTGCCGAAGAAGCGGGAGTGCCGTTGATCTTCAAATCCAGCTATGATAAAGCCAACCGTTTATCACTCTCTTCGTTCCGCGGCCCGGGTTTGAAAAAAGGATTGGATATACTGCATAAGGTTAAGCAGAAGCTGGATCTGCCGATCTTGAGCGACGTGCACAGCTGCGAGGAGATCGCCTCCGCCAAGAAGGTTCTGGACATCCTGCAGATTCCGGCGTTTCTCTGCCGCCAGACGGATCTGGTAGTGGAGGCGGCCAGAACCGGCAAGGCGGTGAATATTAAAAAGGGCCAGTTCCTGGCGCCCTGGGATATGCAGCCGATCATTCAAAAAGCCGAGTCTTCCGGCAATAAGTCGATTATTATCACCGAACGGGGTTTCAGCCTGGGATATAATAACCTGGTTACGGATTTCCGCAGTCTGGCGATCATGCGCGGATTCGGCTATCCGGTAGTCTATGACGCTACGCACAGCATACAGCTTCCCGGAGGCAAGGGCGGGTCTTCCGGCGGCCAGCGGGAATTCGTCGCCGGCCTTTCGCGCGCGGCAGTGGCTTTCGGCTGCGACGGGTTATTCCTGGAAGTGCACAATCGTCCGGATCAGGCGCTGTGCGATGGACCGAACCAGATAGATCTTACGCAACTGGAGCACCTGCTGTTGCAGGTCAAGCGGATAGAAGGTGTGGTATGAAGATAGATGCGATCAGGAGAGCCAGACAGGTGCTGGATATCGAAGCGTGCGCGGTTCAGGCGCTCAAGCCGCGCATCGGCCGGGAATTCACCCGGGCCCTGGAGCTGATTCTGAAAGCCAAGGGCAGGACCGTGGTCAGCGGGATGGGCAAGACCGGCATTATCGCCGAGAAACTCTCCGCGACTTTGGCTTCTACCGGCACGCCCAGCCTGTTTTTGCATCTTGCCGAGGCTTCGCACGGGGATCTGGGCAAAGTCACCGCCGAGGACGTGGTCGTCATCCTTTCCAACAGCGGAGCGACCGCCGAGGTTAAACAGCTGCTTCCTTTTTTGAAGAAGATCGGCGCGCGGATTATCGCCTTGACCGGCAATACCGCAAGCCCTCTGGCTAAATACAGCGACGTTGTGCTCGATGTTTCGGTCAAAAAAGAAGCCTGCCCGCTGGGATTGGCGCCCACGGCGTCGACTACCGCGGCGCTGGCTATGGCCGACGCGCTGGCGGTGTGTCTGCTGGAGATCAAAGGTTTCAAAGAAAAGGATTTTGCCTTGTTCCATCCGGGAGGGGCGCTGGGGCGCAGGCTCCTGTTGACCGTTGAGGACATTATGCGTACGGGCAGGACAAATCCGATCGTCCGGGAAACCGCGCGGGTAGCGGATGTCCTTTTGAAAATTACGCAGGCGCGCGCCGGCGCCGCATCCATTGTCGATGGCCGGGGTCGTCTGGTGGGGATATTTACCGACGGAGATTTGCGCCGTCACCTGGAGGCCGATACGGCGTTGCCGCAGCGGTTGATCAGGGATGTGATGACCAGAAATCCGCTGGTGGTCAAGAAGGACGCGCTTGCCGCCGAGGCCTTGCATCTGCTCGAGCAGCGCAAGATCGACGAAGTCCCGGTGGTGGACGAGCGCCGCAGGCCGATCGGGCTTCTGGATGTGCAGGATCTTTTGCGCGCGGGAGTGATGTGATGGCCATACCGGCGTCAGTGATGGATAAGGCGCGTCGGATAAAGGTTCTCCTGCTGGATGTGGACGGGGTTTTGACCGACGGCCGGATCATTTACGATTCGCGCGGCCGGGATTCTAAATTTTTCGACGTGCACGACGGCATGAGCGTCTATCTGCTCAAGAAAGCGGGAATTCCCACCATCCTGGTGACCGCGAAAGGATCGGGAGCCATTCGCCCGCGCGCCAGAGACATGCGTATCGATATCGTCTTCGAGAATGTCGCCCGCAAATCCAGCGTTCTGGAAAAAGTTCTGCCGAAATACCATGTCACTGCCGATCAGCTTTGTTTTGTGGGAGACGATCTGGTCGATATCGGGCTTATGCATAAGGTCGGTATGCCGGTGGCGGTGGCCAATGCCTGCGAAGAGATCAAACAGGCCGCCTGTTACGTGACCGCGCGGCCGGGCGGCAGGGGCGCGGTGCGCGAGGTCGGAGAGATGATCTTGAAAGCGCAGGGCGTCTGGGATGCGCTGGTTAAGGAATACGATGTATAGAACTATCTGTACCTTGCTGATGCTCTCCAGCCTGATCTTCTGCTCCGGCGGCGCGCGAGCGCAGGCGCAGTCGGCGACCCCGCCTGTCGAACAGAGCATGGAGGATTTCTCCTTTTACGGCGTGGGAGACAAGGGCAAAAAGAACTGGGATCTTGCCGGGAAATCCGCGGATATCGGCTCTGAAGTGATCAAACTCAACGATATCGTCAGTAATTTTTACGGTGAAAAAGATACCGTGAAGCTCACCGCGGAAAAAGGCGCGTTCAACCGGACTGCCGGCAATCTGCATCTGCAGGATGAAGTGGTGGTGACCAGCACTTCCGGGGCCCGGCTGACCACGGATTCGCTGGACTGGGACCGTAAAAACCAGCTGGTGACCACGCCGGACAAAGTCAACATTACCCGGGAAGACATGGTGATCACCGGCCAGGGTGCGCAGGGATTTCCCGACCTGAATAAAGTCAATCTGAATAAGAACGTCCAGGTGGATATCGGCGCTTCCGCCGCAAACAAAACGCAGCAGCAGAAAGAGCGGATTACCATTACCTGCGACGGTTCTCTGCAGATCGATTACGAAAAGAACCTGGCCACTTTCAACACCAATGTGCAGGTGCAGACCAGGGATGCGCTGATGAAAAGCGACAGCATGGAAGTCTATTTTGTTCCGGAAAAGGATTCTACTGCGCCCGAGAGCGCGAGTTTGAGCGCAGCCGCGGCGCAGTCGAGGATCGATAAGATTATCGCCCGCGGCAACGTCAGTATCACCCAGGGCGAGAATGTTTCTTACAGCGAGGAAGCGGTCTATTCGGCCCAGGAACGCCGGATACTGCTGCAGGGCAGGCCGAAGGTGGTTTTTTATACTGCGGAGGGGTTGCATGCACCTGCTGGAAATTAAAGGTATATCTAAATCGTATAACGGGCGGGAGGTGGTCAAGTCCGTGGATATGCTGGTCAAGCGCGGGGAGATCTGCGGTTTGCTCGGTCCCAACGGCGCGGGAAAGACCACCACCTTCTACATGGTCGTCGGCATTATCGCCGCCGACCGGGGGAAGATCATTTTCGACAATCAGGATATTACCGGCTTGCCTATCCATGAACGCTCGCATTACGGCATCGGTTATCTTTCCCAGGAACCCTCGATTTTTCGCAAGATGACCGTGGCGGAGAATATCATGGCGATCCTGGAGACCGTGCCGATCAGCCGCACCGAGCGCAAGCGCAGGCTGTCGGCATTGCTGGAGGAGCTCAAGATCGCGCATCTGGCGAAGCACAAGGCGTTTACCCTTTCCGGGGGCGAGCGCCGGCGGCTGGAGATTACCCGCGCGCTGGTGACCAATCCGTCGTTTATCCTGCTGGACGAGCCGTTCTCCGGCATCGATCCGATTATCGTCGGCGAGGCGCAGGATATTATCAAAGATTTGAAACGCAAAGGTCTGGGGATACTGCTCACCGACCACAATGTCCGCGAGACGCTGTCCATTACCGACCGGGCGTATCTTATCGCGGACGGCAAGATTTTGATTTCCGGGACTGCGGAGGAGTTGATCAATAATCCGCGCGCCCGGCAGATTTATCTGGGCGAGAAGTTCAGCATGTAAACAAACAAGCATCTCACGGATTACACGCGCATCTAAACAATAGATCGGGTTGTAGCAGTGAGGGCGTCACAAAGGGGAATGGAATGAAAACAGCAGTGAAGAAGATCGACGCAGTTAAACGGGAAATGACCGTGGAGGTTACCGGCGACGTGGTAAAGACCAAATTCGAAGAGGTCTTCAAGAAGATCGGCCAGGAAGCCCGGGTCAAGGGATTCAGGCCGGGACACGCGCCCAGGGATATCCTGGAGAAGAATTTTTCCTCGGTGGCTCACGAGCAGGTTTTGAGAGAGCTGATCCCGCACGTTTATCAGCAGGCGCTGGAGCAGGAGAAACTTGATGCGGTGGATATGCCCGAGATATCGGAAGTGAAGCTGGAGCGGGACGCGCTGGTGTTCAAGGCCGTAGTGGAAGTCCATCCGGAAATAACCGTTCCCGGCTACAAAGGAATAAAGCTGGAGTATAAACCGGTGCAGATCGGCGCGGACGAAGTCAAGCGCAGTCTGGATTCGGTGAAAGAATCGCGCAAGATCGAGAAGATGGACGATGTTTTCGCCCAGACGCTGGGATATCCCACGCTGGTTGAGCTGGAGAAGACCGTTGAGCGGCAACTCGCCGTGCAGAAAGATAACGGCCAGCGGCAGCAGCTGGAGAATACGATCATCGAACACATCCTCAAGGGGCAGGATTTCAAGCTGCCGCAGGCGCTGGTGAGCAAGCAACTGGAAGATATGCTCCGTCAGGCAAAAGTCGATCTGGCTTTGCGCGGCGTGCCCAAGGACAAAATCGAAGCCGAGGAAAAAAATCTGGCCAAAGAGATGGAACCGCAGGCGCAGAAACAGGTTAGGATCTACCTGATCCTGGCCTCGATCGCGCGGAAGGAAAACATTACGGTAGACGAGCACATGCCGCGGGCGGTAATGGAATTCCTGTTCCGCTCGGCGCAGTGGGTGATCAAGGAAGCGTAAACCAAACGGGAGGGAGAATGAACGAGAAAATGCAGCTGTTGATACCGATGGTAGTCGAACAGAACGCCAAGGGGTACGAACGCGCCTATGATATTTACTCCCGGCTGTTGAAAGACCGGATCATTTTTATCGGGACCGCGATCGACGATACGGTGGCAAATCTGGTGATCGCGCAGCTTCTTTTCCTGCAGACCGAGGACAGCGCCAAGGATATCAACGTTTATATCAATTCTCCCGGAGGATCGGTGACCGCAGGGCTGGCTATCTATGACACCATGCAATTCGTCAAACCGGACGTAGCCACCTATTGCGTGGGTCAGGCTGCCAGCATGGGCGCGGTGTTGCTGTGCGCCGGCACCAAAGGCAAACGGTTCTCTCTGCCGAATTCCCGGGTGATGATTCATCAGCCGTGGGGCGGCGTGCAGGGCGCAGCCGAGGATATTTCCCGTCAGGCCACCGAGATCCTCAAAATGCGCGATAGATTGAACCATCTGTTGTCCGCGCATAGCGGCCAGCCGCTGGAACGTATTCAGAAGGATACTGACCGGGATTATTTCATGTCCGCTACCGAAGCCAAGGACTATGGTCTTATCGACCAGGTCTTTGTTGGAAAACAGGCGAAATAGCCGCAAAAGAAAGGAAACCACCATGAAGAAGAATTATCTCCTGACCCCCGGGCCCACTCCGTTGCCGCCGCAGGTTTGCGAATCTCTGTCCCGGCCGATCATTCATCACCGCACGCCGCAGTTCCAGGATATCCTGAAGGAAGCGCATGAAGGACTCAAATATGTCTTTCAGACCAAGAACGAAGTCTTTATCCTGACTTCATCAGGTACCGGCGGGATGGAATCGGCAGTGATCAACTTTCTCTCTCCCGGAGATAACGTGATCGTGGTGGAAGCGGGAAAATTCGGCGAACGCTGGACCGAGATCTGCAACGCCTACGGCATTAATTGCGAAGTGATCAAGGTGGAATGGGGAAAAGCGGTTGATCCGCTGGTCATCGCGGCTACCCTCAAAGCCGGCAAGGGCACGTTCAAAGCGGTATTCACCACTCTGTGCGAGACGTCCACCGGCGTGGCCACGGATATCAAAGCCATCGGTCAGGTGGTCAAGGACAGCGAGGCGATCCTGGTGGTGGATGCGATCAGCGGCCTGGGCGCGATCGACTTGAAAGCGGATGAGTGGTTCTGCGACGTGGTGGTTTCGGGCTCGCAGAAAGGATTGATGCTTCCTCCGGGATTAGGTTTTATTTCTGTCGGTCCCAAAGCCTGGAAACTGGCGGAAAGCTCACGCTGCCCGAAATACTATTTCAACCTCAAAGCGGCTAAAAAAGCGTATGCTTCCACGGATACGCCCTGGACTCCGGCTATCGGCCTGGTCATCGCTTTGAACGAGGCCATCCGGATGATGAAAACGGAAAGCCTGGAGAAAATATTTGCCTGGCATAATAAGATGGCCCAGGCAGTGCGGGCTGCGGTCAAAGCGCTGGGGTTGGAATTGTTCGCCCCGGACGCATATTCCGATGTGGTTACCGCAGTTAAGGTTCCGGCCGGCGTTGACGGCGAGAAGCTGGTCAAGACCATGCGCGATACCTACGGGGTAACTATCGCCGGTGGTCAGTCGGAGATGAAAGGCAAGATTTTCCGCTTTGCCCATATGGGGTATATCGGCGAATTTGACGTGATCACCGGTATCTCCTGTCTGGAAAAAGTCCTGGCGCAGATGGGATACAAATTCGAGATGGGTGCGGGCGTAGCCGCGGCTCAAAAGGTGTTCCTGAAATAAGCCTTCTCTGCCTTGACAAAAGAGCCTGTTTGTGCTATCTTTTATTAAGGCAGTAGAATTACTATATTTAGGTAAGAAAGAGTAGCGAAAAAATGCCACGGTTGCTGGTCAATGGCCAGCGATACGTGGTTTTTTTTGTTGGTATAGATATGAGTTTTTAAAACAAGTTAAAAAGGGGGGCGTCACCATGAATCGAGTCAACAGGATGAGTTACCGGATAATCTCGCTAATCGTCAGCTTCTTCTTGGTTTTTGAACAGGCCGGCTTTGCCCAGGTAGCCCCGCAGTTCACTGTTCCGGCTTACCTCAACGGCGCGCTTGCCGCTGACTCGTTCAGACCGGTACAACTGCGTTCTCTGTCCTATGACTCGGTAAAGAATAATTTCGACCTGCTTCTGGACAAAGGCGATGCAAAGGATCTCAAGCCGGTCCAGTTACAGGGAGCCGCCAGACAACTCCTGGAGTTTTTCACTATCGGCATAACCCTGCCGAACAGCGCGTTCTGGGTCAATTTGCGCACGGATAACGCCGGCCAGATCATCGATCCGGCGCTGGAAAGAACCGACCTGGGAAAGATCCTGCTGGAAGCCGACCTGCAGCTCAAGAAAGACCTGGCCGCCTGCACGTCACCCGCAACTGCGGAAGGAAAGAAATACTGGTCCAGGCTCTATGAAAAAGCCGAAACGCTTTTCGGCCAGGAAGACGTGACCATTCCCACGGTTACCCGTCCCTGGATCGTGCCCGCGGAGATCATTATCCGCCAGACCGCAACCAGCGCGTATGTTTACAAGGCCGGCTTGAAAGTCATGCTCGAGCAGGATTATCTCAAAGATTCCGCGAAGTATGCGTTCAGCGATCCCCGTCTCAAACAGCTCAACGATTATTCCACGGCTTTGATCCGGGAACTGATCGTTCCTAAGCTCACCCGCGCGGTCAATTCCGCGAAGCGGTACGCTTCTTTACGCCAGGCCTATTATTCCCTGGTCCTGGCCCAATGGTTCAAAGAGCAGTTCAAGGGCGCGTCAAGCGCTTATGCGGCGCGCATCAATACGGCGAATCTCGCCGGGCTGACCTCTAAGACCGCCTGGTCCAAAGATACGTATTTTAACGCGTACAAACAGTCGTTCGCCAGGGGCGAATACACCATGCAGGAAACCGTGCGCGGCCGTTTTGGCCTGACCGTGCGCCGTTACTGCAGCGGCGGCGTAGTGCCGGTGGCCGCGGATCCCCGCGGGATCAAGACCATTTTCGAAGGAAGCCGTAATCCGGTTCCCCTGGGAGCCAATCAGGTGACAGTGTCGGTGTCCGGAGACACCGGCGCCGCCGTGCAGTCGCAGCCGGGAGCGGATGATCCCGACGGCGGTAAAAACGCTCAACTTGAGAAACCCCGCAAAGCCGCGTTTGAAGAAGAATTGGATAAAATCTGGCCGCAGGAATACAGCGGAAAAAAGTACAGCGCAAGAACCATACCCTCAAGGAAAGAAATAGGCCGGTTCCTCATCCAGTACAATCCGGAAAGGATCAACAAGTCAAGACCGGCTTCGGATAAAGAGAGAACGAGCATTCCTGCCCCGGACAAAACAACCAGATTTACCGCAAACAGAGATAACCGGGCCAACCGTCAATTTTTGAAAAATCAAGTGGTAGCCGGGATCCCGGTGGAAGTATTCACCCAGCCCATTCCGTTAGGCAAAGGGCATATTATCATCTTGCCCGGCGAATCGCCGGAAATAGACAGGGTCCAGCCGCAGATATTGAATGCCGAAGCGATCAAGGTCGCGCTTACCCTGGTGGAGAATTCCCTCTTCGGCGAGCATTTCAAGGTCGGATTTAACAGTTGGGGCGCGCACGGTTCAGTCAATCATTTGCATCTTCAGGCTTTATTCTATGAGAATGCGCAAGGCCAGGCCGCGCCGTTGCCTATAGAGCAGGTTGCTCTGGGCAAACCGGAGAGGCGGTTGAACAGCGCAGCGTTGTATTTCTTTAAAGATAACGGTTATCCCGTTAAAGGTTTTGTGGTGGAAGGCGATCGAGTCAGCGATATTATCCCTCTGGCGGACAGCATCATCGCCTCTATCTACGCTCGCACGGATATCCCGTTCAATGCTTTGTTCACTCAAACAGAACAGGGGAAAATGCGCGTATATGTACTTCCCAATGAAAGCGGCATATATAATCCTGCCAGCGATTTCGGGACAGGAGTGGCTTTCCTGGAGAAAGCGGGAGAGATCGTCTCGATCAAAAAAGACGATTCTGATCCGCAGGATGTTTCTAAGACTTTTTCCAATGCCACCGAGAAGGACTTGTTCGACGAGCTGGCGAAAGTCAGCATTGACCCGGCCGCCTCCACGTATAAATATTATCTTCAAAGAGATATCCTGGAGCGGATTGATCGTATTCCCGCTGTTCCCGACGGCGGGTTGCAGAGCGTGGATTTCCTCACCGATCTGCTGGATATCCAGGACCTTGCTTCCCAGAGATATCTCAAGCTGGTGAGGAAGTTCAAGGGGCTGCTCGACGTCAACGATGTCAACGCGATCTATGACCTGGAAGATACCCTGCGCAAATGGAACGCCGGGGAAAAAGACAAACTGCGCGACAAATATCGGGAATTGAAGCGGCAGGCAGTGTATCAATCCATCACCGCAAATCCGAACAATCCTTTGAACGGTCTGGTTGCTGCTCTGGAAGAACGGCAGCAGAAGAATCTGTTGAGCGAAAAGGAAGTCAAAGAAACCCTGGTGCGGGTGAATGACTGGCTCACCCGTCCCTATTTCCCTTACCTGGTAGCCAAGCTTAAGGATCAGGTCAGCAAAAAAGAGTGGGAAACGCTCACCCAGCAGTTCTACACCGTGATCGATTTCGGCACTGCCGGCAAACGCGGTCAGCAGACCGAAAAGAACAGAGCGTCAGCGGATGTCCTGCCCGGTACGAACATGCTCAATGATTATACCGTCGCCGAATACTCCTATGCTCTGGCGCAATATCAGCTGGCGAATAACCTGCAGGACCGGGGCGCGGTCTTGAGCGGCGATACCCGGATCAAGTCGGCTTTGCCGCGGGTGCACCGGGGCGAGAGCGAACAGGCCTATACCGACCTGGAAGCCGAGATTCTCACCAAGATGGGCATCCAGGTATACCGCTATCCGCAGCCGCGTTCCATCGGACAGGCTGCCTGGACCACGGTGCAGCTTGGCGCCGCTTCGATGGGCTACAATTCCGCCAGCCATAATCTCTGGCACGATAACGGGGTCAAGGCTTCCAATGAATTCGGCGCCCAGCTCTTCGCCAATGAGCGCAGCGGGATCATGGCATACCTCGAAGACGTATTGCCCGAAGATATCGCGGCTGTCCTGGCGAAAGCGCCGGTGGCCGGGAGAGAAAAAATTCTCACCGTTGACGCCGTCAAACTGATCACCGGCGAGACGGTGACGGATATCGACGCCAAATATATCGAAGCCAGCAAAAGCTTTGTGGTGGACGCGTCGCTGGTCAGGAAATTTGCGGACAAAGTCGTTTCGTTCTTCTCCCCGGTGCACGGCTCGGGTCAGTATACCATTCCCGCCATGCTTAAAGGATTGCGTTTCCCGGTGAGGGTTTCGGACATGCAGAAATACCAGGATATCGAATTCCAGTTCCAGACCGTGGCCAAGCCCGATCCGGATTATGAAGCCGAGACCGGCGAACGCACCGTGGATATCGTGATCCGGGAGGCGGAAGCGCTGGAAGCCAAAGGGACCAAGGTCGATTTTGTCTTTGCCACCGATCCCGACGCCGACCGCTCGGTCTATGTGGTCAAGGACAATGAGGGCAACTGGGTCAAGCTCAAGGCTAACGACGTCTGGTCGCTGTTGACCTGGTATATGGCCCGGCAGATGAAAGCCCAGAATCGATTGCCGGCTAACGTGATCAAGACCTGGGTGACCACGGACCTGATCAAAGAGATCGCCGGCGAGCTCGGATTGAACGTCGCCGAACCGTCAGTGGGTTTCAACAAGATCGGAGAAGTAGCGCTCAAAGAGATCGCTTTGCCGGCGCTGGCCAGGAATCACGGCCTGGATGAGAAAGTGCTTTCCGCGATGAAGCCTCTTTCTCTCGAAGGCCTGGCCCAGACCATGAACCTGCCCAGGGAACAGCTGATCCAGGAGATCAATCGGATACTCCGGGAGAACCTGCTGTTGGGTTGCGAGGAGAGCAACGGTTTCTCGCCCGGCGGCCACATCCTGGAAAAAGACGGCGCGGTGGCGGCGGTGATCTTCCACGAAGTAGCCGCGTACGCCAAGTTCCTGGACAGCGTGGTCAAATCCGGCGATTACAACCAGCTCGACGGCCAGGAGATTGTCGCCGAGGTGCTCGATTTCGCCAGGAATAACCCCGGCCGGGAATTGACCGTTTACAATCTGCTGAACATGCTCTACCTGAAATACGGCTATTATGCCACCCAGAACCAGCCGTTCGATTTCGCGGACAGCCCGCAGGGCCGACAGGAGAAAGAGAGCGTGCTGGCGCATTTGAAGAGCCTCAAGGACCGCCTCGATACCGTGCAGTTCGGTTCCCGCCAGGTGAGCAGGATGATGACCGGCGACGAATATATCAATACCCACGGCACGGATATAGTTTTCAACGAAAAAGGCTATCGTTTCGAATTGGTCAGCACCGATCCGCAGCAGAAGTATCCGGATTACGTGACCTTCCGTCCGTCGGGGACCGAAGCCAAGATCCGCATTTACGTTCAAGTCGGCGTGAACAAAAACGAGCTGAACTGGCAAAATCTCGAGCAGAAAAAGCGGGAAGCTGACGCCGCAGCCAGAGAGATCGCCCTGGCTGCCCAGAAGAGCCAGCAGTACGCATTGGACGAGCGGCTGATCCGCGCCAATGCCGCTGCGGGTTTCAGCGCGCCGACCACCCTGTATCAGGCGGTGTTCGATAGCAACCAGCAGCAGGGTTTTGTCCAGTATTTCAAAGGTTACCGCTGGCCGGGAAAGACGATCTTTGCCGGGCTCAAGACCATCGTCGCGGATCTGAAAGTAACCGATAATGCCAAACAGAAGGGCAAGAAGGTCATCGGTAACGGCCTGGGCGTGTTGAGCGTGCTGCGCCAGTACAGCGACAACCTGGCCGAAGGCCTGCAGCTGGCACCCGGCACCTATAATCTACGGGAGCTTCTCTCCAGGCCCGACGCCGTGGCATTTTTGCATAACGTAATCATCACTTCCGGCGGACAGGCCCAGCGCAACGCCAAATACAGCCAGATCGGCAAATGCCTGGCCAAGATACCCATGTCGGATAAGGACCGCCAGGAAGCCCGCTATATTCTCGACGGGTTGATGGATATCGCCATCAATATCGAAAAGAATTACCAGGCGGATGAATTCATGTTCGGGATCATCTACGGCGACGCGTTGATCTCCTTCAATCCGGACAAACTGGCGGCAGCCCTGGCTGATGCTGAAACGCGTAAAGGACTGGCCTGCATGCTGCTCAATCTGGACTATACCACCGCGCCGGATTACGGATTTGCCAAGGTCGACTCTACCAGAACCCGGGTGGAGATGTTCCAGGAAAAATATAACAAGATCAAGCGCGACGACCAGGGAAATATCGTGCTCAAGGAAGAAGAAAAGGCGATCAATGAGCTGGGCAGCGACGAACAAAAATCGTTATTAAAGCAGTTGATAGATACCAAGGATATCGCTTTGCTCGACCGGATCTTCCCCTCGGATGCCGAGCGGAATGCCTTGATGAAATCGTGGCTGCAGTCCAAAGGCTACCTGACCGCCGCCGCCAAGATTTACATGAACCCCGCGTTCTCGGTGATGGGCATTGAAGCGTTCCTGCGCAGCGCATTTCTGGCCGGAGTCACCGACGCAAATGGCGATATCCTGGTAGGCTCCGACGGGAAAGTGATTTTTCAGGCGCAGAGTTACCTTAGCCGGGCTCTCGACGGTGAGATGAAGGATGACAAGATCAATATCGATTATTACGGCAGTATCGTTCCGGCCTTTGCTTCGCAGGCTGCGGCCAACGATATCAGCCAGGCGATCAATGCCAAAGGAAAACTCTATGCCGTGCCCTTCGAAGGTATCTGGTATGATACCGGCGCGATCGTCGGCGAGCGGGAGATCAATACCCAGGAACGTTCGACCCTGGAAGTGGCCGCTACCTTCGATCTGGGCCGTTCAGTACACAGCCGCGCGAGCGTTGCCGGCCAGGCAGCGCCCAATTACGGCATGGATTCCTGGGTGGAGACAGCGGCGGGTTCAGTCGATCCCAAGAGCGTGCAGGCGGATACGTTCGTCAAGGCCGGCACGGTGAAGCTGGGCCGTTTCGCGCAACTCTACAATGTGCTTTTCAAGAACATGCCTTCTTTGGAAGTGCGGGAAGAGTATGTGTTGACGCTGTCCACGCTGGCAAAAGACGGCAAAGAATATATCGTTCCGGTCGTCTGGGACCAGCGCGACGATTTCAAGAAAGGTTATTTCGGGGGAAGGACCGACCCAGGGAAAGCGGACAGCGCGAAGTTGATCGCGACATGGGCCAAATCCTCCGGGCTGGCAGTGGAGAATATCATCGGCGATTACGCCAAAAAAGCCGAGGCTATCGAGGCCAAGCCGGAAAGTGAGCGCGCACTGGCCTGGCGGGATGGCGTGGACCTGTATTCGGCCAAGCTCTTCCCGATTATCAGCGTGGAAAGCTTTAATGCCTGGAATGAAGGCAAGCCGATCGCGAACAGCGATGAAGCCAAGCTGATCAATGAGCTTCCGGAGATCTTGCGTTTCCTGCAGCATCTGACGGACAAAGCGCCGGATGCGTATGTGCAAGCCGTAGCCACCGGCGCTGTCGCTTCCCGCGCGGATACCTATACCAACCAGGCTCCCGTAGCTCTGGTTGCGTTGCGCGAGGATATCGCCAATTTGGTCAAGCAGGCGTTCGGCGATCAAAAGCAGCCGGAAACAACCTCGAACCAGAACCCGCCGGACGATCCGGGCGGTATCGATTTCCGGGCTTTACCGGTGGTTGGACCGTCGGGGATCAAACCCATCCCGGTAACCCCGGCAGCAAGCGTTTTGATCAGCCAGGCGAGCGTCTCCGACCTGGATAAGCAATGGCGCCAGATCCAGCAGCAGATGGCGCAGGGCCCCATGCCGTATGAGCAGCTCAAGACCTATACCGCGGCCTGTTGCCGCAGGCAGGACGCGGCTCAACAGATGCGCGAGCTTCAGGAGTGCATCGCGGCTATCGTGAGCCTGGAAGAAGAGGCGGGAGTGGGCACGTGCGCGGAATTGAAGGAAGTGCTGGCAACCATAGGTTAATCGTATTTGGGTAATCGGCTGATGCACAGAAGGGCGGCTCAAACGAGCCGCCCTTCTTGCTTGGGTGTCGCTGCGCGGATATGAGCGGAGCAGCCGATGAAGGGGAAATTTTTGCTTGCTTAATCGCTGAATCATGAGGTATAATAATATCCTTGTGTGAACTTTCGGTAAGGCCGTACGGCCATTCGTCTGTCTCCCTCTTATATAAGGAGTGCGTATGTTCAAAATCCTGGTCAGCGATTCTTTGTCGGAAGAAGGTTTAAAGATCCTCAACGAGGTAAAAGAATTTCAGGTTGACGTTAAAACCGGAATGAAACCCGAAGAATTAAAAGCAGTTATAAAGGATTACGACGCTTTGCTGGTGCGCAGCGCCACCAAAGCCACCAAAGAGATCATTCAGGCGGCAGACAACCTCAAAGTGATCGGCCGGGCAGGTGTGGGGCTGGATAATGTCGATCTTGCTGCGGCCACCGAGCGGGGCATTGTGGTGATGAACGCTCCGGCAGGGAACACCATCTCTACCTGCGAGCATACCATGAGCATGCTTTTGTCACTGGCCCGCAGCATCCCGCAAGCCAATGCTTCCACCAAAAAAGGCGAATGGAAACGCTCTAAATTCATGGGCATGGAACTATATAAGAAAACGCTGGGCATTATCGGCCTGGGCAGGATCGGCCGGGAAGTCGCCCGCCGCGCCGCTTCTTTCGGGATGAAGATAAAAGGGTATGACCCGTTCCTCTCCAGGGATCTGGCCAATACGCTGGGCATTGAAGTGGTGGAACTCGACGATCTGCTTAAGGAAGCGGATTTCATCACCGTGCACGTCCCGCTGACCGACGACACCAATCATATGATTTCTGACAAGCAGTTTGCCCTGATGAAAAAAGGCGTGCGCGTGCTTAACTGCGCCCGCGGCGGTATTATCGACGAACAAGCTCTGATCAAGGCGGTTAAGGAAGGCAAGGTCGCCGGAGCAGCGCTGGATGTTTTCGAAACCGAACCCCCTGATCCCGCGAACGAGTTGCTTAAACTGGATACTGTGATCGTGACCTGCCATCTGGGCGCTTCTACGGAGGAAGCCCAGGTCAATGTGGCTATCGAAATCGCCGAGTGCGCGAAAGATTTTCTTCTGGGTAAAGGCATACGCAATGCCGCCAATTATCCGAATATCGATCCCGAATTATACAAAATACTCCAGCCGTATATCGTAATGGCGGAAAAGCTGGGCAGCTTCGGAGCCCAGATGATTGAAGGCCGGCTGGAAGAAGTCGAGATCCAGATCAGCGGCGATATCGCCAAATACAATACCACTTCTTTATCCATGGCCCTGGTCAGGGGCATGCTTATGCCGGTGCTCAAAGAAGCGGTCAATTATATCAACGCCATGCCGCTGGCGCGCAGCCGCGGTATTCAGATCAAAGAGACCAAGGTCGGCGCTGCGCCGGATTTCGTCAACCTGGTCACCCTGACGTTAAAGACGGATAAGGAAACCCGGACCTGCGCCGCGACCCTTTCTCCCAAGCGCGAACCGCGTATCGCCAAGATCGACGATTTTTACGTCGAGGCTGCTCCGGAAGGGTATCTGCTGGTGATGAAGAACTGGGACAAGCCCGGTATTATCGGCAACGTGGGCACGCTGATGGGCCAGAATAAAATCAATATCGCGGCCATGGTCTTCGGCCGGAAGATCCAGGGCGACATCGCCGTCAGCATTTTGAATGTGGACAGCCCGATTTCTCCTGAACTGATCGAAAAACTCAAAAAAATAGAAAACATTCTGGCAGTCAGATTGGTCAAGCTTTAAAGGAGTGTCGATGGTCTGCCGGTTCTTCAAAATTCATGGTTTGTCGATTGCCGTGGCGCTGCTGGTTGCCGGGTTAGCCGGCGGCACCGCCGTGCGCGCGCAGGAGGTAACGTTGCTTTATTCCGGCGAGACGCACGCCATGCTCTATCCCTGCAATTGCCCCATCGAGCCTGATGGCGGGGTGAGTCGCCGGGCGACACTGATCAAACAGATCCGGGCAGGTACGCCCAATGTGCTGCTGGTGGATTCCGGAGCTTTTTTCGCCGGCGGCGCGATGGATGAGTATTCGGTGAATATCGCGCTCGACGAACAGCGCACCGCACTGCAGCTTAAGGCCATGGAGATGATGGGATATGACGCCGCAGCTATCGGCGATGAGGAGTTCTTTTTCGGACGCGAGAAGCTGCAGCAGGCGGTCGCACAGACCCGGATCCCGTTTTTGTCCTGTAACAGCCAGGATAAGAGTTTTAAACCGTTTGTGATCAGGGAACTCGGCGGCGTCAAGATCGGCATTATCGGCGTGACCACCATGCTTGCCGGTCAACGATCCGGCGGCATCGCTTTCAGCGACCCGGCGGAATCGGTAGCCGCGAGCGTTAAAGAGCTCAAGCGGCAGAACGTCAACGCGATCGTCCTGTTGAGCCACCTGGGAGAGCAGGAAGACCGGCAACTGGTGAAGAAAGTCGCCGGCATCGATGTGGTGGTGGTAGGCAACGGCAGAGCGGGAGATGAAGCGTTTGTTACGGAGGCAGAGACGATCCTGCTGCGGGCATCGTGGGAGGGGCGTAAACTCGGCGTGGCCAGGCTGGTGTTCAAACAGAATAAGCTGATCGAGGTTTCCACGCAGGAGAAGAGATTGTCCGACAAGATCCCCGATGATAAAGATGTGGTCGCGCTCCTGCCGGCGTGTTTCAGCGACAAGAATTGTTCTACCGGCGCCCGGATCGGCATATGTCAGGAGCCCGGCAGTCCGGCTGCCCGATGTCTCTTCCCCGAAGCGATAAAAGTCCCGTTATTGATCATTACCGCGCAGGAGTGCCGGACCTGCGATACGCAGCGGGCCGTGGATTCGTTCAAACGCAGATTCCCCGGGCTGTCGGTTACCACGTTGAATTATACCGATAAGAAAGCCGCCAGGCTCATCAAGGATTTCGGAATAACCACGCTGCCGGTGTACCTGTTCGGCAAGGAAGTGGAAAAGGATGCGCGTTTTTCGGATTTCAAGGTCCGCATGGAAGCGCGGGGCGACTATTACCTGCTTGCTCCCCAATTCGGCGGGATCGGATATTATCTTAACCGTCAGCAGCGCCCCGGCGCTTTCGATTTTTTCATCAGCCTGTTTGATCCCAACGCGCCCGCTCTGCTGGAAGTCCTGGCGGAATTCCGCCCGGAGATCCATTTCCCCATTCAGGCGAAAGATGCGGGATTCAGCGCCAAAAAGGGACCGGCTGAAGTTGAAGAAGCGTTGCGCAGCCTGTGCGTGAAGAAGCAGTACCCGGCGCAGTATCTGAAGTATGTCCGTTGCCGCGCGAAAAACTGCGAAAGCGCCTGGTGGGAAGATTGTCTTTCTGATTTCGATCCCGCCCCGGTCAAGAAATGCGCCCAGGGTGCGCAAGGTCAGGAGTTGTTGCGGGAACATATCCGCATGGGTACGGAGCTGGGGATCGCCGATGGCCCGGCGTATCTGCTGAACAACCAGGAAATATTCAGCTCGGCGCGCGTTCCCAGAAAAGAAGAGATCAGGAAGATACTCTACGGTAAATAACATCGGGGGGAAACCATGAATAAAAAGCCAAAAATTTATCTTATCGACGTTACCAATCGCGACGGCGTTCAGACGTCGCGCATCTGTCTTTCAAAATTGCAGAAGACGATGCTCAATCTGTACTTGAACGAGATGGGCATTTTTCAGTCGGAGTTCGGATTTCCGATTACCCGCCACGAAACGAATTACCTCAATGCCAATCTTGAACTGGCGGAAACCGGCGAACTTTCGCGGATCAGGCTCGGCGGGTGGTTGCGCGCGACCAGGGAAGATGTCAAGACCGCCTACAAGCTTGTGCCGAAGCTCAAGCATTTGAATCTGTCGATCTCGACTTCCGACCAGATGATCATGCATAAATTCAAAGGTAAGCTGGATCACGTGTCGGTGATCAAGGAAATGGCGGAAGCGGTTAAGGAGGCTAAGGATCACGGCGTTGAAGGGTTAGGCGTGAATGCCGAGGATGCCTCCCGTACCCGCCTGGAATACCTGATCGAGTTCGCGGTCGCAGCCAAAGAAGCCGGAGCCGACCGTATCCGTTATTGCGATACGCTGGGATTCGACTCGCCGTTCAGCATCTATGAGCGCATCAAGAAACTGGCGGAAACCGTGCAGTTGCCGATCGAAGTCCACTGCCATAATGATCTGGGGCTGGTAGTTGCCAATTCTGTGTGCGGAGCCATGGCTGCCAATGATGCGGGGTGCGACGCGTACATCAATACCTGCGTCAACGGCATGGGCGAACGCGCCGGCAACGCCGATCTGGTTTCGTGCATCCTGGCGATCCAGTACGGCAGCATGGTTAAGGACCGGTATGCCCTTGATGAGAATGTCAAGCTCAAGCACGCCTGGAAGATCTGCACCTACGCTTCCTACGCTTTCGGCATACCCATCCCGATCAATCAGCCGGGGCTGGGGGCGAACGCTTTTGCGCACGAGTCGGGCATTCATGCCGACGGAGCGCTGAAGGACCGGCGCAATTATGAGCTGTATGATTATGAAGAGCTGGGACGCGGCGAGCCCGAGATCATCGAGACCGGACGCAAGATCACCGTGGGTGAGTATTCGGGGATCAAGGGGTTCCGCAATGTTTACGACAAACTGGAAGTGCCTTTCGGCGACGAAGGGCAAGCCACCCAGATCCTCGAACTGGTCCGCTATGCCAACGTGCACAACCAGAAACCGCTGGTTGACGACGAACTGAAATTCATTGCCCGCAATCCCGAGATAGCGCGCAAGATCTTTACCATGAATCCATAACCGTAAAAGGAAATCGCATCCATGAATACCGTACTGGTGGGAGCTCAATGGGGGGACGAGGGCAAAGGCAAGATCATCGATATCCTGTCCGGCAGGGCGGACTGTATCGTCCGGTATCAGGGCGGCAGCAACGCCGGACACACGGTCGTCGCCGGAGGCAAGGAATTCATCTTTCACCTGATCCCTTCCGGCATCCTGCATAAAGGCACGATCTGTTGTATCGGCAACGGGGTGACGATCGATCCGGCGTCTCTGGTCAAAGAGCTCGACGGTTTGTCCGATTGCAGTATCGGGGTTAACGGCAGGCTGAAGATTTCGTATCTGGCTCACGTGATCATGCCCTATCATAAGGTGCTTGATACGTTACGTGAAGCCAAACGGACGCGGCGCATCGGCACCACCGGCCGGGGCATCGGGCCCTGTTACGCCGATAAGATCAACCGGTGCGGGATCAGGATGGTCGATCTTTTAAACCCGCGGGTCCTCGAAGACAAACTCCGGGATAATCTAAAAGAGAAGAACGAGATCTTCAAAAAGGTTTACGCGCATCCGGGTTTCGGTTTCGAGAGCATGTACCGGCAGTATCTGGGTTTCGGTAAACGGCTGAAACCGTATATGTGCGATACGGTGGTATACCTCAATCGTCTCGTCGAAGAAAACAAAGATATTCTTTTCGAGGGCGCCCAGGGGACTTTTCTGGACATCGATTTCGGCACCTACCCGTTCGTCACCTCTTCTTCGGCTACTTCCGGGGGAGCGTGTATCGGCACCGGGATTTCGCCGGACAAGATCGATAAGGTCATCGGCGTAGCCAAAGCCTATACGACGCGCGTGGGGGAAGGCCCCTTTCCGACGGAATTTAACGCGCGGTTCAGCGAATTCGTGCGCAACAAAGGTAAAGAATTCGGCGCCACTACCGGAAGACCCCGCCGTTGCGGTTGGTTCGACGGCGTCATGATCAAGGAAGCGATCCTGCTTAACGGGATCAAGGAGATCGCGTTGACCAAACTGGATGTCCTTGACGGCCTGCCCGAATTAAAGATCGCCCTGGCTTACCGGTATAAAGGCAAGACTTTTAAAGAACTCCCCAGCGATTTCGAAGTTTTGACCCGGGCTAAACCGATTTATAAAACAGTCAAAGGATGGAACGAAAGTATAGACAAGAAAGGCGGTTACAAGGATTTACCGCGCAATGCACGTAACTATATTTCTGTGCTTGAAGATCTCTGCCGGGTCAAAATGGCGATCATCTCGATCGGTTCTGCCCGGGAAGAGACTATTTTCGTTCCATAGGCACGGCAGGAGCCACAAATAGCTTGACGCAATTAGGCGGTTATGTTATAGTAAGTCGAGTCCCGCAAGAAAGCTATTCCTTTGCATCCGATACCACATTCCTTTCAAAAAAGCACTTCAAACAGGAGGTTGGCAATGCCGAAACATATTGTAAAATATGCCGTTATTGTTCTCATCAGTTTTTTCTCTGCGGGCTGCATGGTTTATTTCCAGGGCGGACGCAGGTCGGACGTGGAAAAGATCGACGAACTCTCCCAGCGCGTTGATGAATTGAGCCAGGCCAAGAGGATTCTCGAGGAACGTTTATCGGGAGAGATCAAGGATCAGACCGTCAAGTTGAACATGATGGATAAAGGGCTGGTCATTACGTTTGTCGCCGATATCATGTTCGATTCCGGAAAAGCCGCGCTGCGCCAGGAAGCATATTCCAGCCTGGATAAGGTCGCCCGGGTTTTGAATGAGAATGTCCCGGATCTGAACATCGGTATCGAGGGGCATACGGATAATCAGCCGATCACCGTTTCCGGCTGGAAGTCCAACTGGGAATTGTCGGTAGCGCGCGCTTTAAGCGTGCTGCATTATCTCCAGGATGAGCGCAAGGTTTCCGCGCAGCGCCTGACCGCTATCGGCCACGGCGAACATGTTCCGGTCGCGGATAACGGCTCCAGGGAAGGCCGGCAATTGAATCGGCGCGTCGAGATCGTGATCATGCCGAAGTTGCCTAAAGTCAAGGAAGGCGCCATTGCGCCTAAGAAATCGGAAGGGTCAGCGTATTACAAATAGTCCGGGTTTTTCTGGGTAAGGCAAGAGGAGGGAGTAGTGGTGAGCGATATGCTTAAAAACAGGCTGGTGATCATTCTGGGGTTATGCAACGTTATTTTCCTGCTGGTGGCGTTCAGTTCCTGCAATAACGCTTTGAAGTACCGGGCGGTCAGGGATAAGGAAGCTGCGTTGCGTCTCGAGGCGGAAGAAAAGATCAACGTGACTGAACGCGATAAGACGACCGCTGAAGACAAAGCCACCAAGATCTCCCAGGATCTGGAGAAGGAACGTTCCGGCCGGCAAGCGGCTGAAGGCGCGTTGATGCAGGAGAAGATGATAAACGACAGCTTGAGAAAAGAGCTGGAAAAACTAACCAAGCTTAAAGATGCACTGGAAGAAGATCTGAAGCAGGCGCTGGTCACCGGGAAGGTCGAGAAATCCAAGAAGTAACATTGGAATGTTTTTGTACGTGGTGTAAAGGGGGTGGTCTGGCATGGTCATAAACAAGATCAAAAACAGTGTTAAGAAAATGCTGCGGCCGGCGGGAAAAGCCAAAGCGGTAAAAACGGTCAGACAGAAAGTCGCCGCGTCCAGGGTCACAGCCAAAAAAACGCTTAAATCCCGGCCCGCCCCGGTAGTGTCTGCGCCGGAAGCCAAACGAGAGGTCGTACTCGGCATCAATGAGGTGGCGATCGAGAAGACAAAATTCTCGCACCCGCAGGTGCGCAAAGTTCAGCGCGTCATGCCTTCGGAGCTTCCCTATGGCTACGGCAAAGACAAGATGGTGCTGCAGGTGCGCGATCCCTGGTGGTTGCAGACGTACTGGGAAGTCGCCGCCGGCACCTGGAATACGCTTAAGGACAAACTGAAAGAGATGTTCTTCAATGCCAAAAAAGTCCTGCGCGTTTATGACGTCAGTCACATACATTTCAACGGCAAGAACGCTCACCGGCATTTTGACATTGAAGTCAGCCACGAAGCCTCCAGCTGGTATATCGATGTCGGCGGTCCGGGCCGGTCATGGTGCGTCGATTACGGGCTTAAACTTCCTAACGGTGAATTCATCACCATCCTGCGCTCCAATACCGTCAATACCCCGTTGGACGGTCCTTCCTGGGTTACCGATGAGGAATGGATGATACCCGAAGAAATCTTCGGGCGCCTCTACGGCATGGGGTTTGGATTCGGAAAGTCATCGCCCGTAGGCAAAGGCTGGCAGGAGCGTTTCAAACACGCGTTGTTCTCCGGCGTGCTCGCTTCTCCCGGCATTACCTCTGCCGGCAGTCCGGTAAAGTTGCCCAGAGGCAAAGGCAGACAGTTCTGGCTGGTGGTTGACTGCGAATTGATCGTGTACGGCGCAACCGAGCCGGATGCCAGTGTCACTGTCCAGGGCAAACCGATCAAACTGCGCCCGGACGGCACGTTTACGTTGCGCTTTGCGCTACCCGACGGAAAACAGGTTATTCCCGTCAAGGCCGTGTCTGCCGATGAACTGGAAGAACGTACGATTACGCCGATAGTGTCCAGGGAAACAAAATCCAGCCAGGTACTTAAGGAGATGGCTGCAACCTAAACCTTTCCCGAAAACAATTCAGCGCATCGGGACCCCGCCGAGCCTACACCTATACGTTTGCGGGTAAGATGAGAATCGACACAAAATGAATAAAGGATATCTTTGTCTTGTCCTCCACAGCCATCTGCCGTTTGTCCGCCATCCGGAACACGAGGACTTCCTCGAAGAAGACTGGTTGTATGAAGCGATTACCGAGACGTATATTCCGCTCCTGTGGGTATTCGAGAAACTGGTTGAGGACAAAATAGACTTTCGCGTTACCATGTCCCTGACCCCTACCCTGATCTCGATGCTCACCGATCCGCTGCTCCAGGAACGGTACTCCAAGCATATCAATAAACTCATTGAACTGTCGCATAGAGAGATCGAGCGCACCTCCTGGCAGCCGGAATTCCAGCATCTGGCGATCATGTACTTGAACCTGTTCTGCCGGGCGCGGGATACCTTTGAACATCATCGCCGCAACCTGGTGCTGGGGTTCAAGCGTTTGCAGGACCTGGGAAAGCTCGAGATCATTACCTGCGGCGCGACTCACGGGTATTTCCCCTTGATGGATGTGCATAAGGAATCGGTGAGGGCGCAACTTAAAGTCGCGGTCGATCATTACGAAAGAAATCTCGGCAGAAAACCTCGGGGGATATGGCTGCCGGAATGCGGTTATGTTCCCGGTCACGATGAACTTCTGCGGGAAGCAGGGCTGAAATTCTTCTTCACCGATTCTCACGGCGTGCTGCACGGTCACCCGCGCCCGAAATACGGCGTATTCGCTCCGGTCTATTGTAAGAATACCGGCGTGGCCTGTTTCAGCAGAGACCTGGAGTCTTCCAAGCAGGTCTGGTCTTCGATTGAAGGATACCCGGGCGATTATAATTACCGGGAGTTCTACCGCGATATCGGGTTTGATCTGGAATACGATTATATCAGGCCGTACATCCATCCCGATGGCGTGCGCATCAACACGGGGATCAAATATTACCGGATTACCGGACCCGCCGATCAGAAAGAGGCGTATAACCCGCACGGGGCGCGCGAAACCGCGGCTTCTCACGCCGGGAACTTCCTCTTCAATCGCCAGAAGCAGGTGGAATATCTCTATGATTTCATGGGCAAGAAGCCGATGATCGTTTCCCCGTATGACGCGGAATTATACGGTCATTGGTGGTTTGAAGGACCGCAATGGCTGGATTTTCTCATTCGCAAGATCTCCTGCGATCAGGATACCATCCGCATGATAACCCCTTCCGAATATCTGGCGGAAAACCCGCGCAATCAGGTGATCACTCCCTCGATGTCGAGCTGGGGATGGAAAGGCTACAGCGAGATGTGGCTGCAGGGTTCCAATGACTGGATATACCGCCATCTCCACGAAGGGTCTGAACGGATGACCGAACTGGTCCACCAGTATCCGCATGCCGGAGGGCTGGCGCAGCGGGCATTGAATCAGGCTCTGCGGGAATTATTGCTTGCTCAAAGTTCGGATTGGGCGTTCATTCTGGGAACCGGAACGCATACGTCGTACGCGGTTCGCAGGACCAAAGACCATCTTTTACGTTTTAACCGAATCTATGAGGATATCCGGGCCAACAACATCGACGAAGAGTGGTTGGCGGACATCGAGTCTAAAGATAATCTCTTCCCCGACATAGATTACCGGGTCCACCAGTAACAGCATGTCAATCCTTCGCACGACCAGAGGATTGATCCAGCCGCAGTCGCGGACGTCCGCCTGATCCAGAGAAGGTAAAGACAGCGTTAGGATCGTATGGCAGAAAGGCGAATTCCGCACCATATCGCGATTATCATGGATGGCAATGGCCGCTGGGCGCAGCAGAGACACCTGCCGCGCACGATGGGCCATAGTCAGGGCGCCAAACGCGTTAAAGAAGTGGTCAAAGCGGCCAGTGATTACGGCGTCAAGGCGCTGACGCTGTTCGCTTTTTCCAGCGAGAACTGGTCCCGTCCGGCAGCGGAGATCAGGATGCTGATGCGTTATTTCAGCTCGTATCTTGATCGCGAGCTCAATGATCTGCATAAGCGCAATATCGTTTTCCGGGTGATCGGCAGAGAGCATCCTTTGCCTGCGGCATTGATCAAAAAGATCCGCGCGGCGGAAGAGCGAACCCGGGCCAATACCGGCCTGATATTCGTGCTGGCGATCAATTATGGCGCGCGCCAGGAACTGGTTGACGCGTGCCGGCAGGTCTGCGCGGAGGTGCAGCAGGGGGCGCTCTCCTGTCAGGATATTGACGAGAAAACCGTGGCCCGGCGGCTGTATACCCATGATCTGCCGGATCCCGATCTATTGATCCGGACCAGCGGCGAGCAGCGCATCAGCAATTTTCTGCTCTGGCAGCTTTCTTATGCGGAGTTCTATTTCCCGCAGAAATTATGGCCGGATTTCACCAGAGACGATCTTGCGGAGGCGATCGAGGTATTCGCTCAACGCCGCAGGCGTTTTGGAGGCATTGACGTTCCCAGCGATGGAAAATAATCTGTTGAAACGCATAGTCAGTTCTTTTGTCCTGGTTGCGCTGTGTTATCTGGCGATTGTCGTCCCGCAGCTTTTTTTTATCGTTATCCTGGCCGTTACCGTCCTGGGATTGTATGAATTCTTCACCATGCTGGAAAAGAAGGGGATCAGCATCTTCAAGTATGTCGGCATCGGCATGGGAACGATGATCCCGTTATCGATCATGTTCCGTTTCGAGCCGACGCGCAAGTGGGAACTGTTCTTTATCGTAGCGGCGTTGTTGATACTGATGATGATGCAGTTCCAGCGGCGGCAGAATTCCGGGGTCATCGTGGGGATCTCGACCACGATTTTCGGCATACTGTATGTTTCCTGGTTCTTCAGCTTCCTGATCAAAATCCGCCAGCTGGACAACGGCATGGGCATGGTCATCGCGCTTTTGGCCATCACCAAGGGCGGGGATATCGGCGCGTACCTGGTTGGTATGCGCTACGGCAAAACCCCTTTCATCCCCCGGATCAGTCCGAAGAAAACCGTGGAAGGCGCGGTAGGAGGCCTGCTCTTCAGTATTGCCGGCGCCTGGATATGCAAGCCGTTTTTTGCCGAAACCTATTCTTTCCTGCATCTGGCAGCGCTGGGCGCAGTGATCGGAGCGCTCGCGCAACTGGGAGATCTCTCTGAATCACTGATGAAGCGCGATTGCGGGATCAAAGATTCGGCCGCGATAATTCCCGGTATCGGCGGAGTGCTCGATCTCATTGACAGCCTGCTGTTTACCGCCCCGGTATTTTATTTTTACATAGCCTTGAAGACTTTTTCTTTTTAGTATGGCTACCTTTAAACGTATAGCTGTTTTCGGCTCAAGCGGTTCGATCGGTTGCAATGCGCTTGAAGTTATCCGCCGGTATCCGGCGCGTTTCAAAGCGCAGGCTTTATGCGTGAATTCCCAGATCGATATCCTGCGCGCACAGATGGGCGCGCTTCGTCCGGCGCTTGTCTGCGTAACGGACCGGTCTGCGGCGCGGCGGTTACGTTCGGCTCCGGGCAAAAAAGCCGGCAGCGTAAAGGTGTTGTCCGGGTACGAAGGCATGGAGGCGCTGTGCGCGGATCGGAGTATCGATCATGTTTTGATCGCGATCAGCGGGGCCGCAGCTTTGTCCGTACTGCTGAAGGCTATCGAGCACGGCAAAGAAGTTTCCCTGGCGAACAAAGAAGCGCTGGTGATGGCCGGGCCGATCATTATGGCTGCTGCCCGCCGGCACAAGGTGATCATCCGCCCTATCGACAGCGAACAGTCGGCGATCTGGCAGTGTCTTAACGGCGCGCAGGATACGCAGGTCAAAGCTGTGTATCTAACCGCTTCCGGAGGCCCGTTCCGCGGATGGACGAAAAAGCAGTTGAGCCACATAACTCTCGCTCAGGCTTTGAAGCATCCGCGCTGGAAGATGGGCAGGAAGATCACCGTTGATTCCGCAACCCTGATGAATAAAGGTCTGGAGATTCTTGAGGCGATCGCGTTATTCAACCTGCGGCCGGAACAGGTGCGGGTCGTCGTGCATCCCCAGTCAGTCATACATTCCATGGTGGAATTCGTGGACGGGGCGATTATGGCCCAGCTTTCCGTTCCGGATATGCGCATTCCCATCCAGTACGCTTTATCGTATCCCGAGCGGTTGCGGGGCGTCTGTCCGCCGGTAGATTTCGTCGACCTGCGCGCTTTAAGCTTTGAAACGCCGGATAGCGAACGTTTTCCCAGCCTGCTGCTGGCGTACGAAGCTGCCCGGCGGGGGGGCACGCTGCCGTGCGTTCTGAACGCCGCCAACGAACGCGCGGTAGAAGCTTTTTTACATGAAGAAATCGGCTTCAGCGCTATCGCTGAACTGGTGGCCCGGGTGATGCGTAAGCATCGGACGGTCGATCAGCCGTCGTTGAACGATATTCTTGAGGCGGATTCCTGGGCCCGCGCTGCGGCAGAGAAACTTTTATCCGGTACCGTCAAACCATCGAGGCGCTGACTATGATGATCGCTGGCATTATCAAATTTCTCTTCGTTCTGACCGTCATGGTGATTGTGCACGAGCTCGGTCATTTTATCGCCGCGCGCAAAACCGGCGTCAGGGTAGAAACGTTTTCCATCGGTTTCGGCAAAAAGCTTTTCCGGCGCAAGGGTAAAGAAACGGAATTCGCCGTCTCGGCCATACCCCTGGGCGGCTATGTGACCATGGCCGGCGATACGCTGGATAATTATCAGGGTAAGCCCGACGAGTTCTTCGCCAAGCCGGCCAGTAAACGGTTTGCGATAGTGGTCTGCGGTCCGGTGATGAATTACCTGCTGGGGATACTGCTTTTCTGGATGATCTTCTTCTTCGGTTACCCGGTGCTGACCACCAAAGTCGGCGGCCTGGTGGAAGGAAAAGGCGCGCAGCGGGCAGGGATCCAGGCGGGCGATACCATCACCGCCGTCGAGAACGTCAGGGTGCAGTACTGGGATGATATGGTCGGGGCCATCCGCTCCAGACAGGATCAGGATAGTCTGAAGATCACTCTGGTGCGCGCCGGCCAGGAAATGACGTATGAGGTGCAACTGGTTCAGGAGACGTTGCCGGATGCGCTGAAACAGAAACGCAAAGTCGGATTGATCGGGATACGGCCTGATTTTGAGACTACGGTGGTGATGAAGCACGGTTTCTGGCAATCGTTGCCTCTGGGTATCGGGAAAACCTGGGAGCTGACCACCCTGACCTATAAAGCGTTCTGGTATATCATTACCCGCAAGATCGACGCGCGGGAATCCGTGACCGGCCCGGTAGGCATCTGGGAGCTGATCTCGCGGACCAAAACCCTCAATGAAATCATGGTGCTGATGGCGGTGTTAAGCATCAGTCTGGCGATTTTCAATCTTTTGCCGGTCCCGCCGCTCGACGGCGGCCATATTCTGTTTATGATCATCGAGAAACTGCGCGGTAAACCGCTGGATAAGAAGACCGACGAGATCGTTGGCCGCATCGGCTGGGGATTGTTTGTGCTTCTGGGCGTGGCGGTCTTTGTGAACGATCTGATCCGGCTGGGCGTGGTGCAGAAAGCCGCGGTCCTGATGCAAAAGATCGTCGGAAGGTTTATACACTAACCATGACAGTGATTAAAAGACACAGAACGCGGGTGGTAAAGATAGGCGCGGTGCGCATCGGTGGGGCTTTCCCCGTAGCCATCCAGTCGATGGCCAAAACAAAAACCGCTGCGGTCGAGCGGACCGTTGCCCAGATCAAGCGTTTGGCGGCGGCCGGTTGCGAGATCATTCGCGTCGCGGTCAAGGATGAGGCGGATGCCCGCGCTATCGCTGCGATCAAACGACAGATACGTATCCCCCTGGTGGCGGATATCCATTTTGACTGGCGCCTGGCCATTCGCGCTGTCGACAGCGGGGCGGATAAGATCCGGTTGAATCCGGGCAATATCTTCAAAAGCAAACAGGTGCGCGAAGTGGTGGCAGCGGCTCAACAGGCGCGCATTCCTATACGGGTAGGATTGAATTCCGGCTCGGTACGAGGCGCCGGAGATCCGGTCCGGCGCATGGTGGATAGCGCGCTGGTCTATACCCGGGCCATCGAGCGGATGAATTTCGATAACCTGGTGGTTTCTCTGAAGGCGTCCGACGCCGCCGGAACGGTCAGGGCTTATCGGGAATTCAGCCGGCACACCAGCTATCCGCTGCATCTGGGGGTGACGGCTACCGGTTTACCGGCGGAAGGGGTTATTAAATCCAGCGTGGCTATCGGCGCGCTGCTGCTGGACGGCATCGGAGATACCATCCGGATATCGCTCACCGATACGCCGGAGAAAGAAATTCAGTCGGCCCGGACATTGCTCCAGGCGCTGGGCGTGCGCCATTTCCAGCACCGGATCATCAGCTGTCCGACCTGCGGCAGATGCGAAGTGAATCTGATCAAGGTGGTCAATCAGCTTCAGCAGGCTCTGGCAGACAGACCTCTGGCCGGCCGCGCGCCGTTAAAGGTTGCGGTGATGGGCTGCGTGGTCAACGGTCCGGGAGAATCGAGAGAAGCGGATATCGGTATCGCTTTCGGTAAAAAAGAAGGATTGCTTTTCAAAAAAGGCAAACCCATTCGAAAAATTCCCGTGGATAACTGCGTGAAAGTGCTGTTGCGGGAAATGAACCTGTAAACAATAGAGGCGAGAACATGTATTGGTCAAAAGGATTCATTCCTACGCTCAAAGAAGTGCCCGGTGAAGCCGAATCTATCAGCCATCAACTGATGCTGCGCGCGGGATTGATCCGCATGCTTATGGCCGGGGCGTACTCGTATCTTCCTTTCGGCTTGCGGGCGCTGAACAATATTCAAACTATCATCCGGCAGGAGATGAACGCCGCAGGCGCCAACGAACTGCTCTTGCCGGCTCTGCAGCCGCTTGAACTCTGGTCCAGGACCGGGCGAGACAAAACCATCGGGGAGGTGATGATCCGGTTTACCGACCGGCGGGGAAGGAACATTTGTCTGGGACCGACCCACGAAGAAGTGATCACCGATCTGGTGGCTAATCATGTTTCTTCCTACAAACAGCTGCCGCTGGTGCTCTATCAGATCCAGACCAAGTTCCGCGACGAGATCCGGCCGCGTTTCGGCCTGGTGCGTTGCTGCGAGTTCATCATGAAAGACGCCTATAGTTTCGATCAGGATGAAGCCGGCCTGGATAAGAATTACAACTGTATGCTGGAGGCGTATAAAAGGATATTCAAGCGCTGCGGTCTGGATTGCGTGGTGGTGGAGGCGGATTCCGGAGTGATGGGTGGAAACGTTTCGCACGAGTTCATGGTCCCGGCTGCGTGCGGCGAGGATATTGTCTGGGTGTGTCCTCAATGCAAAACGCCCAAGCCGTTCAAGGACGAGCCTGCCCGGCAATGCGCCTGCGGTACGGCCATGGAGAAGCGCAATACGATCGAGATAGGTCATATTTTCAAGCTGGGCACTAAATACAGCAGCCTGCTTAACGCCAATTTTCTCGACGCCCAGGGTAAACAACAACCGGTGATCATGGGCTGTTACGGTATCGGCGTCTCGCGGATGATTGCGACCGTCATCGAACAGAATCACGATCAGGCCGGCATCATCTGGCCGAAAGAAGTGGCGCCCTTCGACGTCATGGTCATTCCGCTGGATGTAACCAATGCCGCGATGATGGAAAAGGCGCGGGGGGTATATGCCGCTTTGACCGGCGCGGGGAAAAACGTGTTACTGGATGATCGCGACGAGCGCGCAGGTGTCAAGTTCAAGGATGCGGATCTGGTGGGGATCCCGCTGCAGGTGATTATCGGCAAAGAGACCCTGAACAAAGGCACGCTGGAGTTAAAAGAACGCGCGACCGGTATCAAGACCATCGATGCGCCGGAAGTCGTGATCAAACGCATATGCGAGGTGAGCCGATGAGACTTGAAGAAGTGACGCGGGTGGTTCGGCCGCTGGCAGAGGAGTTGCTGTGCGCTCAACGCATGGAAGTGGTGGATCTGGCGCTGCGCTATGAAGGTTCGCGGATGGTGATCACCGTGCTGATCGACCGGCCGGAAGGCGGGATTACCCTTGACGAATGCGCCGCAGTGAACCGGGCGCTGGGGGATAAGCTCGAGACTGCCGGATGTATCCAGCAGGGCTATATTCTGGAGGTGGCCTCTCCGGGAATCGACCGGCCTCTGAAAACCCGGCGTGATTTTGAGCGCTCGTTAAATAAACAAGCAAAGTTCTTCCTAAATGAAGGAATCAATGGTAAAATAGAATGGGATGGACAGATACAACGGGTAACCGATACGCTCGTCGCCATCACTACCAAAACAGGTCTGTTGGAAATCCCACTCACATCCATCAACAAGGCAAAATTGTTAATCGACTAAAACAGTACCACAAGGGGTTGTTATGAGCAAAGAATTACTGGATATTATTGAACAAATAGAGAGAGAAAAAGGCATTAAAAAAGAGATTCTGATTCAAGCGGTGGAGAGCGCTTTATTGAGTGCGGTGCGTCGCGTGATCGATGTCAAGCCGAATGAGGAGCTTACCGTCAAGCTTGATCCGGAGAACGGACAGATCAAGGCTTTTCGCAATAATGAAGAGATCACTTCCGTGGATTTCGGGCGCATCGCGGCTTCTGCGGCCCGGCAGGTGATTATTCAAAAGATCCGAGAAGCGGAAAAGGATGTGGTTTTCGGCGAATTCCAGGGTAAGGTCGGCGAGATCATCAGCGGTACCGTATACCGGTTTGATAAAGGGAATATTATCGTTGATCTGCTGGGCAAAGCCGAAGGTTTGCTGCCGAAAAGCGAACTGGGCGGTAAAGAGGAGTTCAAGCAGGGGCAGCGCGTGCGTGCACTGGTGCTGGAGGTGAAGAAAGAGTCCAAAGGCGCGCAGATCATCTTGAGCCGCAAACATCAGAATTTCGTGAAAAAGCTGTTCGAGTTGGAAGTCCCGGAGATCTACGAAGGCATTGTCGAGATCAAATCGATCTCCCGCCAGCCCGGCGAACGCACCAAGATCGCGGTCTGGTCTAAAGACGAGAAAGTCGATTCTATCGGCGCCTGCGTCGGAATGCGCGGCGGCCGGGTCAAGAATATCGTCAATGAACTTGCCGGGGAGAAGATTGATATCGTGCGTTATTTTGACGATATCCGGGAATATACCAAAGAAGCTTTAAAGCCGGCTGAAGTGTCGGAGATCAAGCTGGATAAAGCCAACAAGCGTGCCGAAGTGATCGTCAATGACGATCAGCTTTCTCTGGCTATCGGAAAACACGGGCAGAATGTCCGGCTGGCGTCCAAACTGGTGGGCTGGGAGCTGGATGTACGCACCAAGCTTACCGCCGCAGCTGCGATTCTCGACGGCAAAAAAGCGGAGCCCGCGGCCGCGCCTGAAGCAGCCGTTGCCGCCGCACCCGCAGCAGAACAGCAGGAACAACCGCAGAATGACGGCGGGTTGAGTCAATTGCCCGGTGTTGGAGAGAAGACGCTTGCTTTATTGCAGGCAGGGGGATTCGTCTCCTTGAACGACATCGCGCAGGCCGAGGAGAGCAAACTTACGGAGATTAAGGGGATCGGCGAGAAGAAAGCGCAGACTCTGATCAAAGAAGCCAAGAAACTACTCGCAAAATAAGCAGGGAAAATGGAAGAAAAAACTAAGAAGCCAAAAGCCAAGGTCGCGACCAAGCCGAAAGAAAAACCGGCGGTAAAAACCGTTAAACCTAAAGCGGCACCCGTCAAGCGCGCGCCCAGGGCGGTCAAACCTAAAGAAGAGATTGTGGCCAGGCCGAAAGAGGCCGCGGAAGTCAAACCGAAGCGCAAAGTAGCGGTAAAGAAAAAGGAAGCCGTTATTGTTGCTGCGCCGGTTGCCGAAGCGAAGCCGGCAGCCAGCGTTGCTGCCGCGCCTGCGTCTGTTGCCGCGCCTGCAACTGCTGCGGCGCCTGTTCACGCCGGTCCGGTACATGCAAAACCTCCGGTTGTCGAAAAACCGAAAGTTGCGCCACAGCCTGCGGTTGTCGCAAAGCCCGCGCCGAAAGTAGAGCCGGCGGCAGAAGAAAAACCCGCGGTTGCCGTTGCGACGAAAGAATTGGAGCTGGAATTCCCGATAAGCGTCAAGGATCTTTCGGTCAAGCTGCAGTTAAAACCATCGGCGCTGATCAAAGATTTGATGAGTATGAGGGTAATGGCCGGGATCAATCAGAATCTTGATCCGCAGATCGTTGCAACCGTTTGTCAGAAATACGGCTACACGGTCAAAGAGGCGCCCAATGAGGAAGAAGTCGCTCTCGGTCAGCATACGGAGCAGGATGCTCCGGAATCCTTGCGGTCACGCGCCCCCATTGTTACGATTATGGGGCATGTCGATCACGGCAAAACCTCCATTCTCGACGCTATCCGTAAGAGCAAAGTAGCGGAAAACGAGCATGGCGGCATTACCCAGCATATCGGCGCTTATCGCGTCAAGTTACCGCAGGGAGAAATTACTTTCCTCGACACGCCCGGCCATGAAGCGTTTACCGCGATGCGCGCCAGAGGCGCCAGCGTAACCGATATTGTGGTCCTGGTTGTGGCGGCGGACGACGGGATCATGCCTCAAACCAAGGAAGCCATCGATCATTCCCGCGCGGCGGGAGTAAGTATTATTGTGGCCATCAACAAGATGGATAAGGCCGGAGCTGAACCTGACCGGGTGAAAAAACAGCTTAATGAGCTTGGTCTGGTTGCCGAGGACTGGGGCGGTAAGACGATCACGGTTCCGGTCTCGGCCAAGACAGGCCAGGGGATCGAGACGCTGCTGGAGATGATCCTGCTGGAAGCGCAAATGCTGGAGCTGAAAGCCAATCCGCACCGTCCGGGAAAAGGCGTGGTGCTGGAGGGTAAACTGGTCAAGAGCAGGGGGCCGGTAGCGACGCTTCTGATCCAGAACGGCACGCTGCATTTGAACGATAATATTATCGTGGGTAATTACTACGGTAAGGTCCGCGCTATGTTCGACGACCATCGGCAGCCGGTGGTGAGCGCCGGGCCGTCTTACCCGGTGGAAGTGCTGGGCATTACCGATGTCGCTCTGGCCGGCGAGCAGTTTTTTGTGATGAGCGAGGAGCGACAAGCCAAGGAACTCGCGGCGCAGCGCCAGGAGAAGGTGCGCCAGCACCAGATGCAGCCAGTCAAGCGCATGAGCCTGGAAGATCTCTATACCCAGATCAAGGACGGCAAACTCAAGGAATTGAAACTCATTCTCAAGGCTGACGCCCAGGGATCTCTGGAAGCGATCAAGGAAGCGATTCAAAAGGTCCAGCCGCCGGAAGAAGTGCAATTCGTGATCCTGCATGACGATGTCGGCAGCATCACTGCTTCCGACGTCATGCTGGCCGTGGCTTCACAGGCGCTGATACTCGGGTTCAATGTCACTCCCGACGCCGGGGCAAAAGAATTGATCGATAAGGAAGGCCAGGACGTGCGGGTGTATAATGTCATCTACGAACTGGTCAATGATATTAAGGCTGCGCTGGAAGGCATGCTTTCGCCTAAACTCAAGAAGGTCTTCCTGGGCAGGGCTGACGTGAGGAAGGTGTTCAGGTTATCCAGTTCCGGGACCATCGCCGGCTGTTATGTGACCAAGGGGAAGATCAACCGCCGCGCTTCCATTGCGCTGGTCCGCAACGGCAAGGAAATTTTTCAGGGAGAACTTTCTTCGCTGAAGCGTTTTAAAGACGATGTCCGCGACGTGGAAGAGGGTTTCGAATGCGGCATGGCCATAAAAGGTTTCAGCGAAGTCATGGAAGGCGACGTCATTGAGGCATACGAAATTCAGAAGATTGCCCGGACCCTCGAATAACAGGCTATGGCTTCACAGAAAAAAAAGATCCTTAGCGGTATGCGGCCTACAGGCAAGCTGCATCTTGGGCACCTGGTAGGAACGCTGGATAACTGGATCAAGCTGCAGGAAGAGTACGAATGTTTTTACATGGTCGCGGACTGGCACGCATTGATGGGCGAGTACGAACATCCCCAGGAAATGCCCGCAGCGATCATCGATAACGTTGTCGACTGGTTGAGCGTCGGCATCGATCCCTCCAAAGCAACGCTGTTTATCCAATCCGAAGTCTTTCAGCATCTGGAACTGCACATGGTTTTTTCCTGCCTGACCCCGCTGGGGTGGCTGGAGCGTTGTCCGACGTACAAAGAACAGATGCGCGAAGTCACCACGCGCAACCTCAATACCTACGGATTCCTGGGATATCCGGTTCTGCAGGCCGCGGACATTCTGCTCTATAAAGCGGAGAAGGTCCCGGTGGGAGAAGACCAGCTTCCCCATCTGGAACTGACCCGCGAGATCGCCCGGAGGTTCAACGGGCTTTACGGCCGGCAGGTTTTTCCCGAACCCGACGGATTGCTGACTGCGGCATCGCGGCTGCCCGGCCTTGACGGCAGGAAGATGAGTAAAAGTTATAACAATACCATCAATCTTTCCGACGATGAAACGGCGGTGCGCCAGAAAGTGCAAACGATGATTACCGATCCCCAGCGCATCAAATTGAGCGATAAGGGGCACCCGGATATCTGCAACGTCTTTTCGTACTATTCGATCTTCGCTCCGCAGGTCAGAGAAGAGGTGTCGGCCTGGTGCACCGGAGCGAGCGTAGGCTGCACCGAATGCAAAAAGCGCCTGGCCGGCCATCTGGTGGAGAAACTGGCGCCGTTCAACCGGCGTCGCCGGGAATTACTTGAAGATAAGCAAACAATCCGCGACATCCTCGCTGAAGGAAGGAAAAAAGCGCAGGCGGTCGCGGCTGCCACCATGGATGACGTCCGGGCGGCCATGGGCCTATGAGCTATAAGATCAAAATAGAACTTTTCGAAGGTCCGCTGGACCTGCTGCTGTATCTGGTCAAGAAGGACCATTTGAATATCTACGATATACCGATTACCCAGGTAACCGAGCAATACCTGCAGTATCTCGACCTGATGAAATTTCTCGATCTCAATATCGCGGGAGAATTCCTGGTCATGGCGGCGACATTGCTGCAGATCAAATCCAAGATGCTGCTTCCGGCCCAGGAGAACGAGCAGGTCGAGGAAGAGGATCCCCGCGCCGATCTGGTCCAGCAGCTGCTGGAATACGAACGGTTCAAGGAGATCGCCCAGGAGCTTAAAAAGCGGGAAACCGAGCAGCAGGATATTTTCAAGCGGCCGCGCATCATAGAAAAGGAGATTCCGGCCAAAGATGGAGCGGTCGATTTCTTCGAAGCCAGCATTTTCGATCTTATCTCGGCGTTCTCCCGGGCGTTGCAGGAGACACCCCGCGATGTTTTCTACAATGTCATCAAGGAAGAGTTCACCATTGAACAGAAAGTGCACGACATCCTCCATGATCTGCTGTTGCGCTCGTCGTTGACGCTCTCCGGGTTGTTTGCCCGCGCCAAGAGCAAGATCGAGATCATCGTGACTTTCCTGGCGGTACTGGAGTTGACCAGGATGAAAGAGATCATCGCCTGCCAGCGCGAACATTTCGGCGAGATCGAGATCATCCGGAACCAGAACAATATCGTGCCTGTTACCCGTGCGGACCAAACCGATGAAAAAGAAGATCAAACAGACGCCCGGCCCGATGAAGGGCGCGGTCAATCCGGCTGAAGACGATCCCGAAGCAGCGCGTATCGGATTCAAGGCCGACGCGTTCCCGCAGCAGTTCTTGCGTCCCGAGGCCGAGAGCGAAGAAGATACCGTCCTGAACATTTCCCTGCGGCCGGCAAAGCTGGCTGATTTTGTCGGACAAAAGGATGTGGTTGACAAGCTCACCGTATGCATCGACGCCGCCAAGCAGCGTAAAGAACAACTCGAGCACGTGCTGCTTTCCGGTCCTCCCGGTCTGGGCAAGACCTGTCTTGCGCACATCATCTCGCATGAAATGCGTTCCAAGATCACCGTCACGTCCGGCCCGGCCATCGCCCGCGCAGGCGACCTGATCGGTATCCTGACCAATCTTGAAAAAGGGGATATCCTGTTTATCGACGAGATCCACCGGCTCTCGAAAGTGGTGGAAGAGTTCCTCTATCCGGCGATGGAGGACTTCGAGATAGATTTCGTGATCGACAAAGGTCCCTACGCCAAAACGATCAAGTTCCATCTCAAGCCATTCACCCTGGTAGGCGCCACTACGCGGTCGGGATTGCTGACGTCGCCGCTGCGCAGCCGGTTCGGCATCCTGTATCATCTGGATTTCTACGGGGTGGAAGAACTGGCGGAAATCGTCAAGCATTCGGCACAGCTGTTGCATATGGAGATCGACCGCGAGGCAACCCTTGAGATCGCCCGCCGCGCCCGCGGCACGCCGCGTATCGCTAACCGGTTGTTGAGACGGGTCCGGGATTACGCCCAGGTAGCCGGGATCAAAACTATCGGCAAAGAGCAGGCGGTAAGTTCTCTCAACGGGTTGGGCATCGACACTTCGGGGCTGGACGAAATGGACCGTAAAGTTCTGCGGGTGCTGCTGGAAACCTTTGACGGCGGCCCGGTAGGCGTGGAATCGCTGGCGGCGAGTCTGAACGAGGAAGTCGATACGCTGGTGGATACCGTCGAACCGTTCCTTCTGAAAGCCGGATATCTTAAACGGACCTCCCGCGGCCGGGTGGCCACAAAGCTGTCCTTCGCCCATTTCGGGCTGACGCCGAAAGAAAAGCAGGCGGAGTTGTTTTAGCGGAACATGGGCGTGCATTCCCTCCCCGATCCCATTCCTGTTAATCACCGGTATCGTTATTCTTTTTTCTCACCTATGGCTCCCGCGATAAAACGTTTTGTGTGCAGTGTCGTTTGTCTGGCAGCCGCGGCCGGGTTGAGCGCGGCGGCGTTCGCCGCAGACACCGCCATCCGGGTCCGCGTGCTGGAAGCTTCCCGCAGCGTGTCTGTCGAGATAGCGGGGGCGTTCTCCATTATCGACCAGGCCAGCGGCCATGTCCTCTACCAGGCAGCCGGGGCGTCGGCGCGACTGACGTCTGATCCGCAGGGACTGGTGTTCGGCAATCGCCGGCTGGCATCCAGGGATATCGTTATCGCCGGCGAACCGGCGGTTGCGGTGTCGCTGAACAAGCGCAGCTACCGCGGCACGCTGCGTTGCACGCTGCTGCCGGACGGGAACGTGCGCTGCATCAATACCATTAATGTGGAAGCGTATGTCAAAGGCATAGCCATCAGGGAGATCTCGCATTACTGGCCCAAAGAGGCTCTGCGGGCGCATGCGGTGGTTTTTCGGACCTATGCGCTGTATCAGATGCGGCAGAATAAAGCCAATCCCTTCGACGTGACCAGCGATGTGTATTCGCAGGTGTATGGCGGCAAAGACGCCGAGCGGTATCGTATCAGCGAAGCGGTCGATGAAACCAAGGGGGAGGTTTTGACCTATCGTCAGGCGTTGATCCCGGCTTTCTACCATTCCACCTGCGGCGGCGCTACAGAAGACGCCGGCGAGCTCTGGGATATGCGCATCGGGCCGCTGGCCGGGCAGATCTGCCCCTATTGCCAGGAAGCGCCGTATTACCGCTGGAAGGCGCAGGTTAAAGCAAAAACTATCTGCCGCGCGTTACGCGCCGGCGGATATCCCTGCGCGGAAATCCGCGATATCACCGTCATCAGCCGGACCGCTTCGTCGCGGGCAAAGGAGATCAAGATCGGCGGTTCCGGACAACCGGTTTTGCTTTCCGGCAAGACGTTCAGGGCGCTTCTGGGAGCGGATGTGATCCGCAGCACCCGGTTTCAGGTAAAGCGCGCCGGCGACGGTTTTGTTTTCTCGGGGGAAGGGTGGGGCCACGGGGTGGGCTTATGCCAGTGGGGAGCGTACGCCATGGCCAAGGGCGGGTCAACCTATGTCGAGATACTGCAGCAGTACTATCCCGGAACGCAACTTGAGACCTATGAAACTTTCTGAATTCGATTATCATCTGCCCAGGGAACTTATCGCGCAGCATCCTCTTCTCGAACGCGACGCCGCTCGGCTGATGGTGGTGCATCGTAAGGAAAACCGCATCGAGCATCGCATCTTCAGGGATATCGCCGGCTATCTCCGCTCCGGTGACCTCCTGGTGCTCAACAACACCAGGGTCGTCGCCTGCCGTCTGCGCGGCAAGCGCGCTACCGGAGGGGCGGTGGAGGTGTTCCTGGTAAAAGACAAGGGCGGGCTGGTTTTCGAAGCCCTGATCAGTCCGCTGCGCGTTCATCCGGGCGAGAGGATATTTTTCAAGAACGGCCTGTCCTGTGAGCTGTGCGCGAACAGGGAGGTGGCTTTTTCCGGCGTCACCCTTTCCGAGATCTATGCCGCCGGTGAAATTCCCCTGCCGCCGTATATCAAGCGGCCCCTGGAGGAGTCGGATGCGCAGTATTATCAAACCGTGTATGCCCGCGATGACGGCTCGGTGGCTTCTCCCACCGCGGGACTTCATTTCACCCGGGAACTGCTGGACCGGTTGCAGTCGCAGGGCGTGCGAGAGGAGTATGTTACTCTTCACGTCGGCCTGGCCACGTTCAAGGCGGTGACCAGCGATTCCGTTACCGATCACCAGATGGGTAAGGAATACATGGATATTCCTTCGGGCGTACAGGAAGCCGTTCGTCAGATCCGCCGGCCGCCGGGCAGGATCGTTGCCGTGGGTACCACCAGCTGCCGGACGCTGGAGAGTTTTGCCGCCGGCATGAGCCGGGGATATACCGATCTCTTCATCTATCCGGGATATGCTTTTCAGTTGACGGACGCATTGCTGACGAATTTTCATCTGCCCAAGACCACTCTTTTTATGCTGGTGTGCGCTTTCGCCGGCACCGATCTGGCCCGCCGCGCCTATCAGGAGGCGGTTGATCGGTGTTACCGTTTTTACAGCTACGGCGACGCGATGCTGATCGTTTGAGCGGCGCAGCGGAAAATCATTGACGTAGCCTCCGGCGGCATGCTACGATGGGGGGTGCTTTTCAAAGCAGCAATGAAGGAGAATCCGTGATCGCTGAAGTCAATATCAGATTCACACGCCGCCTGCTGGTCGTATCCCGCTGGGCGGGTTTTCTGGTTATGGCCATGGGGGGAATCGTTCTGGCGGGCTGGACGTTACGGTCGCCGGCTATCCTGATGATATTCCCCCGCCAGAGTCCGATGACTCCCTGGACCGCGGTGTGTTTTGTCCTCTACGGCATAGCGTTGCTGGGCTCGCAGGAAGGCGGTTCCGATCGCCGGCAGCTTTACCTGCGCACTATCTGTATCTGGTCCGTCGTCTTTCTCGCCGCATTGGTTCTCGCCGAATACGTTTTTAAATTCTCCGCAGGGATAGATACGCTTTTATTCGCCTCCGCCCTTAACGCTTTTATGCCGCAGTTTCCCGGCCGGATGTCGCCTCTTTCGACGCTGGGTTTCTTGTTGAGCGGCATGGCCCTGGCCAACCTGGACATGAAAACCTGCCGGGGCAGCCGGCCCGGTCAGGGCGCCGCTCTGTGCGTCGGCGTCCTGGCATTGCTGGGGCTCCTGGGGTACGCCTACGGCATAGACAGTTTCTACAAATTCAGCTTTTATAAGCCGATGGCGCTGCATACGGCGATCGCTTTCATGCTGCTGGCCATCGGGCTGCTTAGCGCCCGCCCGTCCTGCGGTTTCATGACGGTTTTTGTCAGCGACAGCGAAGGCGGGATCATGGCCCGCAGGCTGCTGCTCTTTGCGGTGGCCGCGCCTTTTTTACTCGGCTTGCTGCTGCTCGAATATCATCGCCTGGGCTGGTATGACGTAACCTTCGCTTTTTCCCTGCTGATCTTCCTGATCATCGTTGTCTTTACCGCAGTTATCTGGATCAATGCGATTTCTTTGCATCGCATCGACCTCAAACGCTTGCGCATCGAGCAGATGCTGCGGGAGAACGAGGATAAATACCGGACCATATTCGAGACGGCCGGTTCAGCCATGGCCATCTTCGAGGAGGATCGGACGATTTCGCTGGTGAATACCGAATTCGAGAAGCTTTCGGGGTTTGCCAGGGAGGACATCGAAACGCGCAAGTCCTGGGAAGAGTTCGTCGCCAATGACGTCGATCTCAAAAAAATGCGCGAGTATCACCGGCAGCGGCGCGTCGAGCCTTTTTCCGCTCCGCGCACATACGAGTTCAAGTTCATCGACCGTTACGGGATGATCAAGGATATCTTCATGACCGTCGCGATGATCCCGGCCACCACCAAGAGCATCGCTTCGTTGATGGATATCACCGAACGCAAGCGCATCGAACGGATGAAAAGCGATTTCGTTTCCCTGGTATCGCATCAGCTCAAGACGCCCGTCGCCGAGATCAACGGGTACGTGTTCAATCTCCTCACCGGGATCGCCGGCGCATTGACCCCCAAGCAGCGGGAATATCTCGAAGAAATGCAGGAGATCAGCGGCAAGAACTACCGTCTTATTTCCGACCTGCTCAATGTTTCGCGGCTGGAACGGGGCGTCATCTCCATGGATATCCGTCCGGTGGCGGTAAAGGATCTGGTGGAAATGTCGCTGCAGGATTATTATGAGCGGCTCAAAAAGCAAAATCTGGTTTTACAATTGGGAGGGCTGGAGCAGGAGATCTTCGTTAACGCCGATAAGGAAAAAGTGATCGAGGTGATCGGCAACGTTCTTAATAACGCGATAAAATTCACCAGCCAGGGAACTATCGGTATCGTCGTGACGGTTAAAGAAGACACCGCGCGCATCTCTATCAGCGATACCGGCGCAGGCATCCCGCCGCACCGGCTGGAAAAACTGTTCACCAAAGACCAGATGCTTGAAGGCGGTCCTGTCGCCGGAGGAGGAGCGGGCCTGGGGTTGTACATCGCCAAACAGTTCATGCTGCTGCAAAAAGGGGACATAACCGTTGTTTCACAGGTGGGCAAGGGGACTACGTTCGAGATCAGCTTGCCTATTGCCGATCAATAATCAGCACCAATAAACCGGAGGATAGCATGGCCCAAGCGAAGGCAACAATTCTGATCATTGAAGATGAACCGGGTTTTCGCAAGATCTACAAGGATTTCCTGCAGAATGAAGGGTATACCGTGCTCGAAGCCGACGACGGAGATAAAGGGCTGATCCTGATCAATTCCGCGCATCCGGACCTGGTCCTGCTCGATCTGGTATTGCCCCAGGTCAACGGTTTTGAAGTCCTGACCAGGCTGCGCGCTGCGGAAGCGACCAAGGACCTTCCGGTAATCATCTTTTCCGTATTAGGCGAGCGCGATACGGTCAAAAAAGGGCTGGAATTGGGCGCCAGCGATTTCGCAGTCAAAGGATTTTATTCTCCCGGCGAGATGTTGAGCAAGATCAGATCGCTCTTGTTCAAATCGGATATGCACAAGCACATGGTTACCTATAAAGTGGATGTTGCCGAAACAAGGGTCGATGCCCCCAAGCTGGAGCAGGATATGGGCATGACCAAATTATTCGAATGCCCGCATTGCAAGTCCAGGATACATCTTGAATTGATTCCGGATTATACCCGCACCGACGGGCACTGGTTCTCCGCGCATTTTATCTGCCCGGGATGCAAGACGCAGTTTTAAGATCGGGGACGTTTATACCGCGAGGATCTTCTGCGGATAGGCCAGCAGGATATCCCGGCAGGAGTCGCGCATGGCCAGCGAGGCGCTGATCTGTGTCGCCTGCGCCAGCGAGGCGCTGATCTGCGTTTTGGCATAATCGAGCGCCCCGGAAGCGATCACCAGCTGCCGGATGAAGCGCAGGTCCCGCACCGTAACGTTCGGCGCGGTAAGAATGCGCTGGAGGCGTTTTTTGTCCGTCGGCGATGCGTGTCGAAAAGCATACCAGACCAGAAGCGTCTTTTTGCCTTCCTTGATGTCCGTCAACGGCGATTTGCCGATTTCCGCTTTACTGCCGAACATATCGAGTATATCGTCTTTAATCTGAAATGCCCTGCCCAGCAGTATGCCGTATCGCGTAAGCTTATTGATCTCCGGCTGTTTTGCCCCGGCGAGAATCGCGCCCAGGGTCAAAGGGGAACAGAACGTATAGTAAGCCGTTTTCAAATCGTAGATGATATCGATGTCTCTGCGGCTGAAGTTTTTCAGCTGTTTAGTGCCGGCAAGCAGTTCAACAAACTCGCCGCTGCCGGTATAAATCGCGGTCTGGATGAATCGTTTCAACGCGCGCAGTTTCCGGCCGGGGTTTTCCCCGATCGAGAGGAAGGCGTCGATAGCCATGGCATAGATGATATCGCCGACGACAATAGCCAGATCGCTGCCCGTAAACTTCAATCTGCCGCTGCGGGGAAGGGTGCGGTCAAGCATGGTATGCATCGCCGGTTCCCCTTTGCGCAGGCTGGATTTGTCGATAATGTCGTCATGTATAAGCAGGAACGCGTGCAACAGCTCCAGGCCCAGCGCGCTTTCGTAGATGCCTTTGGCCGGGCGCCGGCTGTAACCCAGGTAGGAGAGCGTAAAGAGCAGCGGCCGGACGCGCTTGCCGCTGCGGCGCAGGAAGTTTGCGACATTCGCGTGCAGAAAAGGGGAAATCTTTTTTAATCCGTACCTGCGATCCAGGTTGTCGGTAAACGTCGAGAGCGTTTTTTCAATATTCTTTTTTATTTTATCGAGCATGTTTTTATGCTACCATAGTATCCGTCACAAAACAATCCAAATTATTCCATGATCAAGCCCGACGTTCACTTTACCTGTATACATCAGCACCGGGATGCCCCCAGCCGCCTGGGCCGTCTTATGACGGCTTCTGGACAGATAGAGACCCCGGTATTTATGCCGGTCGGCACCCAGGCTACGGTAAAAACATTGTCCCCGCGCGATTTAGAGGAGTGCGGCGCCGAGATCATGCTTTCCAACGCGTACCATCTTTTTCTGCGGCCGGGCATGGAAGTGATCCGCAAGGCCGGGGGTTTACACCGTTTCATGGGCTGGGAGCGGCCCATCCTTACCGACAGCGGCGGTTACCAGATATTCAGTCTGGCGCTGTTACGTAAAATCACCCCGCGGGGCGTCGAGTTTCAATCCCATCTCGACGGGTTCAAACATTTTCTCACTCCCGAGGATGTGATGGATGTCCAGCGGGCGCTGGGTTCGGATATTATCATGCCGCTGGATGAATGCGTGCATTATCCCTGCACCAGGGATCATGCCGCCGTGGCCATGGAGCGCACGGTGACCTGGGCGCAGCGTTCTCTGGAGCGCGCGCGGGAGTTTCGCCAGGAAGCGGAGCAGCGCCAGCTCCTCTTCGGCATCGTCCAGGGAGCCACCTATGAAGATCTGCGCAGCGAATGCGCGTCCAGGCTGGTGGAACTGGATTTCGACGGATATGCTATCGGCGGCGTTTCGGTCGGCGAGCCGCAGGAGGTTATGCTGGCTGTCGCCGCGCAGACCGTCAGGCATCTGCCTCCGGAAAAAGCGCGCTATATGATGGGCGTCGGCCTGCCGGATGATATTGTCCGGGCGGTAGGGCTGGGCATCGACATGTTCGATTGCGTGGCGCCCACGCGCTACGGCCGCAACGGGACCGCTTTTACCCGGCTGGGCAAAGTGACGGTGAGGAACGCGCGCTTCAGCCAGGATTTCCGTCCGCTGGACGAGCAGTGCCAGTGTTATACCTGCAGAACGTTTACCCGGGCGTATCTGCGCCATCTCTTCAATACCGGAGAGATGCTGGGGTTGCGCCTGGTCTCTTTGCATAATATATATTTTTACCTGGAAATGATGCGGCAGATACGTCAGGCGATCCGCGAAAACCGGTTCGCCTCTTTTGAGCAGACGTTTCTCCAGAACTATAACAGCCAGCAGGGATCGGAGTAAGCAAGGCTATGTTACGTATCGACATCATCACCATATTCCCGGGCATGTTCGACCCGGTGCTCAATGAATCGATCGTTAAACGCGCCCAGGCGAAGAAAAAAGTGAGCATCCGGGTGCACGATCTGCGCGCTTACTCGAAAGAGAAACACCGCAAGGTCGATGACCGGCCTTTTGGCGGAGGTTCCGGCATGGTGTTGTGCCCGGAGCCGCTGTTCGCCGCGGTCAAAGCGCTGCTGCCGCGCGCCAAAGCGCAACGCGCCAGGACCCAGGTAGTGTTGCTTTGTCCTCAAGGCGCGACGCTGGATCAGAAAACCGCCCGGCAGCTGGCCGGGTATAGCCGGCTGATCCTTATCTGCGGCCATTACGAAGGGATAGATGAGCGCGTACGCGCATTCCTGGCGGACCGGGAGATTTCCATCGGCGATTACGTGCTGACCGGAGGGGAATTGCCGGCCATGGTCCTGGTGGATTGCGTGGTCAGGCTGGTGCCGGGAGTGCTGGGGGATAAAAATTCCTTGAATTTTGAGTCATTTGAGGGTAATCTATTAGAATATCCGCAGTATACCCGTCCTGCGGATTTCCAGGGTATGTCTGTGCCTGCGGTGTTACTGTCAGGCGATCATACCAAAATCGAGCACTGGCGTAAAGCACAGGCTTTGAAACGGACACAAGAAAGACGGCCGGATCTGTTACGCGCAAAAAGTGCATAACTAAGAAAGCTGACACCTGGCGCTTATCAGGAATTGTGCCAGTGTTTTGCTTCTGCAAAAGGAGTTACTCATGGATAAGATCAAGCTGGTTGAACAGGAATTCACCAACAAGAAGCTGCCCGCCATCAATGTCGGCGACACGGTCAAAGTGTTGACCAAGATTCCCGAAGGGGATAAGATACGACTGCATCCTTTCGAGGGTGTGGTGATCGCCAAAAAAGGCCGGGGCACCAACGCGAGTTTTACCGTACGTAAAGTTTCTTACGGCGAAGGAACGGAGCGCGTCTTCAATCTCTATTCGCCGAATATCGAACGCATTGAAGTCACCAGAAAAGGCAAAGTAAAGCGGGCTAAGCTGTATTACCTCCGGGCCAAAATCGGCAAACGCGCCACCAAGATCGAGGCTCTCGAGGCATAACCTGGTCTTTCTATCGTGCAGAGGATGCTGTATTACGAGCATAAGTTCCGCCAGCTGGGCAGGGATGTCGTTATCGGCGTGGATGAAGCCGGCCGGGGTCCGCTTGCCGGCCCGGTAGTCGCTGCGGCAGTATACCTCCAGCAGTCGAGTTTCAAGCAGCGTATCGACGATTCGAAGAAGCTGTCAGCCTCCCAAAGAGACAGAGCTTTTTTTGAGATCACTTCCCAGAATAATTTTGGTGTCGGTATCATCAACGAGCGGGTTATCGACCGGTTGAACATACTGGTGGCTACGCGCATCGCCATGGAACAGGCCCTGGAGGCGCTGTTCAAGCAGTTGTCCCGCTGCGATGCCGCCCGTATGCAGGTTCTGGTCGACGGACCGATGCGCCCGTCGTGCGCGGTACCCTGCGCGGCGATTATCGGCGGCGACGGAAAATCGCAGAGTATCGCCGCGGCCTCGATCATCGCCAAAGTGGTCCGCGACCGGATCATGTGCATCTATGACCGGGTGTTTCCCGGATACGGGTTTGTACAGCACAAAGGATATCCGACGCAGCAGCACCGCAGCGTCCTGGCGCGCTTAGGCCGGACACCCATCCATAGAATGAGTTTTATGGCTGATGCATAAAGGGCATATTCAAAGAGGGCGGGCCGGAGAAGAACAAGCCGCCGGTTTCCTGGAAGCGAACGGTTATGCGATCGTGTGCAGGAATTACCGCAACCGTTTCGGGGAGATCGATATTATCGCCCGGCATGAAAAGGCCGTCTGTTTCATCGAAGTCAAAACCCGGCAATCCTGCGATTACGGCCGGCCGGCTGAAGCGGTCTATGCGATCAAACAGCGCAGGATCGTCAGGGTGGCCACCCAGTTCTTGAAGGAGCGCGGGTGGCTGGAGGAACGAGTGCGCTTCGACGTGGTCTCCATCGTCCTGGGACAGGAGCCTGCGCGGATAGAGTTGATCCGGGACGCTTTTGAAGCCGAACCCGAGGTATAGACGCCAATGATGTACAAGGACAGTTCGCTCAAACAGTATTGCGATGATGTCGCGGCGAAGCTCGCCGCCCCCGGCGGCGGATCGGTCAGCGCTTTGACCGCCTGTATGGGCGTTTCGCTGTTGAGCATGGTCATCAATTTCACGCTGGGCAAGCCCCGTTTTGCGCGTTACGAAGCGTTGTTGCGCCGGCGTCTGGAAGACACGGAGAAACTGCGCCGTGAATTGCTGCGCCTGGTCGATCTCGATGTCGCCGCATTCAAGAGCGGCTCTGCCCGCGATGCTTTTGCCGTGCCGTTGATGATCTGCCGTCTTTCGTTAGCCGGAGGGCGGCTCTGTAAGCTGTTGTTGACCAGTACCAATCCGGCGCTGATCAGCGATATCGGCGTGGCCGCGGTTTTGCTGGAAGCGGCTTTTGCCGGCGCGGCGATGAATGTGGATATCAATCTCAAGACGCTCGATGATGCTTCGCTTTCCCGCAAGTCAAGGCGGGAGCTGGCGGCGGGTCGTAAACAGATACAACGTATCCGTGCGAACGTGGAGGAGTATGTCGGCAAAGTTATTGGAAGGTAAGCTCATTGCTGATCAGTTGCGCGAGATCTTGAAACAGAAGATCCAGGCGGCGCATGCGCGCCTGCGGCTGGCAAGTATTCAGGTGGGAACGAATCCCGCCACCGAAGTGTATATCAAATCCCAGAAGAGGATCGCCGATCTGCTGGGGATCGACTATCAGCTGCATGCGCTTCCCAAAGAGACCAGCCAGGAGGCGTTCTGCGCGTTCGCCGCCGGGCTCAACCGCGATGCCGGAGTGCAGGGCATCATCGTGCAGCTGCCGCTGCCTTTGCATTTGAGCTATACCGAGGTCATCCAGTGTATTGTTCCGGAAAAAGATATTGAGGGCATGCATCCGATCAACCTGGGCAGAGTGGTGTTCGGCAAAGCCAGGATCCTGCCCTGCACTGCCGCCGCTGCCATGGAACTGTTGCAGTCGATCGGGATGGGTTTATCCGGCAAAGAGGTCGTTATTATCGGCCACAGCGAGATCGTAGGCAAACCGCTGGCTTTGATGCTCATGGATAAGCTGGCCACGGTCACTGTTTGCCACATCGGCACCTACAAAGCGGGTAAACTCGAGGAGCATGTGCGCAGAGCGGATATCCTGATCGTAGCTGTGGGCAAGCCCGGATTGATCAAAGGCGAGTGGATCAAGGAGAAAGCCGTGATCATCGATATCGGAATCAACAAGATCGGCGATAAGATCGTCGGCGATGTGGAGTTCGAGGAAGCCCAGAAACATGCCGCCTGGATCACGCCGGTGCCCGGGGGCGTGGGGCCGCTGACGGTGATGATGCTCATGCGTAACCTGGTAGAAGCCGCCCACCTGTAGCGAAAAAAAATGAAAACGATCATCCTGCTTACCATCTCGAATATTTTCATGACTTTTGCCTGGTACGGTCACCTGAAATACCGGAATTCGCCGTTATGGATAGCGATCGCGGTCAGCTGGTCGATCGCGCTGGTGGAATACTGTTTTCAGGTCCCGGCCAACCGCATCGGGTCGTATCATTTTTCAACCGCGCAGTTGAAAACCATCCAGGAAGTGATCACCCTGGCGGTGTTCGTGGTCTTTTCCCTGTTCTATCTGAAAGAAGATTTCAAGTGGAACTACCTGGCCGGCTTTCTGTGCATCATCGCCGCCGTTTTCTTTGTTTTCAAAAAGTGGTAGCCGGATCGGTTCCCCTGCAACAATCATGCCTGCATTTCCCCCTGTGCGGGGGCTGCGAATATCAGGATGTTCCCTATCCCAAGCAGCTCGAAGATAAACAGATCTATCTTGAGCATCTCTTCGCGCGTTTCAAAGCCAGGGAATTCCGGCCGATCATCCCCTCCCCGCAACTGCGGGCGTACCGCAATAAAATGGAGTATGCGGTGGGAGGCAGCGCCGAAGCGCCCTGTATCGGTTTGCGCCGGAAGAAGCAGCACCGGGCGTTGATCGATGTGCAAGAGTGTCCGGTGTTTTCCCCGGATACCCGGGCGTTGCTGGACGTATTCCGGGACTGGATGCGTACGCTCACTATCCTGCCCTACGATGTGTATAAACATACCGGCCAGCTGCGGTATGTGACGGTGCGTCACGCGAAATATACCGATGAGATGCTGGTTTCCGTGGTAATGGCGGCAGAGCCTGCGCAGATCGAGCGCGAGCGTCAGACGGAGAAATACCGTTGGCTGGTAGAGCGCTTAAGCGCTTTGCCGATGGTCCGGTCGATTTACGCCTGCGCGAACAGCTCCTGGTCGGATACCGCTCTGACCGATGCGATGATCCTGCTCTGGGGAACCGAGAGCGTCACCGAACGCATCAATGATCGCGACTATCAGATCGGTCCGCGGACCTTTTTTCAGACCAACTCTTTCTGTTGCGCCCGCCTTTATGAGGAGATCCGCCGCCAGGTAGGAGTTCATGCCGGCAGGACGCTGGATCTGTATTGCGGCTGCGCGGGGATCACTCTGCAGGTAGCGGATGCAGTAAGCGAAGTAGTGGGGGTGGACAATCTTCCTGCGAATATCGATCAGGCCCGGGTCAATGCCCGGCTTAACGGTGTGACCAACGCTACGTTTATCTGCGCCGACGCGCAGGAACTGATCCGGCAGGTAGCAGCCGGACCGCAGCAGGACCGGTTCGAGACGATCATTGTCGATCCTCCCCGGGTCGGTCTGACGCGTAAAAGCAGGCAGTTGCTGCTCGCGAGCCAGGCGCGGGCGATTGTTTATGTTTCCTGCAATCCCCTTAATCTGGCCGAGGATCTCAAGATCCTCACTACCGAGTATGCCGTTGAGAGTATCACCGGGGTGGATATGTTTCCCTATACCCGGCATATGGAAGTGGTGGCGGGTTTGCGCCGGCAATAACGCTTTGACAAACCCGATTGCTGCGGTTACAATAAATGATGAGCACAAAGAGAACGCAATGACCTTCAGAGAAAAACTTACCAGCGGGCGGTTCCTGGTCACCACCGAGATCGGCCCGCCGAAAGGCATCGATATTCAGCACGTGCTGGACGCGGCCGAGTCTACGCGCGGGCGGGTCGACGCGTTGAATGTGACCGACCTTCAGAGTTCGATCATGCGTCTGGGGTCGTTGGTGGTTTCGGGTATCCTGCAGGCGCGCGGTTTCGAGCCGATCTGTCAGGTTACCTGCAGGGATCGGAATCGTCTGGCTTTGCAATCGGATATCCTGTCCGTCGCGGCTCTGGGAATAGAGAATCTCCTTATCCTGACCGGAGATTATCCGACTATCGGCGATCATCCGGAGGCAAAACCGGTGTTCGACCTTGATGCGGTGCAATTGCTGGAAGTGGTCGGCAGGCTGCAGCGGGGCGAGGATATGAACGGCAATAAGCTCATCGGGCCGGCGCCGCGCTATTTCGCGGGGGCGGTGGTCAATCCCGGGGCTGATCCGCTGGAGCCGGAATTGATCAAGATGGAGAAGAAAGTCCGCGCCGGAGCGCAGTTTTTTCAAACCCAGGCGGTTTTTGATGTCGAGGCGTTCGAGCGTTTTATGCACAAGGTCCGGTATCTCAATGTGCCGGTGCTGGCAGGGATCATTCTGTTGAAATCCGAGAAAATGGCGCGGTACCTTAATCAGCACGTTCCGGGGATCTGCGTGCCGCAGGAGTTGATCCAGAAGTTGTCCGCCGCCGGCGATAAAGCGGCGGTGTCGTGCGAGATCGCCGCGGCGTTGATTCGCCGCATCAAGCCGTTGTGCCGGGGAGTGCATATAATCCCCATCGGCTGGGATAAACAGGTGCCGCTGGTGCTTGACGCGGCAGGAATAAACCCATGAAAAAAATAGTCATCATCGGAGCTTCCATCGCAGGCCACACGGCCGCCGTCGGGCTGCGGGAAAAGATCAAAGACTGTCAGATCAGCCTGATTACCGAAGGTTCGTATCCGTTATACGATAAGTCGAAGCTGCTGCAGTATCTCTGCGGTCTGCTTAAAGAGAAGGATCTGCTGATGGTCGGTCCCGATTTTTACCAGCAGCAGTCGATCGAGTTCCTTAAAGACAGGAAAGTCGTGCAGGTCAGCCCGTCAAGAAAAGTCGTCCACTGCCGGCACAAAGACAAGCGGGAGAGTTATGAGTATGATTTCCTGGCGGTTTGTTCGGGCCGGCGTTCCGTGCTGCCGGAAATCACCGGGATCAATAAAGAGGGTATTTACACGCTTGATTCGCTCAACGATTACAAGCAGCTGCGCCAGCATCTGATCAGCGATCCGGTCTGTTTCATCGGATCCGTACGCCGGGCGTTGCCGGCTGCGACCATGCTTGCCGGTAGGCAGCGGGAAGTAAAGGTGATCTCTTCGGAGGGCATGCAGCCGGCTGAACCCATCGACGGGATGGAGATCGTTTCCAGCGAAGTGATCGAGTTGATCGGGGAATCCGGGGTGCAGGCGATACGTCTGAAAGAGGGCAAGATCATCGGTACGTCCCTGCCGGTATTCGTTCCTGCCCTGACCGCCGCCAACAGCGATTTTCTCAAGGATAGCGGTATTACTATGGACGGTGAACTGTTGTGCGTCGATGAATCGATGTGTACCAGTATCAAAACAATTTACGCCAGCGGCGCGGTGTGTTTGCGTCAAGGCGCTGCAGCGGCCGAGAAAAGCTGGGATGAGGCGATTCAGGAAAGCCGCATGCTTGTCGATGGTCTGGCGAAGGCTATAGGAGGCGCGGATGTCTGAAGTATTGGTTCAATTAGGCACACAGGGTAGCGCGGCGGTGATACAACTGGCGCGTCAGTCGCTGGATAAGGTTATCAAGGCCAAAGGTCCTGCCGCCCCCATGGGATTTCCCGAGACCAATTATTATCTGCCGCTGTGCCTGGCGTTGCTTAACCGCGAAGTCCGGACTGCGGCTGATTGCGCATACATTCTTGAGCAGGCGCAGAAGCTTGACGCGGGAAAACCCGCGGCGGGAGGCGTGCATATCCCCGCACTGGGAGGCGTTCTGAACAAGGGTATTGCCACCTTGCTCTGCGAAGAGGTTCTGGCGGCGGTAGCAGTGTCCGAAGGACAGCATCCGCAACCCGGTTATGCCGGTTTTCTGCCGGATAAACTGCTGCGTTCGCTGGGGCTGCAATTGGTGGATGGCAGGATCGCCGGTATTGCGGTCATCCTGGGGCCGGCCGCGGATGAGGATAAGGCGGTAGAGATGATCCGGCAGTTCCAGACCAACAGTATTGTCTGCCTGCTGGTGGGGAGCGCCAAAGGCACGAGCCTGAAGCAGCAACTGGAGAACAAGAAGGTCGAGCTGGGCCTGGAGAATTATATCGTGCCGCTGGGAGAAGATTACCTGTCGGCGATCTACGCGGTGAACTGGGCGGTGCGCGCGGCTTTGATCTACGGCGGATATAAACCCGGCCAGTGGGAAGGGATCGCTGAATATGTGCGCAACCGCGTACCCGCGGTGGTCGTTCTGTTAAGCCATGTGGACGAAGTTCTGGTAGCTACCGGATTGGGAGTACTGGCGCTGGGACTGCCCATCATTACCGATCTGGATGTGCCTCAACTGGGAAAGATCGATACCACGCTCTATGAAGCGCTGGTGACCGAAAAAGATTATAAAAAGATCGTCTCCCGCTGCATCCTCACCCGCGGGATCAAGGTTAAAGTCGCGCAGGTTCCTGTTCCGGTAGCCTATGCCGCCGCTTTTGAAGGTGAACGGGTGCGCAAGGAGCAGCTATACGTCGAGTTCGGCGGCAAGTCCGGCGTTTCCTTCGAATATCTCAAAACCGCCGGCATCGAAGATATCGAGGACGGCGCGGTCAAAATAGTCGGACCGGATATCGACGCGCTGCCCAAAGACGTTACCGCCATGCCGCTGGCCATCGTGGTCGAAGTGGCGGGGCGTAAGATGCAGAAAGATTTTGAACCGATCCTGGAACGTCAGATTCATCGTTTTGTGAATTACGCTCAAGGGATTATGCATATCGGCCAGAGGGATATGAACTGGATCCGGATTTCCCGGGAGGCTTTTACCAAGGGATTTCGCCTGAAACATTTCGGCGTTATCCTGCATGCCATGCTGCATCAGGAATTCAGCGCGATCGTGGACAAGGTTCAGGTTACTTTGTTCACGGGCAAGCAGGATGTGCAGCGGCTCCTGGCAGAGGCCAGGCGCGTTTACGACGAACGGGATGAGCGTCTTAGCGGCATGACCGATGAAAGCGTGGATACGTTCTATTCCTGCACGCTCTGTCAGAGTTTCGCGCCCAATCATGTTTGCATCATCACGCCTGAACGTCTGGGGCTCTGCGGCGCGTATTCCTGGCTCGACGGCAAGGCTGCATTCGAGATCAATCCCACCGGCCCGAACCAGCCGGTAGAGAAAGGAACCGCTCTGGACCTGCGCCTGGGGCAATGGGACAGGATCAATCAGTTCTTCTACGAACGGTCGAACAAAACCATCGAGAAGGTCAGCATGTATTCGCTGATGGACGCCCCGCAGTCTTCGTGCGGTTGTTTCGAATGCATCCTGGCGGTTTTACCTGAAGTCAACGGCGTGATGGTGGTGCACCGTGATTTTCCGGGCATGACTCCCTGCGGCATGACTTTTACCACGCTGGCCGGTTCGGTCGGCGGCGGAGTGCAGACGCCGGGATTTCTGGGTATCGGCAAGCTCTATGTGGTCAGCGGCAAATTCATTTCCGCGGAAGACGGGCTCAAGCGACTGGTTTGGATGCCTAAAGAACTCAAGGAGTTGCTTAAAGATAAGCTGGTCAAGCGTTGTCAGGCCATTGGCGAGCCGGCGCTTCTGGATAAGATCGCTGATGAAACCATAGCTACTACCGTTGAAGAGGTAGCAGCCTATCTGGAGAAGGTCAAACATCCGGTACTGGATCTCGCGCCACTGGTGTAAAGGAGGCCACGGATTATGAACGAACGCAGGAAGGATTTACGGGTGAATAACTCGGTGATGGTGCGTTACTGGATAGGCGACGGTTTTCTCAAGACCGGTTCGCGCAGCGCGGACATGTCCACAGGGGGGGTACGTTTGCCCCTGCATCAGAAACTTGAACCCGGGACCAAGGTCGAATTGTCCATCGAAATAGAGAATAACGCTAAGCCGCTGATCGCCTCCGGGCAGGTGGCCTGGGTGGAGAGAAAAAAACATCCCCAGTATCCCTTTGAAATCGGGATTAAATTCACCCGGATAGACTCGGGAACTCTGGAACGGCTCAAGAAATACCTGGAGAGTCTGCCTCCCGATGACAGTGCCCCGAAGATGCGCTGGCTGGATAAGGAATAGGGGATGAATATTTTCCTTGACAGTCGCTGCAACTTTAGTTATTATCATACATAAGGATATAGAACCCGCACCCTGAAATATAAGCGGGGATTTTACCTGCCTAACTTTCAAGCATTACCATTAAAATACAATAACGCTTTTGAACGAGCAGAAGTCTCATTCTTTTACCCCATTGCCAGCCATATAAGAACCCCATGTTGATCGTTATGTATCATGCATAAATCAAGGGTCTATTTAATCGACGCTACGGCGTTCTGTTACCGAGCGTTTTACGCTATTCGCGGCCTGGCTACGTCTTCGGGCCAGCCGACTAACGCGATCTTCGGATTTGTCCGGATGCTGCAGAAGATACTCAAGCAGTATGCTCCGGAGTATCTTGCGGTTTGCTTTGACGTTTCCCGCAAGACCTTCCGTCAGGAGAAGTACGCCGCCTATAAAGCGCAGCGCCAGGCCATGCCTGACGGGTTAAGTTCGCAGATGCCGATTATCAAGCGGATCATCAAGGCTTACGGGATCAGACTCTTCGAACAGGAGGGATTCGAGGCCGATGATATTATTGCGACGCTTGCCGCCAAAGCCCGCCGGAAATCCCTGCCGGTAGCGGTGGTCAGTTCCGACAAAGACCTGATGCAGCTGGTGGACGAGGGGGTTGTGGTGGTGAACCCCGGAACAGACGACGGGGAATTCGACGTTGCCCGGGTGAACGCAAAATTCGGCGTTGCTCCCGCGCAGATCCCCGATCTGATCGCTTTGCTGGGAGACAGCGTGGATAATATTCCGGCGGTAAAAGGCGTATCGGAAAAGAAAGCGCAGGAATTGGTGCGCACCTTCGGATCCGTGGAAAAAATACTTTCGCAGACGGAAACGGTTGTCCCGGATAAGCTGCGCGCTTTGATCGATACCAATGCCGAACAGATCAGGTTGAATAAAGATCTGGCTTCATTGCAGCGGGATATGGACCTGGATTTCGATCTTGAAGCCCTGAAGATCGATCAGCCGGATTACCAGCAATTGTATAACCTGTTCAAGGAGTTGGAGTTTAAGGCCTTTTTGAAAGATCTGCCGGTCACCGGAAAGCAGGATGAGCTTAAGGCTCAAGCAGTTGTCCTGGAGGATAAGGATGTCCGGGCAGCGGTCAAGGGGCACGGCGCCATAACGGTGTACGCTCTTTCCGGGGAATCCCTGACTTTGGGCATCGACGGAAAGATCTATACCGTGCCGAATATGGCCGGGCAGGTGCAGGCGGTCCTGGCAGATCCGGAGGTCAAAAAAATCGGGCATGACCTGAAAAAATTGAAGATCGTGCTCAAGGGCGCAGGCATGGAATTGTCCGGTCTGTGGTTCGATATCATGATCGCCGGCTATCTGGTCAATCCCGCGCGCAGCTCTTTCAGCCTGGAGGACCTGGCCTGGGAATATCTGAAAAAGACCGTTGACGATGCTGCCAGCGATGGAGTCAAAGCCGTCAGCCTGATCATGACCCTGCAGCCGGTGTTTGAGCGGTTGTTGCGGGAGAACGGGCTGGAGAAGCTGTTTACCGCAACGGAGATGCCGCTGGTTGACGTGCTGGCAGGGATGGAACTCTGCGGGATAAGGCTGGATACCGGAAAGCTCGCACGACTATCCCGCGATCTGGAAAAGAAGCTCGCCCATCTGATCGAGGAAATTTATGCTTTGTGCGGTTGCCAGTTCAATATCAATTCTCCCAAACAGTTGCAGCGGGTGCTCTTTGAAGAACTCAAACTGCCCGTGGTAAAACGCACCAAGACCGGAGCGTCTACCGATGAAGAAGTATTGCGGACACTGGCAGCGCAGCATCCCTTGCCCAGGATGCTGCTGGAATACCGGCAGTTGACCAAGCTCAAAAGCACCTATATCGACGCTTTGCCGGAAATGGTCAATCCCGCGTCGGGCCGGGTGCATACATCGTTCAATCAGACCGGCACTGAAACCGGCCGCTTGAGTTCCAGCAATCCCAATCTGCAGAATATTCCCATTAAGACCGAGCTGGGCCGCAGTATCCGGGAAGCGATCATCGCTTTCAGCGGGAAGAGCTGCCTGCTTTCCTGCGATTACTCCCAGATCGAGCTGCGGGTTCTGGCTCACCTTTCCGGAGATAAGACGTTGATCTCCGCTTTCAAACAGGGGCACGATATACATAAGAAGACCGCGGCATTGATCTATGACATCGACGAAAAAGAAGTGAGCGATCAGCAGCGCACGGTGGCGAAGCGGGTCAATTTCGGCATCGTGTACGGGTTGAGCGCGTTCGGTCTGGCCCGGGACCTGGAGATACCCCTGGAACAGGCGCAGAGATTCATCGAAGCATATTTTGTGCGGTATCCGGGAGTCAAAGCGTATATCGGCGAGCAGATCGTTCGCGCGGAAAAAGAAGGGTTTGTCACCACCATTCTGGGCCGGCGCAGATATCTTCCGGAGATCAAAGACAGGAATCAATCCATCCGCCAGTTCGCTCAACGGCAGGCGATCAATACGCCGATACAGGGATCCGCCAGCGATATGATAAAAATGGCGATGGTGCGCATCCAGCATCATCTGCAGTCGCAGCCGGTTCCGGGAACGATGATCCTGCAGATTCACGATGAATTGCTCTTTGATGTCGCCCGGACGCATCTGGAGCAGTTTGGCCGGATGGTGAAAGAGTGCATGGAGCATGTTTTCACGCTTGAAGTGCCGGTAGTGGTGGATATGCAGTACGGCGCGAACTGGGCGCAGATGCAGCCGTTCCAATAAGGGTCGGGTTGCCCGCGGGGGGCGACAGCGGATGGAGAGCAGCAAGTGCGAGGAGGGGGTCATGAAAATAGTCATGTGTGCGAGCGAAGTGGTTCCTTTTGCCAAGACCGGCGGGCTGGCCGATGTGGCAGGCGCGTTGCCGGTGGCTCTGGAGAAACTCCAGCAGGACGTTATCATCGTTATGCCGGGATACAAAAAGACCCATGAACTCAAGAGCCCGGCGATCAAGCAACTCAAGGAAGGGGTTTCCTGGGCGCAGATCGGCAAAGGCATCAAAGTATACCTCATCGACCGGAAAGATTATTTCGACCGCGACGGCCTCTACGGCGACAAGACCGGCGATTTTCCCGACAATCTGGACCGTTTTTCGTTTTTCTGCAGGCGGACTCTGGAATTGCTCAAAGAGATCGATTTCAAACCCGATATCATCCATTGCCATGACTGGCAATCGGGATTGGTGCCGGTATATCTCAAAACCACGTACAAGAACGATCCGTTCTTTAAAAACACCCGGACCATTTTTACCATTCACAACATCGGCTATCAGGGGCTGTTCAAAAAAGAAGAGTTCCCCCGCCTGGGACTGGACTGGAGCGTTTTCAGCGTGGATAAACTGGAGTATTACGACAAGATCAATATCCTTAAAGGCGGCATCGTGTTTTCCGACCTGATCAATACGGTCAGCGACGCGTACAGCAGGGAGATCCAGACCAAGGAGTTCGGGTTCGGGATGGAAGGGATACTCAATCAGCGCAAGGCCGACGTGTCGGGGATCATCAACGGCCTGGATTACGGCATCTGGGATCCGGCGCTTGACAAGCAGATTTTCAATCAGTTTTCCGTCAAGGAGATCGAAGGCAAATACGAGAACAAGAGCGGCTTGCAGAAGATGGTCGGTTTGCCGGAAAAACGCACCGTTCCTTTATTCGGGATCGTTTCGCGTCTGGCCGAACAAAAAGGGTTCGATATCCTGGCTGAAGGTATCGACGAGATCTGCAAGATGGATCTGCAACTGGTCATTCTGGGCACCGGCGACGCCAAATATCACGAACTGCTGGAAAAAATGGTTAAGAAATATCCCAAAGTGATTTCATTGAGTTTGAAATTCGACGACGCGCTGGCGCACCGGATCTACGCCGGTTCGGATATTTTCCTCATGCCCTCGAAATACGAACCGTGCGGGCTGGGGCAGATGATCAGTCTTAAATACGGTACGATCCCGCTGGTTTTCAAGACCGGGGGGCTTGCCGACACCGTCAACGAGAAGAACGGGTTTGTTTTTGACGTCTACAGCAAGGCCGAGCTGATCAAGACGATCAAAAAAGCCATCTCCGCTTTCAAAGCCAAAGCCGGCTGGAGCAAACTGGTTACCGCCGCCATGAAATGCAATTTCTCCTGGGCGGAATCGGCCAAGAAATACGTCGAGCTGTATGGAAAAGCCAAGGCAAAAAGTTAAACGCGTACTGGGCGTGACCGGCGGATTCGGCTGCGGCAAGACCACGGTAGCAGCAATGCTGTCGCGCGCCGGCGCAGTGGTTATCGACGCAGATGCCGTTGCGCATGCGCTGATGCGTCCGCGCACCGCAGTGTACCGGCGTATCCGCCGGTTCTTCGGCGCGGGCGTAGTGAGTACCGACGGTCAGATCGACCGTCAGGCATTATCCCGTATCGTTTTTACCGATCCGGTCAAGCTTGTTCGGTTGAACCGGATCATGCACCCGGCGATCATCGCATCCATGCGCCGGCAGATTCGTCGCGTTACAAAGGGGATGGTGGTGCTGGACGCACCGCTTTTATTCGAAACCGGCCTTGACCGCATGGCAGACGCGGTGATCGTGGTCAAAGCCTCACCGGCCCGCCAGAGGCAGCGGATCAAGGCGCGGGATGGTTTATCCGGCAGACAGATTGCTTTGAGGATCAAAGCGCAGATTCCCCTTTCAGAAAAGATCCGTAGAGCGGATTTTGTAATAGATAATACCGGAACCAAGATCAATACGCTTAAACAAGTGCAACACATAAGGAGGCAGTTGTGGAGAAGTTAGACATCAGTAAATTAAAAGACATGAAAATCACCGAGCTCAATAAGCTGGCCAGGGAGCTCAATGTCAACGGCATCAGCGGCCTGAAGAAACAGGACCTGATCTTCAAGATTTTGCAGGGTCAGGCGGAGAAAGAAGGTTTGATGTTCGGCGAGGGGATCCTGGAGATCCTGCCGGAGGGGTTCGGCTTCCTGCGGTCTCCGAATTACAACTACCTGCCCTGTCCGGACGATATTTATATCTCCCCGTCGCAGATCCGCAAATTCGACCTGCGCACCGGCGATACGGTCAGCGGTCAGATCCGCCCGCCCAAGGAAGGGGAAAAATATTTCGCCCTGCTCAAAGTCGAAGCGGTGAATTTCGAGAATCCCGACGACGGCAAGGAGAAGGTTTTGTTCGACAACCTCACGCCCATTTATCCTCTTCAGCGTTTTAACATGGAGACCAACCCCGACGAGATCTCCATGCGCGTGATGGGGTTGCTCACGCCCATGGGCAAGGGGCAGCGCGGTTTGATCGTTGCGCAGCCGTACAGCGGAAAGACCGTTTTGCTGCAGAAAATAGCCAATGCCGTTATGGCGAATAATCCGGACGTGATCCTGATCGTTTTGCTGATCGACGAGCGCCCCGAGGAAGTTACCGATATGCAGCGGCATGTCAAGGGCGAGGTCATTTCTTCGACGTTCGACGAACCGCCGGAACGTCACATTCAGGTAGCGGAGATCGTGCTGGAGAAAGCCAAGCGATTGGTGGAACACAAGAAAGACGTGGTTATCCTGCTTGACAGCATCACCAGGCTGGCCCGCGCCTATAACTCGGTGGTCCCGCACAGCGGCAAGGTGCTCTCCGGCGGTATCGATTCCAACGCTCTGCAGAAGCCCAAGCGCTTTTTCGGAGCTGCCCGGGCGATCGAAGAAGGCGGTTCGCTGACCATCATCGCCACGGCGCTGGTCGATACGGGAAGCCGCATGGACGAAGTTATCTTTGAAGAGTTCAAAGGCACCGGGAATATGGAACTGCAGCTGGACAGGAATCTCTTCCAGCGCAGGATCTATCCGGCGATCGACATCAAGCGGTCCAATACCCGCCATGAGGAATTGTTGCTCAAACCCGATGAGCTCACCAAGGTCTGGATATTGCGTAAGGTGTTGAATGAATTGAACAACGTGGAAGCGATGGAGCTTCTGATCGAGAAGCTGGCTAAAACCAAGACCAACGAGGATTTCTTAAACAGCATGAACCAATAACCAAAGAGGAGAAATCAGATGAAAGACAAGATCCATCCCGACTATAAGGAGTGTACCATTGTATGCGCGTGCGGCAACACCATTCACACGCGTTCCACCAAGCCGACTATCCGCGTGGAGATCTGCTCGGCCTGCCACCCGTTTTTCAGCGGTAAAAAGAAGCTGGTCGATTCCGCCGGCCGCGTGGACAAGTTCATGAAGAAGTACGGCAAAGCAAAATAACCGGAAGCCGTGCGGGCGCGAAATCACGCAGTGTGTTACGGGGTTCGTGAGCGCGCATCAGTTTTTTCGATGGCGAAGGCGGTTGTTATCGAAACGAAAAAACTTTAAGCGCGAACGAATCCCGGAATACACTGCGTTATAACGTGTCGGCACGGATTGTTTTCGTATGATCGATAAACTTCAGAAATTAGAGCAGCGCTACGTGGAACTCGAGCATATGCTTGCGGATCACGAGCTGCTGGCTGACCAGGACCGGTACAATAAGCTGGCCAAGGAGCTTTCCGACCTGCGGACTCCGGTGAGCGCGTTCCGCGATTTTCAGAAGCTCGCCAGAGAGATCGCCGACCTCGAGCTGATTCTCAAGGAGAAGCACGATCCGGAGATCGTCGAGATGGCCCGGGCGGAACTGCCCCAGCTCACTACCCGCAAGAGCGCGCTTGAGGCCAGGCTCAAAGAGCTCCTCAAGGGAGAGGATAAGGACGCGGGAAAAGACGTGATCATGGAGATCCGGCAGGGGACCGGCGGAGCGGAAGCGACGCTCTTTGCCGCAGACCTGTACCGCATGTATACGCGCTATGCCGCGCAAAAAGGCTGGAATGCGGAATTAATGTCCGCGCATGAAACCGACGAAGGCGGTTTCAAAGAAGTGGTTTTCAGCGTGCGCGGCAGGGATGCCTATCGGCACTTCAAGTTTGAGAGCGGAGTGCATCGCGTACAGCGTGTTCCGGAAACCGAAGCGCAGGGCAGGATCCATACGTCCACCGCGACGGTAGCGGTGCTGGTGGAACCCGATGATGTCGAGCTGGTGATCAATCCCGCGGATCTGAAGATCGAGACCTACCGTTCTTCCGGTCCCGGCGGGCAGCATATGCAGAAGACGGATTCCGCGGTGAGGATTACGCATATCCCGACGGGGGTGGTCGTTGCCTGTCAGGATGAGCGTTCGCAGATCAAGAACAAGACGAAAGCGATGCGTATACTCGGCGCGCGTCTTCTGGACGCCAAACAACAGGCGGAAGCGAAAAAGATAACCGAGGAGCGCCGGTCACAGATCGGTACCGGCGATCGCAGCGAAAAGATCCGCACGTATAACTATCCCGACCGCCGGGTAACCGATCATCGCGTCAACCTGACGTTGTACCGTTTGGAGCAGATCATGGAAGGTGATCTCGACGAGTTGTTCGACGGCCTCTTAAAAGCGGCCGAAGAACAAGCAGAGAAAAATGAATGAAGCCGAAACCGTCTTCACGCACCTGCTCGCCTGTGACCGGGCTTCGTTGTACCTCAAGCGGCATACCCGTTTGTCCGCTGCCAGCGCGCGGCGTCTGGCTGCGGTGTTGCGCAGGCGCATAGCCGGCGAACCGCTCGACTATATTCTCGGCAGCAGCGAATTCATGGGGTTGCTTTTCCGGGTAACCCCGGATGTCCTTATTCCCCGCCAGGATACCGAAGTTCTCGTAGAAACCGTCCTGCGCCTCGCCCGCCGGTTTCACCACAATTCCCGACAGTCTTCCAGCAGGGATCCCGCACGACTCGATATTCTCGATCTCGGCACGGGCAGCGGCGCTATCGCTGTCAGCCTGGCGCATATGCTGCCGGTGAGCCGTCTGCTGGCTACCGACAGTTCCCTGCCGGCATTGCGCATCGCTCAAGAGAATGCCCGGCGGCACGCCGTCGACGGCCGCATTGAGTTCCGCCAATGCGATCTTTTTCCCGGCGGCAAGGACTGCCGGCGCCGTTTTCAGATCATCGTGAGCAATCCGCCGTATATCCCCAGCCGGACCGTTGCGACCCTGGCGCCGGAAGTGCAGGCCGAACCGCGCCGGGCTCTGGATGGCGGTCCAGACGGGCTGGCATTTTTCCGACGCATAGCGCAGAAGGCCCCTTTGTTCCTGCGGCCTGCCGGGTTGTTGATCCTGGAGATGGGTTTTGACCAGAAAGACCGGGTGCAGGAAATAGTGTTAAATCAGAAAAAATTTCTCATCAAAGAGGTAGTTAAGGATTATAATAGTATCCAACGGGTGATGGTAGCGCAGCTGCGCGGGAGAACCAGCGCGTAGAGGGGTGTTTGTCTTTATTTAAAATCAATCTATCGGGAGTGCGGTCGCATGGATAAATTAGTGATTCGCGGCGGGCAGAAGCTTAAAGGGGAAGTTACCATTTCCGGTTCCAAGAATTCGGTATTGCCGATTCTCGCTGCGACGCTGTTGACTGACGAGAAATGCGTGATCAGGGACGTTCCGGCATTGCGGGATACCAATACGATGTTCAGGATCCTGCGCTCGCTGGGCAAGACCGTGGAACTCGAAAAAGGAGTGGTGACGGTCAGCGGGTCCAAGGAATGCGGATGGGTGGCGGATTACAAGCTGGTGTCTACCATGCGCGCATCTTTTTGCGTGCTCGGGCCGCTGCTGGGCAAATTGAAGAAAGCCCAGGTGTCTTTACCCGGCGGCTGCGTGATCGGCGTGCGGCCGGTCGATCTGCACATTAAAGGCGTCAAGGCCCTGGGCGCGCACATCGATGTGGAAGGCGGCTATGTGATCGCCCACGCCAAGCGACTCAAAGGCGCGCATATCTATCTGGGCGGCGAGTACGGCTCTTCGGTGCTGGCTACCGGCAACGTGATGATGGCTGCCGTGTGCGCAGAGGGGAAGACCATCCTTGAATCCGCGGCCTGCGAGCCGGAAGTGGCGGATCTCGGGGATTTTTTGATCAAGATGGGAGCCAGGATCAAAGGCCACGGCACTCCGATCATTGAGATCGAAGGGGTCAAGAAACTCCATGGCGTGGCGCATACCATTATTCCTGATCGTATCGAAGCCGGGACTTTTATGGTCGCCTCACTGATTACCGACGGCGATATTACCATCAAGAATGTCAATCCCCGTCATCTGGGGGCGCTTCTGGACAAATTGAAAGAGGCCGGCGCGGTGATCTCGGAATCCGCGATGAGTATGCGGGTGGTGCGCAAGAAACAGCTGCGGCCGGTCAATATCACCACGCTGCCGTATCCGGGATTTCCCACCGATATGCAGGCGCAGATCATGGCTTTGATGACCGTTACCCCGGGGATCAGCGTGATCACGGAAAAAATCTATCCGGATCGTTTCATGCATGTCGCGGAGCTCAACCGCATGGGTGCGCATATTCAGCGCGAAGGGCCGCACGCTATCGTTGAAGGGGTCAGGTATCTTTCCGGCGCTCCGGTGATGGCGTCAGACCTGCGCGCTTCCGCGTGTCTGGTGCTGGCCGGGCTGGTAGCGAAGGGCACCACCACGATTTCCAGGATTTACCATCTGGAGCGCGGATATGAGAATATCGACACCAAGCTGCAGTCTTTGGGGGCCAAGATCTGGAGAGAGAAGGAATAATCCATGATCCTGATGATCGACAATTACGATTCATTTACCTATAACCTGGTGCAGTATCTCGGCGAGCTGGGAGCGCAGGTCAAGGTGGCGCGCAACGACGTTATTGACGGCGAAGGTATCGCCCGTTTGAAACCGGAGAAGATCATTATCTCCCCGGGGCCGGGAGGGCCGGCGGATGCCGGTATTTCCTGCGAGGCGATCCGTCGGTTTGCCGGTACCGTCCCGCTGCTGGGGGTATGTCTCGGCCATCAATGCATCGGCGCGGTGTTCGGGGGGAAAGTGGTCAGAGCGAAACATCTGATGCACGGCAAAACCTCCGCTATTTTCCATAACGGCCGTTCGCTCTTCGCGGGATTGAGCAATCCATTCGCGGCTACGCGGTATCATTCGCTGCTGGTGGAGCGGGCGAGTTTTCCCGCCTGCCTGGAGATAACCGCCTGGACCCGCCAGCGGGAGATTATGGGGTTGAAGCATCGTCGTCTGCCGGTGTGGGGGGTGCAGTTCCATCCGGAATCGATCCTGACCGTGGAAGGCAAAAAGCTGTTAGCTAATTTTATCAGACTATGATCCAGACTTTGACCGCGAAACTGCAACGCCGGGAGAATCTGACCGCAGAAGAGATGACTGCCGCCATGCAACAGATCATGAGCGGCGCAGCCCAGACTGCCGATATCGTGGCTTTTCTCCAGTCTTTAAGCGCCAAGGGCGAGACGATCGATGAAATTGCCGCTGCGGCGCGGGTGATGCGCAGTTTCGCTTTGCCGTTGAAAACGTCCCGGGAGATCATTCTGGATACCTGCGGCACGGGAGGAGATCGCAAGGGGACGTTCAATATTTCCACCGCCGTCGCTTTCGTGGTGGCGGGCTGCGGCGTGGCGGTCGCCAAGCACGGCAACCGGTCCGTTACCAGCCAGTGCGGCAGCGCGGATATCCTGGAGGCGGTGGGGATCGCCATTCAGATGCCGGTCGAGAAGATCGAGCGGTGTCTGGAGGAAGTGGGGATCGCTTTTTTATTCGCCCAGCAATTTCATCCGGCGATGAAACATGCCATGCCCGCGCGTAAACAGATCGGGACGCGGACGATTTTCAATATCCTTGGTCCTCTGTGCAATCCCGCGAAGGCCACGCATCAACTGATCGGCGTGTTCGATCGCGCTTTGCCCCGGACGATTGCCGGCGTGCTGGGGCAGCTCGGCACCAGCCACGCCGTGGTGGTGCACGGCCACGACGGTCTCGACGAGGTCAGTCTTACCGACAAGACGCACATCGCGGAATTCCGCGGAGGCGTTGTTTCGGAATACGAGATCGCTCCCGAAGAGTTTGGGTTCAAACGCGCGCAGATGGACGATCTGGCGGGGGGGGACGTTTCCGAAAATCTTCAGATCCTGCTGGAAGTGCTTAACGGCCGCGCCGGCGTGCGACGGAATATGGTTGTGTTGAACGCCGCGGCAGCGCTGTATGCCGCCGATAAGACCGCGTCGATACAGGAGGGGATCCCTCTGGCCCAGGATTCTCTGGATTCGGGACGGGCACTCAAAAAACTCGCCGTGCTTAAAGAATTCTCACGGCACTAAAGGACTTCCGACACCCATGGGAAAGACCGATACGTTAAAAGAAATCATTGCCAGGAAGAAAGAGCGGATCGCGCAGGCGCAGCAGTCATTGCCGGAGGCAGAGCTTATTGCCCGGCTGACGGGTCTGCCGCCGACCCGGCCGTTCCTGCAGGCGGTGAACAGGCCGCGGCAGATCTCTCTGATCGCCGAGATCAAAAAACAATCCCCTTCGCAGGGGCTTTTGCGCGAAGCGTTCAATCCCGCGGCGATCGCTGCGGTGTATCAGCAGGCAGGGGCGCAGGCCGTGTCCGTGCTGACCGAGGAAGACTTTTTCGCCGGCGCGCCCGGTTTCATCAACGAGGTCAAGCAGGCGGTCGCGCTGCCGGTGTTGCGCAAGGATTTCATCCTTGAGCCATATCAGGTGTATGAGTCGCGTCTGATCGGCGCCGACGCGATTTTGCTTATCGCGGATATACTTTCCAAAGAGACGCTGATGGATCTGATCAGGCGCGCGGATGCGCTGGGCATGGACTGTCTGGTTGAAGTACATGATGAGAAAGAGCTCAAGAAAGTTCTGGGGTTGAAGATCATGCCCGAACCGCCGCAGCCGGATGCGCTCAAGGTATCGTCCAGGAAGGCCGCCCGGAAAACGATTGAATTCATGCTCGGGATCAATAACCGCAATCTGCGTACGCTTGAAGTGGACCTGAAGACCACGGAGCGGTTGTATCCGCTGGTTCCCAAGGACAGGGTGGTGGTGGTGGAAAGCGGGATCAAACAGTATCAGGACGTGTTGTTCCTTAAAGTACTGGGCGTTAACGCTATTCTTGTCGGAGAAGTGCTGATGCGCTCTGCGGATGTACAGTCGCAGATCCTTGACCTCATGGGCTGGTAAGGTGCGGACAAAGATCAAGATATGCGGGATCACTACCCGTGCCGATGTCGGGCAGGCAATTGCCTGCGGGTGTGACGCGGTAGGGTTCGTTTTTTATAAGCGCAGCCCCCGGTATGTCAGCCCGCGAGCTGCAGCAGCGATAATCGCCGCTGTGCCCGCAGGAGTGGAACGGGTCGGCGTATTCGTGAATGCCCGGGAGCGCACCGTGCGGCAGGTCGCCCGGAGATGCGGGTTGACCATGGTGCAGTTTCACGGCGACGAGTCGCCGGCATTCTGCCGGCGATTCAGGGGATGGCGGATAATAAAGGCGCTGCGGGTCAGAAGCGCCGGCGATATCTCCCAGGCCTCCCGTTACCGGACATCCGCCGTGCTCTTCGACACTTTCAGCGCGGACGGTTTCGGCGGCACCGGCAGGCGGTTCGACTGGAACCTGCTGCGCCGGGCGAATGTGCGCCAGACGGTTTTTTTGTCCGGGGGATTGACGCCTGCAACCGTGGCCGGCGCTGTCCGGTTGGTGAAACCTGCCTGGGTGGACGTGTCCAGCGGTGTGGAGCGCAGTCCCGGGCGCAAGGATGCGCGTAAAATACGCGCATTTGTCCGTGCGGTGAAACGCGCCGAAAAGCATGATTAAAAACGGAGGAGCAATGATGAGGGGACGGATTAAGCGGCTTGTGGCGCTCTGCAGCGTGTGTATCCTCGCCGGCAGCGTTCATGTCCACGCGCAGCAGGTGAGAACGTATACCAACAAGAATCTGCATTTCAAGCTTCAGTATCCGGCGGATTTTCAAGTCAAGACTATCAACGGCGCGATTATTCTCTCTTCTCCCCTGAAGAGCCAGAAAGACACCTTTGCCGAAAGCGTCAACATTGTTACGCTGGGCGCAGATCGGGGCGTCAATAATCTCAAGGATTTCTATGGTCAGGCCAGGAAGAGCATGCAGGAAACCATGCTTAAGGTGAAGATCATCGAGGATAAGAAGATAACCCTGGGCGGAAAAGAGGCGTATCTGCTGGTCTATACCTCTCTGCGCAAGAAAACCACTTTTAAATTCATGCAGGTTATGACCATGAACGATAGACTGGTGTATGTAGTGACCTATACCGCTTTGCCGGAAACCTATGAAGAGTATCTGCGTCCGGTTAAAGCCATGCTGAATTCGTTCGCCTTCGTTAAATAAAGGGGGTAGTAGTAATGGCGCTATCAGGTTTAGACATCTATAAGCTTTTACCCAAGACGAACTGTAAGGCCTGCGGTTTCCCCACCTGCCTGGCTTTTGCCATGCAACTGGCCAAGAAGGCGGTCAGCATCGATGCCTGTCCTTCGGTAAGCAAGGAAACTAAAGCGGCGCTGGAAGCGGCAGCCCAGCCGCCGATACGGCTGGTCAGCGTCGGCCGCCCGGAAAAGCCGCTGGACATGGGCAATGAAACAGTGCTCTTCCGGCACGAAGAGAAATTCCGTAATCCCTGCGGTCTGGGGTTCGTTATCGACGACAGTTTGTCCGACGATGAGATAACCGTCCGGGTGCAGAAGATCAACCAGCTGAAATTCGAGCGCGTGGGGCAGGAATTGCAGGTCAACGCCGTGGCGGTCAAGCAGACCGGTAACGCCGAACGTTTCGTGGAAGCGGTGAGACTGGTCGGCGCCCGGACGCAACTGGCGATCGTGTTGATGAGTCAGGATGCGCAGGCGCTTGCGGGCGCTCTGCCGCTGCTTAAAGATACCAAACCCGTGGTTTTTTCGGTGACCGGCGCGTCCGTCGATTCGCTGCTGCCGGCGATCGCGCCGTTCAAGCCGGCGGTAGTGGTATCCGCTTCCGACCTGCAGGGAGTTGCCGCGTTGACGCAGCAGCTGACCCGGCAGGGGATACAGGACATTCTTCTGGACACCGGCGCCAAGCCGTGCGCGCAGAAACTCTGGGATCTTACGCAGATCCGCAGGCTGGCTTTGAGGAAATCCGAGCGAAGTCTGGGTTTCCCGTCTATCGTCGTGGTGGATGAGCAGGATCCGGCTGCGGAAGCCCTGCAGGCAGCCACGTACATACTCAAATACGCCGGTCTGGTGCTGGTGAGAAGCATAGAGAACTGGCAATCCTACGCATTATTAACGCTGCGCCAGAACATTTACAGCGATCCGCAAAAACCGTTGCAGATCGAGCCGAAATTGTACGAGATCGGAACAGTGACCAGAGAATCCCCGGTCCTGGTGACCACTAATTTTTCCTTGAGCTACTATACGGTACTGGGAGAGGTGGAAGCCAGCAAGATCCCCGTGTATATTTTGAGCGTGGATACCGAAGGCATGTCGGTTCTGACCGCGTGGGCAGCCGAAAAATTCACCCCGGAGCGCATCACCCAGACATTGCAGAAAATGGCTGTGCGCGACAAAGCGCAGAAGAGCGCTCTGGTTATCCCCGGGTACGTCGCGGTGATGAGCGGCGATCTCGAGGATCAGAGCAAATGGGATATCATCGTGGGGCCGAAGGAAGCTTCGGGCATCCCGGCATTCCTGAAAACGTTGGGACATGGCAAAGCTAACCGTTAAGTTCATACCTGATAATAAGACCGTCGAGGTCGAAAAGGACCGGACCATCGCTTCGGCCGCCCTTTCCGCCGGCGTGCCGTTGAACGCCGCCTGCGGGGGGGACGGCGTTTGCGGCCGATGCAGGGTGCTGGTACGCAAAGGCCAGGTCGGCGCGCTGGCTACCGGCAGGATGAGCCTGGCAGATATGCGTAAAGGTTTGTATCTGGCTTGCCAGACTACGGTGCAGAGCGATCTGGAAGTCGAGGTCCCGGCGGAGTCCCGCCTGGATATGGACCGGCTGTCCGCCGAAGAGATCGACCGGCGCTTGAAGGGTTTTTACGGCCCGTCCGAAGATGTGCAGTCGTTGGAAGCGGCCGCGCCGGTCAAACCGGCTTTCACCGGCTCTGCGTTGACCGAGAAACTGTACCTGGAATTGCCGCCTCCGACGTTGCAGGATTGTATCAGCGATCTGGAGCGTCTCTATCGACAGATCCAGGCGCAGAAAGACTATATCCCGGAGCACGCGGGGTTGGCGGCTATCCGTCTCCTGGGAGAACTCCTGCGCTCTGCGCAGTGGAAAGTCACCGCCACCGTGGGCAAGCGCTATGGCATCATCGAATTGCTGGACGTTGAGCCGGGGGATACTGCGTCCCGGAATTTCGGTCTGGTATTCGATATCGGCACGACCACGGTTTCCGGCCAGCTGGTGGATCTGCAATCCGCCCGGGTTCTGGGCACCAGAGCTACCTATAACAAGCAGGCCAGCTTCGGCAGCGATGTGATCACCCGCATTATGTACGCGCAGAAGGAGGAAGGGTTAGAGAAGCTGCATCAGGCGGTCGTTGAGAGCATGAATGCCATCACCCATGATCTGGCTGCCGAAAACAGTATCGATCTCAACGATGTCACCTGCGTGGTCTGCGCCGGCAACACCACCATGATACATTTGCTCCTGCGCATCGATCCGACCTATATCCGCCGGGAACCGTATGTTGCCACCGCTAATTTTATTCCTGTGGCGCGCGCGCATGAAGCCGGAATCCTGGTTAATCCCCGGGCGCTGCTGTTTTGCCTGCCGGGCGTGGCCAGTTACGTGGGAGGAGATGTTACCGCCGGAGTGCTGGCGTGCGGGCTGGATACAGCGGACGATGTCAACATCCTGATCGATATCGGGACGAACGGCGAAGTGGTCGTGGGTAATAAAGAATTTCTGGTCTGCGCGGCAGCTTCCGCCGGCCCGGCGTTCGAAGGGTCCGGGGTAAGCTGCGGAATGCGCTCGAGTATCGGGGCGATACAGAAAGTCACCATCGATCCGAAAGCATTCGCGGTGCGGTATGAAACTATCGGGTCGGCTCCTGCCCGCGGTATCTGCGGCTCCGGGTACATCGACTGTATTGCGGCGATGCTTACCTGCGGGTTGCTGGATAAAGACGGTAAGATAAAAGCCATCGATAATCCCCGGATCCGCGCGACGGGCGCCGGCAGGGAATTCGTTCTGGCGGCGGCAGGAGAAAACGGTTGTCAGGCGGATATCGTGATCACCGAAGCGGATATCGATAATATCAAACGGGCCAAAGCGGCGATCTATGCGGCCGTCGTAAGTCTGCTGAAACATATTTCGCTCGATTTCCCCGCGATAAAGCGGATTTTTATCGCCGGAGGGTTCGGAACGTCGCTGGATATCGCCAGCGCTATCACCATCGGATTGCTTCCCGCTTTGAAGAAAGAAACATTCGTTTTTGTGGGCAACAGCTCCCTTACCGGGGCCAGGAATACGATCCTGTCCGAAGAGGCCTGCGCGACGGCGGATGAGATTGCCCACAAGATGACGTACTGCGAACTTTCCGTTGAGCCGGGATATATGGAAGAATATATGGCGGCGTTGTTCTTTCCCCATACGGATATAGCGCGTTTCGGGAAGAAATAGACTATGGCATACGTTATCGCGCTGGCAGGCAAAGGGGGTACCGGCAAGACGACTATCGCCGGGTTGATCGTCAGATTGCTGGGGGAGAGCAAACGCGGCTCCGTGCTGGCAGTGGATGCCGACCCCAACAGTAATCTCGGCGAAGTGCTGGGTGTGACGCCGCAGGAAACGATCGGCGAGATCCTTGATTTCATCGGCGCCCATCCCGATAAAATTCCGGCGGGGATGACCAAGGACCGTTTCATCGAGTATAAAGTTCAAACTGCGGTCCAGGAGGCCAAAGGTTTCGACCTGTTGACCATGGGCAAGCCCGAAGGGCCGGGTTGTTACTGTTATGTGAACAATGTCCTGCGCAGCGTGGTCGAGCGGTTGATGCAGGAATACGATTATGTGGTCATTGACAATGAAGCGGGGCTGGAGCATCTTTCGCGCCGGACTACCCGTCGAGCCGACTGCCTGCTGGTCGTGGCGCAGCCCAGCGCGGTGTCGTTGAAAGCCGCGCAGAGGATCAAACAGCTGGTCGGTCAGTTGCAGATAGAGACGCGCCAGTCGGTACTGTTGATCAATGCCAGCCGGGGCAGGGTTGATCCCGCGCAGGTGCGTGAAACCGGTTTGCTCCTGGCCGGGAAGCTCGCTTTCGACCAGACGCTGGCGCGCTTGAGCGCGCGCGGGTCGTCATTGACGGGTTTAAGCCGGCGATCAAAGATGATGGCGACTCTGGAAAAAATTCTGAAAAAAACAATCGACCATTGATCCCCCCGTTAACGAGAAGAGGTTTCTATGGCAATCGAAGCGTTACTGGAGAAGTGGCAGGGAAAGATAAACAGCGTGACTATCGGGGCTACCGCCGCGGAAGGCGGAACGCGGACGCACACGGTTACCGTGGGCGGTCAGACGGCGCTGCCGTTCTTGTTCAAAGAAGGCGCTTTGCCGAACAAGCCGGTCATAGCTTTCGAGATCTGGGACTGCGCCCCGGACGACTGGCCGCCGGAACTGGCAACGGTCTACCGGGCGGATTGGTCGCATCCTCTGGAGTGGGCCGCGCGTTGCGTCAAAGAATACAAAGCCGGATTATTGAGCGTCCGGTTGCAGGGATTGCATCCTGACTGCGGGAACAAAAAGCCGGAAGAGGCGGCGGAGTTCGTCCGCGCTTTATTAAAAAAGACCGGTGTGCCGTTGATCATCACCGGTTGCGGCGACGATGACAAAGACAACATCGCATTGCCGTTGTGTTCGGAAGCAGCCAAAGGCCAGCGCTGCCTGTTCGGTTCGGCGCTGCAGGATAATTATAAAACGTTGACCGCTGCGGTGCTGGCTGACGGTCATTCGCTGATCGCGGAATCCCCGATCGATATCAATATCGCCAAACAGCTGAACATTTTGATTTCGGATATGGGGTTGAGCCCAGCGCGGCTGGTGATCAATCCGACTATCGGACCGCTGGGCTACGGCCTGGAGTATGCCTATTCGATCATGGAGCGCTGCCGTCTTGCGGCGCTGGCCGGCGACACGATGGTGGCCATGCCCTTTATCTGTTTCGTCGGACAGGAATCATGGAAAATAAAAGAGGCGCGGGCGAGCATCCGGGAATTCCCGCAATGGGGACCGGAGAAAGAGCGCGGGATCATCTGGGAAGCCATGACTGCCGCGGCTTTGATACAGGCCGGCGCGGATATCCTGGTCATGCGTCATCCCGTTGCCGCGCAAAAAGTCAGGGAGTATATCGACAGCCTATGTTCATAATCGGAGAGCTTATTAACGGCATGTACCGGCAGATCGCCGCCGCGCTTAAAGCCAAAGACGCTGCAGCGATACAGAATTGCGCCCGCCAGCAGCTTGCTGCCGGCGCGCAGGCGCTGGATATCAACTGCGGGCCGGGTTCAGCCGATCCGGTCAGGGACATGGTGTGGCTGGTGGAGACGGTGCAGTCGGTTGCCGCAAGCATGATCGTGCTGGACGCCAGCAAGCCGGCGGTGATCGAGGCGGGATTGCAGGCCGCCCGGGTACCGACGATGATCAATTCTACGACCGCGGACAGAGAAAAACTGGAAGTGCTGGTGGGGCTGGCCAGGCGCTATAACGCCAAGTTGATCGGGCTGGCCATGGACGCCCGCGGCATCCCGCAGAACAAGGATCAGCGCCTGGAATTGGCGGCGTCCATAGTATCGTTCTGCGCGGAAAAAGAATTTCCCCTGGAGGATCTCTATCTGGACCCGGTGCTGCTGCCGGTCAAAGTAGGCCAGGCCCACCTGGAGGCGATCCTGGAATCGATACGCGAGTTCAAGATCATTTCCCGGCCGAGCCCCAAAACCGTTGTGGGGTTGAGCAATGTATCCCAGGGGATTCCAGCAGTCAGGAGCCTGATCAATCGCACGTTTTTAAGCATGGCGGCCGCCGCCGGACTGGACGCGGCGATACTCGATCCGCTGGACAAGGATCTGATGGATACCTTGATCACGGCCGAAGTGATCCTGAACAAAGAGATTTATTGCGATTCATTCTTGACCGGGCGGCGAAAGAAGTAGATAATAGTTCAACGAGGTGAAGAGTAATGCGGAATGCGCGCTGGATGGTATCCGTTTTTTTTGTGCTGGCGACGTCAGTCGTCGCGACTGCCCAGGTAGATTTCAAAGAGCTGGTCAGGATCGAAGCCGACTACATCCTCTCCTGCCAGTATGTGAGCGAAACCGATCCTGCTTCGGGAGCCATTAATAATGTCTATGGCCTGCCGACGTGGGTGGTGCCGCGTGAAAATGCCCTGGCCATCCTGGCCCTGGTGCAGGCTGCCGAGATCCTCGATGACGAGCAGTACATCCAGCGGGCGCGCCTGGCCGCGGATTATCTCGTACGTATCCAGGATACAGACGGCGCCTGGTATAATCAATATCGTTATACCGCCGCCGGCGATCCGGATAATCCGGATCGCAGCGAGACGCTGGCAAAGTCGCCGACCCAGGCCGCGGAAGTGATGATCGCTCTGTACCGGCTCGGGTACGAATCCGGTTATTATCCGGCGATGAAAAAGGCCGCCGGTTATTTGATGGCCTGTCAGAACAGCGGCGGCAACGGCTTCCTGCTGGGCGGCGGCAAGGACGCGCAGGGGGTGTTTCGCAGCTGGCGCTGGGCGTCGGACAACGCATTCGCTTTCCAGGCGCTTAAGGCCGCCGAGACCTGGGCGGTGATGCATAACGATCTGCGCTTCGCTCTGTTCTGCTCCAGGTCTGCCCGCAAGATCGCCGTCGGGATCAACAGGAATTTATACATCGCAGACAAAAAAGATCCCGATTACGGGGTCTGGCACCGGGTTGTGGATGAGATGAATATCCCGGTCGAACCGTTGCGCCACGACTGGATCAATTACGCTCCCCAGATGCTGGATCTGCCCTGCAAGGGAGTGAATAACGCCAGAGTCGGCCACTGGATACACCGCACTCTGCAGAATGAACATTTTGCCTGCATCTGGGACGACACGCAGTTCACCCACCGGGAATCGCCCGGATATACGTTCCAGGCGGTGCTGTGCTGGCGCGACCTCGGCCAGGAAGAATATTTTTTCAAAGCGTTGATCTGGGCTTTGAACAGCGGTCTGTGGAAAAATACCATTGATTGTAATCCGGCGGTCGGCGGCTGGGTAGACTGGCAGGATACGCAAACCGGCGAGCAGTCTCCCTGCTGGCAGCGTTTCATCGACACCAGCTTTTATTCGATCGCCGCTTTTAACGGCGGATATGCGTTCAGGGTCATTCCGAGTTTCTTGCGTATCAGTTATTCCAATCCCAAGACAACTTCCGGCGCCCCCTGTTATCTGCAATTGAGTTTTCCTGAAACGGAGTCCGAGACGGAATAAAGCCACATGTCACGACAACTACCCGATACAAAAGGATATTTCGGTCAATTCGGCGGGATGTTTGTTCCGGAAACGCTGGTTGCCGCCCTGCAGGCGCTGGCTGCGGAGTACGCCCGGGCCAGAACCGATGCGCGTTTCCGGGACGCGCTGCGTTATTATCTGACGGAATACGCCGGTCGGCCGACCCCGTTGTATCGCGCGGATAACCTGGCGAAAGAACTGGGTATCCGCAGGGTATACCTCAAGCGGGAAGACCTGCTGCATACCGGCGCGCATAAGATCAATAACTGCCTTGGTCAGATCCTGCTGGCTAAGCGCATGCACAAAACCCGGGTGATCGCGGAAACCGGCGCCGGCCAGCACGGCGTGGCTACGGCTACGGTGGCGGCGCTGTTCGGCATGCGCTGCGTGGTTTTCATGGGCGCGGAAGATATCGAGCGGCAGAAGCTCAATGTTTTTCGCATGAAATTGCTCGGCGCGCAGGTGGTGCCGGTCACCAGCGGTTCCCGGACGCTCAAAGACGCGATCAACGAAGCTATGCGCGACTGGGTCACCAATGTCGCCACTACATTCTATATTTTCGGCACTGTTGCCGGCCCGCATCCCTACCCGCTGATCGTGCGCGATTTTCAGGCGGTGATCGGGCAGGAATCGCGCCGGCAGCTGTTGCGCAGGGAAAAGCGCCTGCCGGATTATCTGGTCGCCTGTGTCGGCGGCGGGAGCAACGCCATGGGTATGTTCTATCCGTTTTTCCGGGACAGGAGCGTGCGTTTCATCGGAGTGGAGGCCGGCGGCGAAGGGTTGGCCTCCGGCAGGCACGCAGCCACGCTTTGCCGCGGCAGGATGGGGGTGCTCCACGGAGCGAAATCCTTCGTCCTGGAGGATGCTTTCGGCCAGATCAAAGCCACGCATTCGATTTCCGCAGGGCTGGATTATCCCGGGGTGGGACCGGAACACGCCTATTATCAATTAAGCCGCCGGGCGCAGTACGTTTCGGTGACCGACAAGCAGGCGCTCGAAGCGGTCCAGATGCTTTCCCGCACCGAAGGGATCATTCCCGCGCTGGAATCCGCGCATGCGCTGGCGTATCTTAAAAAGATGCCGGCGCGCAAAAAAAAGGACGCGTTGATGGTGGTTTGCGTATCGGGAAGAGGCGATAAGGATATGCCCACCGTCATGAAAGCCATGCACTATGAGCAGGATTGAAGCCAGGTTCAGCTATTTGAAGAAGAACAGGCGCAAAGCGTTTGTCGCGTTTCTGACCGCCGGGTATCCCAATTTGCCGTCGACCGCAGCGTTTATCCGCGCGTTCGACCGGATCGGAGTGGATGTCCTGGAACTGGGGATCCCTTTTTCCGACCCCATCGCCGACGGGCCGGTGATCCAGGCCGCTTCCCATGAAGCCCTGCGCAAGGGCGTTACCCTCGAAGCGGTACTGCGGGTGGTACGCCGCGCGCGCGATCAGGGGGTCAGCCTGCCGATATGTTTCATGTCGTATTACAACCCGGTTTTCTGCTACGGCGTTGAGCGTTTTATCCGGAAAGCCGCAGCTTCAGGCGTCGATGGCATGATCATTCCGGATCTTCCCCTGGAGGAAGCCAGGACCTTTTCCCGCCTGGCTCGTCGCCATGGGCTGGATACGATCCTGTTCATCTCGCAGACGACCGCCGCCTCCCGGCAGAAGCGGATCGTTGCGCAGTCGCAGGGATTCATCTATTATATTTCTCTGACCGGCACAACCGGGGCGCGCGCCGCTTTGCCTTCCGGCATCGCCGGACAGGTGCGCAGGATCAAGCGATTGACCGCCAAGCCGGTGTGCGTGGGTTTCGGCATTTCCACTCCCGCCCAGGTCAAGCGTCTGCAGTCGGCAGCCGACGGCGTTATCGTGGGAAGCGCCATTGTCAGAAAGATCAAGGAATATGCCGGCAGACCGGATATGGTCGAACGCGTGACCGCTTTTGTGGCGTCTCTGAAAGGATAAGCATGTATTCCAAGACTATCGTGGGAAACGGCGTGCGGGTGATCAGCTGTCCGATGAAGGACCGGCAGTCCCTGGCTGTCGGCATATGGGTGGCAGTGGGCAGCCGGTACGAGAACCAGCGCAATGCCGGCATCAGCCATTACCTGGAGCATATGGTTTTCAAAGGCACCGAACATTTTACCTGCCAGCAGATCAAGGAATCCATCGAGGGCGTCGGTGGTTCCTTTAACGGGTTCACTTCCGAAGAGATCACCTGTTATTTCGTCAAAATGCCCGGTAGATATCTCGATCTGTCGCTGGATATCCTTTCGGATATGGTCCTGTATCCGCAATTGAAGCAAAAGGATGTGCTCAAGGAACGCACGGTTATCCTGGAAGAGATAAAAATGTATAAGGATCAACCGCAGAGTCATGTCTACGAATTGCTGGATAAACTGCTCTGGCCGGCGCATCCGCTGGGCATGAGCACGCTGGGCACGGAGGAGTCGGTCAGCGCCGTCACCCGCGCCGACCTGGCGGCGTACCAGAAACAGAATTATGCGCCGAAGAATATCGTGGTCAGCGTTGCCGGTTCGATCGACCCGGTCCTGCTGTCGCGCAAAGTGGCCAGACGTTTTTCCGGCCTGCCGGCTTCGGATACGCTGGCGGCGCTGCCGGTGATCGGCCGTCAGTCAAAAGCGCAGGTCACGCTGGTCTCCAAGGATACCGAGCAGAGCCATATGGTCATCGGTTTCCCCGGGTTGCACCGCGATCATCCTTTGAAACACGCGCTGGGGCTGCTGCATATTTCGCTCGGAGCGAATTCCTCCAGCCGGCTCTTCAACGAAGTGCGGGAAAAGCGCGGTCTGGCGTATGAGATCGGCACGCACGTCAAATTCCTCAAGGATACCGGCGCTTTCATCGTGCATGCCGGCGTGGACAATCGCAAGGTCAAAGATACCATCCGGCTGGTCTTCAAGGAACTGGGCAAGACTACCCGCAGCGTTCTCTCTCGCGCAGAACTCAAGCGCGCCAGGGAATTCTATCTCGGCCAGCTTACGCTGGCGCTGGAAGATACGATGGACCAGATGATGTGGATCGGAGAATCCACGGTGTCTCTGGACCGTACCTATACGCTTAAACAGGTCATCAATGAAGTCCAGCGGGTTACTCCCGAAGATATCCGGGAAGTCAGCCGGCTGCTCTTCCGGTCGAACATGGCGAACCTGGCTTTGATCGGGCCGCTGCGCGAGCATGAGCGCACGATGCTCGAGTGGATGGTGCTGTGATGCACATGCTTTTTTTATTATTCCTGCCCGGGCTGCTGCTGCTGGCTCTTTTATCATTCCTTTTCTCGCTTTCGGAAACTTCTATCATCGGTTTAAGCAAGATCAAGCTGCATCATATGCTTTCGCGGGGGATCAAGAACAGCAAAAAGGTGCAGCAGCTCATCACCCAGTCGGATAAGCTGATAGTGACCATCCTGGTGGGCAATAATTTCGTCAACATCGCTTTTTCGGTTTTGGTATCGGCGTTCCTGGTCAAGCTGCTGGGCGAGCAGTGGGGCGTGGTGCTCGCAACGTTCCTCACCGCCGCGTTCATCCTGATCTTCTGCGAAATCCTTCCCAAAATGCTGGCTTTAAAGAATACCGAGCGCATGGCTTTGTTCGTGGCGCCGATCATGAACGTGGGGATCCGTTTGTTGAATCCGGTGAGCCGGATATTCATGCGCATCAGCGACGGCATCCTGAAGATCCTGCGCATCGAGCTTCCCAAACGTTCGCCTCTGATCACCGAAGAGGAACTGCGGCTGATGATCGAGGTGGGCAAGGAAACCGGCGTGCTCACCGAAGAAGAGCGCGGCATGCTGCACCGTATTTTCGAGTTCGGGGATACCCGGGTGGAAGAGGTGATGATCCCCCGGGCGCAGATGGTCGCCGCCAGTATTTCCAGCTCGGCGGAGCAATTGCTGGACATATTCGCCGAAGAGGGGCATTCGCGTATTCCGGTCTATAAAGGCTCGCTGGATACCGTGGTCGGGGTGATCTATGCCCGGGATCTGATCTATACAATGCGGGATAAAGGGTTATTCGTGGTACAGGACCTGGTGCATCGGGTGTATTCCGCTCCCGCCGGGATGCGGGTGAACGAGCTGCTGCGTAAATTCCAGGCGGAGAAGATGCAGATCGCGATCGTGGTCGGCCCGGACAACAAAACCCTGGGCGTGGTCACGCTGGAGGACCTGATCGAGGAAATTGTCGGAGAAATCGAGGAACAACACACTCCGGCGGCTAAATAGCATTTGACTTTGAATAGGCGCGGTGTATAATAATCAAACAAGAACACAGTCGTGGGGTTATAAGCGTACGGCTTCCAGCCGCAACCTCAAAAAGGAGTGGATATGGCAGAGAAGGGATATTGCGTTAAGTGCAAGGCGAAAAGAGATATGAAAGATGAGCAGAAAGTTACCATGAAGAACGGCCGCGCTGCAGTCAAGGGGAAATGTCCTACCTGCGGGACCGGCATGTATAAAATTTTGGGCAAAAAATAATACCTTTTGTCCGGTATTCATTTAAGAAAGACTTGAGCCTGCCCCGTTAGAGCATAGCGCTCTAACGGGGCTTGCCTATACAGGAGGGGATGAGGTATCGACTCCAAGAAAGTAGCCCTGAAGATCGCAGCCGTCGCCAAAGAGAAAAAAGCGCTGAAAGTTACCGTTCTGGACATGCGCCAGGTCTGTAATTTTTGCGATTATTTTGTCATCGCCAGCGGCAATTCTCTGCGCCAGGTCAACGCTATCGCCGACGCCATACAGGACAAACTCTCCGAGCACAAGATGGTCTCGTTGTCCAAGCCCGGCGCGAACGATGAATCCGGCTGGATAGTCCTTGATTATTCCGTCGTGGTGGTGCACGTTTTCTACAAACCGATGCGCGAATTCTACAATCTTGAGCATCTCTGGTCCGATGCCAAGAAGGTCAGGATTGCTCAAAAGGCGCTTTCCAGCCGTTAAAATGCCATTCCCCGCAGTTACTCTTTCGAGCCAATTCATATGAAAATCGACATTCAGCACGAACTTAGGCAGATCCTTACCCTGGCCATGGCGGACGCCGGGTTGTCTGCTTCCTGGCCTGCGGAGGCGCCGCTGGAATTCTCTCTGGCGTCGGGATTCGGCGATATCGCCAATAACAGCGCTTTGCGGCTGGCCAGCCTGCTCAAAAAACCGCCGCTGGAAGTCGCCAGGACTCTCGTGGCTGCCATGCAGCAGAGGATACCCGAGAGTGCTGCCCGCGAATATATCAAAGAGATCAAAGCCGAAGGCGCCGGGTTCATCAACGTTTATTTGAGCGAAGGGTATTTCTACGAATTATTGCGCGAGATACTCGTCAAAGGAGGGGATTGCGCGCGTTCCGATCTCGGCAAGGGAAAGCGCGTTCTGGTGGAGTTCGTCAGCGCCAATCCTACCGGCCCCTTATCCGTGGCGCATGCGCGTCAGGCAGTGGTCGGAGACGCATTAGCCAATATCCTGGGGTACCTGGGCTTCCGGGCCGACAAGGAATATTATCTCAACGATGAGGGCAATCAGATCAATATTCTCGGCGGTTCGGTACAATTGCGGCTGCGGGAACTTAACGGCGAAAAGATCGATTTCCCCGAGAACTATTATCAGGGCGAGTACATCGTGGATATTGCCCGCGAAATCAAAGCGAAGCAACTGACGGTAGAGGATTTCCCGGCGTACAGCGGACAGGTTATCCTGGATGTGATCAAGCAGGAATTGAAAGATTTCGGCGTCACCTTCGACACCTGGTTCAGCCAGAAAGAACTGCGTACCAGCGGCAAGATCCAGGAAACCCTGGATTCCCTCAAGCAGCAGAAGCATCTCTATGAAGAAGACGGCGCGCTGTGGTTCAAATCCACAGCCTTCGGCGATGATAAGGACCGCGTGGTCATCAAGAGCGACGGGGCCTATACGTATCTGGCGCCGGATATCGCCTATCACCGGGAAAAATTCAAGCGCGGCTACGAATGGCTGATCAATCTGTGGGGGCCGGATCATCACGGCTATATCAACCGCCTCAAGGCCGCAGTGATGGCTCTGGGCGGCAATGCGGATTCCCTGTCGGTGATCATCGTGCAGCTGGCTACGATCTTCCGGGACGGCAAGCTGGTCGAGATGTCCACCCGCAAAGGGCAGTATATTACCCTGCGCGAGGTCCTGGACGAGGTGGGTATCGACGCCTCGCGGTTTTTCTTCCTGATGCGCAAGACCAACAGCCATCTCAATTTCGACCTGGAAACCGCCAAGAAACAGACCCCGGAGAATCCGGTGTATTACATCCAGTATGCCCACGCGCGCATTTGCAGCATAGTGCGTCAGAGCCAGACCAAACCCGACGCCGCGACTCTCGCGGTGCATCTGCTCAAGGAGAAAGAGGAGCTGGCTCTGTTGAAGAAACTCTGGCAGTTTTCCTATATTCTCAAAATCTGTTATCTGACCGCCGATCCGTATATGCTCACCGTTTATTTGCAGGAGGCGGCGGAGTCATTCCATAAATTTTACGATAAGCATAAAGTACTGGGAACCGATATCCAGTTGACCCAGGCCCGGCTGGGACTTATTTCCGCCGCCCGCATCGTGCTTGCGCAGGGGTTAAAGCTTATCGGCGTTTCGCAGCCGGAACAGATGTAATCGATATGCCTAGCCACAAGATTGTCCGCATCCCTTCGCCAGACCTCGCCCGCCAGGATCTGCTGCATCAAGCTCTGGGTATTTCCCGCTTATGCGCTCAAGTATTGATCAATCGCGGAATAAGCGATTCCGATGAAGGCCGGCGTTTCCTCACGGCCGCTCCCGCATATTTTTCCGACCCGTTTTCCTTCACCGAGATGCCCGTGGCCGTCAAGCTTATCAAAAAAGCCATCCAGCTCAACGCGCCCATTCTGGTCCACGGCGATTATGACGTGGACGGGATCACTTCTTTATGCCTGGTTAAAACCACTCTGGAACGGATGGGCGCCCGGGTCGAGCATTATATCCCGCATCGCATTCGCGAAGGGTACGGTTTGAATAAGAATATCGTCAGCGTGGTTAAAGAGCGGGGAGTCAAGCTGGTCATTACCGTGGACTGCGGTACGAACAGCGAAGCCCAGATCCAGGCCCTGCGCAATGAAAATATCGAGGTGGTGATCACCGATCATCATGAGCCCGGCAAGAAAGCGCATGTTTCGTCCGCTTCGGCGGTGATCAATCCCAAGATCGAAGGCTCGGGTTTCGCCTTCCGGGAGCTGGCCGGGGTCGGCGTGGCCTATAAGTTGTGCCAGGCATTGACCGGCTCGTCGCTGGAAGACGACCTGGACCTGGTTTGTCTGGGGACCATCGCCGACGCCGTTCCGTTGATCGGCGAAAATCGCATTATCGCCAAGCAGGGATTGCTGCGTATTGCGGCTACCCGGCGGCTGGGGCTTAAGGTGTTGATGGAAAAAAGCCGCATTGCCGGTAAAAAACTTAAAACGGAAGCGGTGACCTTCATTCTCGCTCCGCGGATCAATGCCTGCGGCCGGCTGGATACCGCAGAGACTGCGCTGGATCTGCTTCTGGCCCGTACCGGCGAAGAAGCCGAGCTGCGCGCCGGCAAGCTGGAGGCATGCAATCGTCAGCGTCAGAAGATCGAAGGCGAGATCATGGAAGAAGCGTACGCGCTGATCAGCCGCGAGGTGCATTTTAAAGATCATACGGTAATGGTTTTGGGCAAAGAAGGATGGCATCTGGGCGTGCTGGGGGTGGTGGCTTCGAAACTGGCCGACCGGTATCATCGTCCGGTCATCCTGATCTCCATGGCGCAAGGGCTTTGCCGGGGTTCAGGACGGTCGATCAAGAATTTCCATTTATTTCAGGGTGTGGCGCAGTGCAGCGATCTTCTGGAAGGCTTTGGCGGACATCAGCATGCCGTGGGGATGACCATCCCCAGGGAGAATATCGATACTTTCAGGCATAAGATCAATGATCATGCCCGTCAGACGCTGATGGTTGAAGATCTGCTCCCGAGCGTGGACGTCGATATGGAGCTTACTCTGAAAGAAATGCAGGAAACCTTTATCCGCGAACTGGAGCAGCTTGAACCCTTCGGTATCGGCAATCCGCGGCCTTCGTTTTATCTGCGCGCGCTGCGTTTAAAAGGCCAGCCCCGGATTTTAACCCGGGAAACGCTTAAATTCTGGGTCACTGACGGAAAACAAACTGCTCAAGCAATTGCTTTCGGTATGGCAGATATGTACGAAAGCCTTTTAGCCGCAAATAGTTTTGATCTTGTTGTACACCCGAAAATTGACAGCTGGCAGGAAATGGAATCTGTTATTCTGGAAGTGGAAGAGATATTCCTGAAATAATCAGCGGGCTTTGACGAAGTCGCCTTTTTTGATACATTTAGTGCAGACGTATACCTGCTTGGGGTGTTTGTTGACCAGAATGCGCATTTTCTGTAAGTTGGGCAGAAACTGGCGTTTGGTCGCTCTGACGATCTTGCTTCCGGTTCCGCCTTTTTTCTTGGCCATACCTTTTCTGACTACACTTTTTCCGGTGAGCGGACCTTTTCCGCAGAGGGCGCATTTACGTAACATGAGAAGCTCCTTTGTTTGATTGAATTTGACTTAGGTTCAAAGTATACCCCAAATTGCCCTTTTGTCAAGGAAAAAACTGCCTGGGGGGTAAAAAAAGAGTTGAAAAAAAGCGAAATAAAGCTATAATAAGAATTCCTTTGTTTATTCAAGAAAAAAGTTGCATCTTAAGAAATTTATGTTATACTTAAAAAACTGACGTTTGGTCAAACCGGTCAGAGAGAATCGGTTTGGCCGGGTTAACCACCAATGGTTTGAGCCCAGCACGCAAGTCGCTGCGCCTCAAATAAGTGCCTGCGGTCTGCTTGGTTCTGGTTAGCACCAAGAACGTTTTAAGCAAAGGCGCTAGGCCGGTCGCCCGATCGGTCCAGAAAGAAGAAGGAGAACAGTCGTGCCATCAGAACTCATCAAACAGTTATTGGAATCCGGTGTCCATTTCGGGCACAAGACATCCCGCTGGAATCCCAAGATGAAGAAATTCATTTTCGGAAAACGCAGCGGCATTTACATTATCGACCTGGAAAAAACCGAAGAATGCCTGGCGCATGTCCGGGAATATCTTCTGGATATCACTTCCAAGGGCGACAGCATCCTTTTTGTCGGCACTAAGAAACAGGCGCAGGAAGTCATTCAGCGCGAAGCGGTGCGTTGCGGCATGTACTATGTCACCGAACGCTGGCTGGGCGGTATGCTGACCAATCACGAGACGGTCAAGAAAAGCATCCGGCGTCTGAAAGAGATCGAATCGATGAAAGAATCGGGAGAGCTGCAGAAGCGTACCAAGAAAGAGATCTCCCTGATGGAGAAAGAGCTGGTTAAACTGAAGAATAATTTCGGCGGTATTGCCGCCATGGACCGGTTTCCGAAAGCGCTTTTCATCGTTGATACCAAGAAAGAAGAAACGGCTGTGCGCGAAGCCCGCCGTCTGAACATACCGGTCATCGGCCTGCTGGATACCAACGCCGATCCGGATCTGGTCGCGTTCCCGATTCCCGGCAACGACGACGCCACCAAATCCATTGCCAGCATTGCCACCTATATCGCGGAGAGCATTATTGAAGGTCGCAAGAAATTCCTTTCCTACCTGTCGCACGAGACGGTCGCCATGCAGGAGCAGGGGCAGGGAGAGGCTTCGCTGGTGGGAGCTGACGAAGAAGTGAAGATCAAAGAGATTGTGGAGATCATCGAGGATACCACTAAAACTGATCCCAAGTCCGCAAAAAAGCCTTTTTCCGGCCCGGTCGGCGCGGACAAATCAAAATTAAGAAAGAAGGTGTAAGTAACATGACGGTATCGGTTGAAGCGATTAAAGAATTGAGAAATCTGACCTGCGCCAGTTTCGCTGACTGTAAAAAGATACTCGGGGAAACCAATAACGATATTCCCAAGGCAGTAGAGCTGTTGCGCAAGCGCGGGCTGGAGATCGCCGCGAAGAAGAGCGGCCGCAGCGCCAAGGAAGGCAGGGTCGAGGCGTACATTCATCACGGCAATAAGATCGGCGTGATCCTGGAATTGAACTGTGAGAGCGATTTTGTGGCCAAGAATCCCGACTTTGCGCAATTCGCCAAGGATCTGGCGATGCAGGTTACCGCCTGCAGCCCTTCCTATATAAAGCGGGAAGACGTTCCTGAAGACATGCTCAAGCAGCTGGAAGACAAGGAGCGCTTTTTCAAGGAACAATGCCTCCTGGAACAGGTGTATGTGAAAGATCCCAGCCTGACCGTCAAGGATTATCTCGGCGCTATCGTGGCCAAGATGGGAGAGAATATCGTTATCCGCAGATTCGTGCGGTATAAGATAGGGGAATAATGGGGCATAAGGGTTCGGTCTATAAAAGGATAGTGTTGAAATTAAGCGGCGAGGCCCTGCAGGGAAAGAAGGAACACGGCATCGACCAGACTGTCCTGGTTTCCATAGCCCGCCAGATCAAGGAAGTGCGCCGGATGAAGGTGGATGTGGCTCTGGTTCTGGGCGGCGGCAATATCTTTCGCGGCCAGGAGAATACCGCTTCGCTGGGGCTGGATATGGATCGTTCGGTTGCCGATTATATGGGTATGCTGGCTACGGTGATCAACGGATTGGCCCTGCAGGATGCTCTGGAAAAGATGGGAGTTCCTACCCGGGTGATGACCGCTATCGAGATCGAGAAGATCGCCGAGCCGTATATCAAGCGCAGGGCGGTGCGGCATCTGGAAAAAGGCCGGGTGATTATTTTTGTCGCGGGGACCGGCAATCCTTATTTTACCACCGATACCGCTGCGGCATTGCGGGCAATGGAGATCAACGCGGATGTGATTTTGAAAGCCACCAAGGTCGACGGAGTGTATTCAGCCGATCCGAAAAAAGTCCGGGGGGCGCGGCGGTTTACCGCTTTGAAATATATCGATGTCCTGAAGCGAAGCTTGAAAGTAATGGATGCGACTGCCGTCAGCCTGTGTATGGACAATAAGCTTCCCATTATCGTTTTCGACCTGACCCAGGCCGGCAATATCAAGCGGGTGGTGCAGGGCGAACTGATCGGTACGATCGTTAACTGAAGATGTGCGAAGGAGGAACCCCATGACCGTCAAAGAAGTATTACATAGTTCGGAAGACAAGATGAAGAAAACCATCGAGTTCGTCATGCGGAATTTCTCCGAAGTCCGTACCGGCAGGGCAAATCCCAGCATCGTTGAAGGTCTGCATGTTGACTATTACGGTACGCCTACCATGCTCAAGCAGCTGGCGGCGATTTCCGTGCCCGATGCGCATATGCTGGTGATCCAACCCTGGGATGTTACGGCGATCGTGGAGATAGAAAAGGCGATACTGAAATCGAACCTGGGAATCACTCCTTCGAATGACGGGAAATTGATCCGCCTGGCTGTGCCGGCGTTGTCCAAGGAAAGAAGGCAGGAGCTGGTCAAGGTCGTGCACAAGATGGCGGAAGACGGCCGGGTTTCTTTGCGGACGCTGCGCCATGAATCCAAATCGCTTCTTGAGAAGCTGGAGAAAGACAAAACGGTATCCGAGGATGACAAATTCCGCGGCATCGATGAGCTGCAGAAAATGGTCGATAAGTACTCCGCCCGGGTAGAAGAAATACTCAAGAACAAAGAAAAAGAAATTCTGGAATTTTAAATTTGAAGTGCCCTTGAGTCAAGGGTATCTTTCTCAATCAGGGCCTCTAGCTCATCTGGTAGAGCACCACCCTTTTAAGGTGGGTGTGCCGAGTTCGAGCCTCGGGAGGCTCATTTATTTGCATGTTGAGCCGTGAATCTCACAACACTTCAAGGGCGGATGGCGGAATTGGCATACGCGATAGCCTTAGGAGCTATTGGGGTAACCCTTGGAGGTTCAAATCCTCTTCCGCCCAGATTTGAATACGCGCAGAGGATTACATTTCCTTTCCATCAGAATCGTCGTTTTTTTGCTGTGTGCCTTTCGACAGGCGGCACACCTGTAAGACAAAAGCAAGCAAGACGCGAGAAGATCTTATGCGGGAGTAGCTCAGCTGGTAGAGCGCTACCTTGCCAAGGTAGTTGTCGCGGGTTCGATCCCCGTCTCCCGCTTTTTTTAACTATCCCCTCACGATATTTATTTTCCCTTGAATAGAAAGGAGTTCGTTGTATGAAAATCATGGATTTCCTCTCAAAGAACGCAATCCTTGCGGACCTCAAGTCCACTAAGAAAGACGATGTGATCAAAGAGATGGTGGATCTGCTGATTTCCGCCGGAGAAATCGACAAGTCCACACGCGCCAAGGTCATCGATTCTCTTATGGAGCGCGAGTCTCTGGGATCGACTGCCATCGGGCAGGGGATCGCCATTCCCCATGCCAAGACCGACAGCGTCCAGAAGCTGGTCGGCGCTTTTGCGCTTTCCAAGAAGGGCGTCGAGTTCGATTCTCTTGACGGCGAGCCGGTCTATATCTTTTTCATGCTGCTGGCCGCGCAGGATTCGGCGGGCCCTCACCTGAAAGCGCTGGCGCGGATTTCCCGGCTTTTCAAGGATAAATATTTCCGGGACAGTTTGCGTAACAGCGTTGATGAGAAAGCCATCGTAAAGGTCATCAGCCAGGAAGACGAGAAGCTGTAACTGCCACATGATAGAGCGAGTTACGCGTATCATCAAATGGTTGTACCCGGGCATCGGGATAAAACGCTGGATGGGCTTGAGCGCGTTCGGCGTCATTCTGCTGGTGATCGGTTCCAGCGGTCTGCAATCCCAGCAATTCCTGGTCATCCGTATCCTGGACGCGGTCATACTTCTTTCCGGACTGATCATTCTTATTCTCGGTATCAAACGCCTGATGCGCGCTTTCATCCAGGCGGTTATCCCGTCCACCAGGGAAAACGAACTGGTGGATATTCTCTACCAGCGCAAGCAGCTTGCCCGGGGACCCAAGATCGTTGCCATCGGCGGCGGCACGGGGTTGTCGATGCTCCTGACCGGGTTGAAGGAATATACGTCGAACATTTCCGCGATCGTTACCGTGGCCGATGACGGCGGCTCAAGCGGCCGGTTGAGACAGCAATTCGACATACTGCCGCCGGGTGATATCCGCAACTGCCTGGTCGCGCTGGCCGACGCGTCCACAATGATGCGCGAGCTCTTTCAGTTCCGCTTTGACAGCGGTTCGGAGCTGGCCGGCCACAGCTTCGGCAATCTGTTCATCACCGTGATGACCCGCATTACCGGCGATTTTGAAAAGGCGATCCGCGAAACCAGCAAGGTTCTCGCACTGCGCGGTCAGGTGATCCCTTCGGCGTTGAGCAATGTGGTGCTGGCGGCCAGATACCGGGACGGTTCGGTGACGGAAGGGGAGAACAAGATCCCTCTGGCGCATAAACAGATCGAGCGCGTGTTTTTGAAACCGGAAACGCCGGAAGCTACGCCGGAAGCGGTTAAGGCTATCGACGAAGCAGACATCATTGTTCTGGGACCGGGCTCGCTGTACACCAGCATTATGCCTAACCTTTTGATCAAAGAGATACGGGACGCGTTGTACGCTACGAAAGCGATCAAAGTATACGTGTGCAACGTGATGACCCAGCCCGGAGAGACCGACGGATATCCCGCATCCCGGCATCTGAAGGCGATTCTCGAGCACAGCCATGAGCGGGTGGTGGATTACTGTATCGTGAATACCGGTTCCATCCCGCAGGAAATGCTCAACCGATACGTCCAGGAACAGGCGTTTCAGGTGGTCAATGACCGCCGCAAGATAGAGAAGATGGGGTTCCGGGTCATCGAAGACGATACGATATCGACGGATAACTTTATTCGCCATGATCCGATGAAACTGGCGAAGATCATTCTCGGGTTTTTAGACGAAGTGTAACCGTTGCATCCACAGGAAGGACATATGCTCGCCACACGCACAGTGACGGTAAAGAACAAGCAGGGGCTGCATGCGCGCCCCGCGGCCCTCTTTGTCCAGGTGGCGAATAAATTCGACTCCAAGATCACGGTCATGCACGATGCGGAGCGGGTGAACGGTAAATCGATCATGGGCATTCTCATGCTGGGCGCCGAGCAGGGCAGCGAGATTATCATCGAAGCCGAAGGCAAAGATGCTGAACTGGCGGTGGTCGAGCTGGAACGGATAGTGACACAGGAAGAAGACAAATGATCACGCTTAAAGGAATAGCTGCGGCTCCGGGCATCAATATCGCGCCTGCCTATAAATTCGGCAAGGAAGACCTGGAAATCCCCAAGGAGCAGATTCGCCAGGAAGAGATCCCTGTGCAGATCCAGCTGTTTGAGGAGGCATTGATCTCGACCCGCCGCGAGATCATCGAACTGCAAAAACGCATTTCGACCGAAATGGGGCAGGAGGAAGCGCAGATATTCGACGCGCATTTGCTGGTCCTCGAGGACCGGATGCTCATCGAGGAAGTCATTTCCCGTCTGAAGAAAGACCAGATCAATGTCGCGTTCATCTTTTCGGAAGTCCTGAAGAAATATATCGAGGTTTTCGCCAAGATCGAAGACGAATACCTGCGCGAGCGCATCGCCGATCTCAACGACGTGGGCAAACGCATCCTGCGCAATCTTCTGGGCAAAGAACACAAGAGCCTTAAAGATCTCAAAGAGCGGGTGGTGGTGGTGGCGCACGACCTGGCCCCGTCCGATACCGCAGCCATGCACAAGCAGATGGTCTGCGCTTTCGTCGCGGATATCGGCGGCAAAACCTCGCATACGGCGATCATGGCGAAGTCCCTGGAGATCCCGGCGGTGGTCGGTACCGGGGAAGCGACCGTCAAGATCAAGACCGGCGACATCCTGATCGTCGACGGGACGATGGGCATGGTCATCGTCAATCCCGACGAAGAGACGCTGCGCAATTATCAGGAAGAAGAACGCAAGCTCAAGGGCGTGGCCGAGCGTTTCCTGCAGGTCAAGGACCTGCCCGCGGTGACCCTTGACGGAAAAGAAGTCGAGATTTCCGCCAATATCGAGCTTCCCGATGAGATCCCGTCGATCAAGATACACGGCGCCCATGGGATCGGTCTGTACCGCACCGAATTTTTCTACATGAACCGCAAAGACGCCCCCACGGAGGAAGAGCAGTTCCAGGCGTACAAAACCGTGGCCGAAGAATTAAGCCCGTACCCGGTGATCATCAGGACGCTGGATCTGGGGGGAGATAAATTTCTTTCGCAGTTCGAGATGCCTAAAGAGATACAGCCGTTTCTGGGCTGGCGGGCTATCCGGTTCTGCCTGGCCCGGCCCGATGTTTTCAAGATGCAGCTTCGCGCGATACTGCGCGCATCCTCTTTCGGAAAGCTCAAGCTGATGTATCCGATGATCTCCGGAGTGGAAGAATTGCGCCAGGCCAACGCCATCCTTGAGGAATGCAAGAACGAATTGCGCCAGACCCGCGTTCCCTTCGACGAAAACATCAAAGTCGGGGTGATGATCGAGGTGCCTTCCGCGGCAATGACCGCGGATCTGCTGGCCCGGGAAGCGGATTTCTTCAGCATCGGGACCAACGACCTCATTCAATATGCGCTGGCCGTGGATCGCACCAACGAAAAAGTGGCGTACCTCTACGAACCGGCGCATCCGGCGGTGCTGCGGATGATCAAGAATATCGTTGATTCCGCTCATGCCAACAAGATCTGGGTGGGGATGTGCGGCGAAATGGCTTCCGACGAGATCTTTACCCTGATCCTGCTGGGACTGGGTATCGATGAAATGAGTATGCCGTCTCTGGCTATACCGCAGATCAAGTATATTATCCGTTCCGTGACCATGGCGGAGGCCAGGACTATTGTCGAAGAAGCGATGAGCCTGTCTACGGCCAAGGCAGTCGAGCATTTTTTACAGGAAAAGCTCAAGGCGATCCTGAAATGATCAGAGCAGCGGCCTTGAGTTCATAACAAAGGAGAAGGAAAAGTGGAAAAGTTCTTTTTTACGTCGGAGTCCGTAACTGAAGGTCATCCGGATAAAGTGTGCGATCAGATTTCCGACTCGGTGCTGGATGAAGTTCTGAAAAACGACCCCGCCGGCCGCGTGGCCTGCGAGACCTACGTGACCATGGGATTGCTGATCGTCGGCGGCGAGATCACCACGCACACGTACGTCGACATTCATAAGCTCGCGCGCAACGTGATCAAGGAGATCGGCTATACCCATCCCAAATACGGGTTCGATTACCAGACCTGCGCTATCGTCAATACCATTCACAGCCAGTCGCCGGATATCGCGATGGGCGTGGACACCGGCGGCGCCGGGGACCAGGGTATCATGTTCGGTTACGCCTGCAAAGAAACCAAAGACTACATGCCGCTGCCCATCTCCCTGGCGCACGGTTTGAGCAAGCGGTTGAGTGAAGTGCGCAAAAAAGGCATTTTGAAATATCTCGGCCCGGACGGCAAGTCCCAGGTGACCATGGAATATCATAACAGCAAACCGGTGAGAGTGGATTCGGTGGTGCTTGCCTCGCAGCATACCTCCGAGATACTGGATAAGACCGGCGAACACATTACCGCCAAGGCGCGTAAAGAGTTGATCGACGTTGTCGCCAAGGAGGTGTTGAAGGGCTGGATCGATAAAGACACCAAGTATTATGTCAACCAGACCGGGAAGTTCCTGATCGGCGGACCGCAGTCGGACACCGGTATGACCGGGCGCAAGATCATCGTGGATACCTACGGCGGTTCAGTGCCTCACGGCGGCGGCGCGTTCTCGGGAAAAGATCCGACCAAAGTCGACCGGTCCGCGGCCTACATGTCGCGTTACATCGCCAAGAATCTGGTTGCCGCGGGCGTGGCTGACCGGTGCTGCATCCAGCTGTCCTATGTCATCGGCTATGCCGATCCGCTGTCGATCTTCGTGGATACCTTCGGCACCGGCAAACTGCATGAGGCCCAGATCGTCAAGCTGATCCGGGATAACTTCAAACTGACGCCCAAGGGTATTATCGAATCCCTGAATCTGCTGCGTCCGATTTACCGGAAAACCGCCGCCTACGGCCATTTCGGCAGGCCCGATCCGGAGTTTACCTGGGAAGCTTTGGATAAAGTCGACGCGCTGAAGAAACAGGCGTCGCGGCTGTAGCCCACGGGGGCTACACTTGCGCATATTCCGATTGCGCAAGGTGTAAACGGGGGCTACACTTGCGCATATTCCGATTGCGCAAGGTGTAAACGGGGGCTACACTTGCGCACATTCCGATTGCGCAAGGTGTTAACGGGGGCTACACTTGCGCACATTCCGATTGCGCAAGGTGTTAACGGGGGCTACACTTGCGCACATTCCGATTGCGCAAGGTGTTAACGTAGGCTACACTTGCGCAATTCTCCCCGGCAAAGGGGATGCCGGCCCGATTCCAATCCGGGCCGGGCACAATCTGCGCAAGGTGTACAATACTTAAGGAGTTGATAATGAACTATCATGTTAAGGATATAAAGCTGGCGAAGAAGGGGGCTTTACGTATTGAATGGGCCCGCAACAATATGCCGGTTCTGGGATTGGTCGGCGCGCGGTTCAAAAAAGAGCAGCCGCTCAAAGGATTGAAACTGGCTGCCTGTCTGCACGTGACCACCGAGACCGCGGTGTTGATGGAAGTACTCAAGGCCGGCGGCGCGCAGTTGTCTTTATGCGCCTCCAACCCGCTTTCCACCCAGGATGACGTGGCTGCGTCCCTGGCGGTCAATTTGAAAATACCGGTGTTCGCCATCAAGGGCGAAGATACCAAGACGTATTACAGCCATATCAAGTCGGCTCTGTCTTTTCAGCCGGATATGACCATGGACGACGGCGCGGACCTGGTTTCGACCATCCACCAGAATTTCTCGGTGTACGGACGCAAAGAGATTATCGGCGGGACCGAAGAAACGACTACCGGCGTGATCAGGCTGCGGGCGCTGGCAGCGCAGCGCAAGCTGCGCTATCCGGTGATCGCGGTGAATGACGCGATGACCAAGCACATGTTCGATAACCGCTACGGTACCGGACAATCGACGCTCGACGGGATCATTCGCGCCACCAACAAGCTTATCGCCGGTTCGAATTTCGTGGTCTGCGGCTACGGCTGGTGCGGCCGGGGCGCGGCTATGCGCGCGCGCGGCATGGGCGCCAATGTTATCGTGGTGGAAGTCGATCCCCTGAAGGGGCTGGAAGCCGTGATGGACGGTTTGCAGGTCATGCCGATCAGGGACGCGGCGCGCATCGGCGACATTTTCGTGACCGTGACCGGCGATATCAACGTGATACGCGGCGAGCATTTCGTGCTGATGAAAGAGGGCGCGATCGTCTGCAATTCCGGCCATTTCAACGCGGAGCTGGAGATCCCGGCTCTGGAAAAACTCAAGAAATCAAAGCGCGTGATCCGCGATTTCGTGGAGGAATATACGCTCAAGAACGGACGCAGGATCAACCTGCTGGGCGAAGGCCGTTTGATCAACCTGGCCGCGGCAGAAGGTCATCCGGCGTCGGTTATGGATATGTCGTTCTGCAACCAGGCGCTGGGCGCCGAATACCTGCGCCAGCATTACAAAGAACTGCAGAAAACCGTGTATAAGGTGCCGGATCCGATCGACCACGAGATCGCCCGTTTGAAATTGAAATCGATGGGCGTCAGGATCGACACGTTGACCGAAGAACAGAAGCGGTATCTCTCGAGCTGGGAGATGGGGACCTGATTTTGCACAAACCGGAGGAGAAGAATGAAGCACGCTAAAAGAGCGGTTTTAGTAGTGGCTTTCATGCTGTCCGTAAGCGCAGTCTCTTTTGCTGCCGATATCGTTGCTGATTCCCGGATCGCCAGGATCACGGCCTATCCGGATTCCGCGATGATCAGCCGTCAGGCCGCAGTCAAGCTTTCTCCTCAAGATACCAGGGTCATATTCGCCGATATCATTCCCGAGATAGATGAAGCGTCTCTCAAGGCGTCGGTAGCGGCTGCCGGCGTTAAACTGCTGGGCGTAACGCTGCGGCGCCAGTATCTCGAAGAAGTCCCTTCGGACCGGATACAGAAACTTAAAGATCAGCTCCAGCAGCTGGAAGACGACGGCCGCAGGCTGCAGGATACCAAGAATGTCCTGCGTGAAGAGAAGATGTTCCTGGATGCGCTGCGGGTATTTTCCCAGGCGCAACTGCCCAAGGATCTGGTGACCAAGGTGCCCGCTCCGGCAGAAATCGACGGATTGTATAAATTCCTCGATGTCCGGCTGCGCGAGAATTACTCCGCGGTAATGGATATCGAGTTGAAAGAACGGGAATTGCACAACCAGATCGAAGCGGTGCGCCGGCAACTGGCGGAAATCGCCGGACCGGTGAAAAAACAGAAGCGGTTTATCGAAGTGGAGCTGCAGTCGGGACAGTCCGTTTCCACCGAGATCACGGTTTCGTACCTGGTGCGCGGCGTTTCCTGGGAGGCGAGCTACGATGCGCGCGCGGATTTCGAGAAGCAGGAAGTCGAACTGGTCTTATACGGTTTGATCCGCCAGAATACCGGAGAGGATTGGACCAACGTGGAGATGAATCTTTCCACGGCCCGGCCCACGGTGGGCGGGAATATGCCTTATGTGGAGCCCTGGATACTGCGTCCCTTCCAGCCGCAGGTGTATCGCGAAAGGAAGATGTCCAAGCTTGCCGGCGCAGTGCAGTCCATGGCCTTCAAAGAGGAAAATGACGCGGTCATGGATAGGGAGGGTCTGGGAATGCCGACCGAAGCGCCGGTGTACGCTACCGCGCAGGAAAAGGGCGTGGCGGTGATCTATTCCATCCCGCGCGCCATTTCGGTCAAAGCCGACGGAGCGGAAGTCAAGATACCCGTTTCCGCGCAGATGCTCAAAGCCGTTTTTACCTATTCCACGTATCCGCGCGCAGTGCCGCTGGCTTTCCTGGGCAGCAGGGTAACCAATGCCAGGGACCTGCAGTTGTTACCCGGGAGGGTGAACATTTTCCTGGACGGCGATTTTGTCGGCGCCTCCAGCCTGGGCGGTATAGGTCCCGGCGAAGAATTTGATTTATATCTGGGGTCGGACGAGAACGTCAAGGTAAAACGCGATCAGGTGGAGAAGAAAGTCGACCAGACTCTCATCGGCACTATCGCTTCGCCGAACAGGCAGACCGTGCTTAAATACAAACTCGGGGTCGAGAATTATAAATCCCGGAAGATCAAGGTTAAACTGTTCGAAGCCATGCCGGTGCCCGAAGATGACCGCATTAAAGTGAAGATGAACCAGGTCAGCCTTGAGCCTAAAGTCAAGGACTGGGAGAATCGCAAGGGCGTCTGGCTCTGGGAGTTCGATCTGGAGCCGAAAGCCAAACAGGAAATTTTCTATAGTTTTACCGTGGATCATCCCAGGGAAATGCAGGTGGAGGGGATGTCGTATGGCAATTAAGCGCATCGGTGTTTTGACCAGCGGCGGCGATGCGCCGGGAATGAACGCGGCGATACGCAGCATTGTCCGTTACGCTAATCGCACCAATCTCGAGATAATGGGGATTTTCCGGGGGTACGCCGGCCTGTTGAATGAAGAGCTGAAGGTGCTCGATCACCGTTCAGTATCGAATATCATCGGAAGAGGCGGGACGATTTTAAAGACCGCGCGCTGTCCGGAATTCCTTACCCAGGAAGGGCAGGCTCGCGGGGTCGAGGTGCTGAAAAAATACGGCATTGAAGGTCTGGTGGTTATCGGGGGCGACGGCACGTATCGCGGCGCGATCGCCTTGAGCCGTCGCTGGGGTATCCCCTGCGTGGGAGTGCCGGGGACTATCGATAACGATCTCAACGGCACGGATTCTACCATCGGTTCGGATACGGCGGTGAATACCGCGCTGGAAGCTATCGACAAGATCCGCGATACCGTCACCTCCATGGAGCGAATATTTGTGGTGGAAGTCATGGGCCGCGGCTCCGGATATATTGCGCTGCAGGTTGCTTTAGCCGGCGGCGCCGAGGATGTCTTGATTCCCGAACGCCAGTTCGATATGCACCGGATGTGCCACGACATCGTTGAGGGCAATCTGCGCGGCAAGGTCAGCTGGATCGTGGTTGTCGCGGAGGGAGCTTCAAAAGCTGAAGATGTCGCCCGTCAGATCACCGATCTGACGTCGCTGGAAACGCGCGTGGCGGTGCTGGGCCATGTGCAGCGCGGCGGCAGCCCTACGGCGCGCGACAGGAATCTGGCAAGCCTGCTGGGTATGGAAGCCGTGAAGCTGCTTGCGGACGGGCAGTCGGGCAAAGCACTCGGGGTCATCTCCGACAATATCAATGTGGTGGATCTGGAGTTCGCCATCACCAAGAAGGCGCTGGAAGCCGAATATGTGTATCGTGCAATGAAGATGCTTATTTAACACCATAATCAAGAGGAGGAAACAGACAATGGGAAGAAGACCGCTGGATGTCGAAACGATAGTCAGGGATCTGGTCATGACCGACGATGCCGCAAAGAAGCAGCAGTTGGCCAAGAAGATCCTGGATATTGCGTATAAAAAGGGCGTGTATCCCGCGAGTATCCACGAGCTGTATATGGCCCGGGGCCGCGGCGAGTTCAAGGGATTTACCGTCCCGGCATGCAATCTGCGCAGTATGACCTATGACCTGGCGCGGGCGATGTTCCGGGTAGCCAAAAAGAATAACGCCGGAGCGTTCATCTTTGAGATCGCCAAATCCGAAATGGGATATACCGCGCAGCCGCCGGTGGAATATTCCGCGGTTATCCTGGGAGCGGCTATCAAGGAAGGGTATCAGGGGCCGGTATTCATCCAGGCGGATCACGTTCAGGTCAACGCCAAGAAATACGCCGAAGACCCGGACAAGGAGCTTGAAGGTATCAAAGCTTTGATCGCCGACGCGGTCGCGAACCATTTCTATAACATCGACATCGATTCTTCCACCGTCGTGGACCTGTCCAAGTCGGACCTGAAGAAGCAGCAGTTGCATAATTATAAAGTCTGCGCCAAGCTGACCCAGTTCATCCGTCAGATCCAGCCGCGCGGGATCATGGTTTCGGTGGGCGGCGAGATCGGCGAAGTCGGCCATAAGAATTCCACGCCCGAGGATATGCACGCGTTCATGGCGGGGTATAAAGAGAGCCTGCGCAAAGGGCTGGTGGGTATCAGCAAGATCAGCGTGCAGACCGGCACTTCTCACGGCGGCGTGGTGCTGCCTGACGGCACGATCGCCCAGGTCAAGCTTGATTTCGACACGTTGAAGACGATCTCCGAGATCGCCCGCGCCCAGTACGGCATGTGCGGAGCGGTGCAGCACGGCGCGTCTACGTTGCCCGGGGAAGCATTTAATAAATTCCCCCAGACCGAGACCGGCGAAGTGCATCTGGCCACCGAGTTCCAGAATATGATTTATGACAGCAAGCATTTTCCGGCAGCGCTTAAAGCCCGGATGTACGAATGGCTCAAGGTGAATGCCGCCGGCGAGAGAAAAGAAGGCGATACCGAAGATCAGTTCTTCTACAAAGCCCGCAAGAAAGCGCTGGGCCAGTTCAAAAAAGATATCATGGGTCTGCCTGCGGATGTGCGCGCCGCCATTGCCGCGGAGATCGAGGCGAAATTCGAGTTCCTTTTCAAACAGCTCAATGTCGGCAATACCAAGCAGTATGTCGATAAATTCGTTCCTTTGAAACGGGTTATCGTGCGTAAGCGCAAAGAGGGCGAAGCGGTGGTTCACGACGGCGAAGGCGCCGACTAAAAGGGGACGTTCCCCGGGGTACCACCCCTGAACCGAAAATGAGACGTTAGCTGTTGTTCACTCAAGAGGGAAAGCGTATGCGATCAGATACGATTAAAAAAGGATTGGAACGGGTGCCGCATCGCGCGTTGCTGCATGCGACCGGTTTGAGCCGTAAAGATCTGGAGCGTCCGTTTATCGGCGTGGCCAGCTCGTTTACCGATCTGGTGCCGGGTCACGTGGGGATGCGCGATCTGGAACGATATATCGAGCGCGGTATCTGTTATGCCGGCGCGGTGCCGTTTTTCTTCGGCATCCCGGCTATCTGCGACGGTATTGCCATGGGCCATCTGGGCATGTGCTATCCGCTGGCTTCCCGCGAACTGATCGCGGATTCCATCGAGTCGGTTTGCAACGCGCATCAGCTCGACGGCATTGTCTGCCTGACCAACTGCGACAAGATCACCCCGGGTATGATCATGGCCGCGGCGCGCCTGAATATCCCGACGCTGATCGTGACTGCCGGCCCGATGCTTTCCGGTCGTTTCCGCAAGCGCAAGCTGGCGTTCGTGCATGATACCTACGAGGGGCTGGCGCGCGCCAAGAAAGGCGATATTTCGGAGGAGGAACTGACCTGCCTGGAAATGGAAGCCTGTCCGGGCGCCGGTTCCTGCCAGGGATTGTATACCGCCAATACCATGGCGTGCCTTACCGAAACCATGGGCATGTCTATGCCTGGCTGCGGCACCGCCCTGGCGGTTTCCGCCAGGAAGCGGCGCATTGCCCAGGCCAGCGGCGAGCGGATTGTGGAGATGGTCAAAAAGAACATCAAGCCGCGGGATATCATTACCGCGGAATCGATCGAGAACGCGATCACCGTGGATATGGCGCTGGGCGGTTCCAGCAACACCGTGCTGCATCTGATGGCGATCGCTCATGAAGCCGGCCTGAAGCTGGAACTCAAGAAATTCGACGAGATCAGCAAACGGGTGCCGCATATCACCAACCTGGAACCTGCCGGGCCGCATTTTATGGAAGACGTGGAATTCTCCGGAGGGATCCCGGCCGTGCTCAAACGCTTGAAGGCGCAGCTGCACAATACCACCACCGCCAGCGGCAGAAAGATACACGAGATCGCCGATAGCGCGGAAATCGCGGATGAAGAAGTGATCCGTTCTTTCGGGCGGGCCTACCACAAAGAGGGCGGGATCGCCGTGCTCTACGGTAATCTGGCTCCCAAGGGAGCGGTGGTGAAACAGTCCGGCGTGAATCCGCAGATGATGACGTTTACCGGTAAAGCCTGTGTTTTCAACCGGGAAGAGGAGGCCATGCAGGCGATCCTCAACGGCAAGATCAAGAAGGGCGATTGCGTGGTGATCCGTTACGAAGGGCCTTCGGGCGGCCCGGGCATGCGCGAGATGCTCGCGCCCACCGCCGCGATCGTGGGGTTAGGGCTGGCTAACGACGTGGCCCTTATTACCGACGGTCGGTTTTCCGGAGGGACCAAAGGACCGTGCATCGGGCATATGTCGCCTGAAGCGGCAGCCGGCGGCCCGATTGCTATTTTAAAGAATGGTGATATAATTACCATAGATATTCCCAATCGTACCATTGCGGTGAAACTTACCCGGGCCCAGATACGCAAACGGTTCAAGAGCTGGAAACCTGTTCCGCCTAAGATCAAAACAGGATATCTCGCCCGTTACTCGCGTATGGTCAGCTCGGCAGATAAAGGAGCGGTTCTTTTCTGAAAACGGTCGAACCGCGCACACAGACTATGTTAATGACAGGTTCGGAAATATTACTGGAGTGTTTGAGACGCGAAGGCGTGGAAGTGATCTTCGGCTATCCCGGCGGACAGATCCTGCCCACGTTCGATAAGATCTACGACATGGAGATGCGTTTCATTCTCACGCGTCACGAGCAGGCTGCCGCGCACGCCGCGGACGGCTATGCCCGCGCTACCGGAAAAACGGGGGTGTGTTTGTCGACTTCCGGTCCGGGCGCGACCAATCTGGTCACCGGCATCGCCAACGCTTTTATGGATTCCATTCCCATGGTGGCGATCTCCGGGCAGGTCAAGACAACGTTGATCGGCAACGATGCGTTTCAGGAAGCGGATGTAACCGGGATCACCCGGCCGATCACCAAGCATAATTATCTGGTCAAAGACGTAAAGGATCTGGCGCAAACCGTGCGCGAAGCTTTTTACATCGCTTCTACCGGCCGGCCCGGTCCGGTGTTGATCGATTTCCCTTCGGACGTGCAGAACGCCAGGACTGAATTCGTGTGGCCGGAAAAAGTATCCTTGCGCAGCTATAAACCGACGATGTTCGGTCATCCCGGACAGATCAAGAAAGCGGTCAGGATGATTTGCAGCGCTGAACGTCCGGTGATCTATGCCGGCGGCGGAGTGATCCTGTCCAACGCCAGCGATGAATTGCGTCAGCTGGCGGAAACGATCAAAGCGCCGGTGACCATGACGCTTATGGGGCTGGGTGCTTTTCCCATCACGCACCCGTTCTGTCTGGGCATGCTCGGTATGCACGGGACGGCGTACGCCAATCACGCGATCATGGAGTCCGACCTGATCATTGCCGTCGGCGCGCGTTTCGACGACCGGGTTACCGGCAAGCTCGACGCGTTCGCGCCGCACGCCAGGATCATCCATATCGATATCGATCCGTCATCGATCAGCAAGAATGTCGGCGTGGATATCCCGATCGTGGGCGACGTGAAGAACGTGCTCGGCCAGTTGCTCGAAGAATTCAAGAAAACTCCGGACACCGCCGAGTGGTTGAAAGCGGTCGAGGCGTTAAAGAAGAAATTCCCGTTGAAATATACGGATAAAGCGAAGCTGAGTCCGCAGTATATACTCCAGCAGATAGATGAGGCTACCGGCGGCAACGCCATCATCTGCACGGAAGTAGGCCAGCACCAGATGTGGTCGGCGCAATGGTTCAAGTTCAGCCATCCGCGCAGCTTTCTCACTTCCGGGGGGCTGGGCACAATGGGTTTCGGCTTTCCGGCGTCAATGGGCGCCAAGGTCGGCTGCCCGGACAAAACGGTATTCAACATCGCCGGCGACGGATCGATCCAGATGAACATCCAGGAACTGGCTACCTGTGTCTGTAACAAGATCCCGGTGAAAGTGGCTATTCTCAACAACGGTTTTCTGGGTATGGTGCGCCAGTGGCAGGAGCTTTTCTATAAGCACCGTTACTCGCATACCACACTCTATAATCCCGATTTTGTCAAGCTTGCCGAAAGTTACGGAGCGGCGGGGTTGCGCGTGACCAGAAAAGAAGACGTGCGGCCGGCGATCGATAAAGCCATCAAAACGGATAATGTCGTGTTCATGGATTTTCATATCGAGCCGGAAGAGAACGTGTTTCCGATGGTGCCGGCCGGAGAAGCGCTGAACCGGATGATCGAAGGGCTGGCGTAATGAGTTACGGAGACAGCGCATAATGTCAGGAAAATTATGAGACATACTATATCGGTACTGGTTGAGAACAAGTTCGGCGTGCTGGCGCGCGTGGCGGGATTGTTCAGCGCCCGCGGGTATAATATCGCTTCGCTGGCGGTCAGCGAAACGCTGACGCCGGACATTTCGTATATGACCATCGTAGTCGAGGCTAAAGACGAGAGGGTGCTTGAGCAGATCAAGAAGCAGCTCAATAAGCTTATCGACGTGATCTCGGTAACCGATTTCACCAAGAAAGAGCATCTGGACCGGGAGCTGGTGCTGGTCAAGGTCCGTTACGGCGCAAAAGAGAAAACCAAGCTTGAATCTATCGCCAAGAAATTCTCCGCAACGGTGGTCAAGTGCAAGGCGGATTGCCTGATCATCCAGGCGGTAGGCGATCAGCTGCAGATAAAAGGTTTATTGGAAGCACTGGGGCATTACACCATCCAGGAATTGATCCGGACCGGCCGTATCGCGCTGACGTATTAGCGACGGGTCCACTAATCGAGAGAAAGGGGTAAGATCATGGCAAAAGTTTACTATGACAAAGACGCGGATTTAGGATTGCTTAAAGACAAGACCGTGGCTATCATCGGGTACGGTATCCAGGGAAGAGGTCAGTCGTTGTGTTTGCGTGATTCGGGGGTGCGCGTGGTGGTTTCCGAGATGGAAGGCACGCCGAATTTCCAGAAGGCCAAAGAGGACGGCTTCACTCCGGTTTCCGCGGCGGAAGCAGCCCGGGCGGCTGATATCATCCAGATCCTCACCCAGGATCACGTGCAGGCCAAAGTATACGTCGATGCGATCAAGCCGAATTTGAAAAAAGGCAAAGCCCTGTGTTTCTCTCACGGGTTCAATATCCATTTCAAGCAGATCAAGCCGCCCAAGAGCGTGGATGTTTTCATGGTCGCTCCCAAAGGTCCCGGCGCGCTCGTGCGCAAAATGTATGAAGAAGGCAAAGGCGTGCCTTCGCTGGTGGCGGTGTTCCAGGATGCTTCCGGCGAAGCGCTGAAGATCGCGCTGGCTTACGCCAAGGCGCTCAAAGCCACGACCGCCGGAGTCATCGAGACGACATTCAAGGAAGAGACGGAAACGGATCTGTTCGGCGAGCAGGCAGTGCTCTGCGGCGGAGTTTCCGCTCTGATCAAAGCCGGGTTCGAAGTGCTGGTGGAAGCCGGGTATCAGCCGGAGATCGCTTATTTCGAAGTGCTGCATGAATTGAAACTGATCACGGATATCATCCAGGAAAAAGGCATCAGCGGCATGCGCCGCGGCGTTTCCAACACCGCCTGCTACGGGGATATTACCCGCGGTCCGCGCATCGTCACTGACAGGACCAAGAAAGAAATGCAAAAGATCCTCAAGGAGATCCAGAAAGGCAAGTTCGCCAAGGAATGGATCGCCGAGAATGAGCAGGGGCGTCCGAATTTTAACCGCCTGCTTGATGAAGGCGACAAGCACCAGATCGAACAGGTTGGAAAACAATTGAGAGATATGATGCCATGGATGAAAAAATAATAATCTTCGATACCACGTTACGCGACGGAGAACAGGCGCCCGGGGCGACCCTCAACCAGAAAGAAAAGATGGAGGTTGCCTGCGCGCTGGCCGATCTGGGCGTGGATATCATTGAGGCCGGTTTTCCTGTTTCCTCAAAAGGCGATTTTGAGTCGGTTAAGGAGATCGCCCGCCGGATCAAGGGGCCGGTGATCGCCGGGCTGGCGCGTTGCGTGAACAAAGACATCGAGGCCGCGGGGCTGGCGTTAAAACCCGCCAAACGGCCGCGCATCCATGTTTTCCTGGCTACTTCCAAGATCCACATGAAGTATAAATTGAAGAAAGCCGAGGATGAGATCCTGCGGCTGGCCGTGGAAGGGGTAAAGTACGCGCGTAAATTCTGCCGCGACGTCGAATTCTCCCCCGAAGACGCTTCGCGTACCGAACGCGATTTTCTCTGCCGCGTGGTCGAAGCGGTTATCGCTGCCGGCGCTTCGACGGTGAATATTCCCGATACCGTCGGTTACAGCGAGCCCGAGGAATTCGGCAGCGTGATCGATACGGTGGTCAACCGGGTTCCCAATATCGATAAAGCGATTATTTCCGTACATTGCCATAACGATCTCGGCCTGGCCGTGGCTAATTCGCTGGCAGCGGTCAAGAACGGCGCCCGTCAGGTGGAATGCACTATCAACGGTCTGGGCGAGCGCGCCGGAAACGCTTCTATGGAAGAAGTCGTCATGTCCATCAGGACGCGCAGGGATATCTATCGCGGACTGTCCACCAATATCAGGACGGAACAGTTGACCAAGGTTTCCCGGCTGGTAAGCAAGCTGACCGGCTTCGTGGTCGCTCCCAACAAAGCGATCGTCGGCGCGAATGCCTTCAGGCACGAATCCGGCATCCATCAGGACGGCGTGATCAAAGAACGCAGCACCTACGAGATCATCGATCCCAAAGAAGTCGGGTTCGCCGGCGGCGAAGGGCTGGTGCTGGGCAAACATTCCGGCCGGCATGCATTTGACCAGCGCCTGCAAGCCCTGGGGTTCCAATTGAAAGAAGAGCCGCTTAACCGCGCTTTCGAACGCTTCAAGGACCTGGCGGATAAGAAAAAAGATATTTACGATGACGATCTGCGCACGATCGTCGAAGATCAGATTACCGTGATCGAGCCGGTCTGGTCGCTCGACAGCTTTGAAGTGTATTCCGGAACCAGCCTGACGCCCAGCGCCATAGTCAAGTTGAAGAAAAAAGGAAAAGTCCTCAACGGCGCCTCGGCCGGCGACGGCCCGGTAGACGCGTGTTTCAAAGCCATCGATAAGGTCACCAATCTTCAGGCGAAGCTGTCTGATTTTCGCCTTGAGGCGGTAACGTCTGGAAAAGACGCCCTCGGCCATGTCAGTCTGAAATTGACGGCCAGAGGGGCGACCAAGATCGGCGGCGGCTCAAGCACGGATATCATCGAAGCTGCGATTAAAGCTTATCTGGACGCCGTCAATAAGTTCGAAGATTAGTGAGCCCAATGCGCATGTACGGTTTGCTCGGGTGGCCGGTTAAACACAGCTTTTCTCCGGCGATGCATAACGCCGCTTTCAAGGCATTGGGCATCAATGCCGAGTATAAGCTCTTCCCCGTAGCTCCGGACGACATCGACACCTTCCTCGGGAGCCTCGATCCGCAATCCGTGTCCGGGCTCAACGTCACTGTCCCCTATAAAGAAAAAGCGCTCGCGTTCGTGACCCTTGATCAGGAATCTTTGTTCCTGAAGCAGATCAAGGCGATCAATACCATTGTCAACAGAGATGGCCGCTGGCTGGGATTCAATACCGATATCCCGGGGTTCAGCCGGCACCTCCTGCAACAGCGCAATCCCGCGGGCAAGAATGTCGCCATCCTTGGCGCCGGAGGCGCTTGTCGGGCTGTAGCGTATGTCCTCGCGCAGTGCCGGGCCCGGCAGATCAGTATCTTCGACATAGACCGGCAAAAAGCGGACGCGATCGTGGAGATGATCAAAGATATCTTCAGCGGGTTTCCCATCCATTCGGCGGCGCATCTTGAAGAACTGGATATCCCTCATCAGGATATCCTCATCAACGCTACGCCGGTGGGATTAAAGGAAACGGATCCGCTTCTGGTCGAGCCTCTGTGGTTGCATCGGGATATGTTTGTTTACGATCTGATCTACAATCCGGCGCAGACCAGGTTGTTGCGTGCCGCCAGCGAAAACGGTTGTCAAGTCTCCAACGGTCTGGGCATGCTCTTATACCAGGGTATGCTTTCATTCCAGATCTGGACCGGGGCCGCTGCGCCGGAGGAAGTATTTCGCACCGCTTTAGAGTCGGCGTTAAGGCATTGAGTACCCCTTGCGCAGATCGGAATTGCGCAAGGGTTGTCCCCGTGGACAAGGAGGCCCGATGTTACTGATAATGGTTATTGCCGCGTTCTGCGGATTGCTCGGCGCAGTTCTGTATAACCACCTGGTGCGCGACCGCATGCTGGTGCGTGAGGCCTGGAGCGGCATCGACGTGCAGCTCAAGCGCCGCCACGATCTTATCCCGAACATCGTGGAATCCGTCAAGGGCTATATGGGTTTTGAGCAGAAAGTCCTTGAGGATGTTACCCGCCTGCGCTCGCAGCTGGATACCGTTGTCGACCAGAACGACAAGGCCCGGATGGAAAACAGCCTTTCCCGCGGGTTAAAAAGCATCTTCGCACTCGCCGAGAATTATCCCGATCTTAAAGCTAACAAGAGTTTCCTCGAACTTCAGAATACGCTGATCGCTGTCGAAGACGAATTGCAGCTGGCCCGGCGTTATTACAACGGGACCGTGCGCAATTACAACATCATGGTGGAATCTTTTCCCAGCGCGATCGTCGCGATGCTTTTTCATTTCCCGCCCGCTGCATTCTTCGAGATAGAATACGCTACAGAACGAAAAACACCCGACGTAAAATTCTAACCAGGAGATCTCATGCGCGCAAGGAACAGTATTCGGATCCTGATGCTGGGGATGGTTGCTTTTTTCGCGGGCGCGCTTACGCTGTGCGCCCAGAACACCGCGGAGCGGATCACGTCTTTTTCCAGCTCTATCCGCGTTCACGAGGACAGCACCATGACGGTCACCGAGACCATTACCGTGCAGGCTGCCGGAGAGAACATCCGTCACGGCATCTACCGGGATTTTCCCACCCGCTATAAGGATTATCTGGGCAATACCTATGTGGTCGATTTCCAGGTCCGGCGGGTCTTCCGCGACGGACTTTCCGAGAACTTCTGGGTGGAGCCGCTTGCCAACGGGAAGCGCGTGTATATCGGCAGCAAGCATGCGGTTCTTTCGCCCGGCGAGTACACGTATATCCTGGAATATCAGACCAATCGTCAACTGGGTTTTTTCCGCGATCACGACGAACTCTACTGGAATGTGACCGGCAACGGCTGGGGGTTCGAGATCGAAAAAGCGCAGGCGGTGATCGAGCTGCCGGGCGGCGCCAGGCAGCAGGTCGGCGCGCTGGAAGCGTTCACCGGTCCGCAGGGGGCCCGGGGCAGGGACTATGTAACGGGCCGCGACGCAATGGATGCTGTTACTTTTTCGACCTCCCGTCCTTTGCAGCCGGGGGAAGGTCTCACCATCGTCGTAGCCTGGCCCAAAGGTTTTGTTCGCGAGCCGGACCTGCGGCAGAAAGCGGTCTATTTCTTCAGGGATAATCTGGGCAGCCTGGTTGGTTTTATCGGTTTGCTGGCGGTGCTGGCCTATTATCTGATCGTCTGGGCCTGGGTCGGCAAGGATCCCGCCCGGGGGACGATCATTCCGTTGTATAATCCGCCCGCGCCGCTTGATCCGGCGGCAGTGCGTTATATCATGCGCATGGGGTTCGACCAGAAATCATTTGCCGCGGAGATCATTAATATCGCGGTCAAAGGTTACATTACCATTGATGAGGCGAACGGCGGCTATATGCTCAAGAAGACCGGCCGCGCCGCCGCAGAACTGAATGCCGGAGAATCGTTATTGTGTACCACGCTGTTCGGTTCGCGCGCCACACTCATGATCGCGCAGGAAAATCATTCGGAGATCAGCCACGCCATTGCGCAGTTGAAACAGATACTCAAGAATAATTATGAGAAGTCCTATTTTTTGACCAATATCGGATATTTTGCCGCGGGCGCGGTCATTTCCGCGGTGGTGGTCGGGATTGCGGCGCTCCTGCAGGCCAGCGAGAAACTGCCCATCGCTCTTTTTATGAGCGTGTGGTTGACCGGCTGGTCGGTGGGCGTGACGGTATTGCTCTCCCAGGTGGTTACGCAATGGAAGATCGTGTTGCGCGGCGGGAGCGGCCGCTTAGCCGCAACAGGAGGAGCGATTTTTATGAGCCTGTTCGCGTTGCCGTTCCTGGCGGGAGAGATCTTCGGCCTGGCGACGCTGGTTTACGCTACGTCCGCCACCGTGGTCCTGATCCTTTTTCTGGCCATGGGTATTAATGCGCTTTTTTATCATCTGCTCAAATCTCCCACGCTGGCCGGCCGGAAAGTCATGGACAAGATCGAAGGTTTCAAAATGTTCCTGGAGGCGGCAGAAAAAGACCGTATGAAGATCCTGTATCAACCCACAAAAACGCCGGAACTGTTCGAAAAATATTTGCCGTACGCTCTGGCGCTGGATGTGGAACAGGCCTGGGCTGAACAGTTCGCCGGCGTGCTGGACAAGGCCGCTACCGCGGAAGGCAAACACTATTCGCCGGCCTGGTATGCCGGCGCGCACTGGTCGAATCTGGGCGCCGCAGCTTTTGTTTCCAGCCTGGGCAGTTCTTTCGCCGGCGCAATATCCGCCGCTTCGCACGCACCCGGGTCGAGCTCGGGTAGCAGCGGTGGAGGGGGTGGCGGCGGTTCTTCCGGCGGCGGCGGCGGTGGCGGCGGTGGCGGCGGCTGGTAATTCGCAGGCGCTTTCCCCTGTTGAAATCGTTTTCAGAAGATTTCCTCCCGGGGCTTGAAAAACGCCGGATAGTCAGGTATATTCTTTACAAGAAGACAGGGATTTCTCTTTTAAGCTTCACAGACATGGGGTCTGTATAAAAAAGAGGATGCATCAACTGATGGGCAGAGTTGATGGATCGGTTCTTTTTAGACCGCAGTGTCAGTGAAGCATTTTTTTATCGCATGGGTAGGGGTACCCGCACACAAGGAGGATGCATGAGCCAAAAGAGGTAATACAATGCACAGCCACGGAGCCCGTAGGTCTTTCCCCGCTACTTTCTTTTCAGCATTCTCGCCGCTATTCTTAACTACTAGGTTGTTCTTCAGACAAGTACTTATTTTAAGCATGATTGTTGCGGTTATTTTTTCTCCGGCAGCGGGTTATTGTTTTGACTTTTCCGGAACGACCGCAACCCGAACGCAGAACCGGCTGGCCACGAGCTTCACGCCGGTGCAGGCAACGACGGCAGCAGCGGCAGCAACGCGGCCGAACTGCGCGGCGAATGCGCTGTCCCATATCCTCCAGGGAGTTTCTCCGGAGATGCTTCAGCAGGAGTTGAAGGGTTACACCGCCGGCCGTCAAACCACCATGCTGGGGATGCAGCAGGTAGCGATGATCAACGGCACGGACATGCGCGGAGCGGCGTTCAGCTATGACGATCTGCGTCAGGCGCAAGGCGCGGTGATCGCGCATATGGATCTGGGAGAGGATCGAGGTCATTATGTGGATGTGCTCAAGGCAACCGCGTACGCGGTTACCTATATAGATAATCAGTCGGTGACCACCGTGTCGCGTGACGAATTCGAATCATTGTGGACGGGAGCAGTCCTGACCGAGGATACGCAGCGGGGCAGGGATCTCACTGCGACGGAGATGCAGGAAATCAGCGGCGGTTGGGATATCGTGGGGGCGATCGGAGGTGCCGTCAGCGGCATCGCTTCCGCGGTCACCTCAACCGCCGGCGCAGTGGTCTCTGCGGTACAAACAGGTATCTCCGCCGCAGCTTCAACCGTACATTCGATCGGCGCCGGTTTATCGAGTATGGCCAGTTCCGGCGCAGGCAATGCCGCGTCTAACACCTGCGGAAATACCGTCGGCGCCAGCCAGGGTAATACTTCTGGATCGCTCCCGGGTATCGGCGGCATTCTGACCAAAAGTACTGTCAGTCTGTCCAACAGTACCGGCGGGTCGAATTCTTCCGGTTCAGGCGTTCCCTTTGCGTATACCCCTTCTAACGGCTCGTTATTGAAAGACCTGATCAGCGCAACGACGGTTTCAGTGCAACCTGCAGCCGCCTCAAAGCAACCTGTTACCACTTCGGCTTCCGGGTCAGGCGCCTATGTTGATCAGCAGGGCCGAACCGTGCAGGTGACCACTGACGGTTTATCATATGAAGCCAGGGACAGCCGGGGCATGATCGTGGCCAGCGGTTCCTGCGGCTCCTGGGGCAACGAGATCTACAGCCAGTCGTTGGAACCGATGGTAACTGCTCCTGCGGGTGTTTCCGGCGCGCCGGAAGCCGGCCAGCGCCCGGAAGTTCAGGCGCCGACGTCGGTGATCGATCTCGACCGGCAGGACGCGGCCAAGATCAACGCCAGCCAGCTCGCCGACGGACAGATCGTTCGTCTGCCCGGCAATGCCCTATTGAAGGATCAATATTTCCAGTGGGATGCCGCCAAGAATGAATTTTATGAGGTTCCCCGTCCTGAAGGCGTCGAGCCGTCCAGGAACGTCAGCACCGCAGGAATCAATCTGCCTGAATTCAACGGATTGTCCGGGTTGTCGAAGAACAATCGGACAGAGACGGGCGTAAACAATGTGATCACGCGCACTGAAGTAGTCAAAGTCAAAGAAACTGTTATTGACGGTGACGGCGGCGATTTGTATCAGGATCCCGACGGCAACATCGTGTCGGTTTCGCGCAACGGCAGCGCCTATGAAGTAAGGGATAGCCGCGGCAGTATCATTTCCAGCGGATCGGGCGGAAGCTGGAGGCAGGATCCCTATTCCGCGGCGCTGGTGCCGGTTCAGCGCACGAAGGCTGCATTGAGCAAAGAGATGCTCGACGAGAAGACAATGAATGAGAGCATGGCTGTCTGTTCCGCGGCCATGAGTAAGGGACAGCTTGAGCAGATGGCGCTGACCCGGGATGATTCTTCGGGTTTTCTGGAAAAGCTGTCAGAACTTTTTATGCCTTCGCCGCAGCAGGCGGTTTCCCGTCTTCTGGCTAAAGTTGAAGGCGCCGGCACCATTGATGCTAAAAAAGATGCCGCGACGGATATCACGCATCTCTACCGTTCAGCGGATGATCCAGGCGATCAAGCCGTCATCAACAATGCGTTGCTCAATTCCGATGCCGGATTGATCAATGAGCGTAACCAGGCTATCTGGGAGAAGCACGGGGTGATCGTTCTGGAATTCCAGCGGCAGTTGACGCCGGAAGAAGCCGCGACCATTGATTCCACGCTAAGCGCTTTACCGCAGGATAAAATGCCGGAAGTGATCTCTCTGGAAGCGGAATCCGCAATACAGGATCGCATTGGCGAATACCAGGCAGACAGCAGGGCTATCGTTATTTTCGCAAATGTCGCTCCCGGTGGAGCATACTGGACTGAAGACCAGTACCGCCGCACGCTGGTTCATGAGATCGCGCATTACAATGATTTTGCCCGCAGGAGCGAGCCATTTTCCTTAAAACTTGACGGCGCAATTTCGTATGCGTCTGACCCGAAGGTTTATAACTATGCCGAAGCATACGGCCAGAAAAACAAACTGGAAGATTATGCGACTATGCAGGAAGCCTACTTCGAGGATTCCGAATCCGTATTCTCTCGCGGTGTGGGAAATATGCTCGAGTATGAGGACGATACGTTTTTATCGAAAGTCAGCAATGTCGCTTCTTCGTACCAGCATACCCGGCAGCTTTCCGACGGTCAGACAGTGAAATGCACGTACACCTACGCTATTGACCCGGAAACCGGTGATGTGACCCGCAGCGAAGTCGCGTTGAAGGATATGATCATAGAGGGCGAGTCGTTCCTGCTTCCGGATTTCGGCCAGACCTACGAAACCATCCGCCTTGTTTAGCAGACGCTTTCCCTAAACCATGGCGGTCTAAAGGTTTGCGATAATATTATTCTTGCCTCGATAATTGTCGCGTTAATAATATTTTTGTAATTCGTTGCCAGCCATGAAGATGGGGAAAGCGTCTGCGAATTGTCTTGAGCCTGAAGGCAAAGCGTGTTACAATTCCCTCTATGCTCGAGCGTATTGTTATTTTTATTTTCGGTTCGATCGTGGGCAGCTTTTTGAATGTCTGTATCCATCGCCTGCCGTTGAATGAATCCATCGTCTGGCCGGGTTCACATTGCCCCCAATGCAACAAACCCATTCCCTGGTATCTTAATATCCCGCTGGTCAGTTATCTGGCGTTGCTGGGTAAATGCCGTTACTGCAAGAAGCCCATTGCCTTCAGATATTTCCTGGTCGAACTGCTCACCGCGTTGACTTTCCTGGTATTCTTCATGCGTTATGAACTGAAGTTCGAATTCTTTTTCTATAGCTTGTTTGTCTGCGGCTTGATCATTTCCACGTTCGTCGACATTCAACACCGCATTATTCCCGACGAAATCTCGGTCGGCGGAATGATCGCGGGGTTTGCTCTGGTTGTCCTCAAAACCGCCTGGAGCGGTTTCCAGACAGCGGGCTTGCGTCCGGCGCAGTGGGGCTGGTTCCCGGCGTTTGATTCGTTGGCCGGCATCATTGTCGGCGGCGGGGTCATCTACGCCACGGGATTCCTGTTCGACCTGGTTTATTTCAAGCTGCTCAAGAAACCGCCGATACAGGGGGAGACCGAATCCATGGGCGGGGGAGACGTCAAGCTCCTGGCGATGATCGGAGCGTTCCTGGGCTGGCAGAATGCGCTGCTCACTTTTTTCCTGGCGCCGTTCTTCGGATTGATCGTCGGCGCAGCCAATATGCTGATCAAGAAAGATCACACTATCCCTTACGGGCCGTTCCTCTCGCTGGCGGCGGTGATCGTGCTTTTCTGGGGACCGATCATCATCCGACCGTTTATCTACCTGCCCTGTCCGTATTGATCCTATGGCTGTCCTCCAAGGTCCTGAATTCTATATTTCCAAACGCGCCGGTCGGGCGATCATCGATCATGCGTTGATCGATGAAGGCGACACTATCCTGGTCGCTCTTTCCGGCGGCAAAGACAGTCTGACCTTGCTGCAGATCCTGCGCGATCGTCAGAAATTCGTTCCTATCCGCTACCGGCTGGTTGCCGCGCATATCGATTTCGGGTTCCACGCCTCGCTCCCCGGGCAATTGTCAAGGCACTGTAAAAAGCTGGGCGTGCCCTTTCACCGGGTGAAACTCGATGTCCTGCGCAAAGCTCCCCGGGAGAAGATCAACTGTTTCTGGTGCTCCTGGAACCGGCGCAAAGCGCTGTTTCAACTGGCTGACCGTCTGGGGATACGTAAGATCGCTTTCGGCCATCACAAGGACGATATCGCCCAGACCATGCTGATGAACCTTTTCTTCCACGGAGAGATCTCCACCATGTGCCCCCGTCAGGAATTATTCCGGGGAAAGATCGTGATCATCAGACCGCTGGCGTATGTCGATGAATCGATGATCCGGACCTTCGCCCGCAGGATGCGATTCTCCGTTCAGACCTGTCGTTGTCCCCGGGGTGATCTGTCTCAACGGCATACGGTCGCCGGCATCATCCGCGATCTGGAAAAAATCTGCCCCGAAGTCAAAACCAACCTTACCAAAAGCACCGGCCGCATCAAGCAGGATTATTTGGGTTAACATCCGCACGATTAGTGATATAATTTGAGTATGAGAATATCTGTCCGGGTTGTTCCCAGGGCCAGCCGCACCGCCGTCAAAGAAGAGAACGGCGTGTTGAAAGTATATCTGACCCGTCCGGCTCAAGACGGCCAGGCCAATGCCCAGCTCATCGCAGTGCTGGCCGATCATTTTCAGGTTAAAAAATATCAGATCGGCATTGTTGCCGGGCAAACCTCCCGTACTAAAATCGTGGATATCCAGCCGTAAGCATGTCAGAGATCATTTCCGCAGATCAGCAGCACATACAGTTCAACACCGGATCGTGCGCCGGGCCGGTAGCTGTTTTCAGCCGCAAGCTTGACGGGAATATGTCCCTGCATCATGGCGATACCGGCGCTTCGCTGGAGCACCGCAAAACGTTTCTTGAGGCGTACGGGATCGATTACCGGCAGCTGGTGTGCGCCCAGCAGGTGCACGCGTCGGGCGTGTACCGGGCGCAGGCGCAGGACCGGGGCAGGGGGGCGATGGAATACGCGACCGCATGTCCCGCAACCGACAGCTTTATCACCGGCGAAAAAAATATCCCTCTGGCGATCTTCACCGCGGACTGCCTGCCGGTTTTTCTCTACGCTCCGCAGTATCCGTGTATCGGCCTGGTCCACGCCGGTTGGCGCAGCACTGCCGCCGGGATCGTGGCCAAAACGCTGGCGTGCATGCGCGAAGCGTTCGGCGTGACGGCGCAACAGGTTTACGCGGGATTCGGCCCGGCGATCCGGCAGTGTTGTTATGAAGTCGGCGCGCAGTTCAGGGATACGTTTCCCGGCCAGGTCAGCGAGCGCCAGGGGCGACTGTTTTTCGATCTGGTCGCCGCGAATACCGCTCAATTGCTCGCAGCCGGCGTCCGCCGGGAGTTCATCAGCGACTGCGGTATCTGCACCGGTTGCCGCTGCCGGGATTATTTCTCGCATCGCCGCCAGCCGCTGCCCGGCGGCAGGATGCTTTCCGTGATGATGCTGCGATGATACTTCCTTTACGAGACGAGAATCCTACCCGGACCGTTCCTTTTATTACGGTCGCCATCATCATCGCCAATGCCCTGGTGTTCTTCTATGAGCTGCAACTGGGCGCGTACCTGGAAGGTTTTGTCAAGGTTTTCGGGATGGTGCCGAATAACCTGATGCACCTGCGGGATCCCTCCGCGTTGATCACGCTGGTTACCTGCATGTTCGTGCATGGAAGTATCGTGCATCTGGTCGGCAACATGCTCTACCTGTGGATATTCGGCAATAATATCGAAGACCGCCTGGGACATCTGCGGTTCATCTTTTTCTACCTGCTCTGCGGCCTTGCCGGCTCTCTGGGCCATATCGCTTCCTCGCCGTACTCCACGGTGCCTACGATCGGAGCCAGCGGAGCGATTTCCGGAATACTGGGAGCCTATCTGGTAGTCTATCCCCGGGCCAAAATACAGACGCTGTTTTTTGTCGTCTTTTTTGTCCGCCTGGTTACCATAGACGCGCGGTGGTTCTTGCTGGTATGGATCGCGTTTCAGCTCGTCAGCGGGGTTTCTTCCTATACGCTGGCCGGTTCCGGCGCGCAGGACGGGGTGGCCTGGTTTGCGCATTGCGCCGGATTCTTTGCCGGGGTGATCGGGGTGTTTTTGCTGGCTCCCCGTCGGCTTCAACGGGAAGAGTGAGAAGCGTATGCTGAAAAAAAAAGAAAAAGACCTGGTCAAACGCTGTTTTCTCGACGGTAAAGTCGTTTTCCTGACCGGCGCCGGCATTTCGCTGGAATCCGGCATTCCTACTTTCAGGGGCAAGGGCGGACTGTGGGAACGGTATGATCCGGATACCTACGCTACCATCGAAGGCCTGGCGAGCGTGCTGCGCCGCACGCCGCGGAAATTCGTGCGTTTTGTCGAGGAATTTTACGAGGCGCTTTTGCAGGCCAAACCCAATCCGGCGCACCTGGCGCTGGCAGCGCTGGAGAAATCCGGGATCATGTCGGGGGTGATAACCCAGAATATCGATAACCTGCATCAACGCGCCGGCTGCCGTACGGTGGTGGAATTGCACGGCAATGCTTTCCGCGTCCGTTGCCAGCGTTGCGCAACGGGGATCCCTCTGGAAGCGCAGCGGATCAGGGAAATGGTCAGCCTGCTGGGTAAGAACGCTCATTCGTATCGCAGCCTGCTTTCCATTTTCGCCCGCTATTGCCCGCGCTGCGGTGTTGCCCTGTCGGGCGCTGCCGGGAATTGCGCCGGCAGGTTCCGTATCGACGTGGTTTTTTTCGGCGAGATGCTCCCCGAACAGGAGGTTGCCCGGGCCTACGCACTGATCGATCGCTGCCGGACGCTGGCGGTTGTCGGCAGTTCTCTGGTGGTGTATCCGGCGGCGTCATTGCCGTTATATGCCAAACAGAGGGGGGCGAGGGTCATCGAGATCAATGCCGAACCGTCGGCGCTGTCTGCGCAGATCGACTATTCATTTACGGGTAAAGCCGGCGTCATTCTGCCGGAAATACTGGATGTGCTCAAGATCGCGGGATAATCGTATCCACCCTATGCTCAAGGAGGTCCTATGGCCAGAATACTTATCGTTTACTATTCACGCAGCGGCAATACCAGGAAAATGGCGGAGTTGATCGCCGAAGGAGCCGAAAAACAGGGGGGAGTCGTGACGGTGAAAGACGTTAAAGCGGTTGCGGCAAAAGAGCTTATCGAATTCGACGCTTTGATTATCGGTTCCCCGGCGTATTACGGCACCATGGCTGCGCCGCTCAAGCAACTGCTTGATGATTCGGTGAGTTTACACGGCAAGCTCGACGGTAAAATCGGGGGCGCTTTTTGTTCCAGCGCTAATATCGCCGGAGGCAACGAAACCACCATCCTAGATATCTTGAATGCGTTATTGATTCATGGTATGATACTGCAAGGTGATCCTCAAGGAGATCATTACGGTCCGGTTGCCATCGGCGCGCCGGATCATCGCGCAAGCAAAGAATGTCTGCGTTTCGGAAGCAGGATTGCCGCGTTAACCATGAAACTGCATGGCTGAAAAAAAGCACGTCATTATTTTCATTACCGTTGCCGGCGTTAAGCAGGCTAACGGGATCGCCGAGGCTCTGGTGCGCCAGCGGCTGGCGGCATGCGTGAATATCGTCAAAGGAGTCACCTCGGTATTCCGGTGGCAGGGAAAGATCGACCGGGCGCAGGAGGTGTTGTTGATCGTAAAGACTACCGCCGCCCGGATGGAACCGCTCATGCGCTGCGTGCGCACCCTGCATAGTTATGAAGTCCCGGAGATCATCGCGGTCCCGATTGTCGCCGGTCATCAACCTTATCTGGAGTGGATTAATGCATCTGTCGGGAAACCCGCTTGATTACCTGATCGTCTTTCTGGGGGGAATCACCTTGAGCTTCACTCCATGCGTCTACCCGTTGATCCCGGTAACCACGGGGTATATCGGCCTTAATGCCGGCGGCTCGAAACTCAAGGCTTTCAGCTTGAGCTTCGTGTATGTCAGCGGCATAGCCGTCACCTACGCCGCTCTGGGATTGCTGGCTTCTTTGACCGGAAAGCTGTTCGGCCGGATCAGCGCCCATCCGGCGACGTTGATCGTGGTAGGCGCGGTGTTCGTTCTTTTCGGCCTTTCGATGCTCGATGTTTTTGCGGTTTATTTCCCCGCGGTCAGCCGTCTGGAGAAGATCAAAGGTCACGGATATCATTCGATCTTTCTGCTGGGGCTTTTTTCCGGATTGATCGCTTCGCCCTGTGTGGCTCCGGCGCTGGGCGCGATCCTGGTTTTTATCGCCACCACCAGAAATGTCGTTTATGGCACCAGCTTATTGCTGGTATTCGGTTACGGTATGGGGCTTTTGCTCATTCTGGCTGGGACGTTCAGCACAGTGTTGCTGCACCTGCCTAGATCAGGGAAATGGATGGTTTATGTGGAGAGGGTCTGTGCCGCAGTGTTGATGGGCACCGGAGCCTTTTTCATCATAACAGGCATAGGGAGATTATGAAGATGCGTACATTTATCGGATCGCTCGTCGTCGCCGCTTGTGCATTGTCGCTGCTGGCCACCGCTGCTGCTGAAGAGCTCCAGCCGGCCGTCGATTTCTCGCTCAATGATTTGCAGGGTCAACAGGTGCAGTTGAGTTCTTTCAAAGGGAAACAGTCGGTCCTGCTTTTCTTCTGGACCAGCTGGTGCCCTTTTTGTTTGAAAGAGATCAAAGCGCTTAATGAGAAACGGCAGGCGTTTGAAGCCAGGAATATCCGGATCCTGGCCATCAATTCCGGAGAATCGAAAGCAGTGGCGCAGCGCCTGGTGAAAAACTACACGATTTCCCTGCACGTGCTGCTGGATGAGGATGGCCGGGTAAGCGATACGTACCATGTCCTGGGCGTTCCGACGCTGGTGTTGATCGACAAATCGGGTCTCGTCCGCTTTACCGGTCATGCCGAGCCTAAAGAGGAAATTGAATCGTTGCCATGAAAACAGTTCCTCCCCGCCATTCTGCCCTGCTGGTCGATCTTTACGAGTTGACCATGGCGCAGTGTTATTTCCGCTATAAACAACACGCCCACGCCACCTTCGATCTGTTTGTCCGGCAAATGCCCAGGAATCGTTCGTTCCTGATCACGGCGGGGCTCGAAGATATCCTGCAGTACATCCGGCAGTTGCATTTCGGCAGCGACGATATCAAGTATCTGCGCAGCCTTAAGTTTTTCTCCGAGGCGTTTCTCGAGTATCTGGCGGATTTCAAATTTCACGGCGACATCTGGGCCATGCCCGAAGGAACGGTTTTCTTTCCCCAGGAGCCGGTGATCCGGGTGACCGCCCCGATCATGGAAGCCCAGTTGATCGAAGGCTTCCTGCTTAATACCATCAATATCCAGACGATGATCGCCAGTAAAGCCGTGCGTTGCGTGCTTGCCGCCGGCGGCAAAGGTCTGTTTGATTTTTCGCTGCGCCGGACTCACGGGCAGGACGCCAGCCTGAAAGTTGCGCGTTCCTCGTACCTGGCGGGTTTTGAGGCGACGTCTCACGTGCAGGCCGGTTATTACTACGGTATCCCCCTGGCCGGCACCATGGCGCATTCGTTCGTAATGTCCTTCGCCAGCGAGATCGAGGCTTTTTTTGCCTACAGCAGCACCTTTCCGCAAAAAACGGTGCTGCTGGTGGACACGTACGACGCCAGAAAGGGAATACGCAAAGCCGTCAAGATCGGACAGGAACTTGCCAAACGGGGCCATCGGCTTGTCGGTATCCGGCTCGACAGCGGCAATATCGTCGCGCTGGCGCGTTTTGCCCGCAAGGCGCTGGATGACGCCGGGCTGCAGTATGTAAAAATCATCGCTTCCGGCAACCTGGATGAGTATAAGATCGCCGATATTCTGGGCAAAGGGGCGGCGGTGGACGGTTTCGGCGTCGGCACGCACATGGGCACCTCCAGCGACGCGCCCGTGCTGGACGTGATCTATAAACTAAGCGAAGTCGGCGACAACAAACATTCGCTGATGCCGGTGATGAAATTAAGCACGGGTAAAGTTACCTATCCGGGACGCAAACAGGTGTTCAGGATCAATGATCGCAAGGGCGTATTCGTTAAAGATATACTCGGTCTGGAAAAAGAAACGCCGGATGGTCAGCCGTTGCTGGAAAAAGTGGTTGACCGGGGCAAGGTCCTTTACGTTTGCCCGGCTCTTGAGCATATCCGCGCGCGCGTCCGGGAAAGTCTGAATGCGCTGCCTGCGGCGATCAAAGAGCTGCGTAAAGTGCAGATGTATGCGGTTGAGATCAGCCCGGCGCTGCGGGCGTTGACCGTTGACGTGAGCCGGCGGTTGGCGTAGGTGATCCGATGAAAACAAAAACGGCATTTTTCGACATCGATACCCAGTTCGATTTCATGCGCCCGCGGGGCGCGTTGTATGTCAAGGGCGCAAGCGGGATCACCGCGCGGCTGCGCAGGTTGACCCGTCTGGCTGACCGCTGCCGCATTCCCGTGATTTCATCCCTCGACCGGCACACGCGCAACGATCCCGAGTTCGCCCGCTTCCCGCCCCATTGCGTACGGGGGAGCCGCGGGCAAAAGAAGATCGCGGAAACCATGGCCGGCGTCACCCGGCAGACAGGTATCTCCAAGTGCACGTTGGACGTGTTCGCCAATCCCCGGACCGAGAAGCTCCTTCGTCGTTTCGACCGGGTGTATGTATACGGGGTGGCGCTGGATTATTGCGTCAAAGCCGCGTGCCTGGGGGCGGTCAAACGGGGGCTGCAGACCTATCTGGTCACTGACGCCACTGTCGCGGTTTCCCGGCTTGCCGGCCGACAAACGTTGCGGTTATTGCGGCGCAGGAAAGTGATATTCACGACGGTCAACGCGGTGGAAAAGGAATTCCTTTCATGCAGAAAAACGCTCAAGAGTTCTTAAAGAATCTGGCGCGGCGTCAGATCAGCGGGCTCTACTGTGAAACGCGCCAGCAGGCGATCGAGGCTGTCGTGCAGCGCATACCGGCTTCAGCCACGGTCGCTTTCTCCGGTTCGCTGACGCTGCATCAACTGGGAATAATTTCTTTGCTGGAATCAAAAGGTTTACAGGTGTATAATCATACTAAGCCGGGATTGAGCCGGCAGGAAGCCATGCAGCTGCGGCATCAGGGGGTGCAGGCGGATTTTTATCTGACCAGCGCGAATGCTCTTTCCCGTGACGGTAAGATGGTTTTTTTCAGCGCCTGGGGCCACCGTATCGCTGCAATCGCCGATGCCCGGCAGGTGATCGTTGTTTGCGGTATCAATAAATTGACCGGCTCTCTGGATGAAGCGCTCAAGCGCGCACGCGAGCTCGTCACTCCGCTTAACTGCAAACGCTTGAACTGGAAAACGCCGTGCTCCGACGGTGGTCTGTGCCGGCAGGAAGACTGTTTCGCACCGGAATATGCCCGGATGTGCTGTCAGATCCTGGTCGTAGAAGCTGACATGCTGCCGTCGCGGATGACGGTTATCCTGGTGGGGGAATCCCTGGGATTCTAACCGAGAACAGGTGAGAGGCGATGCTTAGAAAAACGGTGGCTGAAGCTTTGAAGAAACGGCATTTTATCAACGTCGCCAGTTCTGATTTGCACGGAAAACCCAATGGCGTTTCGAAGTTCATTCTCAAGAGCGATACAAGCTATATATACCTGGTGGATTATTCCTTGAGCCGGACGTATTCCAATATCAAGACCAATCCGCGCGTTTCCCTTTCTTTTTTCGACGTCGAGGCTTTGCTGGGATATCAGATCAACGGTCCGGTCGAAATCATCGAAGCCGGCAAGGAGTATGATGATATTTCCGCCGAATTGCTCGAACGCGAGATCAGCCTTTCCACCGAGCGGATCATCAAAGGCGTGAGTACGGGGAAAAAACACGAGCATTTTGAGGTTGCAAATCCCAAAAAATTTGTTATATTCAAGGTCAAGATGGATGAAATAGCGGAAGTAACCTATAGCGGCGAGATCCGCAGGGAGAAATCGTAAGCGTTGAAAGGGATCGCGTATGTTCGATAATATCAAAGCTTTGTTCGAGATGCAGAAGAAGATGCAGGAAGTCAAACGTGAACTTGATAAAACGACCTTTGCCGTCGCCAGTTCCGACGGACTGGTCAAGATCACCATGAACGGTTCGCAGGAGATACAGCAGGTGGAATTTCCCGCGGGGATGCCCGGCGGGGATCCCGCGCAATTCGGGCAGACCATCAAAGATACCTTCAATCGTTCTATCAAACGTTCACAGGAAATAGCGGCGCAGAAAATGAAAGAAGTCGCCGGTTTGAACCTGCCGGGGAAATAAAACCGGTGGGGGAGCCGCGGGGGGCGTCGTTCCATGAGCGAACAAAAAAGTTTTTACCAGGTGGTGGAAGAGATCTGCGAGAAGGATGCGCGCTATAAGCCGGATAGTTACGAATTTGTCCTGCAGGCGCTGCATTTTACCCAGAAGAAGCTCGCCCGGAACGGGCACGTTACCGGGCAGGAGCTGCTGGAAGGCATTCGCGAACACGCCTTGAAGCAGTTCGGGCCGATGGCGCGGACCGTGCTGAACTACTGGGGGATCACCAAGACCGGCGATTTCGGCGCTATCGTGTTTATCATGATCGAGCATAAGCTGCTTTCCAGGACAGAGCAGGATACGCTGCAGGATTTTGAGGACGTCTACGATTTCGATAATGCCTTCAAGCATACGGTAACCGATATCGTCATTTGAGGCTTTTCCCTCCCGTGTACGGCGTGAAAGGAACCCCATGAAATTCACAGGTCTTGCTACCGGCATCGGCAGCCTGCCCTATACCGATCCCTTTGCGGCGGTGAATCTGATTTCTACCCATCTGCCTGCCGTACCCTTCTGGCCCCAGCTGCCCCGGCGTGATCACCGGGAAGGTATGGTGGCGCAGTTCGCGGAGCGGCTTCCCTGCATCAAAGTCAGCGATGAGGGGGTTTTCTTTGACGACCGCGAAGCGGACAAAGAGCTGGAAGCGTTCTATGACCGGATCATCTCCCAGGATGTGGATTATTTCCGGATTTCCCGGGAACACGCGGCGGGATTATACGCTTTCCACGAACAGCTAAGCGATACGAATCTTAGAAATATAGCCTGTATCAAATGCCAGATCACCGGACCGTTCACGTTTGCCGGCAGCATTAACGACGCCCAGGGGAATCCGCTGGTGTTTAACGAGATTTTCATGCAGGTGATCGTCAAAGCTTTGATCATGAAGGCTCTCTGGCAGATCAAGCTCTTCCGGCATTTCGGCAAACCCATACTGGTTTTTCTGGATGAGCCCTATCTGGGCAGCTTCGGTTCAGCCTATACGCCTCTGGATCGGCAGGATGTGATCAGCGTGTTGACTGAATGCACGCAGCCTTTGAAAGCGCCGGATGTGCTTATCGGGGTCCATTGCTGCGGGAATACCGATTGGTCCATTTTCACCGATGTGCCGTATATCGACGTGATCAATTTCGACGCGTACAGCTTCCTGGATAAGATCTTGCTGTATGCGGATCCGCTCAAAACGTTCTTCCAGCGCAGCGGCTTGCTTTGCTGGGGGGTAGTGCCGACCCAAGAGTTCAGCGATGCGGTTACTCTCGGGGTATTGAAGAATAAGGTGGATCAGGGGATGGAAGCTCTGGCGCGCAAGGGGCTCGATCGCGCTTTGATCGCGGAAAATCTGATGTTGAGCCCGAGTTGCGGTTTAGGGACACTTAAAGAAACCCAGGCGCAAAAGATACTTAAGTTGTTGTCGGAATTATCGTTACAGTTTAGGGGTAAATAATCTCCTTGACAACGCCTGGTAAAAAGAATAGAATACAAAATATTTTCATTTAACCATAAGGAGTCAGTCAAATGAAAGAAATCCGTATTCACGCCCGCGCCGGGCAGGGGGCGATCACCACCGCAACGCTGTTGGGCAACGCTTATTTCCAGAAAGGAATGTATCCGTACGCATTCCCGCATTTCGGAGCCGCCCGCATGGGCGCGCCGATGAACGCTTTTGTCCGGGTTGATTCCGTTCCGGTCAGGTTGCGCAGCCAGATCTACGAACCGGATTACCTTATAATTGTGGATGCCACCCTGATGCGCGGCTTCAATTGTTTTTCCGGCCTGCAAGAGAACGGTATCGCTATTATAAACCATCGGGAAGGGGTTGAAGTGCCGAAAGTCGGCGCCCGCCAGAAAACCTACGTGGTTCCGGCCAACGATATCGCCATGAAGACCATCGGCAGACCGCTGGGCAATACCGCATTGCTGGGCGCTTTCTGCGCGGCAACCGGTGATCTTGATCTAGACAGCCTCAATGTCGCGATCAAAAAGAGATTCGCCGGCAAGGCCCAGGAAGGCAATCTCGAAGCGATCAAGCTGGGATACGCATTTGTCAACGATCTTAAGAAGTCCACTACCTAAGGAGCAAAACGATGTTCGGCCCATTAAATTGTAAAGCAGGCACAAGCAAAAAGAACAAGACGGGCGCGTGGCGGGTAGAGTTGCGTCCGAAATACCTGCACCAGAATTGCATCGCCTGCAAGCTCTGCGTGACGGCGTGCCCGGAAGGCTGTATCATTCCCGGCGAGAAGAATGCGTTCGAATTCGATGCGGCTTATTGCAAAGGCTGCGGGCTGTGCGCTGCGATCTGTCCTAAAAAAGATATCGCGATGGTCAAAGAAGAAGAGCAGAAATCTAAATAAGCATAGAAGAAAGAGGATTACCTATGAAAGAGTTTCTTGAAGGATCGATGGCAGTAGCCAGAACGGTACAATTGTGTAAACCCGGAGTCATTTCCGCGTATCCGATCACTCCCCAGACGCATATTGTCGAAGAGCTGGCGCAGATGGTCGCTGACGGCCACCTGAACGCCGAGTTCGTGAACGTGGAATCGGAACATTCCGCGGCTTCGGTGGTCCTGGGTGCTCTGGCTGCCGGCGTGCGCGCCTATACCGCTACCAGTTCGCAGGGATTGCTGCTTATGAGCGAGGTTATTTTCAATATCGCGGGTATGCGTTTGCCTCTGGTTCTCACCGACGCCAACCGCGCGATCTCCGCTCCGATCAACATCTGGAACGATCAGCAGGATACGGTTTCCCTGCGCGACGCCGGATGGGTGCAGTTGTATGTGGAGAACCTGCAGGAGACCGTCGATTTCCATATCATGGCCTACAAACTCGCCGAAGACAAGAATATCATGCTCCCGGTAATGGTCTGTATGGACGGATTCATCCTTACCCACGGCATCGAATCGGTGGATATGCCGTCACAGGAGCAGGTCGATAAATTCCTCCCTCCGTATAAAGCTCTCTACAAGCTTGACGTGGACAATCCCATGACCCTGGGCCCGCTGGCTGATCCGGATTATTATACCGAAGCCCGGTATGCCATTCAGGAAACGCAGAAAAAGGTCCTGGAGGTTATCCCCAGGCTGACCGCTGATTTCGCCAGGGCTTTTGGCCGTACCTACAACGGTCTGATCGAAGAATATCATACGAAGGACGCCGAGCGGGTTATCGTGGCCATGGGATCGGTGTGCGGCTCGATCAAGGACGTCGTCGACGAACTGCGCTCCAAAGGCAAGAAGGTGGGGTTGCTCAAGATCGTTTCCTACCGTCCGTTCCCGGCCCAGGAGATCTATGATGCTTTGAAGAACGTATCGAAGGTCGGGGTTGTCGACCGGGCCGTTTCTCTCGGTTCATTCGCCCCGCTGGCTTCGGAGATCAAAGCCACTTTCTTCGGGAAGAAGAAAAAACCCGATACCATCAGCAGCTTTGTGGTCGGGTTGGGCGGTCGCGACATCACCAAGGATTCGATCAAAGAGATCTTCCGGATGCTGACGCAGAAGGAAAAGACGGGAGAATTTATCGATTTGAAACCTGAACTGTTAAAGGAGAATTATGAGTAACCATCTGTATGCTCCGGGACACACCGCCTGTTCGGGGTGCGGACAGGCTATGGCGGTGCGCTACGTACTGGATGCCGCCGGCAAAAACACCATGGTGGCCAATAACACCGGCTGCCTCGAGGTTTTCTCGACAAAATATCCGGAATCCGCTTTTGAAGTTCCTTTCGTGCATTCCCTGTTCGAGAACTGCGCGGCCGTGGCTTCGGGAGTGGAGGCTGCTTTGAAATACCTGGGCAAAAAGGATTCGATCAATGTGATCGCCGAGGCCGGCGACGGCGGCACCGCAGATATCGGGTTGCAGGCGCTTTCCGGCATGCTCGAAAGAGGCCACGACATCCTCTACGTCTGTTACGACAATGAGGCTTACATGAATACCGGAATTCAAAGAAGCGGGCTGACGCCGTTCAAGGCCAATACCACCACCAGCCCTAAAGGCGCCAAATCCTTCGGCAACCTCCGGTACAAGAAACCCATGCCGGAAATCGCCCTGGCGCACGGCATACCGTACATGGCCACCGCTACCGTCGGATACCCGCAGGATCTGCAGCGTAAAGTCAAAAAGGCTTTATCGATCAAAGGGCCGAAATATATCCAGGTGCACGTTCCGTGCCCGCTGGGATGGCAGCATCCTTCGAATCAGACGTTCGATGTCGCCAAACTGGCGGTGGAAACCGGCCTGTACCCGCTGGTGGAATTCGAGAACGGCAAACTCATCGGGGTGCGCAAGATCAAGGCTTTGCCGGTGGAGGAATATCTCAAAGTGCAGGGAAGATTCAAGCATTTGCTGGGCAATGCCGAGGAAATCAAACTGGTGCAGGATGTCGCTAACGCCAGTATCGCGAAGTATAATTTGAAAATAGAAGCCGATACCGCCCAACCGGCTTAATGGACCGCGCAAGCGGCACGCATGGAGGAAAAAATGGCCAAAGTTACTGTTGATACGGGTACCTGTGTCGGATGCGGTCTCTGCGAACAGATGTGTCCGGATGTTTTTAAAGTCGAAGGCGACGGACTGGCGCATGTCAAAGCCCAGGAATGCAAAAGCTGCAACCTGGCCGATGTGGCGGGTCAGTGTCCGGTGAGCGCGATTAAAGTGAGTTAGATCGAAGCAGCGGTTCTATGCCTGAACATGCGAACGGGGACGTTTCTTTGAAGAAACGTCCCCGGTGCATTTACAGAGAGTTTACCTGCCCAGCGCTTTTGTCTTGATCTCTTTTACGAAGTCGGCAAAGGCCGCTTCTTTCTTGCGCGAGAGGATTTTTTCGCTGAAAGCGGGCTTTTCTTCGAGAAATTTCTTCTCGTCTACGGGCACGATGGACTGGCGCTTGACGATATAGAAACCGGTAGGCATTTCGATGGGGTCGCTGAATTCGTTATCTTTGAGCTTGGAAGCGGCGGTGAAAAAAGCGTCTGACGCCCCGATGCCCTGGATATAACTGCCGAATTTGAAAGGATCGGTGACATTCGTCTTCAAGCCGGCGGCCTGGGCGATCGCGTTCAGATTGATCCCTGCCGCATTGACCGACGCGCTTTCCTTGATGGTTTTAGCCGCTTCCTCGATCCTGGCTTTAGCCAGTTCTTTGGATTTTTTCTCGGTGAGGGTTTCCTTGACCAGTTCGCGGATACTCTCGAAGCCGGGGATGGAAGCTTCTTTATGTTCTTTGAGGCGCAGGACGAAATAACTTTTGTCGACCTGGACCGGAGGGAGTATCTGCCCCGGCTGTAATGCGGGCAGGGTCATGGCGATGTCCTGAACCCATCCGATGCCCGGCACCGGGTCATTCTGGCTGAACCAGCCGGTTTGCTGGATCTGCGCATTCAATCCCGCAGCGATATCTTCGAGCGATTTTTTCTGTTCGATCAGCGAGCTGGCGCCCACGGCGTGAGCTTCGTTATCGAGTTTGATGTATTCCATGGCGTACGATTCCGGCTGCTTGAACTCTACCGAATTCTTGGCGTAGTATTCTTTGAGCTCTTCGTCGGTGAAGGTCAGCCCCGCGATGAAGTCCGACGGTTGCGAGACCAGATAGGCGATGCTCATCTGCTGGTTCTCTTTTTCGTATTCCGCCCGGACGTCCGCATCGGTGATCGCCACCGCACGGGTTATCTCGTCAAAAAGTTTCTTCAGGACCAGGTTCTGGCGGATCTGCTCTTCGTAAGCGCGCTTGGGCATTTTGAAAGCGAAACGCAGGACCTGATCGTAGGTCCCCTGATCAAAGACGCCTTTGCGCTGGAAGATGGGGTTGGAGAGGATGGTGTTTCTGACATCATCGTCGTTGGCGCGGATCTTCCGGTTTGCGGCTTCGCGCAGCAGCATGATGCGTTCCAGAGCCAGTCCGTTGAAATCCAGCATTTTTTCGAGCTGGGTGAAATTATCGCCGAATTGCATCATCATCTGCAATCTGATGGCGGCGAGCGATTGCTGGAGCTCATCCGGGGAGACCGGTTTTCCGAATAACGCGCCTACGGGTTTTGTTTCCTTGCGGCTGGAGACATAGCTGCCGATGCCCCAGAAGAGAAACGCGGGCATGACGGTGAAAAGCAGCACCAGCCAGACTTTTTTCTGAAAATCCTTATTATACATTCTTTCCCACATGGTAACCTCATAGTGTGCCGCATTGGGCGGCAGGTGGTTGATGAATGAAGCGCGCAGTAAAACTATTATAATAGAATTTCGCGACAATACAATTTTTTCTTTACAAAATAAAAGGCCGCCTGTATAATAACAAGCTGTGTTCAGTTAAGAAAGGATTGAGGTTATGAATTCCAGGAAGTTGAAACTCGGCCTGCCTAAAGGAAGCTTGCAAGAGTCGACGTTCAAGATGTTCAAGAAGGCAGGCTTTAACGTTAATGTTTCCTCCACGCGTTCGTATTTCCCGTCTATCGACGATCCGGAGATAGAGCCGGTACTTTTGCGCGCCCAGGAAATGTCGCGGTATGTCCAGGACGGCGCTCTCGATTGCGGGATCACCGGCAACGACTGGATACTGGAGAACAAATCCGACGTGGCCAGGATCACCGATCTGATGTACGCCAAGCAGAGCTTGTCTACGATCCGCTGGGTGGTCGCTGTTCCGGAAGCTTCGGGGATAAAAACCATCAAGCAGCTTCAGCATAAGCGCATCGCCACGGAGCTGGTGGGGGTTACCAAAGAATTCTTCGCCCGGCATAAGGTTAAAGTGGAGGTGGAATTCAGCTGGGGCGCTACGGAAGTTAAAGTCGCCACCGGTCTGGTCGACGCCATTGTGGACCTGACCGAGACCGGCAGCAGTCTGCGGGCCAACAAACTTGTGGAGATCGCCACGGTTTGCGAGTCGACCACGCAGTTCATTGCCAATAAACAGGCCTTTAAAGACCGTTCTAAACGCGCCAAGATGGAGCAGATCGCGTTGTTGCTGAAAGGGGCGATTGCCGCGGAAGAGAAAGTGGGCGTAAAGATGAACGTCCGCAAGGCAGACCTGGATAACGTGGTAAAATTACTTCCTGCTTTGAAAGAGCCGACCATTTCCGATCTCTCCGCCGGCGGCTGGTATGCGGTGGAGACGGTGATTGACGAGCGGGTAGTCAGGACCCTTATCCCTGCGTTGAAAAAAGCCGGGGCTGAGGGGATCATAGAATATCCGTTGAACAAAGTTATTTATTGATCAAGAAGGAGGCAGTTTCGATGCCGTGCGGCCGTAAAAGGAAGTTAAAGAAGATCCGGACTCATAAGAGAAAAAAATTACGCCGTCAGCGTCGTCACCTGAAGAAGAGAGACTGGGGTTGATCCTCTAGTCGTTAGGCGTCAGGTGGGGCATTGGCGAGAAATGAATCATGATGTCCAGGGCACTGGTAAAGCTGGGTATTCTGTCTTTATTGGTTTACGTTGCCTTCTTGCTCAAAACGCAGGTAGATGCGCTTGATAAGAAGACACATTCTGCGCTCACCCATTATATCGTGGCTGCAACGTACGAAAAAATGGGCGATATTGACAAGGCGATCGCAGAATATCAGCAAGCTTTAAAGATAGACTATAAGAATCCGGTTATTCATGTAAGCCTCGGGGCAGCGTATCTGAAAAAGCATGAGTTTCCCCGGGCCGTTGAGGAGCTTAACCTTGCGGTTAAGCTCGACCCCGAATCGGTCGAACCCCACGCTATACTCGCGCTTTTGTATTTTTCCCAAGAAAAGCTCACCGAAGCAGGAAAAGAATACGAGCTTGCCTTGAAGAAGGCTGCGGCGCTTGAGCCCCAGAATGTGTCCATCTATAAGAGCCTGGCTGCAGTCTACCTCCAGCAAAAAGATTATCAGGCGGCGGAAAACACCTATCAATTGATCATTAAGCTTTCTCCGAATGACGCCGAAACCCATTTCTTCCTGGGCAATGTGTATGATCTGCAGCAGAAATGGCCGGAGACGCAGCAGGAGCTTCAGAAAGCCATCGCTTTCAAGCCGGATTATCATGAAGCGTTGAATTATCTGGGATACCTGTATGTGGAAAAGGGCTTGAACCTCAACGATGCCGAACGGCTGATCAAGCGGGCGGTGGAGCTGGAGCCGGAGAACGGCGCGTATATCGACAGTCTGGGATGGTTGTATTATAAACAGGGAAAGTTCAAAGATGCGGTCAAGGAACTGGAACGAGCCGCTGCCCTGATCGATGATCCGGTGGTTCTGGATCATCTCGGCGATACCTATCTTAAACTCAAGGATATGAATAAAGCCAGGGCGAGCTGGGAGAAATCGCTGCAGCTTGATCCTGCGCAGGATACGGTCAAGAAAAAGATCGAAGAAACCCGTCTGCACCAGTAAGTTTCCGAACATATGGTCGCTACCGATAAAAACATTGAGGATCTCCGGGGAAAAGCCAGAAACATCCGCAAGCTGATCATCCAGATGCTGGGTAAAGCTTGTTCGGGCCATCCCGGCGGAAGCCTTTCTTCCGCCGACCTGATTACCGTGTTATATTACGCGGTGCTGCGTCATAATCCGGCTCAACCGCGCTGGCCGGACCGCGACCGGTTCCATATGTCCAAGGGGCATTGCTGCCCGCTCTGGTATGCGGTGCTGGCGGAAACCGGTTATTTTCCCAAAGAAAAATTATTAACTCTGCGTCAACTGGGGTCGATGCTCCAGGGACATCCGGACCGCAGGACTCCGGGGGTTGACGTCGCTTCGGGTTCGCTGGGCCAGGGATTATCGGTGGCCGTAGGAATGAGCCTGGCTGCCCGCCTGGATACCAAAGACTACCGGGTGTATTGTCTGATGGGAGACGGGGAGACCCAGGAAGGAAATATCTGGGAAGCGGCCATGGCGGCAAGCCACTACAAATGCGATAATCTCTGCGGGATACTCGACTATAACGGATTCCAGATCGACGGAAAGACCTGCGACGTGATGAATATTGAGCCGGTAGCGGCAAAGTGGCAGGCATTCGGCTGGCACACGATCGAGATCGACGGGCATGATATACCCCGGATCCTGCAGGCCTACGCAGAGGCGCGCACGGTGAAAGGAAAACCGTCGATCATTATTGCGCGCACCACTAAAGGCAAGGGCGTTTCGTTTATGGAGAACGTCTGCAGTTTCCACGGTGTCGCTCCCACCGCGCCGGAAACGGAAAAAGCCTTGAAGGAGCTGGCGTAGCTTATGGCGGAACTACTGTATCAGCGCGATGTATACGGCAAGACCCTGGTAGAACTGGGAAAACTCAACTGCGATGTCGTGGTAATGGATGCGGATCTGTCCAGTTCCACCCGCACCGGTCTTTTTGCCAAAGAATTCCCGCAGCGTTTTTTCAACGTCGGGGTGGCGGAACAGAACATGATGGCGATTTCCGTCGGTCTGGCCAGCTGCGGGAAGACCGTGTTCGTTTCCACGTTCGCCATGTTTGCCACCGGACGCGCCTGGGACCAGGTGCGCAACGGCGTGGCCTACAATAATTTCGACGTCAAAATCGTAGCCACGCATGCGGGGGTCAGCGTGGGGCCGGATGGCGCCAGCCACCAGGCTCTGGAAGACATTGCGCTCATGCGGGTGATTCCCAACATGACTATCGTCGTTCCCTGCGACGGACCGCAGACCAGGGAAGCGGTTCTGTGCGCGGCCAGGACCAAAGGGCCGTTTTACATCCGGTTGGGCCGGGCCAAGGTGCCGACCATCGAACAGAAAAAGGAATTTGTCCTGGGTGAAGCCCAGGTTCTCTGCGAAGGCAATGATGTCGCGATCGTTTCCTGCGGCACCATGGTAGTGGAAGCGCTGGCTGCGGTCGCCGAACTCGCCAAGCAGGGGATCAACGCCCGATTGTTGAACGTGCATACTATCCGTCCGCTGGATACGCAGGCTATTCGCGACGCGGCGAAATCCACTAAAGGCATCGTGGTTTGCGAAGAGCATTCCACCATAGGCGGTCTGGCTTCAAGCATCGATGAAGTGGTTTCAGAATCTCATCCCACCACGGTACTGCGCGTCGGTATCAAAAGCAGATTTGGGCAATCCGGAGAGCCGGAGCAGCTTTTCAAAGAATATCATCTTACCAGCGCGGATATCGTCAAAGCTGCTTTGGCGATCGTCGCACATACCTGAAAACAGCCAGCAGGGAAGGCAGACGTGTTCAGTCTGAAAGCTTACGCCAAGGTTAATCTCCATCTGTTTGTGCGCAGCAAGCGTAAGGATGGTTTCCATTCTCTGGACACCCTTTTTGAACGGATAAGCCTGGCGGATACCGTTTCCTTTTCTTCCCGTAAAGACGGTCGTATAGTATTCACCTGCACCGATTCACGCTTGCCGGTAGATCAAGGCAATCTCGTTGTCCGCAGCGCTACCCTTCTGAAAGAACGGTTTAAAGTCAAGCAAGGCGCGACTCTGCGTTTGAGCAAGCGCGTTCCTCTGGGCAGCGGCATGGGCGGCGGTTCCAGCGACGCCGCAGCCACGCTCATGGGGTTGAACCGGCTTTGGAAACTGGGGCTTAGCCGGCATCAGCTTTGTCTTCTGGGAGCGCGCATCGGCAGCGATGTGCCGTTCTTCCTCTATAATTGCTCTTTTGCCAGGGGAACCGGCCGGGGAGAGCGGATCGCTCCGCTGGCGCTAAAAAGACGTATCTGTTTGTGGCACATAATCATTGTGCCCAGAATAAATGTTTCGACCCCTCTGATCTACCGGGAATGGGATAAGCAGGGGGCTTTTAGGTTGACAAAGCCCGGTTTTGATGCTACTATTATGTGTTTGGCAGTAAAAAAGAACGACCTTGCTGGCATAGAACAATGCCTTTTCAACAGTTTAGAACCGGTAACCAGGAACCTGTATCCTGAAGTCGGCAGAATCAGAGAAAAGCTCTGTGGTTTAGGGCTGAAATTAATACTGATGTCCGGCAGCGGTCCGGCGGTTTTTGGTTTGACGCGCTCAAAAAAGGAGGCAGTTGCAGTTCGTAAGCAGCTCATGCTCGAAGAGAAAGCGTGGTGCGTCTTTGTCGCCCGGACGGTTTAAATTCAGCAAGGAGGTTCAACATGGAAATTACCGAGGTGAGAGTTTTTTTAAAAGATTCTCCTGACAAAAAACTCAAGGCATATGCCACGGTTACTTTCGACAATGCCTTTGTGGTTAGAAATATTAAAGTCATACAGGGTTCGAACGGCATCTTTATCGCCATGCCTTCGCGTAAAGTCAAGCATCCCTGTCCCAAGTGCGGTTTTAAGAACGAATTGCGTTCAAAATATTGCAATCAATGCGGCGCTTCACTGCCTGTCCCGTTGCTGCCTGAGCAGGAATCCAATGCGCAGGCTGAACATAAAGACATCGCTCATCCTATTACGCAGGCTTTTCGCGAAGTTCTGCAGAAGAAGGTTCTGGAAGCCTTTGAGCATGAAGTGAAGAGAGGGACTCCGCCGGTAGTTTCCGCAGAAGATATGTAGCACCATTTACCTGCCCGGTAGTGTAATGGTAGCACATCAGAATTTGGGTCTGACTGTCAAGGTTCGAATCCTTGCCGGGCAATAGTGACGTTTGATGAGCAAGAGCGCCGGGGTGGGAACGATGAAAAAGAACGATATCGCGGCAATTATACTGGCAGCGGGAAAGGGCACCCGGATGAAATCGGAGGTGCCCAAAGTGCTGCATCAGGTGTGCGGCCGCCCTATGCTGGGATACGTGCTTGATCTGCTCAAAGGTTTGCGTATTCAGCGTTCGGCGGTAGTGCTGGGTCATAAAGCCGACCAGGTGCGCAGATTTCTTCCCGCCGGGACCAGAAGCGTGCTGCAGAAGAAGCTGATCGGCACCGCGGACGCAGTCAAAGAGGCCGTGCCGGCGCTGGGCGGTTTTTCCGGGATCACGGTGATTCTTTACGGCGATACGCCTCTGCTTAAGAAAGAAACCATTGCCCGGCTCATTCACCGGCATCGCCAGACCCGCGCCGCTGCCACCATACTGACCGCAAAACTGGAATCGCCGGCCGGCTATGGCAGGATCCTGCGCGATCATCTGGGCGCTATCTACGGCATCCAGGAAGAAAAGGACGCTGACGATTTCCAGAAAGATATCAAGGAGATCAATACCGGCTTTATCTGTTTCGATACGCGTTTGCTGAAAACGATGCTGCGCAGGGTGCGGCCCAACAACCGCAAAAAGGAATATTATCTGACCGACGTTATCGGCCTGCTGTACCGGGGCGGTTATTCCGTGGAAAACGTGCTTCTGGCCGATTTTAACGAAGCGCTGGGGGTTAATTCCCGGGTCGATCTGGCCCAGGCGCAGGAAGTGATGCAAAAGCGGATACTGCAGCGGTATATGCAGGATGGGATAACCATTATTGATCCGGCTTCCACCTGCATCGATTACGGGGTTAAAATCGGCCGGGATTCCACAATATATCCCTTTACAGTTATCGAAAACGATGTTACAATTGGAAAACAGTGTTGTGTCGGACCCTTTGCCCATATCAAGAGGGGGGCCCGGATCAAAGATCGGATGAGTGTTGGTTTGGATACCGTTTGAAGCAGCAGTGTCGTAGCATTGTGGTATTCCCGCCCGCATTGTTTACTATAACCAAACTTCCTAATCAGCCCGAACTTTGCGTTTGAACTTTGAGCGCAGGAAAGGCCACCTACACGATGAATAAATTGAAGATATTCAGCGGCAATGCCAACCTGGAGTTGGCGCAGAGCATTTGCAAGGTACTGGGGGTTACGCTGGGCGACGCGCTGGTAGGCAGATTTTCCGAAGGCGAGATCCGGGTGAAGATCAATGATAACGTGCGCGGCAAAGACGTCTTCGTGATTCAGCCGACCTGCCCGCCGACCAACGAGAATCTCATGGAATTGCTGGTAATGATGGATGCGTTAAGGCGCGCATCCGCGCAGCGCATTACCGCGGTTGTTCCTTATTTCGGCTATGCCCGGCAGGACCGCAAGGATCAGCCGCGCGTGCCGATTACAGCGAAACTGGTGGCCAATCTTCTGACCGTCGCCGGCGCAAGCAGGGTTCTGACCATGGATCTGCACGCCGGACAGATCCAGGGATTTTTCGATATCCCGGTGGATCATCTGTTCGCGGTGAACGTTTTTATCGATTATTTCAACGAGATCAATACCAAGAACCTGGTTCTGGTCTCGCCGGATGTCGGCAGCATCAAAATGGCGCGTTCCTACGCCAAGCGTTTCGGCGCGGGGCTGGCGATCATCGACAAGCGGCGCGATTCCCCTGAAAAGACCGAAGTCATGCATATCATGGGCGAAGTCGAGGGCAAGCACGCCATTATCGTTGACGATCTCATCGCGACGGGCAGTTCGCTGATCGAAGCGGTGGAAGCGCTCAAGCGGGCGAAATGCAAGTCCGTGCGCGCCGCGATTTCGCACGGCGTATTGTGCGGCCCGGCCATCGAGCGTATCGAAGCGTGCAAAGATCTGGAGGAGTTGATCATCACCGACAGCATTCCGCTGGATGAGAAGAAGAAACATCCGCGGATCAAGGTATTATCTATCGCCAATCTTCTGGCGGAGGCGATTAACCGGATTCATAACGAAGAATCGATCAGTTGTTTATTCTATTAACCAGATGATAAGAAAAGAAACGGAGACAGTGAGATGGAAGAAATAATTCTCGATGCAGAAATCCGGTCGGATACCGGGAAAAATAAAGCCAATGCTTTGAGGCATAAAGGGATTATCCCGGCAGTGGTCTATGGCGAAGGGAAAGCCGGCCTGGCGATCAGCGTTTTTCGCGGGCAGTTCCTCAAAACCATTCATCAGCACCACGTTGAGAACGCCATTATTACGCTCAAGATCAAAGATGATAAGAAGAAGGGCTCGCGGGCGTGCATGATGAGGGAAATTCAGCATGATCCGGTCAAAGGAGAGGTCCTGCATATAGATTTTAACGAGATTTCCCTGACCAAGGCGATCAAGGTCAAGGTTCCGGTAGAGCCCAAGGGCGAGGCGGTGGGTGTCAAGCAGGACGGCGGCTCCCTGGAACATATCCTCTGGGAAGTCGAGATCGAGTGTCTGCCTACCGAGATCCCGCATAAATTCGAGGTGGATGTTTCTCCGCTGAAAATCGGGGATTCCATTCATGTCAAGGATATCGCTTTTCCTTCCACGGTAAAAGTTATCACCGAAATGGATGCGATCGTTCTATCGGTTGCCGCTCCGATGAAGGAAGAAGTCGCTCCTGTTGTCGAGGGCGAAGAGAAAGTCGAGCCGGAAGTCCTCAAGGAGAAGAAACCGGAAGCAGCTGAAGGTGCCGCAGCCGAAGGAAAAGAGAAGGATAAGGAAAAAGATAAGGATAAGAAGTAATCTGCTCCGCATCGATGAAGCTGGTAATCGGTTTAGGGAATCCCGGCAAAGAATACGCATCCACCCGGCACAATATCGGTTCTCTGGTGGTGGCTCAATGCGCCCGCGCGTGCGGCGTTACCCTGAAAAAGGAACGCTGGATTTCTGCGGTCTGCGGCAAAGCCAGGATCTGCGGCGAAGCAGCGCTCTTTGGTATTCCGTTGACGTATATGAATCTGTCCGGCCACGCGGTCGGCCCGCTGATCAAACGGTACAAGATTCCGTTGTCCGACCTGCTGGTTGTCTACGACGATCTTGACCTGGAGTTCGGGGCGCTGAAGATAAAATCCGGCGGCGCGTCCGGCGGCCATAACGGCATGAAATCCATTATCGCGGTTTTAGGCAGCGAGGAGTTCAGCCGGTTGCGTATCGGCATCGGCAGGCCCGCGCACGCAGGGGCGGATATAGCGGATTTTGTTCTGTCTCAATTCTCCCGCAAAGAGAAGGAGACAGTTGACGAAACGATCCAGACAGCTTGTAACGGTGTGCAGGCGTGGCTGGAACATGGTGTTGTGAAAAGTATGAATATGTTTAACCGGTGAGGGAGAGTATGCATAAGTATGAAGCAATGTTCATTGTGAAACCCGATTTGTCGGAAGAGGACCGGAACGCGCTTTTTTCCGTGATCAAGGATACGGTTGCCAAAAACGGCGGAAAAATCGCCTCGGCCGATCTCTGGTCGGAACGAAGACGGTTGACGTTCACCATTAAGAAGCAGCAGGAAGGCGTGTATTATCTGGTGCAGTTCAGCGCGCCATCCGAAGCGGTAACCAAATTGAAGTATGCTTTCAAATTGAACGAACTCATCCTGCGGGTAATGATCCTGCGGGTTGACGAATAAGACGTTTCGCAAGACAGGAGGAAGCGCATGGCCAGTTTTAATAAAGTTTTTCTGATGGGCAACCTGACTCGTGACCCGGAATTGCGCTATACCCCCAACGGGACTGCCGTGGTTAATCTGCGTCTCGCGGTCAACCGTAAATATAAGGACAGGAATCAGGAAATGAAAGAGGAAGTCTGCTTCCTGACTGCCGTGGTGTGGAATAAACAGGCGGAAACCTGTAATCAGTACCTGCGCAAAGGCAGCGGTCTTTTTGTCGAAGGGAGACTTCAGTCCCGTTCGTGGGAAGACGCGGCTACCGGCAAGCAGCGCAGCGTGATCGAAGTCAGAGCGGAACGCGTGCAGTTTCTGGGCGGAGGGTCTGCGGCAGCAAAGAGCGGCCCCGCCGATATAGCGGAAGAACCATCTCAAGATGCATCGGCTGATGCAGAATGGTTAGAAGAAAGCGAGGAGAAGGTCCATGAGGATCAATAAACCGAGAAGAGGTCCGAGAAAATCGGGCATGTTTATGCAGGCGCGCAGAAAAGTCTGCAAGTTTTGCGTCGATAAGACTAAAACCATCGACTATAAAGATGCTAAACTGCTTGAGGGTTACATTAAAGAGCGCGGAAGAATCGTGTCTGCGCGTTTTTCGGGTAACTGCGCCAAGCATCAACGACAACTGACACGGGCGATCAAGAAAGCGCGTTTCATCGCGCTGGTTCCGTACGTCCGTATGTAAGGGGGTAGCGTGATGGAAGTAATCTTAACCCAGGATGTTGAAAATATCGGCAAAGCCGGTCAGATCATCAAAGCCAAAGACGGGTTTGTCCGCAATTACCTTTTTCCCAAGAAGCTCGCCCTTGCGGCGACCGCGGCAAACCGCAAACGCCTTGAGGATGAGCAGAAGCAGAAGAACCAGCAGTATGAGAAAATAAAGTCCGAAGCGATGGCCCTGAAAGACCGGCTGGAAAAATTATCCCTGACCATCCCCGTGCTGGTTCAGGAAAAAGAAAAGCTCTACGGCAGCATCAGCGCGCAGGAGTTGTGCAAAGCTTTGAATGAAGAAGGATTTCAGATCGAAGAAAAAAGCATCCTGCTCGAGGAACCGATCAAAACGCTGGGCATCTATGAGGTGCCGGTAAAATTGCACGCTGAAGTGTCTTCCCAGGTGAAGGTCTGGATCGTCAAGAAATAATCCATACGTTTATTCGCCGCGATGGCAACCGCCAATAAAGACTTAGTCCCGCCGCAAAATCTGGAAGCAGAGATGGCTGTCCTCGGTTCCATGCTTATCGATGACAATGCCATCGGCGTTGCCATTGAGACGCTGGAAAGTCCCGTTTTCTACAAGGACGCCCACCGCAGGATCTATGAAGTGATCTTGAGCCTGTATAACAACAATAAGGCCGTCGACCTGATCACGCTGACCGACGAATTGAAGCGTCTGGGTTTTCTGGAAGCGGTCGGCGGCGCGAGTTTTCTCACCGAGCTGGTCAATTCCGTCCCCACCGCGGCAAATATCAACCATTATGTTTCCATCGTCAAAGAGAAGAGCATCCTTCGCACGCTGATCACCAATTCCACCAGGATCGTTTCTTTGTGCTATGACAGCGACGGTAATATCGTCGATGTCGTCGATGAAGCCGAGCGGTTGATCTTCGAGATCAGCGAGAACAAGAACAAAGGCAGTTCCGTACATTTGAAGGATATCGTCAAGAGCAGCATCGAGACGATCGACCGTCTCTACCAGAAGAAGGCGCACGTTACCGGCGTTCCGACCGGTTTTGTCGATTTCGACATGAAGACCGCCGGGTTGCAGCCATCCGACCTGATCATCATCGCGGGTCGGCCTTCGATGGGCAAGAGCGCTCTGGCGTTGAGCATGGCGGAGCACGCCGGCGTCACGTCCAAGATCCCGGTTGCGGTTTTCAGCCTGGAAATGTCCAAGGAGCAACTGGTGCAGAGAATGCTTTGTTCGCACGCGCGGGTTGACGCCAACAAAGTGCGCACCGGTTACCTGGCCGCTTCGGACTGGCCCCGTTTGACCGCCGCCGCAGGCAAATTATCCGAGGCGCCGATCTATATCGACGATACTCCGGCTATCTCGGTAATGGAATTACGCGCCAAGGCCCGGCGTCTGAAAGCCAATTACGATATCCAGCTGATCGTCCTTGATTATCTGCAGCTGATGCGCGGCGCTTCGGGAATGGAGAGCCGGCAGCAGGAAATTTCCGAGATATCCCGGTCGCTCAAGGCGCTGGCCCGCGAACTGCGGGTGCCGATTATCGGGATCAGCCAGTTGTCCCGCGCGGTGGAATCCCGGACGGACCACAAGCCGCAATTGTCCGACTTACGGGAATCCGGCGCGATCGAGCAGGACGCCGATGTGGTGGTCCTTATCCTGCGGGAAGAGTATTATAATCCCACTCCCGAAAACAAGGGCATTGCCGAGATCATCATCGCCAAGCAGCGCAACGGCCCGGTGGGGACCGTGAAACTTACCTTCTTGAGCGAATATACCAGATTCGAAAATCTCACCCAGTCCGAATAAACCCTCCTGTTCTCAAGAACTTCGCAACGGCCAGCGCATCTGCAGAGAGAAAAGTAATTTACATTTAAAAATAAGTATGTTATACTGATGCAATTAGTTTTTGTATGTTAATCATGCCTGCAACTCTCGTGGAAAGAGGATGGGATGAAAAAAACCGCTCTGCTGTTCGCTCTGTTTCTATGCCTCATAAACGCACGGTGTGCGTGGTCTCAAGAGAGTTCCGCCGCGAATAAAACAGAATCAAAACTTGTTTCAACGATTGAGGTTAGAGGAAATCAGAGCATCAGCACCAATACGATCGTTTCCAAGCTGCGCACGCAGATAGGCAGTCCGTTCCACGACACGATTATCAGCGATGATATCAAGAATCTCTATAAGCTGGGATTCTTCAGCGATATCAAAGTCGATACCGCAGTCCAGGAAGACGGAGTCAAGGTTATCATTACCGTTATAGAACGCCCGATCATCGAAAAAGTCACGTTCTCCGGCAACAAGCAGTTTACCCTGAAACAACTCGAGTCCATCGTCAAAGAGGTCCGTAAAGATAAGGCTGAAGTGCTGGTGGAAGTGCCGGAAGACGGCGCTTTCGCTTCCAAGGAAGGGCAATTCCTCGATCAACTGAATCTTGATGACGATGTGAGAGCGATCACGCGGGCCTACGAGCGCAAAGGCTACAATCAGATCCAGGTCACCCATACCAGCGATGTCGATCTGGCGACCAACAAAGCCAGGGTTGTTTTCAAGATCATCGAAGGCAAGAAAAAACGGATAAAGGTTATTTACGTCGAAGGGAATAATACTTTTCCGGATAACCGGATTCTCAAGCTGATCAAGACCAAGAAAGCCTGGTTGTTCAATCCGGGCATTCTCAAGGATGACGTGTTCAGCGAGGATATCGATCGCATCAAGTCTTTCTATCAGCGCGAGGGGTTTACGGATGTGACGGTTGATTCCGAGATGAAAACCGATCCCCGCGGCCGGTTCTGGTACATCTCCCTGAAGATCCAGGAAGGGAAACGTTATTATGTCGGCACCCTTACCGTCAAGGGGAATGTCGATGTTCCCGAGCAGTTGATCTTGAGCAAAGTGGAGCAATCGCTGCCCGATAAGATCTTCAGCGCGGATCGTCTGGATGAGGATATCATGAGCATCCAGAGCGTCTATTTTGACCGCGGGTATATCGCTGCCCGGGTTGATCCCGCCACGTCATTGAATCCGGAGACCGGGAAAGTCGATATACAGCTGCAGGTGCAGGAAAACGAGATCGCATACGTCAATAAGATCAACATCCGCGGCAACATTAAGACCAAGGATCTGGTGATCCGCCGCGAGATGCGCATCAAACCCGGCGAACGGTTTGACGGAGATAAGTTGCGTCGCAGCAAGGAGCGTTTGCAGAATCTGGGTTATTTTGAGGAAGTCAGCTACGATACCGAAGACACCGGTGAACCGAACAAGAAAGATCTTATCGTAGACGTCAAAGAGAGTAAGACCGGAGCCTTCAGCTTCGGCGGCGGTTATTCCAGCGTCGACAATCTGGTCGGGTTCCTTGAGGTCGAACAGAAGAATTTCGACTGGAAGAACTGGCCGTATTTTACCGGAGCCGGTCAGGATTTGAAAGCGCGCGCGTCTTTCGGTTCCTATTCGCAGGGGTACGAGTTGAGCTTTACCGAACCCTGGATGTTCGATTATCCCGTTTCGTTCGGTTTCGATCTCTACAAACATAGCCGCGAACGCGAGGAAGATACCGGGTACGGGTATGATGAAGACGTTACCGGAGGCGATCTGCGGCTGGGCAAAGAACTCTCCGAATATGTCCGGGCGAATCTGACCTATACCTACGATACGATAAAGATTACCAATATTTCAACCGATGCCACCCAGGATCTGAAAGCGGAAGAAGGGACGAATCAAGTCAGCAGCATGGAATTCGGATTGTCGTTCGACAACCGCGATAATGTTTTTGATCCCACCCGCGGGGATTTGTTGACCGGCTCGATGCAGGTTGCCGGCGGACCGTTCGGCGGAGATAAAGAGTTCTGGAAGTTTTTTGGAAGAGAATCTCATTATCTGAAGTTGTTCAAGAGAGCGGTGGTTGAATTCAAGGGCAGGGTGGGGCTGGCGGATACGTATGAGGATTCCGAACGTATTCCGATCTATGAGCGGTTTTTTGCCGGCGGCGCGTATACTGTCAGGGGATACCGCGAGCGTAAGGTGGGGCCGGTCGACTCTGTCAGCGGAGATCCGTTAGGCGGCGAGGCGCTTCTGGTCGGCAATATCGAATACCTCTATCCGGTGGTCAACTTCATGAAGCTGGCTCTTTTTTACGATGTAGGTAATGTCTGGTCCCGCTCCAGCGATCTGGGTTCAGGCGGTTTCAAGTCCTCTTACGGCTTCGGGATGCGTCTGAAAACCCCGATCGGTCCGGTCATGCTTGATTACGGCATTCCGTTGAATAAAGAATCCGGACGGGATAAGAAGGACAGCGGGCGTTTCCATTTCAGCATGAGTCATGGTTTTTAAAGGATAGCACTATCAACACCACGTCTCTGTTGCGTACAGTCTTGAAGCACTGATACCGTGTTTCGGGAAAAAGGCTTATGCGGTCAGGGATAAAAAAAGAGGAGAAGTAAGATGAAAAAGCTGCACCTGTTGTTGGGAGTAAGCATGTTGGCATGGTTGATCGGCCTGGGGATCGTCAGCACTGCGCACGCAGCGGATAAATTTGCCTATGTTGATCTGACCCGGATTTTCAGCGAATATAGCAAGACCAAGGATTATGATAAGGCTCTGGGGAATAAGCAGGATGCGTACGAGAAAGAAAGAGACAAGCTGGTCAACGATGTCAAACAATTCCAGGATAAGATGAACCTGTTGAGCGATAAAGAGAAGGAAGCCAAGAAGACCGAGCTGGAAAACAAGATCAAGAGCCTGCAGGAATTCGATCGTCAGAAGCAGACTGATCTGCGCAAAGAGCAGGATGACAAGATGAAAGAACTGCTCAAGGATATCAACGACACCATCAAGCAATTTGCCGAGAAGGAAGGCTACACCATGGTGTTTAATGACCGCGTTCTGGTGTATCAGGATAAGAATCTGGATATCACCGATAAAATCATCGAGCTTATTAATAAAGGCTCCAAGAAATAATCAGTATGCCCAAGACGCTCAAAGAAATTGCCCGTTTAGTGAACGGTGAGATTGTCGGCGATGAGAACCTGAAGATCACGGGCGTAGCGGGGATCCAGGAGGCGTCTGAAGGTGATATCACCTTCCTGGCTAACCCCAAATACCTGCCGTTTCTTCCCGTGACCAGGGCTTCGGCTGTGATCACGGGACGCTCCGTCGAGTCCGGCGGCAAGACGATCCTGCGCGTCGATAATCCTTCGCTCGCTTTTACCGAAGTGGTTTCTTTCGTTCTGCCGCAGGAGAAGGTCAAACATCCCGCGGGCGTCCATCCGGGGGCGATCATCAGCGCGACGGCCCGGCTGGGAGCGGGGACGGCTGTCGGCGCCTGCGCGGTGATAGAAGACGGCGCGACTATCGGAGAGAACAGCGTCATCTACCCGGGTTGTTATGTCGGTCGCAACTGCCGCATCGGCAGCGCGACGGTGATTTATCCGAATGTTTCTATCCGCGAGGAAGCGGTTATCGGCAGCCGGGTGATCATTCACAGCGGCGCGGTGATCGGCTCCGACGGGTTCGGGTTCGTCACGGTTGAGGGGCGGCATCGCAAGATTCCCCAGGTCGGGATCGTCGTGGTCGAGGATGACGTCGAGATCGGCGCGGGAGTGACTATCGACCGCGCCCGTTTTGATAAGACCGTCATCGGCCAGGGGACCAAGATCGATAACCTGGTGCATATCGCGCATAACGTGATCATCGGCAAGAACTGCCTTATTGTCGCCCAGGTCGGTATTTCAGGCAGCTCCAGCCTCGGTAATAATGTTATACTCGCCGGACAGGTCGGGGTGGTCGGCCATGTCCATATCGGGGATAACTCCGTGGTCATGGCTCAATCCGGGGTGAGTAAATCGCTCGCCGAGAATAGCGCGGTCTGGGGAACGCCGGCCAGGCAAATCGACGTCGCCAAGAAGATCAGCGCGTATATCTCGAATTTACCCAAGATGGCCGAAACGATCAAAGAATTGAAACAGAGAATCGCCGAACTTGAAAAAAAGCTAACCGCATAATACAACTACGCTATGGCAAAACAGAAAACAATCGCGAAGGAAACAAGCATTCAGGGCGTGGGGCTGCATACCGGCCAGCGCGCGCGCGTAGTCTTCAAGCCTGCCGCTGCCGACAGCGGTATTCAATTCGTGCGCACGGATTTGCCGGCGCAGCCGGTGATCCGCGTCGGCATGGACGCTCCCATAGAACGTTCGGGCAGCCTGCGCTGCAGTTTCCTGGGACAGGCGGAGAACCAGATCCAGACGGTAGAGCATCTGCTGGCGGCATTGAACGGTCTGGGTATCGATACCATACGCATCGAGGTCGACGCCAGCGAGATCCCGGGGATGGACGGCAGCAGCAAAGAGTTCTGCGAGCTCCTGGAGAAAGCGGGTATCCGGGAACTGGAAGCCGATGCCCGGACTATCGCCGTGAAGGAGCCGATCGTCATTCAGGACAACCGGGCCAGCATCACGGCATTGCCCTATGACGGTTTGAAGATTTCTTACACGTTGAGTTACGATCATCCTTTTCTGCAGGCCCAGTTCCTCGAAATGGAGATTACGCCTGCGGTATTCAAACAGCACCTGGCCGCCGCCAGGACCTTTTGTCTGGAAGACGAAGTGGAGCATCTGCGCACCAAAGGGTTCGGTAAAGGCGCCAATTACGACAATACCCTGGTGGTCGGCAAAAAAGGGGTGATCAGGAACAGTTTGCGTTACCCCGATGAATTCGTGCGCCACAAAATTCTCGACCTGATCGGCGATATTTACAGCCGGGGCGTGGCGGTCAAAGGTCATATTATCGCTTTGCGCAGCGGTCATTCCCTGAACATCCAGCTGGTCAAGCGGATACTGGCGCAGCAGAGTGCGGCCGTTCCCGCGGTGCCGGAATCCCGGGAAGTCATTCCGGGCTCCGGATTGGATGTCAACCAGATCATGAAGATTATCCCGCACCGGGAACCGTTTTTATTCGTGGACCGGATCATTTCGCTGGAACCCGGCAAGAGTATCGTGGGTATCAAGAACGTCACCATCAACGATTACTTCTTCCGGGGGCATTTCCCGGGCAAACCCGTTATGCCGGGCGTGCTCATTATCGAAGCCATGGCCCAGGTCGGCGGAGTGATGATGCTTTCCCAGCCGGGCAACCAGGGAAAGATCGCTTTTTTCATGCTTATCAATAACGCTAAATTCAGGAAAGTAGTCGTTCCCGGCGATCAGCTGGTATTCGAGGTGAGGTCGCTGCGGGTAAAATCAAGGATCGGCCAGCTCTATGGCACGGCATCCGTCGACGGAAAAGTGGTCGCAGAAGCGGAATTGACCTGCGCCCTTGATGAATCGTCTTAACTCGTACAGGGGTTAACTCTCTATGAATATACATCCTACGGCACTCGTTTCCCAGAAAGCGCATCTGGCCGCTGACGTGCAGGTCGGCCCGTTCGCGATCATCGAAGATAACGTCACTATCGGCAGCGGGACCAAAATCGGCGCGTATTGCCTGGTTACCGGTCACACCACTATCGGCAAGCAGTGCGAAATCTTTACCGGCGCGATCGTCGGCGCCCGCCCCCAGGACCTGAAATTCAAAGGCGAAAAAAGTTTTCTGGAGATCGGCGATCATAACACTATCCGCGAATATTGCACGATCAATCCCGGGACAGGCGAAGGCGGTAAGACCGTTATCGGCAGTCATAATCTCTTTATGGCTAACGCGCATATCGCGCACGATTGCATCGTGGGCGACCATTGCATCATCGTCAATTGCGGCACGCTGGGAGGGCATGTTTGTGTCGAAGATTATGGTTTCGTCAGCGGATTGACCGCGGTGCATCAGTTCGTCCGGGTGGGAAAACATTCCATACTCGGCGGTTGTTCCAAGGCGATTCAGGATATCCCGCCATTTTCGACCTGCGATGGACATCCGGCCAGGGTATTCGGTCTGAACCTGATCGGCCTCAAACGCCACGGCGTTTCGGTTGAATCGATAAAATGTCTCAAACGCGCTTTTCGCGTCCTCTTTAATTCCGGCATCCCGGCCAAAAAAGCCGCGGATCAGCTCGATCCGGCATTGATGACCAATAAAGATGTTGCCTACCTGGTTGAGTTCATCAAGAATTCTGAACGGGGCGTTGCTCGCTCCTGCCAGAAGGATGATTACTCTGAAGGGGATGGTCCCGACGTCCGGATTTAAGCGCTTGCCCTTTTAGGAAACCAATCACAGCGAAGGTAGAGCCATGGAGAGAATCGGATTAATTGCTGGGAACAGACGTTTTCCGATTGTTTTCGCCCAGGCTGCGCGCAAAGCCCGTCAGCCGGTAGTCGCGATCGCGATCAAAGGCGAAACCTCCCGGCAATTGGCCAGGCTGGTAGAAAAGGTTTACTGGCTGTCTTTGAAGGATTTCGACCGGCTCTTCGATATTTTCCAGTCCGAAGGGATTACCCGGGTGGTGATGGCCGGACAGATCAGCCCTTTCCGACTGTTCAGCCGGGAAGTCAGGGAGAGCCGGAGTTTACAGAAGTTGCTGGCGGCGATGAAAGACCGCAAAGCCAATACCATCTTCTCATCGATCGCCGGTCAGATGGAAAAAGCCGGGATACAGCTGATCGATTCCACCACGTTCCTGCAGGATCAGATTCCCGGCGTCGGGGTGTTGACGCGGCGCCAGCCAACCGCCGAAGAATGGGCGGATGTGCGTTTTGGCTATGAGCTGGCTAAGAAAATCGCCGACCTGGACATCGGACTGACCATCGGGGTAAAGAATAAAGCCGTAGTCGGGGTTGAAGCCCTGGAAGGAACCGATAATCTTATCCGCCGGGCCGGGCGGATCGCCCGGGGCAACCTGGTGGTGATCAAAGTCGGCCGCACCGGTCAGGATATGCGTTTTGATATTCCGGTAGTCGGTCTGCAGACGGTCAAAACCCTGGTGAAGGCCGGAGCGAGCTGTCTGGCTATGGAATCCGGAACAACGCTGATTCTCGATCGGCAGGAGGTGATCCGTCTGGCGGATGCCCGCGGTATTGCTCTGGTTGCCGTGAAGGCGGTTAATAAAAATCCTTGACACACTTTGAATATGGTGTATGATAACTAATTGTGACAAAGGAGGTTAACATGCCAAGAACAGGCACAGTGTCAAAAACAGATTCAAAGCCGAAGGTGGCAAAAGTTACGCAGTTCAAAATAGCCATGCCTAAGGCCAAAAGGGTCAGTGTAGCGGGGACGTTCAATAATTGGGATACAAACAGTCTTCTAGCCAAGAAAGACGTCAAGGGAACCTGGGCAGTTAAGGTTAACCTGACGCCCGGCACATACGAATATAAGTTCTTTGTTGACGGGTCCTGGCTCAATGATCCTCAATCCCAAGTGGTGTATAACTCTTTTGGGACCCAGAATTCGGTTATCGAAGTAAAATAGGATAATCCCCCACTTTCAAGATGCCTAAGCAGTTATTTTGAAACGTGGGGGATTATTGTTTATTATGAAAAGCATTTATGGTCCGGTGCAGTCAAGACGGTTAGGTTTCTCGCTGGGCATTTCGCTGACGCCGCATAAGACCTGCAGTTTTGACTGTGTTTATTGCCAGCTGGGGGCTTCTGCCCGCAGGACCCGGGAACGCAAACCCTACGTTCCCGTTGAAGATGTTCTGGCAGAATTGCGGGCGTGGCTGGCGGATAACGCGGCTCTGGCCGGAAAGCTCGATTATGTGACTCTTTCGGGTTCCGGCGAGCCGGTATTGCACAGCGGTATCGGGCAGATCATTGCCGGGATCAAAGCATTGACGGCGATCCCGGTTTGTTTGATCACCAATTCTTCATTGCTGGTCGATGCTGCGGTAAGAAAATCGATCCTGGGCGCGGATGTGATCATTCCTTCTCTGGATGCGGCTACGCAGGATATTTTTGAGCGGATAGACCGGCCGATGCCCGGTATCCAGGTGGAAGATATTATCGCTGCGCTGGTCGCTCTACGCAAAGAATACGCCGGCAGGATCTGGCTGGAAGTGATGCTGGTTAAAGGTATCAATGATAGCCGCGAGCATATCAAATTGCTGGCGCAGACGGTGAAACGCATCGGCCCGGATAAATGCCAGCTTACTTCGCCGGTGCGCTGCACCGCGGAAAAGGATATCTTTCCGGTGGAACGCGGCGCGATGGAATCGTTCTGCGCGCTTATCGGCGGCGTCTGCGAAGTATATTGACCGGGGAACGTCCCCATAGAAGCGGATGATAGCTGCGCCTGTCCCTGCAGATGTGCTGCGCACATCTATGCGCAGGGACACGGCGCGAAACGGATCATAGCTGCGCCTGCCCCTGCAGATGTGCTGCGCACATCTATGCGCAGGGACACGGCGCGAAACGGATCATAGCTGCGCCTGTAGCTCAATTGGATAGAGCGCCAGCCTTCGGAGCTGGGCGTTGCAGGTTCAAGTCCTGCCAGGCGCATTGAGTTTGAGGAAGCCGGGAGCAGGGAAATTTTGTTGATTTGCTGTTGCAAATCCCGCCATTTTACGCTAAAATAATTAAACTGATTTCGGGCCGCTAGCTCAATTGGTAGAGCAGGACCCTCTTAAGGTCAAGGTTCGTGGTTCGATTCCACGGCGGCTCATTTATATTCTTTCCAGGTGGATCAGAGCACGTTCAAGATTATCGAGCATACCGCTGATATCGGTATCGAGGTCATCGGCGCACGCCTGGCGGATCTGTTTATCCATGCGGCTGAAGCGATGTTCTCGCTTATCGCATCGCGTAAGACAGGCGTTTCTACGCGACGGACTGCGCGCACAATTCCCATCCACCTGGAGGCGGCAGACAGCGAAGAATTATTCATCGCATGGTTGAATGAACTCCTGTCTCTATCTGCCGTTAAAAACGTCATATTCTCTGATTTTCGTATAGACACAATCGACGATACTCATCTTAAAGGATCTGTCCGGGGAGAACCTGTCGCCCGGTATCGGATCACTACCGAGATCAAAGCGGCTACATTTCATGAACTGGCTCTGGAACATAGAGGTTCTTCCTGGAAAGCCAAGGTGATTTTTGATGTCTGAAGAGAGTTCCGGCGGCGGGATGGAAAAAAGGCAATTCCCCAGGGTGGAGGTCAACACCGCGGTCAAGTTCTCTGTAGTCATGCCGGCAGTAGAAGAAGGCATTTCCAAGGACATCAGTCAGGGAGGTTTGTGCCTTCACACCAAAAGAGCCCTGGTGCAAGGAACCATCCTGCATGTGGATTTCGACCTGCCGGGAGACCCGCCGGTGCATGTTGAAGCGCTGGGAAAAGTCGTCTGGCAGCGCACCGATCCCGACGGCAGCTTCGCTACCGGGATAAAATTTATCAGTTAAATCAGATACAGATGAGCGATCTTTGGCAGGGAACGTTGGAGAAAGTCGACGATTTTCGCTGGCGCATCCCGCCTTCCTATAAGCCCGGCATGCGCGTGCCGGGCCTTATTTATGCCGACGAGAAGCTCTTAAAAGACATTCTCCGCGACAAAGCCGCGGAGCAGGTCGCCAATGTGGCGTTCCTGCCGGGGATCATCAACGCTTCTCTGGCCATGCCGGATATTCACTGGGGCTATGGTTTCCCCATCGGCGGCGTCGCAGCGACGGATATCGAGGCCGGAGGAGTGATCTCGCCCGGCGGCGTTGGGTTCGATATCAACTGCCTTACCGCTGAATCGCGCGTCTTGCATGCTTTCGGCTATTCTCTGCGTATTGCCGATCTTGAACAGACCTGGCGGACGAATCGGTTAGCGGTCATGGATTTCCGCCGGGGCAGAAAAGAGGATGCGGCGATCTGCGCGTATATCAAGATGGCGCCGCGAGAAAAGCTCTTTGAGATAACTACGGTAACGGGGAGGAAAATAAAAGCCACGGCAGATCATCCTTTCTGGACGCAGGACGGCATGGTGCCTCTGAAACGGCTTGCGGCAGGCAATCGTGTAGCCCTGTACCCTTTTGAAGGTGTGCCTTTCGAGAAACCGGGCGGGGAGATCATTGTCGACGAAGAAGACGTAGTGCGGTTGCTTGCAGCGCTTAAAAAGGACTCGGGCGGCAATGCCGGTATCCAGGTTTTGAATCATCTGAAAAAAAGAGGCCTTTTACCGTTGCGCTACGATTCGCCGGCGTTGCCTTATTTGATCAAGATAGCGGGGTATTGTATCGGCGACGGTAATATCCATTTTGCTAAAAGCCGCGGCAAAGGAGTGACCGGATTCTGGGGGAAGAAAGAAGACCTGGAGCTCATTCGTAAAGATGTCGCGAAAACCGGGTTCACTTGCTCGCGGGTGTACCGGCGCAACCGCCGGCATGCAATCAACACCCCCTATGATTTGGTTCAATTCGAGCATCTGGAAGAGTCCTGCAAGGTCGTTTCCAGTTCTTTTTCCGTATTATTGATCTTATTGGGCTGTCCATATGGCAATAAGGCGGAGAAGCCGTTTTCTGTTCCGCGATGGCTATTCAAAGCTCCGCTTTGGCAGAAGAGATTGTTCCTGGCAGCTTACTTCGGGGCGGAAATGTCATCGCCGAAATCTTTTCGCGAGCAGGGATATAATCTCTATTGTCCCGTAGTTTCAATGAACAAGAACGGGCTTCTAGCCGACGATGCTATCGCGTTTTTCAAAGATATTTCCACCCTGTTGACCGAGTTCGGGGTCAGGACGGTCGCGATCAGCGAAAGTCACTCCGGATTTACCAGGAAAGGGACTTTCAACTATCGTATACGGTTGATCCTGGCCAGCAAAACCGAAGATCTGATAACACTGTACAGCAGGGTAGGATTTGAGTATAATCTTCACCGCAGTTTCCTGGCTAATGCCGCTATTCAGTTCTTGAAATACAAACAGCGGATACTCCGGGAACGCGAGGAGAAAAGCGTTCAGGCACAGCGTTTGCATGCCCGGGGCTTCAGTCCCGCCCAGATTACCGAGAGTATCGGCTCGGAATTCGTGAATCGCCGGTTCATTGAAAGATCTGTTTATGAAGGCAGGAAAACGGGCCCACGCATAAGTTCCGCGGCGTTGAATTTCGTCAGCTTTATGGATGAGAATACCGCGGGATTAGAGATGTCCGGCATGCTCTGGGACGCGATCGAGACGATCGAAGAATCGGCGTCTCCGGAGTATGTATACGATTTTACTGTAGGGCATCGGGATCATAATTTTGTTGCCGACACTTTCGTGGTTTCTAACTGCGGGGTCAGGTTGTTGACCACCAACCTGCGCTACGATGACGTCAAAGACAGGATCAAAGATTTAACCTGCCGGCTCTTTAACGCTATTCCCACCGGCGTCGGATCGAAAGGCGATATCCGGATCAGCGAGAAGGAAGAGCGCAAGCTCCTGGTCGAAGGAGCGGGTTGGGCGGTCAAACAGGGTTTCGGGGTCCAGGAAGATCTGGAGTGCACTGAAGAATCCGGCGCGATCCAGGGCGCGGATCCCGCGGCAGTTTCCGAACGCGCCTATGAGCGCGGCAAGGCCCAATCGGGCACGCTGGGTTCAGGCAACCATTTCCTGGAAGTGCAGGTGATCGACCAGTTGTATAACCGCGACGCCTGCGATGCCCTTAATCTTGACCAGGGACAGATCACCCTCATGATCCATTCCGGCTCGCGCGGTCTGGGGTATCAGATCTGCGACGATTACGTCCGGTCGATGGTGCGTTGTCTGGACAAGTATAAGATCGAAGTGCCGGACCGCCAGCTGGCCTGCGCGCCGGTAACCTCGCCGGAAGGGAAAGCTTATCTGGCCGCGATGCGCTGCGCGGCCAACTATGCCTGGGCCAACCGGCAATGCCTGATGCATCTGGCGCGGTTGACGTTCCAGGAGTTCTTCGGGACTCCCTGGCAGAAGATGCAGATGCGCCTGGTGTATGATGTGGCGCATAACATCGCCAAGATCGAAAAACACACGGTGAACGGGCAGCTCAAGAATGTCTGCGTGCATCGCAAAGGGGCGACCCGCGCGTTCGGCCCCGGGCATCCGGAACTGCCGCAGCGGTATCGTCAGATGGGCCAGCCGGTGATCATCCCCGGCGATATGGGGCGCAATTCTTACTTATTGGTCGGCACGCAGCAAGCGATGGAAGAAACATTCGGCAGCACCTGCCACGGCGCGGGCCGGGTGATGTCGCGCAGCGCCGCGACCCGGTCCATCGACAGCCGGCAGTTGCTTAAAGATCTGGAATCGAAAGGTATTACGGTGATGGCTGCCGGCAGAGGCACGCTGGTGGAAGAGGCGCCGGAAGTTTACAAGAACGTCAATGACGTGGTTGATGTAGTGCACAAGGCCGGGCTGTCCACCCGGGTGTGCAGGATGAGACCCCTGGGAGTGATTAAAGGATAAGAGCAGCAGCGATAAGGAGCAGTCCCATGCTGGATATGCGATTCATACGCGAGAACGCGGATCTGGTCAAAACGGCTTTGCAGAAGCGTAATTCCAAATTCGACCTGGACAGTGTCCTGCGGGTCGACGACGACCGGCGCAAAGTGCTGGGCGAAGTGGAAGCTTTACGCGCCCGGCAGAATAAAGCCAACGACGAGATCAGCGCATTGTTGAAAGCCAAACAGGATCCCAAAGAAACGATCGCTTCGATGAAAGAGATCTCCCGCCAGATCAACGAACTGGAAGGCCAGTTAGCGCTCAAGGAAGCGGATCTGAACAAACTTCTTCTGACCATCCCGAACGTGCCGCATGAGTCGGTTCCCGTCGGCGCGCCGGATAAAGCGGTGATCGTCCGCAACTGGGGTACGCCCCGGCAGTTCGATTTCAAACCGCAGAGTCACGTCGAGCTGTGCGAGAATCTGGATATCGTGGATTTTGCCCGCGCCACCAAGATCAGCGGTTCGAATTTCCTGCTTTTCAAAGGATGGGGCGCCAAGCTTGAGCGGGCGTTGTTCAACTTCATGCTCGATCTGCATACTTCCAGGCACGGATATACCGAGATCTTTCCGCCGTATCTGGTCAATCGTAAAACCATGACCGGGACCGGGCAGCTGCCCAAGATGGAAGAGGACATGTACCGGCTTAAAGATGAAGACATGTTCCTGATCCCGACCGCAGAAGTGCCGGTGACCAATATCTACGGAGACGAGATCCTTAACGAGGATGATCTGCCCCGGTACCTGACCGCCTATACCGCCTGTTTTAGAAGAGAAGCGGGTTCTTACGGCAAGGACACGCGCGGGATGATGCGCGTTCATCAGTTCGACAAGGTGGAGATGGTGAAGTTCGTCAAACCGGAAAACTCATACGCGGAACTGGAAACGCTGGTCAATAACGCGGAGACCGTATTGCAGCTGCTGGGTTTGCCTTACCGGGTGGTGGCGTTGTCTTCGCAGGATATCAGCTTTGCCGCCGCCAAATGTTACGATCTGGAAGCCTGGGCGCCGGGCACGGATAAATGGCTGGAAGTGTCGAGCTGTTCGAATTTCGAAGGGTTTCAGGCGCGGCGGGCGAATATCCGTTTCCGCCGGAAAGATACGAAGAAAGTCGAATTCGTGCATACCCTGAACGGGTCAGGGGTAGCGCTGGCGCGCACGGTGATCGCCATCCTGGAAAATTATCAGCAAAAGGACGGTTCCATCATCATACCCGAAGTCTTAAGGAGATACCTCGATGGCAAAGAAACCATTTCCTAGGGATTTTGACGCGGGCCCGCAGGGGCAGGACGCACCTGATTTCAGTCAGCTTGATCCGGGACTCGATTCCGGCGGCGACATAAAGTCGAAAGGGAGGATGTTCGCCGAGAAAGTCGCCAGCGTGATCAAATTCGTGCTGGGATTGATCCTGCTGGTGGTGGTTTATGCCGGCACGCGGGCGTTCCTGGATGAATTCAATACCCTGGATAAAATGATCAAGTCGTATTTCTGGTGGGGGGTGTTGAGTTTCGTGCTTTTTCATTTCTTCGTTTTTGAGCCGGCGATCGTCTATCAAAAGGGACAGAAGCTGCTGGCGTTTGTCTTTAAATTCTTTGCGCCGCTGGTGAAAGTCGCGCCGTTCGTCCTGCCCATCTACGCCCTTGTGTTATTGTGCGTGTATCCTTTGTTGATGCTTTTGAATTCAACGCGCCAGGATATGGTCACGCTGTATTGCGTGTTCACTCTGGGATTGACCATGGCTCTGCATATTGTTTTCAGCGCCAAGACATTGCGTTCCCGCCAGGGCGACTTTTTGAAGGCGAATTATCTGTTCGGTTTTTCGCTGGTATATGTGATCAACCTGTTTATACTGGGATTCGCTTTGAATCTGTTGTTCGCGGAGTTCTCCTTCCTGGATTTCTTCACCGGGATGTCCAGGATCGCCCACGGCATCTATTACGCGGTGGTCAAGCAGGTGTTCGCACTGTGAGTCTTGTATCCCGGCTCAAGGGTGCGGTTAATCTGTCCAGCTCGTAAACGCTCAGAATTTCCTTCGGAAATTCCATCGCACTCGCTGGACGTCACATCTGAATAAAACCTTAAGGAGTTCCGGTGGGGTGGCAGAGCGGTTGCGACTGAGCGAAGCGCAGGAGTCCCGTGAACGCAGTGAACGGGAAATGCGCTTGCGCATCGTCAGGCGATGCCAATGGCGGAATCTTTCTGGTGGGGTGGCAGAGCGGTTGAATGCGGCAGTCTTGAAAACTGTTAAGGGCGCAAGTCCTTCGAGAGTTCGAATCTCTCCCCCACCGTTTATTTTCAACGGGTTACACCATGATGTTATTGGTAAACAATTCGACGGTGTCCCCGGCAGTATGCCTGCCTCGGTTCTTTCCGGAATGTGCTTAAAAAGCGGTTCTTTCCTCCGGGCGAAGTGACGGTCGGGGCGGCAATAGTGCAGTTAAGCCTAATGCTGACAATAACTAATATCTTTTTTTCGCATCGGGATCTTTAAACTATCTCTTGACAATTTTTGAAATTCTGGTATAAAAGTGTTAATGATGAATGCTGATTATCCGGGGGTAATTGGCGTTACAAAGAAGCATTTTTTGTCTACCACCTAGCGAAGAGGTCGGTTCTTTTTCGTGGGGTGGTTTTTTTGTTCTCTAACCGGGATGATACATGGCTGAAGAGAAAGCGAAAGAGTATCAACTTGTGGTTTTTGCCGTTGGCAATGAAGAGTTTGGCGTGGATATCAGCCAGGTGCGTGAAATCGTGAGGCTCATGCAGATAGTCAGTCTTCCCAAAGCCTCCGCGTTCATTGAGGGGGTGGTTAACTTACGCGGACAGGTACTGGCGGTTATCGATTTGGCGAAGAAACTGGGCCTGACGATAAATAAGCGGGGGGATCATTCCAGGATTATCATCGTAGAGGTGGGCGGACATACGGTAGGCATGATCGTGGATTCGGTATCCGAGGTCTTGAGGCTTTCCGCAAACTGCGCTGAAGATGTCCCGAATCTGGTCAATACCGAAGTGCCGGAGCATTATATCAAAGGTATCGGCAAACTCAAGGATCGCCTGTTGGTTCTGCTTGATCTTAATAATATAATTACTCCAGAAGAGTTCAAGAACGTTGAACGTCATCTGAAAGCGGTGCCGGCTTAAGTCAGAAAAAACAATAAGGAGGGTGGTACATGCTTAAAGATATCAAGCTTGGATGGAAAATAGGGGGAGGATTTGTTGCGATTCTCGGGTTATTGATGCTGGTAGGCAGCATCACCATGTTCAATTTGAGCAAGGTTAAAATCATCTCCGGCGGGTTGGCAAATGAGAATCTGCCCAGCGTGACTATCGCCAATAAGATCGAGCGTATTACTTCCAATACCTATACATTAACGCAGGCGTATCTTGTTTCGGGTGACAAAAAGCAGGTTGTCGCGATCAAAAAAGACCTGGATGACCTTAAGAAAACCCTGGGAGAAGCCCAGACGTTGAGCGAGAAATCCGCGAAGCTCAAACAATTGCAGGACGCCGTCAGAGAGATCGACGATAAGATCAAACAATATGAGCGGGGCTTGAATCTGATCGTCGATTTGAACAACGCGCTCAATAATGAGCGACGCAGATCCAACGACGCGGTGCGCGTGTATCTGGATGCAGCGGCGAGTTTCTTGAAGGTGCAGATCGGAGAAATGGGCGGTGAAATCGCCATCGGGGTCAAAGCCGATAAACTTGCGGACCGGTTGAATAAGATCAAACTGTGTAAAGAGCTTAATGATCTGGGATTCAAACTGGAAAAGGTCGGGTTACGTGCCCAGGTCTCCAGGGATCCCAAGACCATCAATGATGCCAATATTCTGTTCGACAACGTTAATTCGGAGATCGACGCGTTACGCCGTATCACCAAGCATAAATCGCTGCGCAAAATGCTGGATGAATGCGAGAAGGCGGCGAACGAAACGAAAAACGCATACGGTCAGTTTGCTTTGAAATGGACGCAGAAAGAGAATGAAGTAAAGAAGATCAGCGATCTGTCGGTCCAGATCGTGGCCCTGGTCAAGGAAGCGTCGGAGATGAGCCTTAAGGATATCTCGGTGGCTTCGAATAAATCCATCAATTCCCTGTCCGGAACAGCGGCTATCCTGATCATCGGTTTCGCACTGGCGGTATTACTGGGCATCGCGATCTCGTTCTTGCTGGTCGCATCCATCAATAAGCCCGTGAAGGCGTTGATCGACGCCAGTTTGCCGATCAGTAACGGCGATTTAACCCAGCAGGTCGCTATCAAAAGCGAGGATGAACTGGGGCTCATGGCGCGGGCTTTCAACGAAATTGTGAAATCGATGCATAAGATCGTTTCACAGGTGCGTTCGAGCGCGGATAAAGTGGCCAATTCCGCGCAGGAAATGTCCTCTTCTTCGGAAGAGATGAACGCCACTACCCAGGAAGTGTCGAGCGCGATCACCAAAGTCAGTAAGGGCGCGGACACGCAAGCCAAGCGTATCGATGAGACCTTTGCCACCATGGAGAAAACCTCCAACAGCATAAAGCAGATGGTGGAGAACGCCCAGGCGGCGAGTAAGACGGTAAAAGACGCCAGCACTACGGCTCTGCAGGGCAAAGAAGCCGCGGATACTGCTGTGGGCAAGATCGAGCAGCTGACCAATACCGTTACCGAGACGGCGCAAGTCATCCAGAAACTGGGTCAGATGTCGCAGCAGATCGGGGAAATTACCGAGACCATTACTTCCATCGCCGACCAGACCAATTTGCTGGCCTTGAACGCGGCCATAGAAGCGGCGCGCGCGGGTGAGGCGGGACGCGGGTTCGCGGTCGTAGCCGAGGAAGTCCGTAAGCTGGCCGAAGGATCCGCTGAAGCTGTGCGTAAGATCGGCGGGTTGATCAGGTCCATACAGAGCGAGACCAATCACGCGGTCGATTCCATAGAAGTCAGCTCCAAAGAAGTTCAGGACGGCAAAACGCAGGTCCTTAAAATATCCGAAGTGTTAAATGCAATTACGATTGCGGCGCAGAGCGCTTCAGGAGTGACCAATGAGATCGTTTCATTCGGCCAGGGGATCATCGTCGAGGTTGAACACGTGGTCAAGAGCCTCAACGAGGTCGTATCGATCGCCCGGGAATCTGCCGCGACTGCGCAGCAGGTGACCTCCAGCACTGAAGAGCAAACGGCGTCGATGGAAGAAATGTCTGCTTCCGCGCAGGAGCTTGCGAGGCTTTCCACGGATCTGCTGGATGTGGTGAGCAAATTCAAGCTGGATGCTTCTGCGGATATTAAGAAAACTCAACACGGAGGTGAGAAGATAAAAACTGCTTAGGGGGGAGAAGTAATTGTCGTGTAGAAATATGTAGTGTAGCGTTTAACAAAGGAGAGGAACAAATGAGAAGCTGGTATGGAGTAGTGATCGCGTTAGTCGTGGCAAGTCTGATGGTTGTGAGCAATGTGAGCGGGCTTCATGCGCAGGATCTGCAGGGAAAAGTCAAGACAGCTATGAAGATGCTTCAGGAAAAAACGAACTCTTTGGGTCAGCCCAAGCTTGACGGCGGCACATTGATGTTCGGAGAAGATGAAATGAACGGAAATTACGATCTGGTCGATGAAGTCGCCGATAATAACGGCTGCACCGCCACTATCTTCGCGGCGTCAGGCGATGGATTCAAGCGTATTTCTACGAACGTCATCAAGGATGGCAATAGAGCCGTCGGGACCATGCTTGACCCCAACGGAGCCGCCATCAAGAAGATCAAGAACGGCGAATCGTTCTACGGCGAAGCGGATATCCTGGGCGAGAAATATGAAACCGGATACGAGCCTATCAAAGACGCTTCCGGCCAGCCTATCGGTATCTGGTATGTAGGCTACAAGAAATAAGAGCGTAAAAGACTTTTCTTCACTCGGGCATACGCAGTCGGCCCGGATGAAAGAAAATACGCAGATAGCCCTGATCGGGTAACCCGATCAGGGCTATTCTGTTTTAAGAGGCCGGATTATGCTTGAAGAATACATTCGAATCAAGTATAATATACAACTGTTCTGTGGGTAACGCATGAAAATGACCGATGCGTGTTTTGATAAGGAGCAGAGAACCGGTGTCGCAAACACAACTTGACGTCAAATTGCTGGAAGTCACCGATAACGCCCTGGCGATCATTTACGCCGCCTGCCGGCAGTGCTATTCCGATAAATTTGCCGGCGATATCTTTGACGACGGCAGCGCCGATCCCGGCAAAGCCGGGGAGTTCATCCGTAAAGTGGTCGCTTCCGGCCATGAAAGCCCGCTCGAGCATGCTAAATTCACCTTTGCTATCCAGGGCGTGTCGCGGGCGCTGACCCATCAGCTGGTGCGTCACCGGATCGCTTCTTTCTGTTTAACGGGAGATACGATAATCAAGGGAGCACGGAATGACAGTGCTCGGTCGTATAAAAAGTATACCTTGAAATCGTTGTATGAGAGAATGCTGACCCCGCACGGCAGGTCTCGTTTAAAACTGATCAGGTTGAATGCTTACGATGAGCAGGGGAAGGTATTTGATCGGGGGAAGATCAAAACAATTCTGTACACCGGCAGGCAAATGGTATGGCGGGTGAAGTTGACTAACGGCCAGAGCATAAAAGCCACGATTAATCATCGGTTTTTAACGCGAGATGGCTGGTTGCCTTTGGAAGATATTATACGCGTCAGACCTCAACTGGGCGTTAACGGTATTGCTTGCCGGCATCCGAGTTTTGCTGTGCTTAGAAACAGGCAATGGCTGGAGGAGCAATATAGTCTCAAGAATCTGAAGCAAGAAACTATTGCGAAGCTGATTGGATGCTCCGGTCATACGGTGAGAAGCTGGGTATTCAAGCATGGTTTACAGAAAGAAATCGGCGGTTTGCATGGGCATCCTCCCAATCGTGGATATCATTGGAAGCTTAATCGCAATCGCACCCTTGAGGAGAAAAAGGCGATTTCCGAGAGGATGAAAGGCCCGCGCAATCCTATGTGGAAGGGGGGAGTTACGCGGTTGGACGTTACCTTGCGCAAAATGGTATCTCCCGAAGTCCGTAAGGACATTTATAGGCGAGATGGTTTTCAATGTCGCCTGTGCAAGCAGGTTGGAGGCCGTTTGACGCTGCATCATCGGGTGCCGCTCTATGTCAATCCGGTCGACCCGGCGGATACAGATAATTTAGTGACTCTTTGCAGGAAATGCCATTTTAAAGTGAACAATCATGAAATGGAATATATGAATATTTTCGGAATTGACCCTATACCCTATCATGCCAGGTCAAGCGGTTGTTTTCGAGTCATAAAATGGGTAGAGATAGCCAGTATTGAGTGTGCAGGGATCGAAGACACGTACGATATAGAGATGCAGGCTCCGCACCATAATTTTGTAGCCAACGGTTTTGTCGTTCATAATTCACAGCAGTCGCAACGCTATGTCAAGGAGTCCCAGTTCGATTACATCATCCCGCCTTCCATCGAGAAGGATCCGCGCAAGAAAGAGGTTTTTCTCCAGACCATGAAGGAGATACAGGAACAGTACAATAAACTGCTCGCGTTGTACAAAGAAGGCGGACAGCAGGGGGAAGTCGCCAACCAGGACGCGCGTTTTGTCCTGCCGCAGGCCGCCGAGACCAAAATCGTGGTAAGCATGAACTGCCGGGAATTGCTGCATTTTTTCAAGCACCGCTGCTGCGTGCGGGCCCAGTGGGAGATCCGGGCTTTAGCCGGCCGCATGCTGGCCATGGCCAGGGAGAAACTGCCCGAAATCTTCGGCGCCGCCGGCGCGAAGTGCGAATCGCTTGGGTATTGTCCGGAAGGGGAGAAATTCAGCTGCGGTAAATATCCCTCCAAAGATAAAGTCCTGAAAGTGTAATCTCCGTTTGATGCTCTTGGCTCCCTATGAAAGAACTCTACTACAAATTTTCCGACTATTTCCGAAAACAGGGATTTAAAGGGCGGGTGCATAAAGTAACGGTCGATGCGGGATTTTCCTGTCCCAACCGCGACGGCACGCGTTCCCGCGGAGGCTGTATCTATTGCAGCAATGAAGGATTCAGCGTGCACACCCGCGCGCCCGGTCTGGCCATCGAGCAGCAGATCGCCCAGGGCATGCAAGCTTTGAGAAAACGGTTCAAGGCGGAAAAGTTCATCGTTTACTTCCAGGCTTATTCCAATACTTACGCTTCCGTGGATCAACTTAAGCGGGCGTATGATACCATAAAACAATTCCCCGATGTCGCGGGGCTGGCGATTGCCACCCGGCCCGACTGTATCGACGAGCAGATCCTCGCGTTGATCGATTCCTATACCGCCAAATACGATGTCTGGATTGAATATGGGCTGCAGAGTATCCACAACCGCACGCTGGTATACATTAACCGCGGCCATTTATACGAGGATTTTCTCGATGCCGTGTATAAGACCCGGAAATTCAAGCGCATCAAAATATGCGCGCATGCGATCGTTGGCCTGCCGTTCGAAACGGAGGCGATGATTCTGGATACCGCCCGGGCAATCGGACAGCTCAAGCTGGACGGTGTCAAGATCCATCCGTTGCATGTGATCAAAGGAACGGCCCTGGAGACATTGTATCGCCGGGGAGAGTTCAAGCCGATGACGCGCGATGAATATGTCGACCTGGCGGCGAAGTTCCTGGAATACCTCTGGCCGCAAACAGTGATCCAGCGATTGACCGCGGATTGCCCGCCGGATCTGCTGGTTGCGCCGTTGTGGCTGCTGGAAAAGCAGCGCGTCCTGTCTGAAATCGAACGCCACCTCGCGGCGCAACATACTTTTCAAGGCCGCCGCTTTTAGCAGACGCTTTCCCCATCTTTATGTGTAGCATGTAGTTACAACAATATTATTCCTGATCATTGAATTGGTTCATAAATAATATTTTTGTAAGTCGATGATCCGTCTGCGGATGGGGAAAGCGTCTGCGGTTGATTAGGAAGGGGAGATGTGATATAATGGCTACTACTATGGATATGACCCCGCAACGAGAAACTCCGCTCATCGCTGAACATCGCACATTGCAGGCAAAGCTGGCGCCGTTCGGCGGCTGGCTGATGCCGATCCAATACGAAGGCATTCTGGCAGAACATCACTGGACGCGCAATAATGTCTGCGTGTTCGATATCTGCCACATGGGCGAGTTCCAGGTCCAGGGCGATCTGGCTTCCAGCAATCTCGACCACGTGGTAACCATCAACCTCACCGGCATGGCAACCGGGCAGTGCCGTTACGGCTTTATGCTCAATCAGGCCGGCGGGGTCATTGACGATCTGGTCGTGTACCGGCTCGGGGAAAAGGAATGGATGCTGGTCGTCAATGCCGCGACCGAGGAGAACGACGAACATCACCTTCTGCGCAATCTTTCCCGCGACATCACTTTCAAGAATATCTCCGGCCAGACCGGAAAACTCGACGTGCAGGGACCGCTGTCCGGTGTCATTCTCAAGGATCTCGTCGGCGCGGATGTCGCAAAATTAGCGTACTATACGTTCGCTAAATTCAAACTGCTCGGCGAAGACGTGATCGTCAGCCGTACCGGTTATACCGGCGAACTGGGATACGAAATTTATATTTCCAGCGCGAAAGTGGTTGAATTATGGCGGCTTCTGCTTAAGAACAGCCGGGTTAAACCCGCCGGCCTGGGCGCGCGCGATACGCTGCGTCTGGAAATGGGCTATCCGCTCTACGGTCAGGATCTGGATACCCAGACTACCCCGGTAGAAGCGGGGCTTTCCGGCTTTGTAGATTTCTCCAAGGATTTCATCGGGAAATTATCCCTGGTGGCCCAGAAAGACGGGGGGCCGAGTCGGCGCTTGCGCTGTTTCCAGAGCGATTCACGCCGCGCGCCCCGGCATAATTACAAAATTTACCTTAAGGACAAGGAGATCGGCGCAGTTACCAGCGGTTCATTCTCTCCCACTCTTGGCTGCGGCATTGCCATGGGGTATGTCAGCTGCGAGCTCAAAACCGGCGAGCAGGTTAATCTTAAGGAAAATCAGATCGATATCCCCGCGCGGGTCGTGACCCGGCCATTTTACAAGCAGGGGACAGCCAAGTCGGAGGAAATCAGATGAACGTACCGCAGCAGCTTTTCTATACCAAAGAACACGAGTGGGTCAAGATCGACGGAAAAACCGCGACATTCGGCATCACCGATTACGCCCAGTCTTCGCTGGGGGATATCACTTTCGTGGAGTTGCCGAAAGTCGGACAGGACGTCGCGCAGTTCAAATTCTGCGCTACCGTGGAGTCGGTGAAAGCCGCTTCCGATGTCTTCGCTCCCTTGACCGGCACAATCACCAAAGTTAATCCGGATCTGCCCGCGCATCCGGAGTTCATCAATCAGTCCCCCTATGAAAAAGCCTGGTTTGCCGTGATCGAAATCGCCGACCCGGCGCAAAAGAACAACTTGATGACCGCCGCCGTCTACAGCGAATATGTGAAAGGCCTGTCCGCATGAATTTCGTTCCACATACCGAAAACGACCGCGCCGAAATGCTCAAAGTCATCGGCGTAAAGAGCGTTGATGAGCTCTTCCGGGACATCCGGCCGGAACTGCGGGCCCGTTCCTTCAATCTGCCCGAGGGAAAATCCGAGTTCGAGGTCATCCAGCATTTAAAAAAACTCTCCCAGAAGAACGCCACCGGCCTGGTTAATTTTGTCGGCGCAGGTTTTTATGATCATTATATCCCGGCCGCCGTCGACGCTTTATCCGGCCGTTCGGAATTCTACACCGCGTACACGCCGTACCAGCCCGAATGTTCCCAGGGGTGGCTGCAGTCGATCTATGAGTATCAGAGCGCGATCTGCGCTTTGACCGGCATGGACGTCGCCAACGCGTCTCTGTATGACGGCGGGACCGCGCTCTACGAAGCGGCGATGATGGCGGTGCGTTTGACCGGCAAAAAGAAGATCATCGTGGACAGCGGGGTCAACCTGATCTATCGCACCATGCTTTATTCGTACACGTTCAATCTCGCGGTGGAGTTCGTGGAGACTCCGGTCGTGCACGGCCAGAGCGCCCGCGACGATATTTTCAAGCAACTCGACGATACTACCGCTGCGGTGGTGCTGCAGAACCCGAATTTCTTCGGCGCAATCGACGATCATTCCGATATCGCGGCTAAAGCGCACGGCTGCAAAGCGCTGGTCATCGAAGCGGTGTATCCGGTTTCCCTGGGAATGCTCAAGAGTCCCCGGGAGATGGATGTGGATATCGCTGTCGGTGAGGGGCAGAGCCTGGGGATCCCTCTTTCTTTCGGCGGTCCGTATCTGGGCTTCATGGCGGTGAAAAAAGAGCTGGTCCGGCAAATGCCCGGCCGCGTCGTGGGGGCCACCGTGGATAAAGACGGCAAGCGGGGGTTCGTGCTCACGCTGCAGACCAGGGAGCAGCATATCCGCCGCCACAAAGCCACGTCGAATATCTGCTCCAATGAGGCGTTATGCGCTTTGCGCGCGGTGATCTATTTGTCTCTTCTGGGCAAACAGGGATTGGCGGAGCTGGCCAGGGTCATTTACGACAAGACGGAATTCGCCAAGTCGGTCTTCGCGAAGATCCCCGGGGCGCAGGTTAAGCGCAGCTCGCCGACGTTCAATGAATTCACCGTCCAGCTGCCGAAAAACGCGGATGAAGTTGTTTGCTCGATGATCGAGAAAGGATTCGCCTGCGGGTTCCCGCTGGGCAGATTTTACAAAGGAATGGACAATTTCCTGCTGGTGGCGGTGACCGAGAAACGCACCAAGGAAGAGATCGTCAAGCTTGCCGACAGCCTGGAGGCGATGCTATGCGCTTGATCTTCGAAAACAGCGTTGCGGGCCGTTGCGGGTTCAAGGTCGCTCCTGCCGGAGTGGCCCCTGCGCACTTGCCGGAGAAAAAATACGTGCGCGCCCGGCCGCCCGAACTTCCCGAAGTTTCGGAAGTGGATGTGGTACGTCATTTCACCAATCTTTCCCGTCTTAATTTTTCCGTTGATACGAATTTTTACCCGCTGGGTTCCTGCACCATGAAATACAATCCGAAATTCGCGGAGAAGATCGCCGCGATGGAAGGTTTTACCGACGCGCATCCGCTTCTGCCGCAGCTTTCCGGCGGCGGCATTCTGGCCCAGGGTTCGCTGGAAGTGCTCTATCAGATGGATAAGCTGCTCTCCGAGATTACCGGCATGGCGGCTTTTACCATGCAGCCGTTGGCCGGCGCGCACGGAGAATTGACCGGGGTCATGCTCATCGCGGCCTATCATAAACATAACGGCGCCCGGCGCAAATACGTCATCGTTCCGGATTCGTCGCACGGCACCAATCCGGCCAGCGCGGCCATTGCCGGCTATGAAGTCATTGTTATTCCCACCGACAAGAACGGTTATATGGATATGCAGGAGTATAAGAGTAAACTGACAGAAGAAGTCGCCGCGGTCATGCTTACCTGTCCGGATACGCTGGGGATTTTCAATCCAAAGATCAAAGAGATCGCCGACCTGGCGCATGGCGTGGGCGCATTGATGTATTACGACGGCGCCAATCTCAACGCCATCATGGGCAAATGCCGCCCCGGAGACCTGGGGTTCGACGTGGTGCATGTCAATCTGCATAAAACATTCGGCACCCCGCATGGCGGCGGCGGTCCGGGCGCCGGTCCCGTAGGCGTGTGCGAAAAACTGCTGGATTTCCTGCCCATCTCCCGCGTGGTCCGTCGGCAGGACGGCACGTATATGCTGGATTACACTAAACGCAAAACTATCGGCTATATCGCGCCTTTTTACGGCAATTTCGGCGTGATCCTCAAGGCGTACGCGTATATTCTGTTCCTGGGCAAATCCGGTTTGATCGAGGCCAGCGAAACGGCAGTGCTCAACGCCAACTATTGCCGGGCTTCCCTCAAAGACCGGTATGAATCGGCGTATGACAAACCGTGCATGCATGAATGTGTTTTTTCCGCCTCCCGGCAGACCGAGCACGGCGTGCACGCTCTGGATATCGCCAAGTTCCTCATCGACCGGGGCATACATCCGCCGACCATCTATTTCCCGCTCATCGTCAAAGAAGCGCTGATGATCGAACCCACCGAAACCGAATCCAGGGAAACTCTGGATGCCTTTATCCGGATCATGATCGAGATTGCCCGGCTGGCGCAGACCGATCCCGAGCGGATTAAAGAAGCGCCGCTGACCACGCCGGTGAAACGTCTTGATGAAACCAAAGCAGCCCGGGAGCTGGATCTCTGCTGGAAATCTAAAAGTTAATCCTTTATGGTACCTTCCTGGAGATTTATCGAAAGTCCGGCGCAGGACGCCTGCACCAACATGGCGACAGATGAGGCGTTGTTCAGCTCTTTCTGCCGGCATTTCTGTCCGCCGACCTTGCGTTTATACGCGTGGAGCAGTCCGGCGTTTTCTTTCGGGTATTTCCAGGATCCCGCGGAAGAGCTTGACCTGGATCTGTGCCGGGCAGAGCATATCGATTGTGTGCGGCGGATGACCGGGGGAGGAGTGATTTTTCATCACCAGGAGCTTACCTACAGCCTGGTGTGCATGAAGCAGGACCTGGGTGTGGGCAGATCCGTGGTGGAATCGTTCAAACGCAGCTGTCAGTTCCTGCTCGACACCTATAGGAAGCTGGGATTGGAAGCGCGCTTTGCAGTGGAGAATCCCGACCTGCACGATTTCAAGCATCCTTCAACCTTCTGTTTCGCCTCGCAGGAAAAATACGATATCCTGGTCTACGACCGCAAGATCGGCGGCAATGCCCAGAAACGCAGGGGAGAGGTCATCTTTCAGCACGGCAGCATCCCGTTCACTCTTTCTTTACCGCTGGCAAACCGCTTTTTAAGGACCAAGCTTGCCCCGGATCTTGCCAAACAGACCTGCGGTTTACTGGAGGTATTACCCACAGAGGTGAGCAGGACGGAGTTCAGCTCTATGCTGGTGGATTCCTTTCAGGAAGCGTTAGGCGTCAAATTAGAGGACGGGATCTTGAGTCCCGAAGAGAACAGCTTATGCCGGAAGCTCAAAGAAGAAAAGTCCATATCCAGTCCGCTCGAAAGCCAGCCTGGCTGAATAAGAAGATTAGTTTGAGCGATTGTCAGCCGGTCAAGGAACTGCTGCGAGATTTCGGCCTGCAGACGGTCTGTCAACAAGCTGCCTGTCCGAACATCGGCGAATGTTTTCGCCACCGTCAGGCGACATTTTTGATCCTGGGCACCATCTGTACCCGGAACTGCCGCTTTTGCGCGGTGCGCCCGGGTACGCCGGGGCCGGTTGACCCGCAGGAGCCTGATCGCGTCGCCGGAGCCGTGCAGCGGCTGGGTTTGCGCCACGTGGTAGTGACCAGCGTTACCCGCGACGATCTCGCCGACGGCGGCGCCGGGATGTTTGCCGGGACAATCGATTGCATCCGGCAGCGCAATCCCGCGACCACCATCGAAGTTCTCATTCCGGATTTTCAACTCGATCGCGAAGCCCTGCGCCGGGTGACCGCGGCTCGACCGGATATTATTGCCCATAATCTGGAAACAGTGCCGCGGCTTTATCCGCTGGTACGGTCGCAGGCGGATTACCGGCGTTCTCTGGAGGTATTAGCCCTGCTGAAAACGCTGGCGCCGGCAATCGCCGTTAAATCCGGACTTATGCTGGGGCTGGGAGAGACGCAAGAAGAGGTGCTTACGGTTTTTCAGGACCTGGCACGTATCGGATGCGATTTCTTGAGCGTCGGCCAGTATCTTGCCCCCGGCAAAGAGCATTTTCCGGTCCAGGAGTATATACTGCCGGAGCAATTTGAGTGGTATGGCCGGAAAGCATTGCAGGCGGGCCTGCGCCGCGTAGCCAGCGGCCCCTACGTGCGCAGTTCATATCTGGCGCACCGATATCTTGAAGCCGAAGCCGTCTAAAAAATCTTGACTTTTTATCTGCCTGCTGTAGAGTAATGCAATGAAAAAGATCCTTTTAGGTATACTGTTACTAGCCGCAGCGCTGACGTTGAGCTCCTGCGTCACCGCGCCGATCCAGCCTATACCGCCGCAACCCGTACCCAGCCGGCCGGTAGTCAGGGGCGATATCTGCCATGTGGTGGCTCCGGGAGAGACTATCTGGCGCATCAGCAAGATGTACGATGTCCCCATGGAGTCTATCGTCCGGGCGAATAACCTCAAGGACGCTACCCAGCTGGAAAAGGGCCAGCGCCTGGCGGTTCCCAATGCCGCGCCGATCGTGCCGGTAGTCACGTTGTATCCTTCCGCTAAATGGAAATACATCATCATTCACCACAGCGCCACCGATGAAGGGAATTCCTACGCGTTTGACAATTCTCATCGCAGCAAAGGGTGGAACAGCGTCGGGTATCATTTCGTGATCGATAACGGAACGCAGTCGAAACAGGACGGTCAGATCGAGGCCGGTCCCCGCTGGATCAAACAGCAGGACGGTTCGCACTGCCGGGCCGGGAATATGAACACAAAAGCCATCGGTATCTGCCTGGTGGGCAATTTCAACAAGTCGCATGTTTCCTCAAAGCAGATGGATTCGTTGATCTATGTGGTCAACCGTTTGCGGCATTACTACAAAATTCCCGCGGACAGAATTATGGGGCATGGTCAGGTCGCGGGAGCGACGACCGCCTGTCCGGGCAAACTATTCCCCTGGTCGGAATTCAAATCCCGCGTCCGGCAAGGAAGCTGATTCCTATGCGCGATACATTCAAAGGTGCGTTTTTACTACTTTTCTTCGTGGTGGTTATCGGCTCCTGGATGATGTTTCTCTCCCGGAAACCTCCTGCGAAGGTACCCGGACGGAAAAAACCCGCAGTTACCCGTCCGGCGCCGCGCGTCAGGAAACTGCCGCCGCAGCAGGCGCAGGGTACCATCGCCATCGTTCTGGATGACTGGGGCAACAATCTTAAAAATCTCGGCGTGGTGGAGCGGATCAAATATCCGTTGACCATCTCTGTGCTGCCTAATCTGCCTTATTCGCGACAGGTCGCCGAACAGTTGCACGCGCGGGGGTTTGAGATCATGCTGCATCTGCCGATGCAGCCGCAGGGCAAGGTGGGAGTGGAGGAAGATACGATCACCACCTCCATGGATAAACAGACTATTCAGGATATCGTGCAGAAAGATCTTGAGCAGGTGCCTTTTGCCCAGGGCTCGAACAATCACATGGGTTCCAAGGCCACTTCCGACTGGAATACCATGCGCGTGGTGCTCAAGACCCTGGGTAAGCACCGGTTCTATTTCGTGGACAGCTTTTCTTCCCCTGATTCCGTGGCTGCCGACGCGGCCGCGGAAAGCGGAGTGCGTTTTATCCGGCGGGACATCTTCATCGACAATAAGAATGACAAGGATTACATCCGTCAGCAACTGTTCAAACTTAAGAAGAGGGCGCAGGAGAACGGCTATGCGCTGGGTATCGGCCATGATCGTACCCTGACTTTGGAAGTGCTGGCGGAAGTTTTGCCGGCATTGGAGCAGGAAGGATTCAGATTTGTTCCGGTATCGACGTTGATCGATGAGTCCGGCGGAAGATACGATTAAAGATCCAGGGTGATGCCGATCGGACAATGGTCCGATCCGTAGACGCCGGTTTCGATGAACGCGCCGGATACGTTGGCGCGCAGGTTTTCGCTGACAAAGAAATAGTCGATTCTCCAGCCCACATTCCTGGCGCGAGCGCCGGTCTTTAAGTCCCACCAGGTATATCTGCCGGGATGCGGGTCAAAAATACGCAACGTATCCACGAACCCCGCGGCGAGAAATTTATCCATCCAGGCTCTTTCTTCAGGCAGGAATCCGGAAACGCGCTCGTTTTCTCTGGGCCGGGCCAGATCGATCTCTTTGTGCGCGGTGTTGACGTCGCCGCAGATAACCAGCTTCCTGCCTTTTTTCTTCAGCGCGGCCAGATGGGCAAGGAACGTCTGGTAAAAGTCCATTTTGAAGCGCAACCGTTCCGGGGAAGCTTTGCCGTTGGGGAAATAGACATTGAAAAGGATGAAGTCGCCGAAATCCGCCTGGATCAACCGGCCTTCCCGGTCAAAGCGCTCGATCCCCAGATCCAGCGCAACGGATCGCGGCTTGAGTTTGGTCCAGAGCGCCACTCCGCTATAGCCTTTTTGTTCAGGCCGGCTCAAGAAAACATCGTAGCCCGGGATCTGAAGCGCTTCCCGGGGGAGTTGTTCGGCGGCAGCTTTGGTTTCCTGAATGCAGACAATATCGTTGTTCTCTGATTTGAACCAGTCCAGGAAACCCTTTTTGAGCGCCGCGCGCAAGCCGTTGACGTTCCAGGATACGATTTTCATGGGGAGTCCTTCCTTTTGTCTTTAAGTATATCCGGCTTAAGGCATTCAGGCAACGGTTTTTGTGCCGCGGGCCTGTGGGGTGCCCGGGGCAAGCTAATTAAGTTGCTTTTTGGGCTGAATTCTGGTATAACTATACTTTCAGGAAGTACCCCTTGCGCAGATCGGAATTGCGCAAGGGTGCCTCTGTAGGCAAGGAGGGGTACCGAAGTGGTCATAACGGGCCGCTCTCGAAAAGCGGTTGGGCGCAAGCTCACAAGAGTTCGAATCTCTTCCCCTCCGCCAGATACGTATCCTGTAACAGGGTTTATATAGAGGTGCGGCGTGGCGATGGAACCAGTGAAAATCCGGCCGGGTATACGGCTTCTGATCTTTTTCTATGCCTTTATCATCCTGCAGAATCTTCTAGGCATCAGGAATTACGGTCAGATCAACACGCTCATTCTGGCGGTGATGCTGGGGACGCTTTTGTATATGATTATCGGATTTATCCAGCGCAAACCGATTTCCCGGTGGATCGCCATCGGGTTTCACGCAGTCTATCAGGCTTTGATGATCGTCTCGGTCAAGGTCATGTACAACGACGAATTCATCAAATCTTTGCTTAAAGATGTAACCGACCAGTCGCTGGTTCTGTCGAAAAACATCGTTCTGGTTGTTTTTATCCTGGTTTCCTTGTGCAATATAGCCGCGATCGTGTATCTGGCGCGCAATCAGGATTATTTCGTGGATACGCACAAAGACGAGGGCGATTCTGCTCCGGATTAGCCCGGTTTTGTGGTAGAATAAGCGTATGAAAACCCTGGCACAAATAGCCGGTCGTCTGGGCGCTATAAAAAGAAATAGGTTTTATGGTAATCCTGGCACTGCAGAAAGCCGCAGAAAAGGCGGGATCGTTTCTTATTCGAGATTCAAGTCATTGGCTGAATGTTCCAGCAATGCAGGTTTTAAGCTTGAAAAGAAGATAGCTGTTCCTTCCCATGATCCGTTATTGGCAGAATTCCTGGGCATTGTAATCGGCGATGGGTCGATTAGCGATTATCAAGTAAGGATTTATTTTAACGCTAAAACCGACGCTGTTTATGCAGGTTTTGTTAAAGATCTGGTCTTGCAGCTATTTCAGATTGGTGCTACTTTGGCAAAACGGCCTAAAAATACTTTAGAGCTGATTATATCGAGCCGGGCATTGGTAAAATTTCTATCTTCTGCCGGTCTTCAAAAAGGCAATAAAGTCAAGAATCAAATTGCTGTCCCTGCGTGGATTCAGGAAGATAGTGCATGTTCTCATGCATGCTTACGGGGACTAATGGATACGGATGGGGGCGTTTACTTCCATACCCATATAACGAAAGGTATCAAATATCGACATATGGGGTTATGTTTTACTAGCCGTTCCAGACCGCTTCTCGATGCTGTTGAACAAGTATTGCTGCAAATAGGAATACCGGCAAGGAATGATGAGCGGGAAAGAGTCGAAGTTTACAGCAAAGATTCCATTGAGAAATACATGAATTTGATCGGCAGCCATAATTTGAATCATTTAAAAAGATTCCGGTTGCATAAGAATACTATAGTAGCTTAAATTTATAGATTTGGAGAGGTGCGAGAGCGGTTGAATCGGCATGTCTGGAGAACATGTGACTCGCAAGGGTCCCAGGGTTCGAATCCCTGCCTCTCCGCCATTGTTGACGCTCAGGCGAACCCTGTTCGGTGCTGGTAACAGCAACGGGCAGGGTTTCCTGTTTTTTAGGGTCAATTTGGCAGGTTAGTTCCTCGAACGGTTCCCCGATGTACATCCGCATTATCACATGGTCATCATGGACGTCTATGGCCTTAATAAGAGCCTTTAGCAGGGTTATTTGGGCTTCTGCCGGGGCTTTGTCCAGATGCGCCATGGCAAACCGCAGGTTTGAGTATAAGTATTCGCTGGAGTGGATCGACATGTCAGCGGCTCTGCGGCGTGCCAAAGCCTTCGATAATTGATCTTCCAATACCGTGACTTCTTTCTCGTAGGCGTCCATTTTCTCGGAGTAGGTAACGCCTTTTGAAATCACTTTGTCTATGGCAAGGTTTAAGAGTTTAGACGCCGCTTTTTTGGCTTTATCGAGTTTCTTTTGGAGGGTTTTAATTTCTTTTTCGTAGATGTCCAGTTTGGTTGCATTGTCCTTGATTGCGTTACCCATCGCCTTCACGATTATTTCCTGATCCTTGGATGCTCGCCTAAAGAAGGCAATCACCGCTTCATCAAACGCCGTAGCGGATATCCGCTTGGTGTCACACCCGAGTCTTTGTCTCGCCCGGCTGCATTCATAATAATAAAAGATGTTTCCATTATGGCTGTGAGCTATGGCGCAGACGAAGCTACTTCCGCATTTCCCGCATCGCAGTAATCCTTTCAAACGCTGGTTATAATCCTTGGCTATTTTTTTAAACCTATGGCCGGGGAGGTTTGCCGAAATAACCCGGTTAGCTTTTCCCCAGAGTTCTTCATCAACGATCGCAAGATGTTTGCCTTTGTTGAGTTCCCCCGAATACGAAATTATGCCTTTGTAAAACGGGTTCTTTATGATCTTAGCGACCGTTTGTTTTCGCCACAGCAGTTTCTTTGCGGTAGGCACTTCATTTTGTATGAGGGTTTGACCGATTTCGCTTAGGGTTTTATTATCGGAGGCTAACTCAAAAATGCGCCGTATGTGCGGAGCTATCGTTTCGTCGATTTCATTTTTATGGGGTTGTCTGCCGTTTGGAAGCGGCTCGCCGTCTTTGACTTGTTTGTAGCCAAACGGTGGTCTACCGGCAACCCATTTGCCTTGTCTCGCTCGGGCGATCGCTGAGGCTTTGACACGCTCACCGGTTAGCTCACGCTCAAAAGCGGAGAGCAGACCTATGATGCCGATAACGACTCGCCCGATCGCTGTTGAGCTGTCGAGATTCTCACGCACGGATAAGAAGTCAACTTCTTGCGCCTTGAAAATATCAATCATGCTGTAAAGATCACGAGGGTTGCGGGTGAGACGGTCAAGGCGGAAGAAAATAATACCGTCAAAAGATTTGGTTTTTTGGATATCTTTCAAGATCGCCTGTATGCCCGGGCGGTTGAGATCCTTCCCGGAATAGCCATCGTCGTTAATCACGCCATTATCGCCAAAACTCGATAGCTCGTAGCCGAAGGCATCCATCATGTTCTTGCAGTGATGCGCTTGGGCGTCCAGCGTGGTGTAGTCGCCTTGCGCCTGATCATCGGTTGAGCATCGTGTGTAAATAACGAATCGTTTTCTTTTCTTATCTTGAACTATTGGTGCGATCATTGTTCTCCTTTCCTATCTGCTTTACAACACCCCTATAACAACCCCTCGGACAAGTCAAGCTATATCAAGCCCGTTAGCCGACAAGAGGTCTCACTTGTATATTCCGGTTTTTTTGGTTTTTTGTCGGAATTTTTCCGACACTTTTCAGCGATTTCCGGAATGTACGCCTTAGAGGTGATACCAAATGGGCAAACCGTTAGTTAGTCAGTTTCAGAAACGCTTTGGCGACCGCATCACGGCCGTTTATGCCGACAAGCCCCGCACTGTGGTTGATCAACAGGTGCAGGGGGAAACCTTGGCAAAAGCTGTTACGCAGGTGATTGCCGGAATCCTTAAGCGAGAACCCACGCAGGAGGAGTTGCTCGGGCTTGTTGATATATCCGAGTCGCACTCTCGTCGGAAATCCTAAATCACGGAGCCCTCCGTGATTTTGTGAGGGGGTTAAAAGAGCTATCCTTTAGTTGGGCTTATTTGAGACACCGCAAAAAAAAGAAAGCGGAGGTGTCTCATGATGAGTCCAAGGTACGAAGGTCTGTTTCAAGATTGGGAAATCGGAGTAGCGAAAAACGTAATTGAGAGATTCAGGAAGCAGTGGAAATGTTTGGAGCTGGAAGGATTTGACGATCTTCTTCAGGAGTGCTTATCTCACTGGCATTTCTCAAAAGATGATTACAATCCCGCCGCCGGTGCGAATATCCGGACGTTCATGTCCAGAGTCGTGGCGCATAAACTCCAGCGTCTTATCGAAAAGCACACAGCGGGGAAACGTAAAGCCGGAATCAACAACGTCTCATTAAACGAGCCGATCTCAGATGAGGAGGGCTCGCCTACCTATTTAGACCAGCTTTCAGAAGATGAAAGTCACGTCTCAAATCTGCATATCACCGCCTTACTAAAAATTGATATCTCACGGACTGTTGAAAAGTTGACCCCGCAACAGCGGGAGCTGTGCCGCCTTTTGGGCGAGGAGGGCTTGAGTATCTCAGAAGCCAGCGAGTTGCTTAAGACGCCCCGGAGCACTTTGTACGAGGACATCAAGCGTATCAAAGCCATATTCCAGCAGGAAAACCTTCAGGAGTATCTCGATTGAAAAAAGTTCCGACACTTTTTGAAGTTTTCCGGAATGTACGCCTTGGAGGAAAAAAAGATGCAGGTTTGCAGGTTCAAATTTAATAAAAACGTAAGCCGTGAGCAGATTGAGGAAAAGATCGCCTTTGCGGTCGTGGCCGCTGAATGCACGTTTGGGCAGGCGAAGGTCAGGCTCAATGCGGCTTACCTTGCGGCGGACAACAAGGTTGTCATTGATGTCTCAAGTCCGGTTGGTGAGCACATAGCGGAGGTTTTTACTGGGCTTCTTATCAAGGATTACGGCGAGCAGTCATTCACGGTGGAGAGGGTGCGCAATGAAGGTAGTTCGGGGACTAAAGGAAATCTATAAACGCTTGAGTTGGTACAACCGCATGAGATTGCGGGAAGCCAATTGCAAGGAATTAAGGAGAAGGCAGTGAGTCTTTACAGGCACCAAAAAGAAGCTGTCGAGTTTGCGGTACGCAATCGTGGGTGCTGTGCGTTTTTTCATGATCCCGGTTTGGGCAAGACACTCACGGGGCTTGAGGTGTTCCGCTATTACAGAAGCAAGATCCCGGGGCTTCGATTGTTGGTTGTCTGTCCGCTTTCCTTGGTCAACTCGGCGTGGGGCGAGGACATTAAGAGGTTTACCAATTTCACCTATGCGCCATTTAAGGAAATTAAGGGCGAGGTGCCGGATATCGTGGTTATCAATTACGAGTGCCTTATCTCGAAAAAGAATTTGCCGCTTGTGGAGTCGCTTATTTGGAAGCACCGCTTCATGTGCATACTCGATGAAAGTTCTCGTCTTAAAAATAACAAGAGCATCACCACAAAAACGCTTCTCGATCTGTCAGGGAATTTTAATTATCGGTTGGTCGCATCAGGAACGCCCATGCCGAATAGCGAGCTTGAGTTATGGGGGCAGATGAATTTCGTCCAGCCGGAGTTGCTTCATAAATCGTTCTACGCATTTCGCAATACCTATTTTCATTTGGAGCGCAACGGCATCATGCGGCAGGGAAGCCGGTACATGAGTAAGGACGAGATCCGAGAAATCTTCAGTCAAGGATGGAAGTACGCAATCACCGATGAGAACAGGGAATGGTTGATGAGCGAGATTAAGCCGTTCGCGCACTGGGTAAAAAAAGAGGAAGCGTTGGATCTTCCCGAGAAGATTGATGAGACCCGGGAGGTCACGCTCTCGGCGCAGGAGCGCAAGGCTTATAAGGAAATGGAAGATTTGCTCATTACCGAGATTGACGGCGTTGAGGTAACGGCGCAAATCGCTCTCACTAAACTCATGAAATTACGTCAGGTGACAGCCGGGTTTTTGTATTCGGCGACAGGGGCGGCGCTTCAGATCGGCAGTTCCTCAAAACTTAAAGAGCTTGAGGAGGTGTTGGAGGAGTTAGGCAGTCAGCCGGTGATTATCTGGGTGCAGTTTCACCACGAGGTAAACGCTATCCATAAACTCATCAGCGATAAGTACGGAGCGGATCAGGTCACGACGCTTTATTCGGAAACGCCGGATCGGGACGAATCAATCAACAAATTCAAAAATAACGAGGTGCGGTATTTGATCGCTCATCCTCGGTCAGCGGCGCACGGGCTTACGTTCGTGAATTGCTCGGCGATGGTGTTTTTCAGCCTCGATTATTCGTATGAGGCGCACGCTCAGGCGAGGGATCGCATTCACAGGATCGGGCAGAACAAGAGTTGTCTATACGTGTATTTAGTCGCAAATAATTCGATTGACGGGGAGCTTTTGAAAGTTTTACAACGCAAACAGTCATTGCAGGACGTGGTCTATGGAATCGTCAGAAACAAGGCTAAAGGAAAAAGTCCTCGCAATGCTTAGGAGGGAATTTGGCGATGCGTGGGTTTACAAAACGTCGGATAGATGGAAGGCGGGAATCCCGGACGTGCTTATCTGCAGGAAAGGACGCTTTTTTGCGGCCGAGCTTAAAGCCGGGAATAACAAGGCTACGAGAATACAGCTTTACGTTCTTGAGCAGATTAAACGTGCCGGTGGGCGTGTGGCTGTGTGTCGTAGTGTGGATCAGGTCAGGAATCTACTTACTAACGAAGGAGGTGATTTAAATGGTTAAGGTAGGAGAGAAACTTCTCATCGCTGTCAAGGTCATCAGTATCACTGAGACCGAAAGCGGCGTCTTTTACAAGGTCGCTCCGCTGGATAAAGAGCGGCATTACGACACGATGAATATTTATGACAAGGATATTCAGTCGTGTATGGGGCAGGAAGTCAAGGGAGGTAAATAATGCCAGAGAAAGACACAGAACGAGAGTTGCTGTCTCGGTTCAAATGCGCACGAGAACGCCGGGAAGAAATAAAGACGGCGTTGGATCAGGCGCAGGAGGAATACGAGAAAGCGGAATCACGGCTCATCGAGTTTATGGAAGCGAATGGCGCCATATCCACAGCGAAATATGAAGGCATCGGGTATGCGCAGATTCAGAAACCAAGACTCTATGCGAGCTGTCGGCAGGAGAACATGGACAGGCTTTTTGATTTCCTTAAAGACCAACAGCGTGAGGATCTTATCAAGACAACTGTCATGCCGCAGACCCTTTCGAGCTTCACGAAAGAATGCATAGAAGCTGGAATCGAGCTTCCGGAGTTTATCAATTATTACTTAAAACCAACAGTCAGGCTTTACGCCTGAAAAACTAAGGAGGCATGACATGAGTCAGGAAATCGTAAAAGCGCAGGGCGGTGCTCTAATGCAAGCGGACAAGGAACAGAGAGGTTTTGAATCCGGCGTTGATCAGCAGGACTTGATCATCCCGAGAGCGAAGCTCATTCAGGCGTTATCGCCTGAGATGCAGGAAGGGTTGCCCGGCATAAAGGTCGGGGCGATCATTAATTCGCTCACGAAAGAGGCGTTACCGGAGGAGTTTATCCCGATATTCTCCTTCAAGAATTACATTCGTTTTAACCCAAGAAGCAAGGACGATCCGAATTTCGATTCGGACTTCGAGCCGGGAGCGATTATCTGGCGTTCAGCGGACCCGAATGATCCGCAGGTTCAGGCGCAGACGAAGTTCGGGCCTAACGGCGAGAAACCGGTGGCGATAACGTTCCTTAATTTCTTCTCGTACTTCCCGGGCGTGCCGATGCCGGTGATCGTAAGTTTCGCAAAGACGAGTTATCGCACCGGAAAACAGCTTTTATCGCTGGGCAAGTTCCGAGGCGGGGATATGTTTTCCCGCAAGTATCGTTTGACCTCGCAGATGGAGACAAACGATATCGGGACGTACGCCGTTTTGAGGGTGGCGCCTGTGGGCGACGCCGCACCGGAGGAGTTCGCCGTGTGCGAGAGGTTGTGGAAGGACTTCGCCGCAAAAGCGAAGGATATACAGGTTCACGTTGAGGATACCACGGAGGAAGAAAGACCATATTAAATACATAAGGGGTGGGGACGTTTTGTCCTCACCCCTGTTTTTATAGGAGTGTGTTTATGAAAATACCGGAACAGTTACGTGATAACCGGTATGGTTTCCTCAAACTCCGTGGTCAGACAAAGATACCGCTCGAGACAGGATGGCAGAAGAAACCGTACCGATTTATTGATATAGAGGCGTGGGTTAATACCGGCAACAATTACGGCGTGATGGGCGGCGAGGGTGAGCTTATCGTTCTTGACGCTGATCAGAAAAGGATCAGCGAGATCGCTGAGTCGGACTTGCCGAAAACATTCACGGTTAAAACACCGAAATGCGGGCATCATTATTATTTTTTGTGCCAAGAGATCACACGCAAGATTGTCCTTAATAAAGACAAAGAACATTTCGGCGAGATTATCTCGAGTGGCGCTCAGGTGGTCGGGTGCGGTTCGATTCATCCGGACACAAAGACTGCGTATGAGCTTTTTCGTGATATGGGGATAACTCGCATCAGCCGGGAGGAAATCTTCTCGCCGTTCGCTGAGTTTTTGCTTGATGACAAGCAGTTGTTTGACGGCATTAAGCCGGAAGATTTGGATATCATGACCGTTCTGCAGAAGAACGGCGTTGAGCTTAAAAAAATATCAGGGCAGTACGCTTGCACGCATCCGGTTCATGGTTCAAAGACCGGGATGAATCTTGTTGTTCATCCGCAGAAGAACGTCTGGAAATGTTTCCGCTGTAATTCAGGCGGAGGCACGCTTCTTCTGATCGCCGTGCTTGAGGGGATTATTGAATGCCAAGAAGCGAAGCCGGGAGTTTTGCGTGGTGAGTTGTTTAAGAGAACCGTTAAGGCCGCAGAGGAGAAGTATGGTTTTAAGGTTAAACGTGAGGAGACGTCAAGTTTTCCGAACGGGTTATGGAACGATGAGTGGAACGCAAAGCGGCTTGTGGAGCGACACTCCGGGCTTATCAGGAATTGCGATAATCTCGGCGGATGGCATGTCTGGGATGGCAAGGCGTGGAAGCTCGATGAGATTCACGTTATCACGGCTCTTTCCCGGGATACGGTAAAGACTTTTCATGATTACCTTCAGCAGATGGATGAGGACGAGCAGAAGTATTTTATCAAGCATATGCGCATCTCAGGTAATGAGGCGAGGCTTAGAGCGATGTCGAATGTGGCTCGAAGCTGGCCGGGGATGTCGGTTCGGTCTGATGATTTCGATGCGGATCCGTATTTATTGAATTGCCAGAACGGCGTGCTTGATTTAAAGGCGGGGAAGATTATCCCGCACAGCCCGGACTTTCTTCTCACGAAAATATGCAACACATATTTTGACTCGAAGGCGCAATGCCCGGAGTGGTTGAAGTTTCTTGATACTATTTTTAAGGGTGATAAAGAGTTAATCGATTTTATTCAGAAGGCTGTCGGTTATGGACTTACCGGCGATGTGTCGCAACAGGTGTTTTTTATCCTGCATGGTGATGGTGCGAATGGTAAGTCAACTTTCGTTGAGACGTTCTATAAGATTCTTGGCAGTTACGCCGCAATAACGCCTACCTCGACATTGATAGCGAAGCGGGGAAATGAAATTCCCAACGATGTCGCACGGCTTAAAGGCGCACGCTTCATTATTTCATCAGAGCTTGAGCGTTCAAAGACGCTTGATGAGGCGTTGGTCAAACGCTTCACGAGCGAGGAGCCGATCTCGGCTCGGTTTTTAAGGCAGGAGTTTTTCGAGTTTAAACCCACCGGCAAGATTTATCTCTCAACAAATTATAAGCCCACGATTAAGGGAACGGATGACGGCATCTGGCGGCGCATCCGGCTTATTCCGTTTGAGCATAAATTTGAAGGCGAGAACAAGATTGAGAAGTTCGCTGAGAAGTTTTTGTATCCGGAATTGCCCGGCATATTGCGCTGGGCTGTTGAGGGTTTTCTAAAGATGCAGAAGGAGGGCATGAAGCCGCCGCAGATCGTGCAGTGCGCAACGCAGGACTATAAATCCGATGAGGACGCCATCGGCGCTTTCTTGGATGAGTGCTGTGAGTTTGGCGAGATGGAGACGGTCGCTGTTTCCGAGCTTTACGATTCGTTTAAGGAAAACTCGGACGCTTTCATGCGCAAGAAAGACTTCAGCGATTACATGGAGAAGCACGGGTATCAGAAGGACAGAGGCACGGTTGGTCGGCTTAAAGGCAGGTATTACTGGCGAGGGCTTAAACTTCGGGAGTTGCCGAAGGGGGAGGATTCAGATGAGCGGCCATATTAGGGTTAAAAAGTCCACCGCTATAAATCGTTTATTATCAACGAGTTCTGGCGAGTGGTGGAGATAGTGGAGTTTTTTACCTATAACTCATGTATGAGAAAAGTTTTGTTTTTATATATATGTACAGGAGAAATGGAAAATCTCTCCACTTTCTCCACCGCATTTGCGTAAGTCGTTGATTTGTAAGGAGTAAACTGCGGTGGAGTTTTTTAGAGGGTTAGCCCTTTGGAGGTGCAATGGATAAGCACGAGCAGTTTAAACGGCTCTATAAGAAATTCTTGGATGGCTCACGCTGGCTCAACAAGAAGATGCAGGAAGGCACAGCGACAGAGAAGGACAAGGAAGAATTTAACCTGCAGGTAGTCGAGCCTATGGACGCTATGTGGGCAACGTTCACTGATGAGGAGAAGGCGGGCTGGGAGCAGGTTAAGTACGCAGTTGATCTGTTTGAGGGAACGATTGTTCTCGAGGATGAGGTGAAGTCAAGCAAACAAGATGAGGCACGAAGCAGGAGGAAGAAGAAGCGATGGAGAAGATATTCCCAATCATATTAATCGTCTTAGATTTCGCCGCAGGTGTGGTGTACGCATGCGGTGGTGATGTACGGCACGCAATCTACTGGGCGGCCGCAGGAGTATTGACGATATGCGTGACGTTTTAACGCAAGTATTTTTACGGGTCCTTCCGGGGGCGGCTTGGGCGAGGGTCGGGCGAGGCGCATTTTGTGAGTGATTTAAAATTTTAAAAATGCGTGTCAGTGTCAGTAAGGTCAAAACAATGCGGCCAAAACGGTCACAAAGGGCTCAAAAAGGCGTGTTTTGTGGGTAGATTCGTTAATTAACGAGCAAAAAGGAGGAATTTCGATGGCGAATATTAATGTTAATCCGGACATTTGCGATGTCAGTGTGTCAGAGCTGAAACCGGCTCCGTATAACCCGAGAGAGATTTCGGACGAGGCGTTGGCGGGGCTTCGGCAGTCGCTTGAGCGATTCGGGATGGTGGATTTGTTGGTAGTCAATAAACGCAACATGAGAATCATCTCGGGGCATCAGCGTTACAAGATTTTGCAGGAGGCGGGCGTTGAGAAAGTAACCGTCATCATGGTTGATGTGGACGAGATCGCCGAAATGGCGATGAACGTCACGCTTAATTCTCAGGAGATCGCTGGGCAGTGGACAGCGGCGTTGATTCCGCTTCTTGAGAAATTGCGCACCGAGAATGGTGACGCATATATCGCTTTACGTTTACAGGAACTCAGGGATCAGGTGCGGGAGTTTGAGCAAGAGAATATTGGCAAGACTTTACCGGATGATTTACCTGAACCGCCGAAGGATTTAATCACCAAGCCCGGTGATTTATGGATTCTTGGTGATCACCGTTTGTTGTGTGGTGACAGCACCAAAGAAGAAGATGTCGCACGGTTGATGGACGGAGAGCAGGCGGACTTGCTTGCGACAGACCCGCCGTACTGCGTTGATTATACCGGCAAGAATAGACCCAACGGTGGCAGGGATTGGTCGAACGTTTATCACGAGATCGATATCCCGGATGCATCGGCTTTCATGAGAAGTTTTTACTCGGTCGCTCTGAAATTTATCAAACCGCATACGGCGTTGTATCTCTGGCACGCATCGAAGCGCAGAAGTGAGATCGAGTGTGTATGTCAGGAACTAAATATTCTCATTCACCAGCAAATAATATGGGTTAAGCCGTGCGTGATTTTGACCTATTCGTTTTATTCATGGCGGCATGAGCCATGCCTTTTGATGTGGGTTAAAGGGCAGAAGCCGCCTTATCGGCCGAAGGACAAATCTATCGGAAGCGTCTGGTCGATTGACTTCGTGCGCTCAGGCGATCCGACTACGCCAGAGTATCACACCGATGTTTGGGAGCTTGATTGGGAAGGAAAGAAGCGGGGAAGCTCGATCGCAGAACATCCTACGGTTAAACCGACCGAGGTGTTCGCCATACCAATACGGGTACATACGCAGGTGGGGAATATTTGTTTTGAGCCTTTTTGCGGATCGGGTTCACAGATAATCGCCGCAGAGAGATTAAATCGCCGGTGCTTCGCCATGGAACTTGAACCGTTCTTCGTGGATGTGGCTGTTAAACGCTGGGAAGAATTTACCGGAAAGAAAGCGGTGAGAGCTTAATGGAAGAAGTAAAGCCGAAACAGAACTTGGCGGATATCGCCCGGAAGAAACGTTACCTGCACTTAATTGAAAAATTGCACAGCGGCACGCCGTTAACCAAGATCGAGATCAGAGAGCTTGAGGAATTTGAGAAAGAACCGGAGGCACCGACCGTTGTTAAGAGCGCAGAGGAAGTAGCGCAGTTCATGGACGTGTCGGAGCGCACGGTTTACCGCTGGCGTAATGAAGGCATGCCGGTAACCAAGGACGGGTACTACGATCTTGAGCGGATCAGGGTTTGGTTTGAGGAAAGAGAAAAGACCGGTGATGGCGAAGGCAAAGCGTATTGGGAAGAAAAGATCAGGAAGTACAAAGCGACGCTTCTTGAGATTGAGTTGAAGAAAGCTCAAGGCGAGCTTATCTCGAGCGAGGAAGTCGAGCGTGGGCGCATTTCAAGGATCATTGGGGTAAAGCGTGCATTCTTGGCGTTGCCGACACGGCTCGCTCCGGCTCTATCTATGCAGGAGCCGAGAGAAATTGAGGTAATTCTTTATGAAGCGATTTCGGAAATTATCGATGAATTCGCGGGAGTTGTGAATGAGAACAGCGAAACAGGACAGGAGAATTTGGACACAGGCGGAGCGGCAGGCGTGGAAGCGCCCGGCAAAGATAACGGTCAGCCAGTGGGCTGATCAGTATCGATATCTTAATCCGGTAACGTCAGCCGAGCCGGGCAGGTGGAAGACCATACGCACGCCGTATCTTCAAGGCGTTATGGATGCTTTCACGGATCCGTATGTCGAGGAGATTACGGTCATGGCGGCTTCGCAGGTCGGCAAGACTGAGGGCATGTTTAACATGCTGGGATACCTGATTGATCAAGACCCGGGCCCCACATTGGTGGTGTTGCCGAGGGAAAACGACGCAAAGAGCGTTTCCTATAATCGTGTGCTTCCCATGATTCACGGTTCTCCGGTTCTTCGCAACCGCATGCCGGTTAATGCTGACGATATGACGAAACTCGAATATCGTTTTGACCGGATGATTCTTTTCTTCGCTGGATCGAATAGTCCTGCTGATCTTGCCTCACGCCCGATTCGTTATTTGTTTTTAGACGAGATAGATAAATACCCGAGATTCTCGGGACGTGAAGCGGATCCGATTAAGCTGGCGACCGAGCGGCAGAAAACATTCTGGAATAAAAAGACGGTTAAAGTATCAACACCGACTACTCGTGACGGTTATATTTTTCGTGAGTTTGAGAGATCTGATCAACGCAGGTTTTTCGTTCCGTGCCCGCATTGCGGCGGGTATCAGATACTCGTGTTTGGTCAAATCAAATGGCCGGAGCATGAACGGTCAGCGGAGAAGATCAGGAATGAGCGTCTTGCGTGGTATGAGTGTGAGCACTGTAAAAAGCGCATCGATGATTATCAGAAACAACAGATGCTTTCTCATGGGAAATGGGTGCCGAAGGACTGCGAGATTAATGAACAAGGCGAGATATGGGGAGAGAAGATCAAGAGCAAGCACAGAGGATTTTGGATCAACTCGCTTTATTCGCCGTGGCTTAATTGGAGCGATATCGCCACTGAGTTTTTGAAATCAAAAGATTTTATTGAGCTGTTGATGAACTTCGTGAACTCGTGGTTGGCGGAGGTTTGGGAGGAGAAGATTGAGGAGACTACGGTTGATAGAGTCAGGGCGCACGCATGCGAGTATACCGAGGGAATTGTTCCGGATGAAGCGGTTGTCTTAACGGCGGGCATTGATGTTCAGAAAGATCATTTTTATTACGTCATACGTGGATGGGGTTATGAGGAGCAGTCTTGGCTTGTGCGGAGCGGTTCTTTGGAATACTGGGACGACTTAGTTGAGGTTCTGTTTAAGACGGAATACAGGAAATTTTCGGGAGAAGAAACGCTTCCGGTTTATATGACGTGTGTTGATTCCGGCTTCAGGACTGATGAGGTATATCACTTCTGCAGGAAATGGCATGATCGAGCGAAGGCGATCAAGGGGCAGGAGGAATTAACGGACGGCAGGTTTTATCGTGCGTCCAAGATCGATATCAATTCACGCACGGGAAGCATTATCAAAAATGGTCTTGTGTTATGGAATCTTAATGTCACGCAGTACAAGGATAAAATCAGCCGCCTCGTGGCGAGCAAGGATCCGGCGAAATGGCATTTGTTTAAGAATCCGTCAGATGAGTATCTTGCGCAGTTCACCGCAGAACATAAAGTTTTGATAAGAAACAGAAACACCGGCAAGGCGAAAGAAGTCTGGCAGAAGAAACGCTCCTCGATTGCGAATCATTATCTTGATGCGGAAGTCTACGCCATTGCGGCGGCGGATATAATCCGTGCGCTTAATCTGCGCAGAGATGAACGTACGGTTCATAAAGATATACGGCAGGAACACAGTCGTTCCAGCTGGATCCGCACAAGAGAAGGGTCGTGGATTTAATGGGCGGCAGATGGCTGAACAGGCACGAGAATTGGCTTCATAAAAAAACTGCCGAACGACGCCCGGTTGGACGGCCAGTTAATGACAGCGAGGCTTATGGGGTGAGATATATTCCTTTGAAGTGCCCAAAATGCCGGAGCAAAGACGTTAGATGTTATTCGAGCACGCCGCCTATCAGGTATCATGTTTGCCGGGACTGCGGCTATAATTTCAAATCCGTTGAGGCAAATGAAGAAAAATAATTATTACTATTTTGTAGTAACGACCCAGTTGAAAAAGATTTGAAGTGAGATAAACTTAAAGTAGAAGATTAAAGCGGGACAGCTGATCACTGCCGCCGCACCCAATAAGTTATAAAAACCCGATTCCTTAGCTAAGGGGGAGTCGGGTTTTTTTATTGGGCAGATAGGAGATTTATGAGCGCACCGACAAAACAGGAAATGCTTGATAACGTTGAGGCGGCGATTAACGCCAGAATGACCGGCGGGGCGGTGCAGTCATATTCTATCGGTGGGCGCAATTTGCAATACATAACATTGACGGAACTTATAAAACTGCGGGACAGTTTACGGCAGGAAATCGTCGCTGGGGGTTCCGGTTCCCGCACGTCATACGCAAGGTTTGATAATCCAGTATGAGCATAAAAGAAAAAGTGGCAAACAGTTTAGATGGTTTTATCGACTTCTTCTCGCCCAAGGCGGGTTTAAAGAGGCGGATGTTTCGTGAGGCGATTAAGTTATCCGATAAGTTCGGGTCTTATCGTGGAGCGGAAAAGAACAGGTTGCGTTCCTCGTGGCTTCCGGGCGGTGGATCAGCGGATCAGGACATTATTCCTGATCTGCCCGATTTGAGAGAGCGCAGTCGTGATTTAAACCGCAACGACGCACACGCTTCCGGGATCACGAGCACTATGACAACGAATGTTGTCGGCACTGGGATCCGGCCGCAGAGCAGGGTTGATAAAGAGGCGCTAGGGATCGCTGACAGCAAAGCGGATAAATTTCAAAAGATAGCTGAGCGTACGTGGAAATTATGGCTTCCATACGCCGACGCTGGCACCCGTATGGATTTTTACGAGATTCAGCAATTGGTTGACAGACAGATCCTTGAGAATGGTGAGGCGATAGTTATCCCGGTCATGCTTAAAGATAAAAACCGTCCGTTCTCGCTTGCGTTACAGGTTATAGAGTCAGATCGTTTGGCGACACCACCTGACAGGCGTGGGGATAAAACCGTTAGGGCGGGAGTTAAGATTGGCGAAAACGGAGAGCCGGTTTCTTATTTTATTCAAAAGACGCATCCCGGTGATTACCGGTTCGCAAAAGCGGAGGATCGGGAGTTCATTGAGATTCCCGCTCGTAATGAATACGGCAGACCGAACGTGTTCCATTTATATCCAATTCAGCGTTCTGGGCAGACTCGTGGAATTCCGTTTTTCTCGCCGGTGCTTACGTATTTCAAAGATTTGGCGGAGTACGCCGAAGCTGAACTTGTCGCCGCACGGATTGCGGCGTGTTTTTCGATATTTATCACTTCGGAAGCGTCGATGGATCTTAACACCGGATATGACCGCAACTTTCAAGGGCAATTTTTAGAGTCATTAGAGCCGGGAATGATAAGGCATCTTCTTCCGGGTGAGTCAATAACTTCGTTTAACCCGCAACGTCCGTCGGCGACTTTTGAGCCGTTTGTGGAAAAAATGCTCAGGGCGATTTCAGCGGCTTTGGGTTTGCCGTATGAACTCGTCGCTAAGGATTTCTCAAAGACGAATTACTCAAGCGCACGGGCGGCGCTTCTTGAGGCACGCAGGTATTTTAAGGTGAGGCAAGAGTGGCTCGCACGCAAGCTCTGCCAGCCGGTTTGGGAGATGGTTTTGGAGGAGGCGTATTTAAGGGGCGAGCTGGGGTCGATTTCGTTTTATGAGAATAAGCAGTATTGGGTCAACGCATCGTGGATTACTCCGGGCTGGGAGTGGGTTGATCCGTTGAAAGAAGCCCAAGCGGCGGAGGTTGGTATCCGAAACGGGATCGTCACCTATTCGGACTTGTATTCGGCGCAAGGGAAAGACTGGGAGGAATGTTTTGAACAAAGAAAAAGAGAACAAGAAAAAATCAAAGAGCTCGGGCTTGAAATCAATCCAAAGGCGGATTCAGGTAATGGTAAGAGCGCAGATGCAAACAGCGCAGACGCTGGTCGTGGAAGTGAGGAATAAATGAAAAAAGATTTATTTAGAGCGGATATCGCTCGTTCCGGCAACGTCACAATTAGCCGTGAGGAGGCAGTTATCAATGGCTTCGCCGTTGTAACCAAGGGAGTGACTAAAGACAGCCGGGGTGAGTTTGACGATATCGCTCTTGATTCGGTTGTTGAATTTGGAAACAAGGCGAAGATGGGAGTTAAGTCAAGGTTTGGTCATCCCAACATGAGCAGTACGGCGTTAGGCACTTTTCTAGGAAGGGTGCGAAATTTCAGACGTGATGGCGATATCGTCAGAGCCGATCTGCATATTGATGAGACGGCGTTTAACACGCCGGATGGGAACCTCGCCGGGTATGTGCTTAATCTTGCGGAAAGCGACCCGGAGATGTTCGGATCATCAATGGTGATCAATTGGGATGAGGAAAAACGAGAAGGCTTGGACGCTAATGGCAAAGAATTCCCGCCATATATTCGTGTCACGAATCTTTTCTCGGTTGACGTGGTGGATGATCCGGCGGCGAACAATGGATTGTTTGGCATGCCGTTTTTTTCCGAAAGCGTTCGTCCGTCAGTGGAGATGACAGCCTTCTTGGATAAATTCCTTAACAATCCTGATGCGGTGGAAAAGACCATCGGGTTTTTGAATAGATATCGTTTGAACAAAGAAACTGAACATAAATGCAAAAGGGAGGTAACGGCAATGGATGAGTTAACGGTAGAGAAGTTGAAGGATCAGAGGAAGGATATTTTTGAAGCGGTTCACAAGCAGGGTTTTGACGCTGGTGTTCAGGACGAGCGTGGCAGAGCGGTTTCGATCCTGAAAAAAGCGGAAACGTTTCAAGGCATGAGTGCGCTCGCTCGTGAGTCTGTTGAACAGGGTATTACGCTTGATCAATCGATCGTGAAATTCCAACAGAAGCGGTTGGATGATATCGAAAAAGCGTCAGCGCCGATTGTCGGGCCTGATGGCGAGGAATTGCCAAAGAAGAAAGCGACTCATTTGGAGCGGGCTCAGCAGTACAAGAAAGAGAATTCTTGCAGTATTACGGACGCTCTCAAGGCGACGGCGGACAAAAGATAATAACCATTAAGGAGGAGGTAGAAAAATGTCTCAATTCAATATCGGAACAAAGGCGTTTACGGCGGGAGAAGCGATGGAAGCCTACCGTCGGGTTAAGTTAAGCACGGGTAGCGGAACTCAAGTTGAGTATGCGGATGCGGGAGATGCCTTTATCGGGTTTACTGCGGCGGCCGTCAATTTGGGGGAAATGGTTTCGGTGATATTAAAAACCACCGGCATGACTTTTAAAGTAACGGCCAGCGGTGTGATTGCGGTCGGCGGTAATTTTTACGGCGCTCTGGACGGCAAAGTGAGCGCAACGGTAAACGGTCCTATACAAGGCCGAGTGCTGGAAGCGGCGGCGGCAGACGGTGAAATCGTGGAAGCGATTTTATTCTAATTTAACGCATTTAAGAAAGAGGAGGAAACCATGGGAGTTGATTATTTAGCGACAAGAGCGGTGCCCCGTTTAGAGCTGGGCGAGGCGGCGATGGAATATATTCAACAGCAGGATGAGTTTATTGGGACGCAGGTCTTGCCGATTTTTCCTACAAAGAAAAAGGCGGCTATCTTTCCTGCGATCACAAGGGAAAGTATCACTCGTGAGGCGGACACTAAGCGTGCGCCACGGGGCAACTATAACCGTGACGGTTTTCAGGCGAAAGACAGGCAGTATAACTGTGAGGAATACGGACTTGAAGGGCCTCTTGACGACAGCGAAAGAAGTCTGTATGCGACCGACTTCGACGCAGAGCTTACTTCGGTGCAGATTATTACTCGCCGGGTACTGCAAGCTCAGGAAAGGCGTATCGCCGCAACAGTGTTTAATCTGACCACTTTCACCGGCGTTTCGCTTTACAGCGACAATTCGTCTCAGCCTTGGGATAACGCATCGTCCGCAGATATTCCTGCGCAGGTGCGTGCCGCACGAGAAAAAGTGAGAGCGAATTGCGGGATTGAACCCAATGCGCTTATTTGTAGTAAAGCGAATATTGATCGTCTGTTGGCGAGCAACAGCATCAAGGACGCAATTAAATATGTGGCACGTCTAACCGAGGCGGAATTGATTAACGCTTTGGCGGATATCCTCGGCGTTCAGAAGATACTTGTTGGCAAAGGCATTTACAATGCCGCCAAGGAAGGGAAGTCTTTTGTCAGCGCTGATATCTGGAGCGACGATTACGCCATGGTTGCGGTGATCGGCGATTCTAAACGGCTCGCTGATCCGAGCGTGGGAAGGACGTTTCTTTGGACGTCAGACAGTCCGGAAAACGCCACGGTTGAGCAGTACCGTGATGATGCGGCAAGAAGTGATATCTTCCGTGTGCGTCAGCATGTGGACGAGTTGATCATCGATCCGTACTTCGCTCATCTTATGAAAGTAGACGCTTAACAATTGAGGTTCGCCCGGGAGCTTAACCGCTTCCGGGTCCTCTTTAAGGGCAGGTGTCTATGAGTTTAAAAGAACAAATGCCGAAGGACGCTGTGAGCTGTTTTTTAAACAGCGGCGAGTTCGCTGAGGAAATTACCTACATCACAGGTGCGGGCGCTTCCAAGATTATTAAAGCCGTTGTTGTGCGTTATGAGCTTGCGCCAGCGGAAGAAAATATTAACCGTTCGTTAAAAAAACAGGCGGAAGTTTATATCGCAAACGATGAAACAAGCGGCGTGACAACCGTAAATAAAAAAGATGACCGCATAACGCTTAAAGACACGGAAGGGTTTGAACGTGAGGCGAGGATTAACGATGTCGTAAACCATGATGACGGCATGTGGTATTTGATGGTGGGGTGGTAGGTATGGTGCAGTTAATCACAGAAATTGACAGTCGTGCGTTAGAAAGAGCGATTAAAATCGCTCCCCGAGTTCTTAAATTTGAACTTGCGGACGGTATGGATCGCATCGGCAAAGGGTTTTTAAAGCGGTTTAGACAGCAACAGCTTCAGGGGCCTCCGGGCGTGCGGGGTGCGTCAGGGCATGGATTATTTGGCACGTTCAAACGTGTGTTTTTTGTAACACCTGATATTGAGGGAATGGGTTTTGAGATTTTTACCGAGTCAAAGATCGCCAAGCTACATGAGACAGGAGGCACGGTAAAAGACCCGGGCGGCAAGCGGCTGGCCGTGCCTTTATCGGCACGCAGTGAGATGTTTACGCCCGCTGGAAAACTTAGAGCCAGATATAAACACCCGAAAGAATTAAAAAATATCAGAGCGATGCGGTGGAAGGGCGAGACGTTTCTCGCACGGGTGACGAAACGTGCGCAGAAGATATTACCACTTTATGTCTTGAAACGGCAGGTAAGGATAAAGCCCCGCCTTGGTTTTTATAGAACATGGGACGGGCTGGTGAATTACCGCATTGATATTTTGAATAAGTCGATCGACAACGCATTGAGGAAGATTTAATGGAAACGGTCAGAGAGCGCATACTCCAAAACATAAAGACAGCGGTTGAGGCGGTGACAATCGCCAACGGATATAACTTTGATTTCACTCCGCAGACAGTTCAGCGTTGGTCAATGCACGGCAACCGCATGGTGGATATGCCGATGGCGGTTATCAGTCCGGGCGATGAGGACGAGTCAAGCTCGCCGAATCCGTTTGAGGAATGCGTGTTGACGGTTTATCTGGACGTATTTTTTATTAACGATGAAAACGATACGGTGCCGACCGACACGTATTTGAATAGATTACAGGGCGATATCAAAAAAGCGGTTTTGCTGGATTCGACTCGTGGCGGAGAAGCGATAGATACCGATGTTTTAGGGACGACTCCGTTTGAGACGACCGAGGCGCAACCGTACGCCGGGATCATTATGGAGTTAAGGATTCGATATCGCCATTTACGGTCTGATCCTACGGCGAAGAATTAACAAGGAGGAATTGCGATGTCAATGCTTATAAGAAAACGCCAGCTTGCGGCGAAGATTGAGGCTGTTGAGGGTACTGCGGAAACCCTCTTGGCGGCGGACGCAGGCATTCTGGTCAACTTCTCGCCCAAGGCGAGTTACGATCCGCAGATGTACCAGCGGGACCCGGTGCGGGCATCGCTCACGAAGATGGGCAAGCTCGCCGGTAAACGATCGGCGGGGATTGATTTCAGTATTGAGCTTAAAGGCTCGGGTTTAGTAACCGTTGAGCCGGAATGGTTGCGGCTGATTAAATCCTGCGGGTTCGCTTCAAACGCATTAAAGAAGATATCAATCGGGGCGATTACTTCAGGGCCTTATCTTCACGGCGAAACTATAACCGGAGAAACCTCAGGGGCGACCGGCAGGGTGGTTATAAAGACGGCTAACGGAACGACCACGCTTTACTTTGTCGCTTTAAGCGGAACGTTTGAGACAGGTGAGGTTATAACCGGCGGGACGTCAGGGGCTACCGCCACGGCATCAGTGGATCCGGTGAGCGCTGGGTTTGAGATTAAGCCGATCAGCGGTTCAGTGGTCTCGTTGACCATGGGTTTGTTTGAGGACGGTATCAGAAAAGTCCTTAAAGGATGCCGGGGTACGGTAAAGTTTAATTTCAAGATCGGCGAACCGGCGACGCTGGATTTTAGTTTCAAAGGAGTAGAGGCGGGAGTGACGGACGTACCGATGTTTACGGGTGTTAGCTTTGACAATACCGTGCCGCCGGTGCTTTTAAACGCCGTTATGGCTTGTGACGGCGTGTCGCTTAATATCGGCGAGATGGAGATCAATGTTTCTAATACGCTCGCCTCAAAAGACAAAATTGATGACGCTAAGGGAATACTTTCTTTCATGATTACCGGCCGTGATATGCAGGGGTCGTTTAATCCCGAGATGGTTCCGGTGGCGACGCATGACTTCTTCTCAAAGTGGTTCAGTAACACGCCGATGGTGATTGATTTGGCGTACGGCGAAACAGAAGGCAATAAATTCAGGTTTTACGCACCGGGGATTATTTATAACAAAATCGATGATGGCGACCGTGATGGGCTTCAGTTGGCGCAGACATCATTTGATTTGACCGGTTCGATGGAACCCGGGGACGATGAGTTAGCGATATTACTTTTATAAAACAGGAGGTATCCCATGTTAACAGGCATTGATATTAACGCTACACGAGAGCATGTGTCAAAACTCGATCCGGATAAAAACAGCCCGACGGTATTTCATATCGGGTTGTTGGATCCGTCATTGAGGGCGGAGGTCGATGACGAAAGCAGTACCTATGAGATGAGCTCAACGAATCCCAACGATAAAGCCAAGGTGCGGCTTAACTGGAATAAGAGGCAGATTACGGCGATTAAGTTTGGACTTAAAGGCATGGACAATTTTATGGATCCGCAGACCAATAAGCCGGTGGAGCTTAAATTCGACACAATTCATTACGCAGGCAAGATGAGGAATGTTGTGCCGGATAGGATTATCGCCATGTTTCCGAACGAATTGCGGCAGGAGCTTGCGGAAGTGATTCTGAACGAATCCAAACTTACGGAGGGCGAACAAAAAAACTGATCGTGGCGGTTCATCTGGGCGACCTCACCATGAACTGCCGCAGTTGTTTAAGCGGGAGAAAGATTCAATGCGAGTATGAAATGCCCGGGCAGGAAGTCTGGGAATTATACGGCGAGCAGTATAGAGGGTGCCCTTTCAAAATCGTCACGAGACAGTCGGCGAATTTTTTAAGGGCATTTCAGTTTTATAAGCAGGGGTATCTTCCCAACGGCGGGAATTGGATTGATCAGTCGGCGAAGATGCTGGATGCGTTTGAGGTCATAGAGAAAGAATTACAAGCGATAGACTTGGAACGAGAAAAAAGAAGGAACCAATTTAAGCGATGACGAATAAAGAGCTGTCAATCATATTGCGTCTGCGTGACGAGGCGACGAAACGCCTTGAGGGCGTGCGTGGCAGTCTGCAGAGATTCGCTAATTCATGGAAGCAGAATTGGCTCGCCATAACCGCCGCTATCACGGCGAGTATTTTGGCGCTTCGCCAAGCGTGGGATCTTATGGAAATGGGGGCGAAAGCTCAGCAGATCGATGAGAGTTTCAAACGCATGGCCGAGAGTGTCGGCATCAATTCCCGGGAAATGAAAAAGGCTTTGATGGAAGCGTCGCAGGAAACGGTTAATTTCTCAAACGTGGCGGATAAGGTTTCCGCTCTCATGGCGCAGGGTTTGAATATGGATCAGGTCACGGCGCTCATGCGGCAGGCTCGGGTGGAAGCACGGATATTCGGGACGACTACGGAAGAAGCTTTCCAGAGCATGTCAAGCGCAGTCACTGGCGGGCTGGTTACGACTTTGCGCAGGTCATATGGTCTGCAGTTGTCGCTTAAAGACGCTGTGGAGTCTTACGCTCGTGCAACGGGAAAGACAACCGAGCAAGTCGAGAAGTACCACATGGCGCAGGCGATCGCCAATCACATCTTGGAGAGAAGCAAATCGCATCTTGCGGCGGTCAACCTTGAGATGATGACCAGCTACGAAAAAGTGCAGGTGCTTAAATCCAAATGGAATGATTTCATGGAATCAGCCGGACAGATGTTATGGCAGGTACTGGGTTTTCTGCAGGGGTTCGCCAATCATTTGGTCGCCGGTATTTTTACGATTCTTGAATACGGATCCGGTGCGGTGAAGGCGTTCATTCAGGGGATTATCAATGCTCTCAATGGGCTTTTAAGTTTTGGGACAGATTTTTTTCAGTCGCTCATGGTGCCGCTGATTAAGTTTTACGATCTTTTAGGAAAACTTCCCGGCAGTGTCGGCGAGACATACCGTCAGGCGGCGGCTGAGGTTGAGCGGTTCTCACAGTCATTAGATACAAAAACGATTCAGTTTAATGTCGATGGCCTTACTCAGGGTCTTGAGGAAGCTCGGCAGGCGTTTAATCTTGCGGCTGAGGAAAGCGCACGAGAAGCCATGACGCAGTACGACCTTGTGTTCGCCAAGGTTAAAGATACGGGAGATAAGACTGGGGAGATATTGAAAAACGTGGCGAAAGAGGTCGGCAAGAGCGCAGAGGAAGCGGGCAGGCAGTTTAACGTGATGGAGGAGTTCGCTAAGCAGTCAGCGCATAACATGCAGAACGCTTTTTCGCAGTTTTTCTTCAAGGCGTTTACCGGCGAGCTTCGCAGTGTCAAAGAAGTGTTCGCAGATTTTGGCAGGGCGGTTTTACAGATGATCTCAAACATCTTGGCGAAGCTGTTACTCATGAAGATATTTACAGCGATGGCCGGAGCTGGCGGCACGATATTCGGCGTGCCTGTGGCGAGCTTGTTTCATCAGGGCGGTTCGATTGAGAAGCGCAACCGGGCGTTTATCCGTGCGCATTCGGGGCTCGCTCCCGATGAGGTGCCGATTATAGCGCAGACCGGTGAGGGCGTTCTTTCACGCAGGGGCATGCAAGGGGTGGGCGGATCGGATAATCTTCGGGCGCTCAATAACGGCGAGTCTATTCGGGGTGAGGGGATAACGATTAACGTCAATCAGGTTATTCAGGCGTGGGACGCTCAGGATGTGTGGCGTAACCGCAAGATGTTATCCAACGCTATCGCTGACGACATTTATAACAACGGCAAGATTCGGTCGATTATCAGGAGTTACGCATGAGCGATTTTTCGTATTCCCCGGATTTTGTTTTTGAGGAAACGTTGGAATATAAAACGCTTATCTCGGAGTTTGAGAACGGAGCGGAACAGCGCAGGCGCAAATGGGCGGCACCTTTGCATAAGTGGCGTTTAAGATTCAATAACCGGGTAAAAGCCGACATGCAAATGGTGCGGGATTTCTTCAAAAGTAAATACGGGGCGTTCATGGCGTTTACATGGACGAACCCGAATGATTCGGTTGAGTATTCGGTGCGCTTTGTTGAGGACAGTTTTAAATTCACCATGAAAGCGCACGAGGTTTATGACTTTGAGTTTGATGTGATAGAGGTGAAGTAATGCCTAGAGACGTTGATATTACATTTAAGCAGGAAAAAGCGAAGCAGGAAAACGCTCCGTTATTTCTTTACACGCTTGAGGCGTATGACGGAGTCAATGACCTGCATCTGGCCGGATTCGATCAGGATATTACCTATGACGGCGTTCTTTACTCGAAGTTTCCGATAACGCACGAGTTTGTATCCGAGAACAATCAGGGGCAGATTGATCAGGTGAAGGTGCGGCTGGGCAACGTGTCGAGGCTTATTGAGCTTTACCTTGAGCAGTATGACTTTCGGGGCAAGAAAGTTGTTATCCGCATGGTCTGGGCTGATCAGTTGGCGGATTCGGACGCTCATATGGACGACGTATTTTATATCGACAACTACTCAGCTGATCAGAAGAACGTGGAGTTTACTTTAACCGGCAAGTTTGACGTGCTGGGCGTGGATTTACCCGCACGCAGGTACGCACGTAACTATTGCGCTTGGAAGTTTAAGTCAGCGGAGTGCGGGTATGTGGGAGGAGAGACCGCATGCAACAAAACGAAACAGCGGTGCAAGCAATTGGAGAATTACCTGCGGTACGGGGCGTTTCCGTCAGTGCCGTCAAGGCGGATGTACGTAATGTAGAGAAGCGCATGATCGAGAAGTATCTCGGCATTCCGTACCGGCACAGAGGCAGAACAATGGACGGTCTTGATTGCTGGGGGTTTCTTAAGCTGGCGTATGCGGATTTGGGAGTTTGTCTTTTTGATATCGAGGACTTGGAATACGGCAAGGTTTGGGGACTGAAAGGCAAAGATTATTTCAAGGATAATTGCGCCCATGATTGGGTTAAGGTTGCCGATCCGCAGGTGCTGGACGGTATCTTGTTTTTGAATTCAAGGGGTGTAGCGAATCATGCGGGAATCGTTTTAGGCAATAGGCGGTTTATTCATTGTTGCCGTCAGGGTGTCGTGGTATCCCGGCTTGATGATGCCTCGTGGGTTAAAAAAGTAGAAGGATTTTACAGGTTAAAAGCATGATCATAATTCGTAACATAGCCAATCCGTTTAAGACCGAGGACGCAGAAGTCCGGACGATTAAGTATTCCCGGAGCAAGTGCGTACGGGATTATCTTGAAGTGGCGGGTTTTGATTATCAAGACAAGCGGGTGATTGTTACTGGCAAACGCATTGATGATTTGTCCGTGCGGCTTGATGATGGCGACGAGATTACCGTTATTCCGGAGGTAAAGGCTCCGATTATCGCTGTCGTGTCGTGGATTATTTCCGCTGTCTGGGCGGTGGCCGTGGCGCATCCGTTCTTGTTTGCGTTCTTTGTGCTGTCGATGGGGTATTCCATTTATCAGTACATGAACCAGCCGAGGATGCCGGATTTTAATTTGGGGTCGGCGAACGGTCTGGACGAAGGATCGCCAACATACGGCTGGGACGGCATTCGGACTATTCAAGAGGTCGGTGTTCCAGTCGCCGTGGTTTACGGAAGGCACCGGGTCGGCGGCAATATCATCAATCAGTTTTTGTGGGAGGACGGGGATAAGCATTATCTTAATGTTTTGCTCGCCCTTTGTGAGGGAGAGATTGAGTCAGCAGAGGATATCGAGTTAAACGATAATCCGATAGCTAACTTTGACGGAGTTTCGGTTATTAAGCGGTTTGGCACGAATTACCAGAGCATGATCGAAAACTTTGAGGATCTGCACAATATTTACTCGATCGGCGCAAATCTCACGCAAAACAATCCTTCTATCTACACCATGATTGATTCTGATGTCGAGGCGTTTGAGATTCATCTGCGGCTCAACAACGGATTGTATCAGCAGAGTTCAAGTTCGGGAGATATTCAGAGTTGGAGCGTGACTTACCGGGTTGAGTATAAACTCCATACCGACAGTGTTTATATCGATCTGGGAGAGACGACAATTTCAGGGCAGTCACGCACGAGCGTGCGCAGGGTGTTCAGAAAAGACGGGCTCGCACCCGGGCAATACGACATTCGTGTCACCCGCACCAGCGAGGACGGTTCGCTTCAGCCGTTAAAGCAGGGCGACCTCACGTTGTTTCAAATCGACGAGATTAAAACGGATGATTTGTGTTATCCCAACACCGCTTTGCTTGGGTTCAAGTTGTTGGCGACTGACCAATTGAGTGGATCCATGCCGAACATAACGGCGATCGTGGAGGGCAAAAAGGTTTCTATCCCGGATGTGCGTAACGCAGGCAATTCGGTTGACTGGGAAGATTATTACTGGGACGGAAGTAATTACCGGCTTTTTTCCGATGACACAATTCTTTCGTGGGACGGCTCAACTTATGTCTTGAAGTATTCGGCGAATCCGGTGTGGTGCCTGCGTGATTTGGTCACGAATAAAAGATACGGCTTGGGCGAATTTATTTTAACCGACAATTTAGATAACGCTTCGCTTCTTGAGATGTCGCAGTATTGCGAGGAGCGGGTTCCTGATGGAGAGGGCGGGTATGAGAAGCGGTTTCGGATGGATGTGGTAATTGACAGCAACAATAAAGCGCTCGATGTTTTGATTCAGCTGTGCGCCACGTTTAATGCCATGCCGGTGTATAGCGCCGGGGGGTTGACGTTTAAGATTGATAAGCCCACTATGCCCACTCAATTATTCGGCATGGGCAATATCGTCAAAGACTCATTCGCACAGAGCTGGAAAACCATGAAAGAAGTGCCGAACGTGATCGAGATTCAGTTTACCGATAAAGAGAAAAACTATCGGCAGGAGACAATCGCTTACATCGATGAAAAATCGCTGGCTTTAGGCGAGCCGATGCGTAAGAGCCAGCTTCGCTTATTTACCACCGGTGCGAGTTACGCCATACGAGCGGCACGCTACGCATTGAAAGTCGCACGCTACATTAACCGCTCAATTGTGTTTAGGGCGGGGATTGACGCTGTGGCGTGTCAGGCGGGGGATATTATTTCGATATCACACGACGTTCCTCAGTGGGGTTTCTCAGGTAGAGTGCAGGCGGAAAGTTCAGCCACGCTTATTAAGTTAGACCGCTCGATGGTTATTGAGGACGGCAAGTCTTATAAGATTCAGGTTCGGTTTATTGATGACATTATTGAGGAACGGTTTATCACCTCGCCAGTGGGGACGCATACAGAGATTATGTGCGAGGCGTTCTCGGCTGATCCGCAGGCATTTGATGTTTACGCTATTGGCGAGACCAATAAGGTAAAGAAAGATTTTCGGGTGGTGTCGGTTCAGCGGGAAGGCAAACACGAGGTGCAGATATCGGCGCTTGAGTATAACGAGGCGGTGTATGACGATTCCGACATTATCTTGCCGCAGAATAATTACTCATCGTTATCAAGTGAAATTCCAGCGGTCAATAACTTGAGTTTGACGGAATCGCTGGTTAAGAAAACAGACGGTACGATTGAGAACGCAATTGATGTGTGGTTTGACCGTCCGGCGTATGTGGATCATTACGTCAAGTCCTACGCCAAGGCGAAGATTTACATAAGCGATGATAACGGGCAGAGCTGGCGAGCAAGAGGCGAGACTACCGGCACGCAGTTTCGCATCATCGGTGATATTGTTGACGGTCATACCTACAAGGTCAAGGTTACGTCGGTTGATTCCATGAATGAGGAGAGTTCGCTGGCCATGGCTCCGGAGAGTGAAATCACGGTTGTGGGTAAGTCAGCGCCGCCATCGGATGTCTCGTCGTTTTTGGTTAACCGAAACAGGGATTTGCTTTATTTCGGCTGGACACCGATTACGGATGTGGATGCGTGGGGGTATGAGATCAGGCGTGGTCTTAATTGGGACAGCGGCGAGTTTATCACGCTTCAGCAGGGCTCGCATTATCTGACTAAGGAAGTCAAGCAGGGTGTTGGGCAGAGTTATTGGATTAAAGCGATAGACACGTCAGGCAATTATTCCATGAACGCAAAAGAGTCGGTTGTGACGATTACCGAGATTCCGTTCAGGAATATGGTCGCCGAGTATCAAGAACAACCTTTGTGGGAAGGCGCAAAAGTTAACGTTGAAAAGAATGCCGATTCGATTGTGATTACGGACGGCGTTATGTCGGGGACGTATACCACGCCGGTCAGGGATTTCGGGTATGTGGCGAGCGTTTATATCGGCATAGACGTTGTTGTCGCCACTTCATTGGGTCGCAGGTTTAACAGCGACGGAGTAACGAAATTTAACGACAGCCTAACGTACCGGTTTACCGGACAGGAAACTTTGAGGGCGACGAGGTTTCGGATACGGACATCGGAAGATAACGTTACATGGCGGGATTGGGAAACCTATCAGCCCGGGGATTATTACTGTCGGTACTTTCAGATCGAGTTGACGCTATCTCGGGAGAACTTGGGCGATGAGATCACTTGCTCAACGTTTCAGTATTTCGGCGATTTGCCGGACGTTGATGACAGCGGCAATGACACGGTTGTTTCAGCTGTTGATGGCAAGGAAGTGTTTTTCGTTAAAACGTATCATGAGGAGCCGAGCGTCCACATAGAGATAAGAAGCGGTAACGGGATTTACTCGAAGTTCGTGGATAAAAGTACAACAGGTTTCAAGGTTAAGTTATACGACGCACAAGGCGTGGCGCAGGCAGGCTTGTTTGATTGGCACAGCCACGGGATTTAGGAGGAGATTAAATGGCGAAGAAGTTGATTCCATGCAAAGTGGTTATTGAGTTTGAGAATGGGGAGTTTTTTAACGGTGTCATTTTATATAAAGTTAACGATGGCGGCGAGATCAGCCGGTTCAAGAGTATCGGGATTAAGGATGTGGATTTTAGTAAACCAACCTTGAACGGGTTGTTGAAAAAATTCATCAAGCACGCCAGCCAGTCGGAAGGAGCCCAAGATGGATAAATTGATTTGTTGCAAATGCAAGAAGGAGATCGCCGATGATATGGCGTATGTGTCGGTCAGGGGAGATATTATCCTGCGTATGCCAAAAAGAAAACCTATTGTTTTTACCTGTTCTGAACAGGCGATGAATTACGCACAGCAGATGGCCGTGCATGATGTTTGCTGGATTCAAATGCTACGAGAGCAAGGGGTTGAGCTTTACGATCTCAATGAGGTCGCTGAGTCGTATCAAAAGAGGGAGGTAGGCGATGGCTTGGGACAAGACTAAACCAGAAAACGACATGCTTTTGATTAACTTCCCGCCAGCCTGCAGGGCTAATTGGGAGGCGCTGGAATTGTTAACGGATCCATTGTTGCAAATAACTAATGAGAAGGTTGCCCCGGGAGCGGGTATTGAGGACACGAAACTTGCGCAGATAACCTCGCTCAATAAGGTGCATGGTTCGGCGATTACGGGTTTGGCGAGTGTTCCTTCAGCGGCAGGGGTTTTACCAACAGAAAATTCGCCCAACAAGTTGAAGGCGGATGTCAGCGATACTACGCCGGAGTATTTGGACGGTCTGATTGATACGGCGGTGTTTCAGGTTTCAGCGAGCGATCAGTTGCAGATAAAAGATGGCGGAGTGTCGACAGTGAAACTTGAGAACGGCGCCGCCTCACCCGGGAATAACAAGTATTACGGAACGAACGCATCAGGCACAAAAGGATTTTTTGATAAGACGGCGGTTTACGCCTCGTAAGGAGAACTATGGCTCATTTAATGCCGCCAAAACAATGCTCATCGAACATGCCAGCGTGGACGGATCCGGCGCTTTCGGATTTATCAACGAAAGTCCGAAAGGTTCATATTGACGAGTTGCGGTCATTCTTGAACTCTGAGTTTGTGCGGCGTGGTTTTTCGCAGTCGTCCTATACGGACCCGGCTATCACGGCGTTGGTTACGGAGATCAGGAAGGTTCACGTGGATGAGCTAAGGACAGAACTTGCGGCGTGCAAGTCCGGCAGGGGGACGTCTGGATATTGTCCGCAGGACAGTTCCGGTTGTATGGACTTCACAGATCCTACGATTACGGCGCTCTCAACAGAGGTGCGAGGCATTCACTTTCGGCAGATGATGCAGAAGGTGCAAGCATTAATGATGGGGTGCATTTGTGAGACCGAGCAATGCCAGTATTGCGCAGATTGCGGATATCACTATACGTCGTGCTCATATGCTGGTGTGGCTTGCGATGACCATAAATATTCGGAATGCCAGTATTCAATAAATCATTATTGGAACTGCGCCAGTATAAATTTGCCGTCTAGCGCAGAGCATCCTTACAAATCAGCGAACCCGCCGGTGGCGTGGGATGGATATGTGCCGTGGGATTGGTGCGTGTATACGCCGCCGGGCTCAAATTGGGGATCGTGCGAGTATGCGGGCGGGCATAATCATTCGGCGTGGAATTGTAAATGTAACCCTTATTCGTGGTGATAACTATGCTTGAAGATCAAGAAAAAGCGGACAACGCTTCATTCAAGGCGGCTCTTTTGGAAAACGAGAACGCAGTGGACGAGCTTATTCATTTCAGTAAGAGCAACCTTGATGGTTTAACCGTCCAGTGCTTCACGCATAAACGGTTTATGAGCGTTCAGGCTTTCGTGGATGTTTTGTGTCAGGTGTACCAAGAGCTTGGCGTTCAAGGTGAGAATGGCAATATCTCAAACTTTGTATTATTTGTTGCCGGAAAGCATAGGGATAACATTTACGCCTCACACGTGGGTGATCTTACCGATCAACATCGGCAGGTGTTTTCAGAAAGACTCGGGATGGATATTGTTGAGATCGAGGCGGGTCTTAGCAAATTGATTTGGAGGATTGATGGCGGTATTTGAACTTAAGAACAGCAAGGCGGTTGGTGACCTGCCGTTACAGTGCAGGGATGTTATCAAACGGTATAAAGATGAGGGGATGTTTGATATCGACTCGATAACGGACGGCAAGCAGGAATACACCACGGTCTATTTTCTTATGACGCAGGATTGCAATCTGCGGTGCGCATATTGTTATCAGCCCAAAGAGTTCAGGCAAAAGGGTACCGGTATCACGCAGGATGTTATTGATTCAACGATGGACTGGGTTTCCCGGACGTTCGATGAGCGCAAGATTAAGTTCAGTATCTTTGGCGGTGAGCCGTTCTTGAATTTCCCGATGGTTCAATATCTTTGCGATACCTATTGCATGTATCGTTACGTTGTCACCACGAATGGTCTTGTGCTTTTGGAGAATCAGGCTGTCAGGGCATGGGTGTTGAGGCATAAGTATCATTTGAATTTAAGCGTCAGTATATCGGCGTTACGCAGTGTTCTCGGTGATGATTATTTGGATAAAGCTCAGGCGGTGCTTGATTTGGTTAAAGCAAACGGCGGGGATGTGCATTATGTTGTTGATGACCCGGAACGTCCGGGAATTTATGAGGAGATTATTCGGTTATATGAATACGGCGTGCCGATCGTGCGAGTATCATCTGCCCGGCATTGGGATATGGTTAGGGATAAGAATGAGCAGTTCAAGGATTTATTCCGGCGCATAGCGGATTACGTTTATTTCGGCGGCCAGCCAAAGTTTGGCAGGAGCCAGTGGGATATAGCGTTAAAGAATAACATTTACCGCAAGATGAAAGGCATGCCGCTCAAGGACGTGCCGCCGACATTCTGCGGGTGCGGATATCTTTATCTTGCTGTTAACAACAAAGGCGAGATTTATCCCTGCGACTTTTTCGCCAATTATCCGGAGTTCAAGATTGGCGATGTGCGAAGCGGGTTTAATGATACGGCGTTCTTTTTCAAGAAGATGGGCGAGTGGATTGATGAGCTTTACGAGCATTGCCGTGAGTGCGAGGTTTGTTTTGACGGTGATATCAGGTGTTGTCCAAGAGCGATGTGTTTGGCAGAGAATTACACCGTCACCGGCAATCCGTTAAAGCCAGCGCCGAATCATTGCTGGGCGAATCGGATTGAGACAGCGACGTATGAGTATATCGCAAGGAAAGCGATCGAGACCGGCGTTGATAGGTTTTACTACAAGGGGCGGGCATGAAGATTCCGGTTTATAAATCGGTGTACCTGTATTTGACGCATGCTTGCAACGCCAATTGCTCGTTTTGCTATCGCAGGGGATTGTTTGAGCGCAACAAGATGTCAACGCTTGGGCCTGTGAAGATGTCAAAACAGACAGCAGATGATATTCTCGATTTCTGTTTTTCGGTGCTCGAGCTGGCGCCTAAGTTCACTATTTATTTTTGGGGTGGTGAGCCTACTGTTAATTTTGAGGTTATCCAGCATGTGATGGAGAGGTATCCGCAGATGCTCTTTCATATGAACACCAACGGAGCGTTGGTCAATGAGCGTATGTATGAGTTTTTCTCAAAGCACCGCAATATCGGGATCACGTGGTCGTTTGGCAACTGTTATGAGAAATACGGCGGGCCTCAGGCTAAGGCGCAGGTGGAAGGGTGGATGCTGAAGCTGGTCAGAGAGAACCCGAATCACAACGTGAACTTCATGGTTGTGGAATATGGGAAGCTCAAAGATGACTTTGATTTTATCGCTAAGAACATCACTCGCAATATCACGATTGACCTCGCCACAAGGCATGATCACAGCCAAGAGGATTTGGAGAGGTTCGCCGATCAGTATTTCGAGTTGCTCATTGAGCATGAGCGAGATGCTGAAATGTTTCAAACTTTAAACCCTGCGCTTCATAGCAACGCTTATGTGCGGGAGTTCGGATTAAAAGCTCAGGTCAGGGAGTTTCACTTCTGCAGGACGGGGCTTGAGCGGCTTTTTATTGATACCGAGGGCGGTATTTGGCAATGCGACAACATGTATATCTGCAGGCATAACCGGCTAGGGTCGGTTTATGACGGGATTGATTATTCAAAGTTAGATTACGTTTGGGAGATAGATGCAGATCGGGAGCAGTTTCTTGGTAGGTTCTGTGAGAAGTGTGAGCTGTATAAGCGGTGCCCTCGGAATAAATGTTTGGGGCTTAATCTTGAGCATATGGGCGATATGTTTAACCCGGAGCCGGGTTATTGCGCCATGAACAAGGTTTTGGCGAAGGTCATTGATAAATATATCCAATTGGAAAAGGAAAAGAAGGAGGCGGTTAATGTCTAATGAGGAAGTGGTCGGCGGTAAGACCAAAGATGAAATTAAAAGCATAGATTTGTTTGTTACCGAGCAGTGCAATATGAACTGCGATTATTGTTTTCACCCAAAGGCCGAGGCGGTGCTTTCGGTTGAGCAGGGTAGAAAGATACTTGATCGGATGAAAGAATTAAGCCCGGGGGCGTTGCAGGTCACGTTCTTTGGCGGTGAGCCGCTACTTTATCCGCAGGCTGTGATTGAGCTTGCTCAATACGCCCGGGAGTTGTGGCCGCCGGATAAAGAGGGACGACATACATCCACGTTTTCCATTTCTACTAACGGCATGTTTTTCGATGAGGGCGTGTTCAAGAAGCTCACAGAGTTGGGAATGGCTATTCAGGTCAGCTGTGACGGTGATGAGATCACGCATACCGAATATCGGCATGGCGACTATAAGCGGACTATTGAAAACATAAGAAAGATTTTAGCGATAAAGCCGGACATGAGTGTGCGCATGACGTTTACGCCCAAGACGGTCGGGAGGCTGGCGATCAACGTGCAGTATCTGCACGAGCTTGGGATTACGAAGATCATGCACCACGCTGTCATAGAGGAGGATTGGACGGATGAAGCGGTAGATCAATACCGTTATCAGCTGGCGCAGGTTTACCATTACAGGCGGTATTGCAAACGTCAAGGGTTGCCGCTTGAGATAGCGTTTATCGATAAGCCGCTTAAAATCGTGAATGACGAGACGCCGCCGGAGAAGGAATATTGTCAAGCGGGTAAAACGTATTTGGCGATACTGGATAACGGTGACGTTTATCCCTGCCATCGAGCGGCCAGCGCAAGGATATTCAAGCTCGGCAATATCTTTCAAGAGCGGCCGTTTATCCGGGGCATCTTTCTTAATATCGATAAGGAATACACCGGGTGTTGGAAGAATTGCCCGCACGCTCGCACATGCCATAGTTGCGTGATCACGCACTATAAGGTTAATCAGGAACTCACGGTCCCGGTCACCAAGTATTGCAGGATATGCGCAGTCGAGAGTGAGCAGGCGTTAGGATTCTTGCCGGTTGAGCTTGCGGACAGGCGTGAGCGTATGCTGTATAAGGTCGGGCAGGTTTTGGTGGATGTCGCTAAGCAGAACGAGGAAATATTGGAAGCGTTGAAAAAGGAAAAGACTTATGCAGAACGGTAACTGGACAAAATATATCACGCCGGTGTTGGTCACGATCGCCTTGTTTATGCTCGGGTCTATCATGGCACAGGTGAGCCGGGTTGATGAGAAGTTGTTTCATCATTTGGCGAACGACGAGATTCATATGCCACGGAGCCTTTATGTGTCGAAGGCGGAGTTTGATATTCAGAGCCGGTTTATCGAGAAAGAAAACGACCGGATTATTAAGGCGATAGACGAACTTAAGAACGATCTCAAGGCGTGGAAAAAGTGAGGTGTATATGGCTGATGGTGAGAAATTTAGTTTGTTGAAGTTCTTGGGAAGTTTCGCTCAGGTATTGCCGTGGGTGAAGACTTTGCGGTATGCGGCGGGCATAGCATTGGTTGGTTTTGTTGGGCTCACGATATATCGTGCCTTTTTCATGCCAACTCAAACTACCAAACAGGAGACGCATATCATCGCTCAGTCCGGCGCTCAGGTGACGGTGGATCAGAAAAAGCAGGAGAAGTCGGGAATCGAGGTTAGTCCTTTCGTGGAAGGCTACGGATTCGCTGAATCTGATAACCGCAAGGGCGTGGGTGGTAAGGCTGGCGTGCGGGTAGAATTTTAGAAGAAATGCCTTGCCAACTATTAAACGTTATGGCCTTATACCCCTCGAAAGGAGGGGATTTTTATGGTTCGTGAAAACATGACGGCGAAAAAGAGCCGGTATATCAGCGTGCGCAATGGTGGCGAGGAGATGTATGTCGAGAATATCCCGGTGTCCGGCCGGATGCGTGATCACCTGCTAGCCACAAAGTTGCGTCTGCAGGAAATCCAAAGGGTTATGCCTTTAGGCAAATGGACGATTACGATTGAACAGCAGTGGAAGGAAAGCGGCGTTACGCATTTTCAGATGCTTGATGTCGTAAGCGGTAAATTACAGGAGTCGGTACTCTAAACAAAAGGAGGGATTCATAATGGGTAAAAAAGCTAAAAAACAAAAGGTCGCAGAAAATAAAAAAAAGGTTTCAGCTGAAAGTTTAGCATCTCCAAAAGAAGGGATTGTTATGCACGCAGGGGCTTCTCGTAACGAGCTTATGATGACGGCCAAGGAGCGTGGGGTTAAAAACTTTCGGGTGCTAAATAAGCAGGAGTTGAGCGAAGTGTTAAAGAATATCGGGGATCAGAAGGCTGTGGATGCCATTGTGGCTGGTGCTGTCGCCAGATGGAAGGCTGGCTGGGGAAAGAAAAAGGTAAGCCATGAAAGTTAAAGCGGAACTCGATTTAAAGGTCGAGATGGGTGGCGTGTCGCATGACGGCACTGGGTGTCAGGGGTATTTGCCAAAAGGCACACGGTACGAAGAGATCGTCCGGGTGTTCGGTCAACCTCAACTTGGCAAATCGCTTGATGGTAAGATCAAGGCGGAGTAGGTGGGTAGGATCAACGGCTTGGTTTTTACGATTTATGATTACAAGTCATCGCTGGTGTCGGAGCGGAATATTGACTGGCACATCGGCGGAAAGATGAAGTTTGTTGCGGAGCTGGTTAATTTGTTTTTTAAGAATGCATTAGCTAATGAATTTTTTGTTTATTAATGAGTAATTTCTGGTAAAATATATAAATTAGAAGAGGTGTATATAATGAAGACATTGGCTTCGGATAACTTATTCTCAACATCAATAGAGGTTGAGTATACAAGAAATACAAGCGTTGAATATCGACGTTCCAAAGGACAATTTTTTACGCCTTTTGATATTGCAGAATTTATGGCTGAGTGGATCGTTGAAGACAGGCTTGGTCAGAAACTTCGAATACTGGATCCTGCCTGTGGTTTCGGAGTCTTTGAAAGGGCAATCGCCAAAGTATATAAAGGAGATACCAGCAATTTATTATTTGATTTATGGGAGATAGACGAAAAGATACTATGCGAATTGCGAATGATTGTTTCTGATTTAGACGTCAAGGCAGATTTTTATCATGAAGATTTTTTGTCAAATGGTGAGTGGGATAAATATTATGATGGAATTATAGCCAACCCCCCTTATTACAAACATCACTATATTGATAATAAACAGAAAATTTTTGAAAGGGTATGTGTAAAATCAAATTATATTTTTAGCATTCAGACAAATATTTACTGTTGGTTTTTAATTAAATCATTACAGCTTTTGAAAGAAGGGGGAAGGTTAGCTTTTATTGTTCCTAGCGAGTTCTTGAATTCAAATTATGGGGAAAAAATAAAATCTTATTTGATTCAGTCAGGATTGATATGCCATTTGATCAATGTTCATTTCAAGGAGAATGTTTTTGAAGACGCATTAACCACTTCTGTTATAATTCTTGCAGAAAGAAATGTTCAAATACATAAGACAATAAATTTTTATACTGTACACGACGCCGCTTATCTAACAAACCTTTCTTCATTTTTAAAAGAGCAAAAGCATAAAGCATTTGTTACAAAGAATCTTGACCCAAAAATCAAATGGCGAAATTATTTTAATGGGTATAAAGATCATTTTGAAAACAGCGATAAGGTTGTACCGTTTGTTACGTTTGGGCGTTTTTCTCGAGGCATAGCTACTGGTTCAAATAATTATTTTACTTTATCTAAGTTAGAGGTTGAGAAGCATAGGATTCCTTCAGAGTGTCTGTTGTCATGTATAACAAAATCATCTTTTGCCAAAAGTCGGCGTTTCGGCATTGAGGATTTCCAATCATTGGTTATTGAGGGGAAGAAGGTTTTTCTTTTTGATGGGAATCGAGCAAAAACCGAATCCGTAGCGGCATATCTCAAGTTAGGTGTAAACGAAGGAGTTGATCAGAAATTCTTAACAAAATGTCGTGATCCTTGGTATAGTCTAGAAAAAAGAGAATGTTCGAAAATATGGGTTTCTGTTTTTGGACGTAATGGATTAAAGTTTATATGGAATGAAAGTGATTGTCTTAATTTGACGTGTTTCCATGCGTTTTCGACAACACAGATCGGTGAAGAATATTTGGGGATAATCTATCTTTATTTAAATACATCTATCGCACATTATTTTCTTGAGAAGGAAAAAAGGGAATATGGGAATGGTTTGGAAAAATATGAGCCCAATGATATCAATAAAACCATGATCCCTGATTTTAGAAAATTAGATAAGACGCAGAAGGCTAAGTTACAAGATTTGTTTCAAAAACTTATTTTAGGTAAGGACGAAAAGAAAGTTGTGGATGAAGCAGATAGAATTATTCGTGGGCTGATCGAATAGCCTCAAGAAAATTTGGTTTTATTTCAGCGTGTCCACCTTTAAAGCGCACATAGTGCAATAATCTCCCACCCTCTAGTTCTTTAGTTTTACCTTCCAAATCGGGCAGTGTAATCTTTTCAGATATTTGTATTCCTTGATTTAAGTAAATATGAATCGTTTCTTTAAACTGATTCTTGGGATTTTTTTCTATAGCGAACGCCGGAAGACCATTAAAAACCCCGTAGATTTTTTTATTTTTAATTCCTTTTATTGTAATATCTGAGCTTCCTAGTATTTCAAGAATTTTAGTAAAGGGTATTAAATAAATTGTATCGAAAAAAACTTGTACATAATAATGGGGAACACCATATGTTTTGATCCATTTCAATACAACGAGCAAGTCCTCGACCTTTGGAGTAAAGCTTAAGAACGGACGGTCATCTTTTGGGGAAAACTTTTTAGTTAAATAGGCACTCGAACGAATTTCCATGCCAGCCAAAGATTCCGGAACAATTATTTTTAGGTCATCTAATGATAATTGGCTGATATCTTTTCCCCACTGAGATTTGTATAATTGAGGCGTGTATAGTAGAAGGTCGGGGCGTTTTCCGATGGTGTCTAGTTCGTTTTGATAGGATAAATAAAACGTTTTAAAGCCGGGATCACCTGCAATAATTTTATCCGATTTTCCATATTTAATTGGGATAAACTTTTCTGGAAAAGTTTTTTCAATGCTGGAAAATAGTAAATTTTCAGCCCAATCGCCCTGCTCGCTATGGGTTAGAAAATCAGAAAATGCTTGAGTAGGGGCAGTTCCCTTTTTTCTGTTGATATTAAGGTTAATAATATCAGTTGAAATCTTTTCGCTTAATTCCTTTATTGATTCTTGGTAGCCATTCATAATTATTTTTTATCTTGCTTCTTTTTTTGGGCAACTAAAATCTCGTCTTGTAATTCCTTAATAAAATCGGCATTAGAACGCTTGGTTGCGGATTCGATATCCTTGTATTTGGATGACTGCAAATTGCCGTTATTGCTAGGATTGACGTAAATGTCCGGTAACCATGTTATGGGCATCACATAGCAATTTATTAATTCAATAGTCATATCTTCATTGAAGCTAATAAGGAAAGTCGCTATATAAAGTTTTTCTTCAGGTTTGCTTTTAAAGAACTCAAGAAGTCCTACCGCTTTTGAGATGTCATCTTTGCTGACCTTTACATCATTAACGGCAGATTTTATGTTTATGTATGCACAATCATTATTTTCTTTAAGTGTGAGGCTAAGATCGTAAACGCTTACTTCAGAGTCAGAGGGGGTTACTTTTGTAAAACCATATTGATCTGCTTTTTCTTCAAGATTTTGGCATATGATTTCTTCAAGTAATCTCCATACCGTTCTTCCTTTTTTCGCTTTTCTCCAGCCGTATGGGAAATGCTTACGTGTACCGATTTGTATTTTTCCTAAATCGTCGATTAGTTTCTTAAAGGTCGTTTCTAATATTTTCCGAGATTGTTCGGTTTTAAGTATTTCATTCATAATGTATTAAAATACCATAAATTTCTCTGTTAGTCCATAAATTTGCTTGACTTTAAGCCGTTTTCCTTATATAAATATATAAGTATATCTGTGTCTATTCCGTCCCGAGTTGGAAGGGATAAATCCCGGACGTTAAAAAAGAAAAACCTTCGACTGGTGGCATTATGTTCACCTGTTGAAGGTTTTTTTATTTATAGGTAAAAATGGAGGTGTGGCATGGGAAAGAATCAGCATGTAGTAAAGACGGACGAAGGATGGGGTGTACGTGGTGAGGGGAACTCTCGATTGACCTCAGAGCATCGCACGAAGAACGCCGCCGAGAACGCCGGAAGGCAAATTGCGAAGCATCAGCAGTCAGAGCTTGTGATTCATGGGCGTGATGGGAAGATTCAGGATAAGGACAGCTTTGGCAAGGATCCGTGTCCGCCTAAAGATAGAAAACATTAATTTCGACCAGTGGATGATTTATTTGATGAATTCATGGAATACGATTTTACCATGGGTGCTGATATGGTGAAATGTCCGCATTGCGGGGCTGGTGTGCCTTGCAGTTTATTTTTTGATGATGAGGTCGAATGCCCCAAATGCGGAAAGAAGTTTCGTAAGGAAGAAGGCGAAGATGGCAAAGCATAGGTCGTTTAAGCTGGAGAAATTCGTTACGGGGGTCAACAACGACCTACTCAATGCATATTTCACTCGAAAAAATGTTACGGTGCCGGACGGCTTTGTCTTTGATCGGAATAATATTCACGATTTTCTGGATGGTATCAGCGATGATGGTAAGCGGTCTTATATCGAGGAGGAGTTGCAGTGCATCAACGATATCGCTGACCGGGCAAGAGGTTATCTTGAGCAGGCAAAGCGTCAATATAATATAACGGTTCAGGACGATGAGCCGTCAGAAACAACCGCTATGCGGGTTTTTCTTCATAGTGAGGAAGCGTTCTCGCTCGCCTTCGATTTTTATTTGTACGTCGTTTACTCCGAAAAATTAAGCCACCATAAATTCGATCATAACAACTGTAACGTTGCCGAGGATCGTATAGCGTTGTTAAAGAGCGCCATTGAACAGCATTTTAAAGATAGCGGCAAAAGCGAACACTGTGATGTCAGGTACCGGACGCATAACGGCAAGCACATTGTTTTGATCGCTCATGGCGATTTCATGAAAACGCATCTTATATTTAAGGATGGGAAAGTTGATATCGACTCATTTCGCCCAGCCAGAGAGGATATGCTTGTTTTTGACACGAGGAATTGCGTGCTCAGTGTGAACGCTGGCGGCTGGAGTGAAGCTGATAAAAAACGGTATATCGAAATATTTGGGAACGCTATCCTTGGCATTGATCAGGTGCCGGAAGCGACGTTTAATAATACCTTGGTAATTCTCGAACCTATTAAGAACGGCACTTTTAGCTATACCGGCAATGATGATGTTGAGTCTGTCGATTTAACAGAGGTTAAGGTTAAATGCAGAGGTACAAAGGTCATAAAGGTTACGATTAACTGTGGCGATGTGCGACAGGCGTTTTCGGACTTAGGGATGTCTATGCAAGACGCCGAATATGTTTCAGCGAAATTACGGTTTTGCATTAAGCGTAGCGGGAAGAAGCCCAAATCAATAACGGTTGAAATCAAGCCGCCGGAGAACACAAAATTACCCGAGAAGGCGGAAAAAGAAATTATTGAAAAATATTTGCGGGACAATGGAGTACTTTTGACGTGATGATGAACTTCATATTAAAAAATATTGAGGCTTTTCCCACAGCGTCGTTCAGCGAGAGCGAGCTGGTGCGTGTTTCAAAGACTGATTTCAACTTTCTGACCAAGCAGAAATGTTTAGACCGAATGAAGTATGACTATATGAAAGAGCCTTATTATTCGTCTGCTTTGGGGGATAATGGGAACGAGCGACGGATCAAGAAGGTTGGAAGTCGATTCTGCGCATACTCAGTGGAGTCAGCGGATAGTGCGCCTATTGAGGTAACAGAAGCGGATCTGCGGCGATATCAACTTTCTTTCCCGGCTTTGTTTGCGAAAATCAGGCAGGTTAACAAGATTGAGGGAAAGTTTCAAGAAATCCCGGAAGGGTATTTTTACATAGGGTATAAGCTATACGACAGTTTCCGGGTTGGGTTTGTTTTTGTGCCGAAGATTGGGGACGGCAAGCTGATCAAATTCGTCGGGTTAAAGGACATTTGCAAAGATGATAAGGTTCTAGTTGTTTTCACTCCATTTACGAAGATAGAGGATATTTTATTAAGCTGGGGTTTGAGCAAGTGCAAGATAGTTACGGTTCCTCTTGCGACGGCGCTTGATTTCAAAACATTCAAATTGTCGATAGATGATCTTACTAAAGAATTTATGCCTGAGGGCGGGGCTACGGCTTTGACTAAAAAGCAGGCAAAAGACTACAAGGACTTTGACTACAAGTGTTATGATAAAATTCATATTCCGGGAACGGCTCCAATGAAGCGGAGTAATGACCTTGAGGTGAATGGGCATAAAATCAAAATGCCGGACGGGGCGTTCAAATTGTTTATTGAACTGGGTGTTGAGCTCAAGAAAGGCAAGGGCGGGTGGCTTAAAAAGGTTGTGGAAGCCGGAAAGTATCAGATTTTTGACCGGGTTCGATCGCCGCTTCAGGGCAGTTTACTGGGCAAGGATGCCAAGAAGTTTATTGAGAATAATGCATCAAAGGATTACCGTATTTCAACGCACCCTGATTTTATAACATTCGATAAAAAGAATCTATTGAAGCACGCCAGCGCATCGGTTCAGGCGTTGGCTAAAGGACTTCCAAGGGGGAAGCGATGAGCAAGGCAGTCATTAGTCGATATTTATCTCCTACTACATACGAAGCCGTGCGGAATGATTTTGTTTTCTTGATTGATAAGATTAAAGAGTCGGGTTTTGAATACGGACTGCAGATTCGAGATGATTATTTGAATCTATATTATAAAGGTAACAGCATAGGGAAAATATCCTATAAAACTGGTCAAAAAGTTTATGAGGTAAAAATACACCGCAAGTTTGTGGATGATTCAATTATTAAGCGTTTTTCGCCGTCGGTTGTTAAGGACTACGCTGTTTTCGTCATTCCCAGCAAGCAACTGCATCCGCTTTTTAGTTCAAAAAACTTATTGTCTATGGGGCAGAGGGTGAAGGCTGTCCAATTCCAAGAAGAAATTGTCTTTGAGCAAATGCTTTTGACTGACAACGCTAACAGGGACGATTTAATCATTATAGATAGGCAAGTTGTTGATCGGGATCATGACACTAAAATGGATCTTCTGGCGCTTAAGCAAAAAGAGCCGGGCAAGTATCAGTTTTGTGTCATTGAGGTCAAACTTGGCAACAATCAGGAGTTGAAAGAGGACGTTTTTCAACAGCTCAAAGGATACGGTGAACGCATTACAAGAAATTTCCCTCAGTATAAAAAAAGTTACGAATTGAACTTCGCTCAAAAGCAGGGGCTTGGACTTTTGCCGGGCAGTTTGAAAATTGAAATTGTAGAAGGTGTGTTCGGCATAGTAGTGGTAGGAGGATATTCCGGTCTTGCCGAGAAAAGCATTTCTGAGCTTAAGGCAAAGCATCCCGATATAAGGGTGTTGCATATAAAAAATGAAATCAGGTTTGATAATTTGATATGAAGCTAATTATTCATAGAGGTACAGCTGAAATTGGTGGGACCTGTGTAGAGGTCTTTACGGAGAAAAGCCGGATCGTGATCGATTTCGGACTGCCGCTTGTTAATGCCAAAAAAGAACCATTTGATTCAAAGGTTTTGATAGGTAAATCTCCGGAAGAGTTGAGGGGATTAAAAATCCTTCCTAGCGTGAGCGGCCTCTATAAAGATGAGGAGAGGTCGGTTGACGCCATTCTCATATCGCATTCTCACATGGATCACTACGGATTGCTTCGCTATGTGCACCCCGGCATACCTATATATATGAGCGAGGGTGCCAAGACGTTGGTTGAGGTGTCGGATATATTTACGCCTCACAAAACCGGCAAAATAAATACCAAAATCATAGATAAACGAAAGAAGTTAACCATTGGGGATTTTGAAATCTTCCCTTATCTGGTAGATCACTCCGCTTTTGATGCTCTTGCTTTTATGATTAAAGCCGATGGGAAGAAGATTTTTTACTCGGGAGATTTCAGGGGGCATGGGAGAAAAAGCGAGCTTTATAGGCGCATGGTGTCTAAGCCGCCGAAAGATATCGATTGTTTGCTTTTAGAAGGCTCGATGATCGGTCGGGGAGAGCAATTATTCAAAGATGAGCAGGCGGTGCAAGCTCGTATGGAAAAAGTCTTAAAGGCGACCCCCAATATAAAGTTTTTATTTGCCTCATCTCAGAACATTGACCGAATCGTTTCGGCGTATAAGGCTTGTCTTAAAACAAACCATGTATTCGTGATTGATATTTACACTGCGTATATTCTTGATTGTCTGAGGAAGGTATCAAAAAATATCCCGCAGTTTAATTGGAGGAATATTAGGGTTAAGTTTATGAAAAGCCATGCGGATTCATTGGCGCAGAACGCTTCAGTTAAACTTCTTTATGCTTATAACTCCCGTAAGATTGAGATTGATGAGATTAATGCGATCAAGGATAAGGTCTTGATGCTTGCACGGGATAATTCTATTTTCCCAATACTGGTGAAGAATATTAAGGGCATAGAGGGAGCGAAGATTATCTATTCAATGTGGGAAGGATATTTGACGGATAAATTTAAGGATTTTGTCGCTCAGAAAGGGTTGGATATTGAAACCGTTCATACGAGCGGTCATGCCACCATACAGGATTTAAAGGTTTTTGCCGAAGCGTTAAATCCGGGCAAGTTGATTCCGATTCACACTTTTGAGTCTGGGCAATACCCGAAACTTTTTAGGAACGTACAAATATTACAGGATCGGGAAGTATTTAACGTTTAAGGGTAGGGTCAAGGGGAGAAAAATATGAGAGACCCGCATCAGAATATTTTCTTTTATTACCGTGGGCCCTCTAAGAACAGGGAACTGTCATTGTATGATTTTCAGGTAGAGGATAACACGACAAAGAGCTTGATCAATGTCTTTGAATTTTGTTGCCAAGCTGGGTTCGAGGATCTATTGAATGGTTTTTTGAAGGCGGTCAATGCCCCTAAGCGACCGGTTGCTTCCTTTAGATTACAGAAAGGGTTAGATGACAGCAGGACAGATGCCTTGATTGATCTTGCAGATTACAATATTCATATTGAATCAAAGGTTAGGGCAAGGTTGGATATTGGTCAGATTGAGCGCCACTTAACGTCTATCGATCCGCAAGACATATTGGTTGTTATAACGAATCATCGGCAGGATAAAGAAGAATTGAGCAGGGTTAGAGACAGGCGGCTCAGGTATTTAGATTGGGCTGAAGTACATAGAATATGCCTGAGGGCTGGTGAGATGATCCGTAACGATAAGCGCATGGTTGCGATCCTGCATTTAATTGAGCAGTTTATTGATTACATGGAGGTTGTGGTTATGACCGAATTTAATGGATTCAAGAACTCGGATTTTGATTTTTGGGTGGACCCGAACCCATATTATGTGCCAATTCTTCGGAAGAAGCTGGAGGCTTTGGCAACCATTATTAAGGAAAAACTTCCACGGGATATCGGGGATGAATATTCCTTTATTAAACCCGGCAACATATCACGAAGCGGTAAAGATGAGCGGTTTGCGTGGGTAGCGATCAAAAGACCTAAGGATGGTAAGGATATATTTAATCAGTGCAATTTCACGATTGAGGTATCAAAAAGCTGTCTTGATATAAATACGGTTATTCGTAATGGCCGCACTTATCAGCCAAAGACAGCGATCGGTGTCTTTTTTAATAAAGTTTCAAATAATCCAGAGAAATTTTTGCAGGTCATCAGGGGTGTTAAAAAAGAAGCGAGGATCGTCATTTCTAAAAGGTTGCCCAAGACGGGTAAGCGTATTATGCCGGGCAATGAGAAATGGGTGAAATTTTTTGATATGAAGCTGTGTGACATAACCAGCAAGCAAGATGTTCTTTATTTATGCGAGGTATTAAAGAAGGCAGATAAAGAACCCGGGGCGCCCGGAATACACTTCAGGCGTTCAATTGATAGGGGCTCAAAAGTGCTTACTGAGCCGGAAGCGTTGGAAACTGAAATCATAAGCACCATTACTGAGTTTAAGCCGATATTGGTCTACTTGGGGGGATAGTCGAGGAAAGGGTTGGGATCGTGGATTTAGGGGGTCAAAACGGGCATTTTGCTGGATTTTTGCCGGTGTTGTGATAAAATACCTTTATTGTACGGCAGGGTAGTGTCGAGTGGATCCCCTAAGGATATCAGCGCTCCCATACTACGTTTACGGTAGAGTTTTATAAGTAGGCTTATTTCAAGGGGTTGTAGGGTTCGCCTACCGTCCACGACTACCCGTTTTGATACCAAATCGAAACAATATAAAGACAATAGCTGGTTTCCTTGAATGGAGGCCAGCTATTCTTTTTATATAATAAACTATTTACACTACATTTAAATTTTTATGATATAATGTAGTGTAAAAGGAGAATAAGATGAGAATCCTTCAGGGGATATTGTCAGAGAGCAAGGAATATTATCAAGACTTAAAGAAGAAAATAGCGAAGAAATTGTTGGTTCTCCCTAGGGGGAGTATTAAAGAAAGGGTGATCGCAGGGAAGAAGTACTATTATTTGCAGTATCGCAAAGCGGAAAAAATAGTGCAGAAGTATTTAGGCCGGCAAAAACCCGAGGTTCTCACAAAGCAGATAAAGGAACGCGGAATCTTAAAAGAGGAACTCAAAAAGGTGAATGAAGCTTTGAAAATCATCATAAGATCCGAAGGCAGAAAACATGTTTGAATCCATTAAAAGGATTTTAACAGTTTTTGCCGACAATGAGCTGTTTGAGGAGGGAGTTGAACTTATAGGCAGTTGGTGTTTTAGTCTATACCAACAACACCTCGGCGCAAAAGAATTCCCTTTGATGACGCAAGATATCGATTTTCTGATCCCCAGCCCTTTTCATGGCAAAGAGCATTTGGGTTTCATTAAACAGTTGGAAGATTTAGGTTTTCAGCCTGATTTCAAGAGAGATGGATCTCTTTTTCTTTGGAATTCTGAGTTAAAAATAGAGTTTATAACCACCGAGAAGGGTGCGGGAACCGATAAGGCAATTAAGATCAAGAAATTAGGCATAGATGCTATACCCCTAAGGCATGTTGGTTTTTTATTGGAGGATCCCATTACTATTATTGATAAAGGCATCAAGATAACTGTTCCGGCGCCGGAGCGTTTTTGTCTTCAAAAGCTTATCATTGCCCCAAGAAGAAGAAAAATAGAAAAGAGATTAAAGGATATACAGCAAGCTGTCTGTACTTCTGTAATTGTTGATTCGAAGGAAATAAGGGATTTATTCCGATCTTTACCTGCGAAATGGCGTCGAGATGTGTTGAGGATGCTTGAGGTGGCTAAGACAGAATTGCCGTTGTTGAGAGAAGATGTAGAAAAACTGGTTCTTACACTACAACATGATAAATAATAAATAATGTAGTGTAGACCGTGAAGTGTTGAATCATTTTAGATAATTGCGATATTTGAGCGCGTTTCTAACAGTTTTTCGATTCACTTTTATAATTCTGGCTATTGTTTTCAAAGGCGTACCCAAAAAGTGCAATTCTTCTATTTTTGGGGCTAATTTTTGATGTAATGGGGTTGCGGTAGGTTCTAAAATGATGGTAACTTGGACTTCGGAAGCGGTTCGAATTGGTAGCAGACGCGTCCGTTTTATTGGGGAATCGAGTTCCGCTGAGTAAGGGGCGGAGTCGTCTCTACAATATGGATAAAGAAGTGAGCGTAGGTATAGGGCAGAGAAGATCAAAAGGCGTGTTCTTCTTTGCCTTGCTGGAATTCGTGGGAACAACACAATTCCTGCGGATGTACTCTGTGGATTTTGACAGTCCCGTCGCGCAATCCTTCCCCCATTTTCGGACCATACTGTGGATCTATGTATTGTTAATCTCGGTTGTATCGCCTGTTTGTGGAATAGGATTGTTGCTGTTGAAGGAGTGGGCAAGAAAATTAGTCATTATCAAATATAGTTTCTGTCTTGTTTGTGTTTGGTTGTTTTTCATTCTTTTGTCTTTCTTTACACATTACCCATTCGTCAGAATAATTCAGGTTTTTGGGTGGGCGTTAGCGCTCGGAACAATCTTCATGTCGATCCCTCCGTTTTTCTTCACGCGTCCAGAAGTAAGAAAGCAGTTCCAATTATTCTAGTGCCCAAAACGTGCCCATTTTAGTGAAAAACATCGGGTAACAAAGGGAACAATCGGGAAACATCCAGACTCCCTGTTTCTCCGTTTTTGATTTTTGTACCGAGAAGAAGCATAACAACAAGTATCAAGCCATTTCAAGATATGACAATATCTCTGAAGTGGCTTTTTTATTCTTTCTGCCGAAAACGATTGACATGGGGGGCGGGTGTGATAAACTTATTATGAACATATGTTCATAACGAAAGAGGATGATTATGCGTCCCAAGAAGACCCGATGGGTCAAATGCGTCCCCGGCGAAAGGTGTTTCAAACCCATGTGCAAGCCTTTAAGCAAGGTTAAAGTCGTATGCCTGTCGCTTGATGAATTCGAAGCGGTGCGGCTTGCCTGTCTTGAAGGATTGAAACAAATAGACGCCGCAAAGCTGATGAAGGTCTCGCGGCCGACTTTTTCCCGGATTTTGACCTCTGCCCAGCAAAAGGTGGCTGATGGACTGGTCAATATCAAGGCAATCCGTATTGAAGGCGGGTGTTGCCAGATCAGGAGGGGGATCAAAAAATGAAAGCATGGAAGAAGTTCCTGTATAGTACCGTTATCTTTCTGGGTTGTTTCTATCTGCCGGTAGAGAATATGCGTTTTAACAATGCGGTTTTTGAAGCGCTTGCTTTGGTTAAATGGTACGCGCGTGAGCATGTGTTATTGTGTCTGGTGCCGGCATTCTTTATTGCCGGGGCGATCTCGGTATTCGTCAGCCAGGCGTCAGTGTTAAAATATTTCGGCGCTAAAGCCAATAAATTTCTCTCTTACAGCGTGGCTGCGGTTTCCGGCACCATATTGGCGGTGTGTTCTTGTACGGTGTTGCCGCTTTTCGGGGGCATTTATAAAAGAGGGGCGGGACTCGGGCCTGCCAGCGCTTTCCTTTATTCCGGGCCGGCCATCAATGTTCTTGCGATCATTCTTACTGCGCGGATCTTAGGCTGGCAGCTGGGCCTGGCCAGAGCTATCGGCGCCGTGGTTTTCAGCGTGGTGATCGGTTTATTGATGCATCTGATCTTTTATAAGGAAGAGTGCAGCCGTCAGGCATGCGGTGATTTTAACGCGGGTCAAGCGAAAGAACCGCGTTCATTGGGGCAGACGGTTTTGTATTTTGCTTCTCTGGTCGCTATCCTGGTATTCGCGAACTGGGGGAAACCGCTGGAAGGCGATCAGGGTATCTGGGCGCTTATTTATCAGTATAAATGGTGGATCACCGGCGTGTCTTCAGTCAGCCTCGCGGTCATGCTGGGCAGATGGTTCAAAAAAGAGGAATTAAAAGACTGGACGCAATCCACCTGGGGATTTGCTCTGCAGATCCTGCCGCTTCTGCTTGGAGGAGTGCTGGTCTCCGGGTTCCTCCTGGGCAGAGTAGGTCATGAGGGCGTCATTCCGTCGCGTTTTGTGGTCGCGTTAGTCGGCGGCAATTCCGTGTGGGCTAATTTCTTTTCCGCGATTGTCGCGACGTTCATGTATTTTGCCACGCTTACCGAAGTGCCGATCCTGCAGGGGTTGATGAATGCCGGCATGGGCAAAGGACCGGCATTGGCGTTGTTGCTGGCAGGGCCTGCGTTGAGCCTGCCGAGCATGCTGGTGTTGCGCAGCATTTTGGGGACGAGAAAGACCGTTGTATACGTCGTCCTCGTGGTGATGATGGCTACGTTTTCGGGAATGCTTTTTGGTTTTATCGCAAAGTAGGAGGAGATATGGAAGGAAAAGACATCAAGAAAATGGTCAAAGAAGGGTATGCTAAAGTCGCCAGGCAGAATGTTTCCTGCTGCTCTGCCGGTTGTTCGTGCGCGGGCGCACCGCAGGCGAAAGATATCAGTAAAATCGTCGGATACAGCGAGTCTGAAATGAACGCCGTTCCCGAGGGTGCCAATCTTGGTCTGGGTTGCGGCAATCCCGTCGCTATCGCCTCGCTCAAAGAGGGGGAGGTCGTATTGGATCTGGGCAGCGGCGCGGGATTCGACGCTTTCCTCGCCTCGCCGAAAGTCGGGAAAACAGGGAAGGTTATCGGCGTTGATATGACCGAAGAAATGATCGAGAAAGCCAGGCGGAACGCCCGGAAAAGCGATTATGCCAACGTGGAATTCAGATTGGGCGAGATCGAGCGACTGCCGGTGGATAGCGCGTCGGTGGATGCGATCATTTCAAATTGCGTGATCAATCTTTCTCCGGATAAAGAGAGCGTTTTTAAAGAAGCGTACCGGGTGCTGAAGCCCGGAGGCAGATTGATGGTCTCGGATCTGGTTTTGACCGGAAAACTGCCGGCGCTGATCAAGGATTCTGTTGAGGCTTATGTGGGATGCCTGGCCGGCGCGGCAATGAAAGAAGAGTACCTCGGGTTTATAGAAAAAGCCGGCTTCAAAGATATAAAAGTCGTCAGCCAGACGCATTACCCGATAGAAGCTATGGCAAATGACGCAACGGCGCAGGCAGTCATGGGTGATGCGAAGATCAGTAAGCAGGATATGAAAGCGCTGGAGAAAGCCGTGGTCAGCGTGAAGGTTCTGGCATTCAAGCCCGAACGCTGATCCTCAAGAATATCATGGAAAAGAAGATAAGAAAAATCAAAGTGTCTGAAAAGTATCCTCCTGAAGAGGGCTGTTATCTGCGAGGCAACGATTTCTCTCCTGTCGCGGTAGCGGTGATCTTAAAATGGAGAAGGGACGAGGTCCCCGAATCGATCGAACAGCTTGTAAGAGTCGGATTGGAAAGCGGCGCCGCATTGTCGGGAACACTGCAGACCGAGAATGTGGGGTTGGAAAAAGTGATCTGCAATATCATAGCGAACCCGAATATCAGATATCTGGTCGTGTGCGGACCTGAATCCCCGGGGCATCTGGTGGGAGAAAGTATCAACGCATTATATAAGAACGGGATAGACGCGCATAAAAGAATAATCGGGACAGGCGCCCCGGCGCCATTCCTGTTCAATATCCCATCGGAATGGATAGACAGATTGAGAAAACAGACCCGGCTCATTGATCTCACCAATGAGGGATCTCCTGACGTCATACGGGAAGCCGTGTGGTCATGTTATCAGGAGGAGCCGGTCAAATTCAAAGAGTATGAGCTTTTCGACACCGGGGCTTTTGAGGAAGAACCCATATGCGGAAAAATTACATGGAGGGTTACAAACCCGGCGTATGCGCCTAAGGACGAGAAAGAACAAGCAGCGCTTGAAAAGATGCAGGCTCTGATAAAGAAACTCAAGCAGAGAGGTAAAAAATGAAGATAGAGATTTTAGGAGCCGGTTGTCCCAAATGCCATAGCACCGAGGCTAATGTGCGCAAGGCGCTTGCGGAGTTGAATAAAACCGCTGAAGTGGTCGAGGTGACCGATATCATGGCTATCATTGATAAAGGCGTGATCCAGACGCCGGGTTTGATCATCAACGGGAAGATCATTATGCAAGGGAAGATCCCTACCGTTGAACAGATAAAACAGTTTATTCAGAAGGAGGAAGGCAATGGGTAATTATGGGGAGTGGAAAGGCGTGCCGCGGGAAAATATACCCTGGTATCCCAGGGTTGATCTGGATAAATGCGTTGGGTGCAGGGAATGTTTTAAATTCTGCCGGCACAAGGTATATACGTGGGATAAGGATAACAATAAGACAAAAGTGGCCGAGCCGTTTCATTGTGTCGTAGGCTGCAGCAACTGCGCGGGGGTTTGCAAGGAAGGCGCGATCTCGTTCCCGCCTTTGACCATGCTTAAGGATTTTGCAAAATAATCAGGGGGAAAAATGAAGAAACCGATTGTTTTAGTGCTTGTTTTGATCCTCATGACGGCTGCCGTCAGCCCGGCGGCGCCTCAAAACAAGGTCGTTGCCTATTATTTCCACGGGAACGCCCGCTGCTATACCTGCCGCACTATGGAACAGTACTCGAAGGAAGCGCTCGAGACGAACTTCAAGGATGCGTTAGCCGCCGGGAAGCTGGAATTCAAAGCGGTGAATGTGGAAGAGCGGGAGAATGAACATTTCGCTCAAAAGTATCAGCTGTACACAAAATCCCTGGTGTTATCCCTGGTTAAAGACGGGAAAGAGATCAGATCGAAAAATCTCGCCGGGATCTGGGACCATGTCCGGAACAAACGGAGATTCTTCGATTATGTAACTGAAGAAGTATCCGATTTCCTGAAGGAAATACAATGACCGATATTGTGATCGGCCTGGGATCAGCTTTATGGCTGGGCATTATGACGTCTATCAGCCCGTGTCCGCTGGCTACCAACGTGGCAGCGATATCCTTTCTGGCTAAAAAGGTGATCCATCCCCGGTCAGTGTTGCTTTCCGGCATCGCTTATACTGCCGGCAGGATGGTATCCTATGCCGCGCTGGGGGTTATCCTGATCAATTCGATCTTAAGTATCCCTCAAGTAGCGCAGTTCCTGCAGAAATATATGCCGCAGGCTCTCGGCCCTCTTTTGATCGTTACCGGATTGGTCCTGTTGGAAATAATCAAACTGAACCTGCCGGGCGTGTTCCTTTCCCGGCAACATCGCAGCAGGCTGGTCGAGGCCGGAGTACCGGGGGCTTTTCTTTTAGGCGTTATTTTTGCGCTCGCCTTTTGCCCGCTTTCCGCGGCGTTATTCTTCGGGAGCCTTATCCCGCTGGCAATTCATTACAAAAGCGGGATTATTTTTCCGTCCATTTACGGTGTTGGTACGGGGTTGCCGGTTCTCGTATTTGCCATAGCGATCGCCCTGGGGGTGACGTCATTAAGCCGGTGGTTCAATAAAATTACGCGTATAGAATATTATGCCCGGAAAATTACCGGAGTCACATTTATCATTGTGGGGTTGTATTATGCGGGGGTTTATATTCTGAAGCTGTTTTAAAAAGGGGGGAAGGTGGAACAACTTGCGAAGAAGCTGTCGTTTTTAGACAGATTCCTGACTTTATGGATATTTCTGGCTATGGCTGCGGGAGTTTTATCCGGATATTTTTTCCCCGGAGTAGTCGGCTTCTGGCATCGGTTCCAGGCGGGAACAACCAATATTCCCATTGCCGTCGGATTGATCCTGATGATGTACCCGCCTCTGGCCAAAGTGAAATACGAAGAACTGGGGGATGTATTCCGTGATTATAAGATCCTCGGTCTTTCTCTGGCGCAGAACTGGATCGTGGGCCCCATAGTGATGTTCGTTCTGGCCGTGTTGTTCTTAAGGGGGTACCCGGATTACATGGTCGGTCTGATCATGATCGGGCTTGCCCGGTGTATAGCGATGGTTATTGTATGGAATGAGCTGGCTCAAGGCGATACTGAATATTGCGCGGGGTTGGTGGCGTTTAACTCCATCTTCCAGGTTTTGTTTTATTCCGTATACGCATGGGTTTTCATCACTGTTATCCCGACCTGGTTCGGGCTTCGCGGGGTCGCGGTCAATATAACCATAGGTCAGATCGCGCAAAGCGTGTTCATTTATCTGGGGGTTCCTTTTATTGCCGGCATTGTCAGCCGGTTTTCGCTGATCCGGCTCAAGGGCAAAGAGTGGTATGAAAAGAAGTTCATCCCGAAGATCAGCCCTGTTACCCTGATCGCGCTCCTGTTCACCATTGTGGTCATGTTCTCTTTGAAGGGCGGATACATCGTGCGGATCCCGCTCGATGTGGTGAGAATCGCCATCCCGCTTTTGATCTACTTTGTGGCTATGTTCCTGATTTCTTTTTATATGGGGTATAAATTCAAAGCCGGCTACGCCAAAACCGCGACTTTGTCGTTCACCGCTGCCAGCAATAACTTTGAGCTCGCTATCGCGGTAGCGGTCGCCGTATTCGGAATCAATTCCGGCGCGGCTTTTGCCGCGGTGATCGGACCTCTGGTTGAAGTTCCGGTGCTGATAAGCCTGGTGAACGTGGCGGCGTTTTTCAAAAAGAAGTTTCAATATTGACATCCCGAACCCGATCCGGTAACATATTATCAATCAGGAAGTTAGGGAAATGCGCCAATGATAAGGAGAAAAGATGAAAAAGAAAATCCGCTTTCTGGCAGTGACGGCAGGTGTAGTTATTCTCATCCTGGGTTTCGCTTGCGCTGAACCGGTCAAGGATGGTTACGGCAAAGCGCAGTTGCCGGACAGCTCCGTCTATGAGGGGAATTTCAAGAACGGCCTTTTCGACGGCAAGGGAACGATGGTGTGGCGGAACGGAGATAGATATGAAGGCGATTTCAAAAACGGCTTATTCAACGGTAAGGGGATTTCCGTAAGACGCAACGGGGATGCGTATGAAGGCGAATTCAAGGACGGATTGATGGAAGGAAAGGGCATTTATAGCCGGGTCAATGGGGACAGATACGAAGGAGAAATGAAAGAGGGATACTTTTCCGGAAAAGGGACGCTTAAATTGGGTGACCGGGGCAGTTATGAGGGAGAGTTTAAAGACGGGGAGATCACCGGCAGAGGGAAAATGACGTATGCTGACGGCACGATCGTCGAAGGAATGTTCAAAAGGGGAATGGCCGAAGGAATGGTAACGATCCACAACCCGGAATATACCTATGAAGGTGAGTTCAGAAAGAATGTATTCAACGGAAAAGGAAAAGCGACGTATGCCAACGGCACTACCGTGGAGGGGAATTTTATCAATGGGCGTCTGGAAGGGGCCGGGCGTTACAAGCAGGGGAACGGGGATGCCTATGAAGGCGAGTTCAAAAATGGCCTTTTCGACGGCAAAGGAGTTTTGAGCTATAGCAACGGGGATAAATATGAAGGCAGGTTCGAAAACAATTACTTTAATGGCCGGGGAAAATATACCACCCGTGAAGGGTTTATATATGAAGGCAGCTTCAAGGACTCAAAATATGACGGGGAAGGAACGTTGACCTGCCCTGCCGATTGTAAGGATTGTCCGCAGAAGGTGACAAGAGGCATCTGGAAAAAAGGAAAGCTTTTTGTCGACTTTGATAAGACCCCGCGCGCGAAAAAATAGGCTTCCTGCCAATCCGATTTTCTCTTCAACCTCCCCTTTTTTCTTTTAAAGAGTCGGGAGCGGAGGTATAATGAATAAAAGATTGGAGTACGTATGAAGCACGATGAGGAATTTTATCGCACGTTGTTCGAGGTCACCGGCACCGGTTTTGTGGCGCTGGACGGTGAAGGCAAAGTGATCGAGGCGAATGAGGAATATGTGCGCCTTACCGGTCACGCGGATCTTTCAAAGATAATCGGCCGGTCGGTGCTGGAATGGACTGTTGAACGCGATAAAGAATATAATCTTAACGCTCTCAAGCAGTGCCGCGAGCAGGGCAAGGTCAATAATCTCGAGATAGAATATGCCTGTCCCGATGGCCGGATCGTTTCCGTGGAAGTCAATGCCACGCTTTTTCATCAAGAAGGCGCCGCGCCTCTGATCCTGGGGCTGTGCCGCGATGCAACCGAAAGTCGAAAAAAGGATACCGCACTGAAGGAAGAGACTGCCCGGAGGCGCATTTTATTCGAACAATCGCCTGACGGGATACTGATTATCGATCCGCCTACGGCGCGGTTCTTGGAATTCAATACCGCCGCGCATCAACAACTGGGATATTCGCGCGAAGAATTTGAGCGGTTGAGCATAGCCGATGTCGAGGTGATAGAGACTTTCGAAGAAACCCGTCAGCACATCGCAAAGGTGATCAAAGAGGGAAAAGCCGATTTTGACACGCTGCAACGCACTAAAACAGGGGAACGTCGCAATGTCCACGTGACCGCCCAGATTATGGAGATCATGGGGAAACCTGCGTATGTGTGCACCTGGCGGGATATTACCGCCCGCAAGCAGACAGAAGCCGCTTTACTGGTATCTGAAGAAAGATTTCGGAATGTCGTGGAGTCGTCGCCGACGGCAATGTATTTCTATCGCCTGGAAGCCGACGGCCGCCTGATTTTGACCGGCGCGAATGAGTCGGCCGATCGTATCATCGGCATCAAGCATCAACCCCTCATCGGCAAAACCATAGAAGAAGCATTTCCCAATCTTATGCCTACCGAAGTTCCCGCGATGTATCGCAAAGTAGCTAAAGGTGAGACAGGGCCGCAATCGTTCGAGATACCCTATCAGGATGAACGGTTCCGGGGGTATTATCAGGTGCATGTATTCCGCACCGGCACGCAAACGATAGCGGTCGATTTCACGGATATTTCCGACAGAAGAAGGGTGGAAGAAGCGTTGCGCGAGAAAACGGCCTTGCTGGAGTCGCAGATGGAGGCGGATCTCGACGCATTGATCGTGGTAGATGCCCATCAGCAGCGTATCCTGGCTAACCAGCGTTTCTTCGCTCTATTCAAAGTTCCCGATCATATCGCCCAGGATAAGGATGACAACGCCCTGTTGCAGTATGTGGTGGAGAAAACCAAATACCCCAGGCAGTTCCTGGAAAAAGTACAGTATTTGTACGCCCATCCCGACCAGACCAGCCGGGACGAGATCGAATTCAAGGATGGGATGATCCTGGATCGATATTCCTCGCCGGTCGTGGACAAGAGCGGGAAATATTGCGGCCGTATCTGGAGTTTTCGCGATATTACCGAGAACAAGAAAACCGAAGCCAGGTTGAGAGAGAAGCTGCAGGAACTGGAAACGTTCAACCGGTTTGCCGTGGACCGGGAACTGAAAATGATCGAGCTTAAAGAGCAGATCGTGAAACTGGAGGAAAAACTTCAAGCCAGGGCGTTATGAAGAAAACGATCATAAAACCGGCGTGCTTCGGTCCGGTGGCAGTGATCTGGTCGCAAAACCACGATTTGCCGCATATCATCCGCGTGTTGCTTTCCCGCCCCGGGTTTTCCGCCGAGGAACAGGCCGCCGAACTGTATCCCGACGCTTCAACCGCTTCCTGCGCGCAGATCGATGCGCTCATTGCGCGGATCAAATCTTTTCTGGCAGGCGAGAAGGTCCGGTTTTCCCTGCAAGGGCTGCGCTGGCAGCAGTGTTCGGCGTTCCAGCAGGCGGTTTTGCGCGCGGAATACCGGATTCCTCGCGGCAGTGTGAGCACGTATGGACGTATCGCCGAACATATCGGAAAGAATGACGCTGCCCGGGCGGTGGGAGCGGCTCTGGCGACCAACCCGTTCCCTCTCATAATCCCCTGTCATCGCGCTATTCGTTCTGACGGTTATCCGGGCGGTTTTCAGGGCGGCTCCGAGATGAAGCGGGCTTTGCTTGAACAGGAAGGGATCGTTTTCGACGATAGAGGCCGGGTTTCCGGCGCTCGATTCCATTTCTCTCTATGAAATTTATCGAACGCATCTTTAATCGTCTTTCTAAGTAAGAGGAGAGTGTATGTCTGTCTATATGATCGTGGAAGCCCGAGAAGTCATGGATAAAGAAAAGTACGGCGAGTATGTACGGAAAGTGCCGGAAACAGTCAAACAATTCGGCGGAAAGTATCTGGCGCGGGGCGGCCGGGTGACGGTATGCGCCGGCGATTGGAATCCGGCGCGGCTCATTATCCTGGAATTCGCGTCTATGGATGCTTACAACGCCTGGTGGCATTCGCCGGAATACCGGGCAGTCGCTCCGCTGCGCGAACAATCCGCCCGGACCAATGCGATTGTGGTGGAAGGGGTTTGAAGCCAAGAGAAACTCTTGAGCAAACGGATGGAAAGAGGTACAATAGTAGAAAGTGCATAGCAAGGTGTACCCGCAAGGAGGTAGAGTATGAGGATGAAAAACGCGTGGGTGGCGGTAGCGGTTATCGTGGCAACCTTGAGTTTCGTTTCTACGGTTTTTGCGAGCAATCTTCTGGAAGGCTGGAGCGGGGACATATTCCTCGGGTATAGCCAGACCAATGGCAACACCGAAAAGACCGCCGGAAGTGCGGCTGCTCAAGCATTGAAGAAATTCGATCATTCGCAACTGTTGTTCAAGGGTAATTGGCTTTACTCCGAATCGAACAACAATATGGACGGGCAGAAATGGGACGCGCTGGGAAAGTATTCCATGGATTTCGGCAGAGATTATAAATGGTATAACTTTTACCAGGTCCTGGTCGACCACGATTATTTCGCGGATATCGATTACCGCGTAACTCCTTCGTTCGGTATCGGCCATCATATCGCCGCCAGCGAGGATTGGACCTGGGATGCGGATGCCGGCGTCGGTTACCGCATTACCCGGCATCGGGTCAACACTGCGGAGGATGACGAGGCTCCGACGGCAATAGCCCATACTTTCATGAAAAAAAGGGTATTCGACAAAGCGTTCCTTTCCGAAGATTTGACGGTGTATCCCAGCTTCAAAAGCGAGGACGGTGTGGTGTTGCGGTCCGAGACCGCTTTTACCAATCCCCTGCGGGCCGACCTGGATTTCGAAATAAAATATATCCTCGATTACAATTCCGAACCGAAGGGCAAGAAGAAGACCGATACGCAGCTGATTGCGGGTCTCAAATACAAATTCTGACGCATCCCATATGGCCGTATATGCTTTAGTGCGCGATCTGCTCGCGGGGCGCCCGTTCAGCTCGCAATGCGCTTTTACCCGGAATATGAAACTGGGTCTGGAGTATCTGGCGGATTTCGATCCGTCGTTCTTCGACGGCAAGCCGCCCGGCTTTACTGCCGGGACCGCGATCGCCGGAAAAAAGCTATACGCTGCGCATCAGGTGTACGCTACCCGTCCGCTCTCCCGGGCCAGGTTTGAGGCTCACCGTAGATATGTCGACCTGCAGGTCGTCTGGCGCGGACAGGAGCGCATTCTCGTCGCTGCGCTCGACGGCCTGACTGTGGTTGAACCGTATGACGCCGGCAAAGATATCGTATTTTTCGCCCTGCGCCCGGCAAGCTCGTTGATCATGCGCCCGGGCATGGTCGCGGTGCTGTATCCGTCCGACGCGCACGCGCCGTGCATATCGTATGAAAACAGGCGCATTGTGGCCAAAACCGTGGTGAAGGTGCGCATATAAATCCGAGGAGCAACCGTGGTTTGTATTTTTAGAACGCCCTGCGCAAGCGATATCGCGGTGATCAAATCGCTGCTGGAGGCGGAAAACATTCCTTACCACATCGACAATGAGCATTTCGCCGCATTGCGCGGCGCTGCGGACAGCGTCACCGATTTTGGGGTCAATGTTCCGGATGATCTGGAAGAAAAGGCCCGGGATCTATTGGCAGAATTCATCTCGCCTGTGCAGACGAAACGGGATGGTGCCAGCGGCGTTGAAGAAGATGCCGCCTCTCTGTCATGGTTGCAGCGCAATCCATTTTTAAAATTCGGTTTTATCATCCTTGGCGTCGGGGGCATCCTGTCCGGTGGCGTGATGATTTTGTTTTCGCTGCTGTATTTCATGCGGGGAGCGCATGCCGCCAGCAGTTACCTTTATTTCATGCTGGGGCTGGGGAGCGCGGTCGCGGGATCCATTTTTATGCGCAACGCCTCCGCGCGTGCGCGCGCCAAGCCATAAGTCAGCTCAACCATAAAGGGAGGGCACCATGTCTGTTATTTCGATCTTGCGCAAAACGGGTAAGGTCCTGATCATTATCCTGATCAGCCTTTTTGCGCTGTACCTTTTTATAGGCCTGGTGGTGGTCCCGGTGGGGTTGCCCTGGGCGATCCGGTCGCAGGGATCGAAAATCCTGGCGCATCCGGTGTCCGTGCGCTCGGCGTTCTTCAATCCGTTTACCCTGCGTTTGAACATCAACGGACTCGCCATACAGGATAACGACAAGCAGCTTATGCTGGGGTTCAAGAAATTCTGGGTTGATGTCAGTTTTGTGAAGCTAATGCAGAAGCAGTACCGCGTGGAATCTCTGGGTCTCGACGGATTAACCGTCAATGTCGTGCTCCTGCCGGATAGCAAGATCAATCTGTTGAACCTGGTGCCTCAACCTGCGCAGGGCGCGCAGCAGCCCGCCGGTCAGTCCGCGGCGGGTACGTCCGTAGAGGCGAAAGCGTCAGCATCCAAGGGGCCTGCCGCTTCGGCCTCCGCCTCCGCTACTGGCGCGCAACCTTTGCCTGACGCGGTGGTGGACGAGATTATCCTCAAGAACGGCGTGGTCACCTTCACCGACCAGGCTATTGCCCCGGGATTCAGCACTCGATTGAGCGCGATGGACCTGCGCGTTACCGACGTTTCAACTAAACCGGATTGTCAGGTGAAACTGGTTTTTTCCTCCAGGCTGGATGAGAAGGGCAGGATCGCTACCGAAGCCTGGGTAAAACCTTTCGTGCAACCTTTGGCTATGGAAGCGGCCTTTTCCCTGAATGATTACGCCTTGCGGGTGTTGACTCCGTATGTCGGCAAATATACCGGTCGCGCGGTTAAAGAAGGCGGCAAGCTGGATTTACACTTCACCTATCGTATTGCGGATAATAAACTCGTCGCCGGACACAAAGTGCTGGTGCAGTCGTTTGACTTCGGGGAGAAAGTGGCCAGCAAAGATGCGCTCCCGTTGCCTTTCGGCCTGGCCGTCGCATTGCTGGAAGACCCGGAGGGCCGCATCGACATTTCCCTGCCGGTTACCGGAAAAGTCGACGATCCGCAATTCGAATATTTCCATCTTCTGGGACAGGTGGCCCGGAATTTCTTCATGAAGCTGATCACCGCGCCGTTCAAAGTCCTGCTTTCTATCGTGCCTTCGAGCGGACCCGGTACCGAAGAGCTGGGCAGTCTGTCTTTCGCGCCCGGAGCGACGGTTTTGTCGGATGCGGATAAAGAAAAGGTCGGATTGCTGGTTAGCGCCATGCAGCAGCGGCCCAGGATACTTCTGGAGATAAACGGCAGCTATGATCCGGACGTGGACTGGAAGAAGATCAAGGTTACGGCGTTCGAGAATGAGTTTGCCACGATGCGTAAAGAATCCGTGCGCACGGATTTCCAGCTTGTTGAGGATATATACCGGTTCCGTTTCGGGGTGCGGGCTTACTGGGCCTTGAACCGCAAGTATACCCAGGGTAAGAAGACCGACGAAGCGGCGTTGAAAGTCGAAATGAAGCGCCAGATCATCGAGGAAGGTTCTCCGGACAAAACCGCCCTGAATGCGCTGGCCCGGGCGCGCGCGCAGGCGGTGTATGATCTGATCCTGAAAGCAGGACTGGACGCAACGCGCGTCAAGATCGGCGAGAATCGCGCCACCCAGTCGAGCATGGACCAGGTGCCCATGGAATTCACTCTCACGGTTTTCGAGGATAAGGCTGAATCAAAAGAAAGCGTCGTTCCACCGGCTGACCAGGGAGGTTGAGATGAGGAACAAACTGATGTTTACGGGCGTTATCGTCATGGTCGTTTGCCTTCTGTCCACCGCGGTCATGGCGGCGGATTTTTCCGCGGATATGATCAATACCGCCAGGGGCAAAGTGTTCAAGGGTAAGATCTTCATCGGTAAGGACAAGACCAGGATGGAGACTGCCGAGGGGATCACCATTACCCGTATGGACAAAAAAGTGGTCTGGATACTGATGCCCAGGGATAAGATGTACATGGAGCAGGCCTTTGACCCGAAGAAAGCGCCGGCCACGTCGGAAAAAGTGGATAATGAAGTGGAGCGCAAGCTGCTCGGCAAGGAAACCATAGACGGCAAGCCGGCGGAAAAATACAAAGTTGTGTATACGCAGAACGGCAAGAAAGAAACGATCTATCAATGGATCGCTGCCGGGTTGCAGATGCCGCTGAAAATCGCCGCCGCGGATAACAGCTGGGCCATGGAGTACAAAAATATTCAAACTGCCAAACAGCCGGATTCACTGTTCGAGATCCCGGCCGGCTATCAGAAATTCGTCATGCCCACACCCAAGGCCTCGATGAAAGATATACTCAAAGGGCTTGGTCAGTAAGATCGAAACGGAGGTTCGCCATGGATGTGTCCGCTCTACTGCAATCATCGCTGATCCTGTTCGCCATAGTCAATCCTGTCGGCAGTATTCCTATTTTCCTGCAACTCACCGCGGATTTGAGCCCGGAGCAGCGGCAGCAAGCGTTCCATACCGCAGTCCTGACCTCCTTGATCATTCTCTTCGGTTTTATTCTCGCCGGCAAAGCGATACTGACCTATTTTTTTCAGATCCAGCTGGCTGATTTGATGGCTGCCGGCGGGTTATTGCTGCTGATCATCGCCATCGACCAGCTGGTATTCGGCGCGCTGGCCAGAAGCGTCACCCGGACCCAGAAGCTCAACGCCTGTCAGATCGGCGCTGTTCCCATCGCTTGTCCGATAGTAGCGGGTCCGGGAGCGATGATGACCGTGTTCGTGATCTATTCCGAGCACGGTTTTTGGGTCGCCGCGGCAGCCACGCTCATCGTTATGGGGATCACCTGGCTGATCCTGCAGTTCATCACCGCGATCTACCGTTTCCTGGGAGAGATCGTCTGTCTGGTGCTTTCCAAGATCCTTAGCCTTTTTCTCGCCGCCATCGGCATACGTCTGCTGATGCAGGGCCTGGCGCAGTATTTTAAGTGAAGATACTGCTTTCTTCCATCTGCCTGGAAACCGGCACAGACCTGCAGCTGGCGCTGTATTATCTCAAAGGTTATCTTTTAAAGCGACGCTTCCCGGGGCTGTCCGCTGCGCATGTTGCCATCCGCGTTTTTAACGAACGGGCATCTCTTCCCGCCGTCGCCCGGACTATCCTGGAGTATAAACCCGGGATCGTCGGTTTCTCCTGTTATCTCTGGAATATCGCGGCTATACTCAAACTGTGCCGTTTACTTAAGCGGCGCGCGCCGCAGATGAAGATCGTCCTGGGCGGTCCGGAAGCCAGTCCGCGGGCGCGCGAGATCCTGGAGCGGGAAAAAACGGTTGATGCGGTAGTGCGCGGGGAAGGGGAGGCGGCTTTCGCGGAATTGGTCGAAGCTTTTTGCCGGGATGAACGGGCGCTGGTTCAGGTGCAGGGTATTTCGTTTCGCCGCGGAGCGGGGATAATCAGCACTCCGGATCGGCGCACTATCGTTTCCCTGGGAGCGATCCCATCCCCCTATTTATCCGGCCTGGTCGATCTCAAAGACAGAAATATCATCGATGTGCCTCTGGAAACTACCCGGGGATGCGCGCTGCGCTGCGGGTACTGCTATTATCACAAAAATTTCCCCGCGGTGCGGCATTTTCCCTTGCGCCGGGTAGAGCGGGAGCTCAAGCTTATCCTTTCCCGTCAACCCCGGGAAGTGTATGTGATGGACGCGACGTTCAATGCCGATCGTCGGCGGGCAATGACCATCCTGGAACTTTTTCGTAAATATAACCGGTCTTCGACCTTGCACGTGGAACTGATGGCGGAGCTGGTGGATGAGCCGATGGCCCGCGCTCTGGCCCGGGCCCGGGCGCTGAATATCGAAATCGGGCTGCAGAGCGTCAATCCGCGCACCTTAAAAGCGCTTCACCGTCCGTTCAACAAGGAACGATTCGCCGGCGGCATCGAACTGTTGAACGCGCACAAGCTTATTTATGAGATACAGCTGATCGACGCTTTGCCGTATCAGACCTATGCCCATCTGATGGAAGCGCTGGACTGGTTGTACGCTTTACATCCGGCGCGGGTGGTGATTTTAAGGCTGGCAGTGCTTGCCGGCACAGCTTTGCGTCAGCAAGCGGCTGCTTTCGGGATCGAGCATAGCGCGCAGGCGCCCTATTACGCCCGGAAAAGCCGGGTTATGTCCGCGGCGGATATGCAGAAGCTGGAACGCCTGCGTTTTGCCATGGAACGACTCTATGACAGTCAGGTGTTCCAGAAAACGCTGTACGCTTTGAAAGACGCGGCGGGCCTGAAGATTTCTTCGGTTCTGGAAAGCTGGATTACCTGGGAAAGCCGGATACGCCGCCGGGGTTTTGACTATCCGTTGCAACTGAACCGGAAACTGCCGGAATTCCTGGAGTTTCTTTTGCGCCGGCAGAACAAAATGAGATTTTTTGAGCCGTTAGTCACGGGACTACGCCGTGAGCTGGCGGAATACCGGAAACTCTATTCCGGCGGATAAGAGTCTTCCCCCTTGACAAACGGGCAACTATGTGGTATCTTTAACCATTCACACGTAGCGTGTGTCAGAAGCGACCAAAGGCGTTCAACTGAACGTCTTTTTACCTTTAAGAGCGAGGTATCCTTATGTTTGTTTCCGAACTGGTTAAGCCGGATCTGGTAGAGGTGCATTTAAAATCCGTTGCCCGGGATGCAGTGCTTTCCGAGATACTCGACCGTTTGTATGCCAGGAAGAAGATCAAGAACAAGGAAGAAATACTGGCGAGTATCCTGGCGAGGGAGAAAATCGGCTCAACCGGCATCGGTAAAGGAGTGGCGGTTCCTCACGCGCGGCTGGAGAGCTTGGAAGAAATGGTCCTGTTCGTGGGTATCTCTCAAACAGGGATCGATTTCTCCGCCCTGGACGGGGAGCCGGTGCATATCATCATGCTTCTATTGACTCCTACCAGCGAAATGGGCGCCAGTCTCAAAACGCTGGCGCATATCGCCAGGATGGTCAATGACAAACTTTTCAAGGAACAACTGCGTCAGGCTTCTACCAATGACGAGCTGTTCACTCTTCTCAAGCAAGGCAGTCTGGATAAGGAGCAGATGCTTTTGATGCGCGAGGGGGGCAAAAAGTAGGCTTGCAGCGCGCTACGTTGTTATTTCTTTTCCTTCAAGAATTTCCTCAATTTCTCCAGCGATTCCCCTAATTCCTTGAATTCATCGTATTGACGCAGGTGCACCGGCGGGATTTCCTTGTTTTCACTAAGCATATCGATGCTGGTCTTTAAGCGGTAGATGGGGCCGGCGATACGGTGAGAGAAGATCAGGGACGTGACGCCGACGAAGAGCAGGATAGAGAAGATCACGAAAAGCATTCTGATCTTCAATTCCGCCCACTGACGCAGCACGGAAGAATACGAAATTTTCGAGACCTTTTCGATGGAAATAAGCTCTTTCAACAGCCCGGCGACCGTGGTCAATTCTTCCTGGGCGAAGTTCTTCTGCTGGAATTGCTGTAACGTATCCTGGTAACGCTGGTTGACCTGGGAGATTTCGCGGGTTAATTTTGCCTGTTCTTTTTTTAAGATCAATTCCCCGCTGACAACGAGGATCTGGATGCAGAAGATGCTCATGAGCAGCGCAGGCAATACGCTCAAGGCGATATACTTGAGTTGGCTGGATGGATGGATAAAATACCTTTTCCGCACTATTTTATTTCCTGGCATATGTACCTCCTATGGCCGTTCGTACAGCATAAACCCATTATATACTAAGAGGCATTCCGGGCCAATAAATTTATTTTATAAAGAAGAAAAATATGGTATAGTGAAGCAAAGGGAGGATATGAGTAAAAGAGGTTTCACTTTTCTGGAACTCGTAATCACCATAATCTGTATCGGCATACTCGTTGCCATTGCCGTGCCGCAGTTTTTGAGTTTTGCCCGCGAAGCGGTCAGGGCCGCAGAGCAGGGGAGTGTTCAGGGGATTAAAGCCGGCATTCGGATATACGGCATAGATTCAGTGGTGAAGAACCGCTCCCCGCAGTTCCCCGCGACCCTGGATACGGCGGGCGCCACCTACGCTTCCTATTCCAATCCGCTCTTCAGTTCAGTTCTCAAGACGCCGATTACCGAAAGCCGCTGGTTAAAGATCGACAGCACTATTTATCAGGGGCCGACCGAAACCTATTATTATTATGTTCCTGCCGCCGGATTGTTCCTCGAGTATAGCGGCAGCACCGATGTGGGCGCCAGTACCGCGCCGAGCGTTTTTCTTCCCGCGTTAGCCTTCAGCGGGTACAATACGTCGCAATGGGGAGCCGCCAACGGCGGATTATATTCGCCGTGGTCCGGTTACCCGCTGGCCATGAGCGTCAATTTTCAGCAGGGGGGGACCTATACCTTCGATATCGCCGCGATCAATAATGCCAATCACCCGGGATTTGCCAATCCTCCCCGTACGGATTGGCATCTGCCGACCGGCTATAACACGTTCAATGTGCGCGTGCTGGTCGACGGGGTTCCGGTCGGCGGCAATGTCAATATTACCGCCAGCGACACCGATATCAACCGGGGCTCGATAAGCACCTATATCGGGGCGGGCCAGCATACAGTCAGCCTGGTCTGGCTCAATGACGCGTGGACTCCCGCCGAGAACGGCGACGCCAACATCCAGTTTCAGGATATTATCATCCGCAGACAATAGTTCCTTCCTTTTGCGGTTTTTCCCGCAAGTAGAAAAAAGTCAGTAAAAAGCAGAAACCGGCCATGTTCAAAAATCATTTTTGCGGTATGCTTTAAGTGATACCGGAAGGAGCAAACCATGATGTTGACTCTGTCAATAGGGTTGCTGGTGATCGCGGCGATGTTAGGATTGGCATTGTTGCTTGCTTTCTTCGGTAAAAAACCGATTCCTCTGGGCGCGGCGATATTGCACGGGATGTTTGCCGAGGCTGCCGCGATATTCGTTTTCGTCAAAGCGTATCAGGCGGCGTTCCAGGGAATTCTGGGAGTGGTCTTTTTATTGCTGATAGTTGCCGCTTTAGGCGGCATAAGCCTGGTGTTCCTTTATCATTTGCAGGGAAAGAAACTGCCCGCGGGCATGGTTTTTGTACACACAGGGGTGGGTGTGGTCGCCTTTCTGCTTTTGGTGTACAAAGTGTTCGCCCGCGCTTAAAAAGCAGTTTGTTAGATGCCCTCCGGACCGGACTTCATGTCCGGTCCAGGAAGTTCCTTTGACTGACAACCGGCATAAGGGCATAGATGAGCGGAAATAACTGGGTTCCGGTTATAGCGGAGAATAAATTAAAAGCAGAGAGTTCAAAGGTGGTGTTTCCCCGAGGGATAGCAGTTTTGCTTATCCGTAAGGCCGCCGATGAACTCTTTGCTGTTTCCAATAGATGCGCGCACATGTCCTGCCCGTTGCGTGACGGAAAACTCGATGGATACGTCTTGAGCTGTCCCTGTCATGATTGGCGTTTCGATATCCGTACCGGACGATTCCTGGATGCGCCGGAAATCGCTATCCGGGTATACGAGACCAGGATTGAAGAGGGGAACGTTTGGGTTAAACTGTAAGGAGTCGGCCATGAAAACGGTAAAAGTGTTCGCGTTAAGCACCTGTCCCTGGTGCAAGAAAACAAAGCAGTTTTTCCAGGATCGCAAGATCCCGGCAGAGTTCTTTGATTACGACCTGGCCGGCGCCCGGGAACAGGAAGAGCTTCTCGCCGAAATGGAACGCTTCGGCGGCGGCAATTCTTTTCCCCTGGTGTTGATCGGCGAGGAAGCGGTGGAAGGGTACGATCCCGATCAGTTCTGCGACTTGCTGGAGATACCCAAGTGAATCCGGCAGCGCGCAAAAAGGCTTTACGCTATTTTTTCCAGAAAGTCGTCGACCCGCTGGGCTACAAGTTCACTCCCGATGAAGAACTGGCGGAATTCTGTCTGGAGCAGGAAGTTATTCTGGAACGGCGTTATGGAGTCCCGTTTTGCCCCTGCAAGCGCATCACCGCCAACCGCTACGAGGATATGCAGATCGTCTGTCCGTGCATTCCGTTCCATCGGGAGCATTTCGACGCCATGAAACGCTGCTGGTGCGGTTTGTTCGTGCATAAGGATGTAGTTGATCCCGCGACACTCAAACAGGTATCCGAAAAGAAATTCAGGAAAGGCTGACATGCTGATAGAAGTCGCCAGGGTCGCGGATATCGCGGACGGCGGGATGATCGCCGTGAGCGTCAAAGGCAAGGAAATCGTTATCTGCAATTACGAAGGCAGGTTCTACGCGGTGAGCCGCGCCTGCGGCCATCTCAACGCGTACCTGAACAGCGGAACCCTTGACGGCTATATCCTGACCTGTCCGTTGCATTTCGCCCAGTTCGACATTACTACCGGCGAAGCCTTGAGCGGTCCGGTGCCGCCGGATCCCGATCCGCTCCACGCCACAGCCGATCTCAAAACCTATCCGGTGCAGGTCAAGGCCGATACCATCAGTATCGATATCTGACCGCTCCGCAGCCCCATTGCTTTCCTATCGTAAGAGTGCTATAATCTACCGAAATAATCAACCGGAGGAAGAAAAGATGAAAATCCTTAAAATCACGCTCATTTCCCTGCTGGCGCTGGTCGTGCTGGTTGCGCTGGCGGCGGTGATCTTTGTCGCTACGTTCGATGTCAACCGGTACAAACCCCAGATTATCGCGCAGGCGTCCGCCGCGCTGGGACGCCAGGTGAACTTTGACCGGGCCCGACTGGGTATTTCCCTGACCCGGGGCATCAGCCTCGAGATCAGCGATCTCTCCATCGCCGAGGATCCGGCTTTTGCCGCAGGCGATTTCTGCACGGTCAAAGACATTTCCCTGGCAGTGGATGCGCTGGGATTCATTCTCCGGAAAAAAGTCAACGTCCCCGGCGTGCTCATCGATACGCCGCGGATCACCATTATCCGTCAGAAAGACGGTTCGATGAATGTGATGACTATTGCCAAACCCGCGCAGCCTGCGGCTCAACCTGTCGTTGCGGCCACCCCGCAGCCCGGGACGCCCGCGGCTTTGCCGGCGGTATTGATCACCTCGCTGCAGCTCAAAGGCGGAACCGTCACCTATATCGATAATTCTTTCGAGCCGGCGATGAAACTGGCGGTCAATGATCTGACGGTTTCCCTCAACGGGATTTCTTTGTCCGAGGCGTTCCCTTTTGTGGTGGAAGCGGCGGTTTTGAGCGCACAGAAGAATATCCGGGCGGAAGGCAAGATCCGGCTGGACTTGAAAACCAACGCGGTGACGGTTTCCGATCTTAAATGCCAGTCGGAGCTTGCGCAGTTGCAAATGGCGCAGCTCGCCGCGGCTCTCCCCATGGTCAAAGACGCGCCTTTGCCGGACAGTCTGAAAGGACAGCTTACCCTGACGGTCGGAACATTGACTGCCGGAGCCGCCGGCCTGGGAGCGGTGACCGGGCAGGTCTCGCTGGCGGTCGGCGAGGGGATGATCACTGCGGACGGCACGCTTGACGCCGGTCAGGCGCAGCAGAATTATGCTGTCAACGCGCAGATCAAGAATTTCAATCTGCAGGAATTCATGATCCAGAAGTCTGCGCCGGTGAAAGCTGAAGGGATTATCTCCGGCACGATGACCGCCAAAGGCGCAGGTTTTACCCCGGAAGCGATCAAAACCAATCTGACCGGCAACGCCGATATTGCCGTAACCAGGGCCCGGCTCAAAGATATCAATGTATTGAAGGCTGTCCTGGATAAAATAACCATTCTGCCCGGGCTGGCGCAGCAGGTGCAGGCGAGCCTGCCGGAGAAATACCGGCAGAAATTTTCCCAATCCGATACGTCGTTTCTGGATATGAAACTGCCGGTGATCATCGAGAAGGGGCGGATCGTGTTGCGCGAAACTGTCCTGGGCGCGGAAGAATTCGTCTTCCAGGGCGAGGGTTCCGCCGGTTTTGACGGCAGCTACGGGATGGAAGGCGCTTTTCTGATCCCCGCGGACCTTTCCGCGGCCATGACCGCTTCGGTTTCGCAACTGCAGTATCTGCTCAATGACCAGAAACAGATCCTCATCCCTTTGCGGATTTCCGGCGCTGCCGCCGGTAAGGTCGAGTTCAAGGTTGACGCCGATTATATCGCCAGGCGGTTACTGGAGAACCAGGCCAAGCAGCAGATCTTCAGGGCTATCGACAAAGCTTTGGGCACTGATCAGCCGGCTGCTTCCGATTCCGGCGACGGGCAGCAATCCGGCTCCGGCGAGGCTTCCTCAACCAAAGAAGCGGTGAGCCAGATCCTGGGCAACATTTTCAAAAAATAGCCGGCATGTCTTATCTGTATGCGTTTGATCTAACCGCACGCCTATGCTGATACTTGCCAGATCGGTCGGTCTGTATTTCGTCGTCACCGGCGCAGCTTTCCTCGCCAATCCCGCCTCATTACATCGCTACATTATTTTCTGGTCGCAGGGAAAACGCCTGTACTGGGTGGGCGTGGGGCGCTTGGTCAGCGCCGCCATTCTGCTGGCGGCAGCGCCGGTATGCCGGTTCCCCTGGGTAATGGCAGTGATCGGCGGATTGAACATTCTGCTGGGCATACCCTATTTCTTCCGCGGCATCGCGGGGATGAAAGCTATGGTAGCGATGTGGGAGAAACGGCCGCCGCGCGCCGTGCGTATCCTGGGAACAGCTTCGCTGGTTTTAGGAGCGATAATCATACTCTGCGCGTAAATCTGTAAGGGAACGACCATGCCGCAACCTGATCGTATCGATCTGCACGCCATCGCCCGCAGCGCTATGGGCCAATACGGATTCCAGCCGTTTTTTCCCAAAGCGGTGATCCGGGAAGTGGAAGCTCTGGATGAAGCCGCGGTGCTGGGTAACCCGCCTGATTCAGTGGCCGATCTGCGCGGATTGCTCTGGTCTTCGATCGATAACGCGGATTCTCTGGACCTGGATCAGCTGGAATTCTGTGAGCCGGCGGCAGGCGGGGAGATCAAGGTCAAAGTGGCGATCGCGGACGTTGACGCCTATGTCGCGCGCGCGAGCCGGACCGATGAGCACGCCGCGAAAAACGGCACTTCGGTCTATACCGGCATCGAAACTTTTCCCATGCTCCCGCAGCGGCTTTGCACGGAATTGACTTCGTTACTCGCCGGGCAGGCGCGTCTGGCGGTGATCATCGAGTACACCGTGTTGTCCGACGGGACATGCCGTTACGGCGCGGTGTATCGCGGGCTGGTGCGTAATCAAGCCAAGCTGGTGTATGAAGAGACCGGCGACTGGCTGGAAGGTTCGGGGGCGATCCCCGAAACGGTGCGGCGGACTGCGGGATTAGAGGCACAGTTGCGTCTGCAGGATCAGGCGGCGCAGCGGTTGCGCGCCCGGCGCCTGCGCCAGGGTGCGCTGGAACTGGAGATTATCGAAGCCAGAGCGGTGATCAAGGATGAAACGGTGCAGGATATGATCGTGCCGAAGATAAACCGCGCCAGGCAGGTGATCGAGAATTTCATGATCGCCGCCAACGAAACAATCGTCGGTTTTCTGGATAAAGCGGATGTGCCGATGATCCAGAGGGTGGTGCGCGCTCCCAGGGACTGGCAGGGGATAGTCGCGATTGCCGCAGCTTCCGGAACATCCCTGCCAGCTGAACCTGATCCCGTAGCTCTTTCCGCGTTCCTCAAAGAGCGCAAGGCTGCGGATCCCGAACGCTTTCCCGATCTGTCCTTAGCGGTGGTGAAACTGCTCGGTCCGGGAGAATATGCCATGCTAGCCCCCGGTCAGACTTCCGCCGGACATTTCGGACTGGCAGTTCTGGATTATACCCATTCCACCGCTCCGAACCGCCGCTACGCGGATATGATCATTCAACGGCTGGTGAAATGCGCGATCCAGCGCAACAGCTGTCCGTATACCGAAAAGCAATTGAGCGATCTGGCGGCCCGGTGCACAGAGCGCGACAAGTTTGCCAAGAAAGTCGAACGGTTTATGCGCAAAGCCGAAGCCGCCGTGCTTTTATCCGGCCGGCTCAATGAAACTTTTGACGCCATCGTCACCGGCGCTTCCGCAAAAGGTTATTATGCCCGGATCATCGCGCCTCCGGCAGAAGGCAGGATCATGCGGGGAGGAGACGGTTTGCGCGTGGGGCAGAAGATCAGGATCCGCCTGGTGAATATGGATCCGTATAAAGGCTTTATCGATTTCGAACGGGTACATTCCTGATCAGGGGGGGCACCCCATCAGAGGAACTTTTTCTCGCCCCCGGTTGTCTAAGGAGTAGAAGCGATGGAAGCCATTCCCAGGGAACTCATAGAACAGGCGCAGGCCGGCGATATCGAGGCCTTTGAGAAGATATATAGAGCTGCTTCCGGCTTGGTCTATAGTGTCGCCTTGCGCGTCACCGGCAACCGTCAGGAAGCGGAAGAGATCACCCAGGACGTATTTGTAAAGATATACCGCAGCATTCGGGATTTCCGGTTCGAATCTTCTTTTAAAACCTGGGCGTACCGGATAGCCATGAATACCGCGCTTAACGCGTATAAAAGAATGGCCAGAGATATGCATCGCAGGGAAGATTTCGATACCGTGATAGAAACCCGGGCCGCTGACACGGATACAGTGAAAGAGCTGGTCGGCCAGGAAGAACGGCAACAGCGGGAAACGCTTCTGGAATCGTTGCTCACATTGCTTAATCCCGATCAGCGGGCATGTATCGTGCTGCGGGAGATCGAAGGATTAAGCTATGAAGAGATCGCGCAGGTGTTAAGAGTCAATATCAACACGGTGCGGTCAAGATTAAAAAGGGCGCGGGAAATGCTTTTAGCCCATACCGGTACGCTGACTTGAGAATACCGCCCGGCGCCGGTAGAGCGCCGGAGCTCCCCTCGCGGGGAAGGAGGTTCGATATGGATTGCAAGAGAATACAGGAATTATTGATCACCGATTATATGGACGGCGAAGCGTCCGCAGAGATCCGGCAGCAGGTTAAAGCGCATCTGGCTGTTTGCGCGCAGTGCCGCGAGTTCGAGCAGGTCTTGCGCCAGAAAGTCGCCGCGCCTTTTGAGAATCTTGAAGCGGTTAAACCGCCGGAAACCGTCTGGCAGGGGATCAAAGAAGTCATAACCGCGGAATCTGAAGCGCAAGAACCTGTGCCGCAACAAGTTCCGGTAACTATCCAGCGGATGTTCGATTTCCTGCGTCAGAGTTTCGCGGTACGCCGGCCGGCATTCGCGCTTTCTACGGCTTTTTCCATACTATTGGTGGTTTTTCTTTTCGCGCAGGGGCCGGTACGTCGTCAGATGGCGGTTAACGACTATATTCAGGAGCAATCCACGATTATGCTCTCCTTGAATACTCCGGTAAACGGGGATCTGGACCAGGAAATCAATTTCGGCACCAGCATAGAACGATATCTATTTTAGGGAACTTTTTCCCTACCACTGCTGTCTAAGGTAGTGAAAGGAGATTAAAGATGAACGCGCAAGCGAAATTGGTCAGATACAGTCTGGCGGCAATGATGGTCCTGGTGTGCACAGGTCTGGCAGCGGCTCAACCGTCTGATCCCGACTCGCAGAAGAGAGAGAGAAAGCACCGGCCGCAGATCGAGGAAGTGATCAAGGAGTTGAATCTTACTCCGGAGCAGCAGCAGCAGATCACCCAACAGCGCGCCAAAGAAAAAGAACAAAGCGAGCAACTGCGTCAGAAGATCCAGGATATCCGGGCCCAGATCACGCAGGAGCTGGATAAGCCTGCTACGGACAAAGCCAAAGTCAAGGCGCTGGTCACGCAGATGAGCGGGTTGATCGCTCAACGCGTTGAACAGAGGATCATGGGGATCGTGGCGCTGAAAGAAATCCTTACCCCGGAACAATTCAAGATGCTTAACGAAAAGACAAAAGGACATGGTCGTCGTAAAGGAGGACAAAAATGAAAAGACTGGTGTTGATGATTCTCACCGCAGCGACACTGGTAATGGGCATACAGTCGGTCAGTTTGGCCAGCGACTGGGATAAAGCAGGAAAAGTTCTGGCAGCGATCGAAGGGTTGCGCGTGATCACCGGCGGCAGAGCCGATGTTATCGGTACGGTTACCGGGATCAATAAGCCGCATCAGCAGGATCGCGGTCATGCCTACGGCCGGGATTGGGACCGGGGCAGAGATCGTTATTCCCGGAGGGATTCGCATTCTACCGTGTATGTCTATAATCGTCGCCCTGATTATTGCGAGCAGATCTGGGTGCCGCATTATGTCTGGAGAGAAAAATACGTTCCCGAGCATTATGAGCGCCGCGATGGACGGGATATCTTCATCGGCAGCCACTACGAGCGTTTTCAGGTGGAAGAAGGCGGTCACTGGGAAACCGTCTGTAGATAAGGGGGGACGTTCCTGAAGGTACCACCCCTGAAAAATACGGGGCCGGACGAAAAGTCCGGCCCTTTTGTTTTAACTCATTGTCAGGCAATCATCAGAGTGCTATAATTAAACCAGTTATCCACAGGCAGTCCCGGACGGCCTGTGGATAACTTCTCTGAAATATCTGCAGCCAACAGGAGGGGGAGGATATGCTGATTGTATGGGCTTTGAGTGTGATTGCCTGCGTAGCGATCGCTGTCGCTAAAAACCGGTCGTTAGTGGGCTGGTTCTTCCTGGGGCTTTTGCTGGGGCCGATCGCGGTGATTCTGGCCGTTCTGTCCCCGAAAATCGAGAAGACTGGGGCGATCAAAGTATCGGATGTCGATACTTCCGGCGATCTATCCAGCGATGCGCTCAAGAACCAGTTAACCGCGCTCAAGACCGAAGTGGAGTATCTTAATCGGCGTCTCGGTATCCTGTCGGAGAAGATCGCTTTGCTGACCCCGGAAAATATGCCTCCGGCGGAAGAAAAGATCGAACCGCCGGTTGCCGAACCGCTGCCTGCCGTCGAACCGCTGTCCGCCGCCGAACCGTTCCCTCCTGCCCAGAGCAAGGCTACCTCTGCCCAGCAGCCCGATATCGAGACGGATCTGGGTAAATTCTGGTTGAACAAGATCGGCATTATCGTGTTTTCGCTGGGCGTGGCATTTTTGTTGACCTATGCCTTCGCTCATGTCGGCCCGCTGGCCAAAATAATCTTCGGTTACCTTATTGCGGTTGGATTGTTTACCGCGGGCGCCAAACTTGAAGTCCGGGAGAAATTCTCCAACTATGGCCGGGTATTGCTGGGCGGGGCATGGGCGATCGCGTATTTCACCACCTATGCCATGTATCATTTTGAAGCATCGAAAATTCTCTATAACCAGCCTCTGGAACTGATCCTCCTGGCGGTAGTGGCGCTGGGGATCATCGCGCATTCTTTGAAGTATAAATCGGAAAGCCTGACCGGGATCGCGCTCTTCATCGGCTACGTCACGTCGGTTATAGGCGATGTGGCGCCGTTCACGTTGATCAACGCGGGATTCCTGGCTTTGATCTGTCTGTTCCTTGTCTATAAGATGCAGTGGATCCGCTTCATTTTTGTGGGGATCGTGCTGACCTACCTGGTGCATTTTGCCTGGGTGGTCAAGCAGATCGTCGCTTCGTTCGTGCCGGTAGGCACGCTTGACGTGCAAAACGTTTTCTTTTTGTTCGACGCGGGATTCTTAAGCATTTACTGGGTGCTGTTCACTGCGGCTTTGCATTTGATAAAGCCCCGGAACGATGCGTCCCACCTGCAAAAATTAGCGATGGCTAATCTGTTGAATTTTCTGCTGTTTTTCTTCATGACCTACCCCAAATTCTACTATTTCTATCCCCATTTGAAGTTCGAAATAGTCCTGGGCCTGGGAATTGTTTATCTTGTTCTTTCTATTCTGATGAATCTGGCCAGGCGTCCGGCTCTGTTTGTCTGCGATGTGGTGGTGGGGATCAGTCTGCTGACTTTGTCCATCCCGTTAAAATTCATGCAGTATCAAACGACGGTGCTCTGGCTGATCGAATTGCCGTTTTTGCTGTTCCTGGGGTTTGTGCTGGAAAAGCGGGTTTTAAGATTCTTGAGCTTCGGATTGGCAGTCATGTTATTCCTGAAATTCCTGGTGATGAGCGAATGGACGGGGTTCCTCTCGCTGTTCGGCGCTTTTTCTACCGCGGCCTGTTATATCCTCTATCGCTTCGCCCACGCATCCGAGCGCTCCGAACAGTCATTGCAGAATTGCTACAGCGGTTTTTGCGTGGTTTTTGTGAGCATGTACCTGACGCAAACCCTGAACCCGTTGTGGCTGACTTTTGGACTCTCGCTGCAATCCCTGGTTTTGTTCGTCTGCGGCGTTCTCTTGTGCGACCGTTATATACGCTGGTACGCGCTGGCTGTTTCAGGGATAGCGGTGAGCAGGTACTTTTTCTATGACCGGTGCGATAGCGTGACCAATCTGCCGCAGGCGGTGATGGTCCTGGGGCCGATCTGTTGTTCTTTCGCGCAGTATTTTCTTTATCGCGCGCTGGACAAGAAACAACCATTCGGGCAAGTGGAACGTTTCATCAAGCGCCTGGTATTCTTCGCGGCAGCATCGCAGCTCGTTTTTGCCGCGGTAGTATACATGCCCAGGATGTGGATCAGTTTAAGCCTGGCCGCGATCGCCGTTTCAGCTCTGTGGTGGGGAGGGAAGATCGGGGATATCCCGATACGGGCCTATTCGCTGCTGGTTTTGCTGATGATGGGGCTGCGCTGCGCGTTTATCGACGATTACGCGTGGATGAGCGAAGCGGTAAAATGGTTTTTGATCTCGGCGAAAATCGCCGCTCTCTACGTTTATTATTTCGTTTTCCGTCAATTGAGAAGAAAAGCGGTCCTGCAGATGCCGGAAGTACCGGTGGTCGATCTGCCTTTTTACGCCGGCACCGTGCTGCTCATTCTGATGATCAGCCGATTTATCAAGGACATCTGGATCTCGGTCGCGCTGGGCATCGCAGGGGTGTTGATGTTCGCGGCGGGATTTTTGCTCAAAGAAAAAATATTCCGCCACGCGGGGTTCATCCTTTTCGGGATCACTCTGGGGAAAATAGTTTTTATCGATCTTTCGGGCTTGCCGATACTATATAAGATCGTCAGCTTTATCATTATCGGCATCCTGTTCCTGGGGGTTTCCTTCATTTACACCAGGAACAGCTCGGCCCGCAAATAAAGTTATGCACAGGGAGTCCCGGAAGGCCTGTGGATAACTTCTCGGGAATATACTGCAACGAACAGGAGGGGAAAGTAATGGTCAAAGAACGCAGATTATTCGTCAGGTTTGCCATGTCCGGTATCGTGGTGGTGCAGATCGATCCGTCGAAAAAAGACACCATTGATTGTGAGCTGTCCGATCTAAGCTACGACGGTATCGCTTTGTTTTCGCCGCAGGAATTGAAGGCCGACAGCCAGATCAAGTTCATTGTGATCAACGGGCAGTTAAATGTCAATATCGGCGGGCTGGGAAAAGTAGTTTATTGCAAGCCGGTGCTGTATAACGATAAGTCGTATTTCCGCGTCGGGATTCAATTTATGGAAGTGGACCGCGCGCAAGTCAGGACCATTCTTACCCGCGTGCGCGATATTCTGTGAGAAGGCCGGATGAAAACAGCCATTTATTATTTTTCGGGAACGGGTAATTCCCTGGTCCTGGCCAGAGACCTGGCCGCGCAGCTGGGTGACGCCCGGATCATCCCCATAGCCAGGACGTTGATCTCCGGATGGGATGAACAGGCGGATATCGTGGGGATCGTTTTCCCCGTGTACATGTTCGGCTTGCCGCTTATCGTGGCGGATTTTCTTAAAGCGCTGAAAGTCAAGCCCGGCGCGTACGTTTTTACCGGGGCTACTCTAGGCGGGTTGCCCGGAAGAGCGCATACCCTGGCGCGTCAGATCCTCAAGCGGCGGGGCATTACTCTTGCCGCCGGTTTTTCGGTGCGCATGCCGGGGAATTACACTCCTCTGTATGAGGCGATCCCGCAGGATCAACAGGAGAAATTGTTCCGCGGGCAGAAAGAGCGGGTTAAAGAGATCGCGAGAATAGTCGAGCAGCGTAAGGGCGCCTGTAGGGAAGAGAAACCGTTATGGATCAATTCTTTGCTCTACGCCTTAGTATACAAAATCGGCATCGCGCAGATACCTCCGGCGGGAAAAGATTTCCGGGTCACTGCGGCGTGTAACAAATGCGGGTTGTGCGAAAAGATCTGTCCGGTTGCCAATATTCATCTGCGTGACGGCAAACCGGTATGGCTGCGCCATTGTCAGCAATGCATGGCTTGCCTGCAATGGTGCCCGCAGGAAGCGATACAGTATAAACAATCGACGCAGGGACGCAAGCGCTATCGCCATCCGGAGGTAACCGCGCAGATGATCATGGAGCAGCGATGACGGATAACGCCCGCCTGGTGTATTCCACCGAACAAGGCAGAATCAGGGAAAAGATCCGCCCGGCGCCGCCGGTCGGCGATGGGAAAGTGCGCCTGCGCTATGATACCAAAGGGCGTAAAGGCAAAGGGATGACCCTGATCAGCGGGTTGCCGGTTGATGCTGCGGAGCTGGCGGCGATCGCCAGGAGATTGAAACAGCGATTTGGCACCGGCGGAGCGGTCAAAGACGGCGTCATCGAGCTGCAGGGAGACGTGCGCGAGCAGGCGGCGGAAGAATTGCGAAGGTACCACCCTTGAGCAGGAGAACAGCGATGTTACTACTACGACAGGCACTATTCCTTATGGGTTGTTTATTGTGCGCCTCCCCGGTCCAGGCAGCCGAAAGCGGGTGGCATGAATTCACCAATACGCGCCAGGGCTATTCCGTGAGCCTGCCGTCGGAACTGCGCATGACCTTTGAGCGGCAGAATGATCCGGAATTGTCCGCGCAGAACCTCATGCCCTTCGATTACGTCAATTTCCGCCCGGGGAAAGACGTTGCCGTCGATCTCGAACTGATAGAATTGGGCATCGGCGTGCATCACAACCGCAAAAACCGCACTGTCCGCGCATTCGCCGATAATAAGGATGTAGGCGTCAGGGCGGCGGTCAAGCAGTTCGTGACCAGACAGGCTTACGAAGTGGTCGTCGCCGGGATCAAAGGCGTGCGCGACGATTTTTCTCTGGAGAAAGAATCCGGCTGGATCAGCTATTCCCGGGTGATCATTCCTTACCGGGATACATTTATCGTTTTCCTGTTCACTACCGGCTGGGAAACGCCGGTTCCCGCATGCGAGCAACTCTTTCAGAAAATCCTGGATAGCTTCAAGATCGGCAACTGAAAGTCCCTATGGCATTTGTTATCGGACAGACCTATACCCGCCAGCAGATCTGCGAAGAGGTCGGCGGCGGCTCGGTGCACGACTACCTGCCGAACAAGGACGGTAAAGTCCTGTGCGCCTGCTTGAGTCAGGCGTACGGTGCGGATATCCCCGCGGTGATCCTGGTAGGGCAGGGGCCGGGCGTGCAGCAGCAAGCGGAGATGTTTTTCCGGCAGGCCGCGGCAGTCCCGCTATTTTATAAAAAAATGGCGAACCAGTGGGAATATGCCGGTGATTTCAAGCCGGTCAGAAGCAGCGAGGCGCCGGAGGAGATCGCCGAATTCGCGGAGGCTTCGGGCCGGCGTAATCTCACCAGGCTGATCTTTCTGGAAGCGGCTGCGCCGCCCGCTCAAGAGCGATAATCCTTTACTTATCAGACGGTAGTATTATACTGTAAGTGGATAAGGGCGCATTCCTTCAAGCAAGCACTACCGACACAAATCTTCATCGCAGGTAACCCGCAGGTGTTTTTTTGGCGCTGTATCGTTCCGGACGGCAGTGAACAAAACCGGGGGAAGCGATGAAAAACCCCAAAAAACGCATCATGATTGTCGAGGATAACTGTATCCTGACCATGGAATTGAAAGAGACCCTGGAAGGGTTCGGTTATGAAGTGCCGGTTATTGCGTCGAGAGCTCGGGACGTGGTCAAACAGGCCAGAGAACAAAGACCGGATCTGATCCTGATGGACATCAATCTGGAGGAAAAAGAGGACGGGATCGATCTGGCCAGGGCCATCCGGACATTCCTTCCGTCGCCGATCATTTTTCTAAGCGGCTATACCGATCCCGCGACACAGGCGCGCGCCCGGGAAGTTCATCCGTACCGCTTTATCGGTAAACCGTATGATGTCGCGCAATTGCAGTCCATAGTGAAGAGCGCGCTACCATAGCGTAGTGTTGATGCACACATCCGGGGAGGAGCATGAAAAAGTGTCCGTTCTGCGCCGAAGAGATACAGGATGAGGCGATAAAATGCAGGCATTGCGGCGAAATGCTGGACAAAAAGCCGAAGGAGCCGTGGTATCAGCAAAACTCGATCATTGTGGTGATGTTCTTGTTTGTCGGGCCCCTGGCCCTGCCGCTGGTCTGGATCAATCCGCGCTATAATCTCGCGGTCAAGATAACGGTCACCGCGCTGACGCTGGCGGCCAGCTATTACCTCTGGATCCTCTGCGCTCATTCGATGAAGTCCATTACCGCCTATTATCAGCTGCTTTCCACGCGATAGGCGGAGAGCGCGCCGAAGAAAACGTTTCCAAAAAAAACCCGCCATGGGCTTGAAAACCGGTAATTTTCGGGTAAACTCATACTAGAAAGTCAACCTAGAATGGAATACCCGTCTTCACCCTGTCGGTGCAGGCGGTCTACTAGAATAAGAATAACGCCACGGTTCTTAATGAATCGTGGCGTTTTCTTTTTCTAGCAGAGGGGAAATCAGAGAAACATGGGGCTTGAGCTCCACTGAGCAAAAACTCAGAAAAAAAAGGGGGAGAAGCATGTTTACACAAACCAGAGGAGTTGTTGTAGTTCTTCTTGCGGTAGTATTGCTGTTGGGAACCTGTTCGAACAGTATGGCGTTTATCAGCAATCCCAACGGATGTTTCCGCTCGCCGACCAATGCCGAAGCCAGAGCAGGCCGGAGCAGTTTCGTTCCGGTCAATTGCCGCACCGGCAATGATCTGTCCAAATCCACCACCTTCAACGCCAAATCGTATTTGTTCAACACCATGCCTGCCAGAAACGTTCTTTCCACGGTCAGTTTCGATGCCAAAAAGAACCTGAATTCCTCGTTCAACTGGAAAGAATGCGGCGTGCAGTATAACCTGAACATCAAAGGTACGCCGGATGTCACCACCAACAGCGTTTCCGGACTGCATTTCAACCAGGGGATCGCCAGCCTGAAAGTGGGCGATACGTTCAATCTGTACCAGGGCAAGGCCAACGGCACCGACCAGTCGATCACCCGTTACGGGTTCACCATCAATGAGATCAAAACATCGGCGGACTGCAAGACTGTGGATATCACCATGACCTATGATGCCAAGACCGAGAACCTCCGGCCGCGGGTTTTTCAGCCTGCTGCGTAAGCAATACGCGTTGTTGAACGTGTAAAAGTTCAAGAGTTACGACAGGAACGCCTTGATTGTCCGGCCACCCAACCGCCGGCGGATCAAGGCGTTTTTGTCGTATGCTTGTCTTAAACCGTTTTGAACTGCGCCGGCGCAAGGCGATGGATCACCCGCGAGGTCCAGAAGAAGATCCCGCCTTCGATGATCACGGTGGCGCAGGCGGCTCCCAGCCAGGAAAAAGCGTAGATGCAGCCGAAAATGAGCGGCAGCCCGAACAGCGCGGCGGTAATGTGTATGCGGGCATAGTTTCTGGTTTTGCCGCAGACCAGGAGAAACTGGACTTTGAAAGCGTTAGCGGCGACAAAAAGCACCGAGAGCAGCAGCAGGCGGAAAGTGAGGATGACTTCCGGGTAGGGCTTGCCGCAGATCCAGCCGGTGATCAGGCCGGCGCATACGTAGATCAGCGGTATGGAAACCGAGGAAATCCCGGTGGTGACCTGCTGGATGCGCAGCATCAGCTCCCAGGCTTTCTTGCGGTTGCGCTGGTAGATCTTGCTCAACCGGGGATAGAGCGCCTGGGTCAGCGAAGCCAGGGGGAACATCTGCACGATCTGGGCCATGCGCTCGGCGATGGAATAATAGCCGGTGAACATGTTGTTGGTCAACAGCCCGACGGCAAAGATGCGCGTGGCGGTATACGCGTTGATGGCCACGATCGAAGAGAAAATATTCCAGCCGGATTTGATCTGCTGGCGGATGTCCGGATAAGCCTGGAAGACGAAGAACACCCCGAATTTGCGAAAGACCATGCGCAGTCCGATGATGCCGGTAATGATCGAGACCCCGGAGTAGATCACCGGGATGCGCAGGTAATCTTCCGGACTGCTCACGAAAATGAAGATCAAAGCGGTGATGATCAGGCCGGCGATGATATTCAGCTTCGCGATGTGGCGCATGCGTTCGGTTCCCTGGTAATACCAGACCGGAAAGAGCGTATTGCCGATGACGATGCCGAAACTCAAGACGAATACCAGCCAGTCGTGGCGAAAGCGCGGGATAAAGCGCACGATCAACAGCAGCAGCACGCAGCTGATCACCGCCAGCGCGATCTTTACCGTCATCACCGAGGAGAAAATAGCGCAGACTTTGTCGTTCTTTTCTTTGCACAGCGCGATTTCCCGGGTGGCGGAAAGATTGAACCCGTAATCGGTCAGGATCAGGAAATACTGCACGAAAGCCTGGGCGAAAGCGATCAGTCCGAATTTTTCCGGTCCGATGACCCGGATCAGATAGGGCAAGAGCAGCAGGGGAAGGACGTAATTGATCGCCTGCAGGGTGGAGAGCGACAGGAAATTGTGCAGCACCAGCCGGCGTTCGTGGAAAGAGACCATCTTGAGGATGGTTTTTATTTTTTTGATCATGCGCGACTCCGCTTAATCTGTATTTTACTTTACTCTTGAAATGTACTCCCGTCAACAACAAAAACCCGGTTTGAAACCGTTTTCAGGATACCCCCGCCGGAGTCTTTAATTCGCCCTCTATATAAGGTATACTTATAGCGGTTGGTAACCACACACTCTTTCTATCCCTTCAATAGAGAGAGCTATTTTTTTAATCACAATCTAAACATTTTCAAAAAGCCGGAGCGTATGTTTCGTAAAATCAACGCGCTGCTGATCATTTTCTGTTTTATCTGCGAGCAAAGCGGATTTGCGCAGGTGTCGCCGCAGTCGCCGGTGCCTGCTTATTTAAGCTCGATCGCCTTGCCCCGGGACAGATTCCGCCCGCTGCATCTGCGCGGCGTAACGTTCGGCGGTGCGGATCGCGGGATGCAATTGCTTCTGGATAAAGGAGACCTGCCTTCGCCTGAAGTCGACCGGATCAAAGAAGAGACCCGGATGTTGCTGCGCTATTTCAAGATCGGTCTGGCATTGCCCGATAGCATGTTCTGGGTGAACCTGCGTCCGGACGCGCAGGATCAGGTGATCGATCCGTATCTGGAAAAGACCGACCTGGGAAAAGTATTGCTGGAAGCCGATCTGCAACTGAAAAAAGACCTGGCGCGTTTTACCCATCCGGATACCCCGGAAGGCCGCAGGTACTGGGACAGATTATATCAGAAGGCCGAACAGATCTACGGGCCGCAGAATCTGACCATTCCTACCTTGACCCGCCCGTGGATCGTGCCCGGAGAGATCGTGCTGGGCGAATCGGCTCACGGCGTCTGCATCTATAAGGCTACTTTGAAAGTGATGCTCGAGCAGGACTATCTCAACGATTCGCCGTTTTTCGCCGCACAGGACGCGCGGCAGAAAGAGCTGAACGCGTATTCTTCCGATCTTATCCGCAAGCTGATCCTGCCGAAATTGATCCGGGAAGTGAACAGTTCGAAACGGTACGCCGGCCTGCGTCAGGTATATTATTCGCTGATCCTGGCCCGGTGGTTCAAGCAGAAAGCGGCCGCCGGCGCGCCGGCGCTCCGTCCGGAATGGCAGCGGCTTATCGATTCTCGCGACCTGTCCGGTCTGACTTCCCCGGTTCCCTGGTCCAGAAAATCCTATTTCGACTCTTACCAGCAGTCCTTCCGCCAGGGAGAGTATAACAAACAGGAACAGTTCGGATTCGCCGGCGGCATGGCCAGCCGGCAGTATTTCTCCGGCGGCGTGCAGATGAACGCCGCGCTGGTTACGAACGCGGTGTCGACGCTGACTATTCCCGAAGGCTTGCCGGAATTCTTCGGTCGCATTGACGAGTTCATCCGTCTTGATCTGAACGCGGATGACAGCATCACTACCGTGCCGCAGGAAAAAGAAGATGTGACCGGCCCGGACGGCGGATTGCCGTCTGCGGATCTTCTCAATCAAGCGCTTGATCAGGCTGATGTGACCATATATTCCGGTCCGGCGTTGAGCCAAATGCCTGCCGGCCGGTTGGAATCACTCTGGCAGGGATATAAATCATTCATTCTGGCGCACACCCTGGCCTTGCGCATGCCGGTGCTCAAAGATTTCCGGCCGTTCCCGGATGTGGAGCGGTTCAATGAGCGTTTCGCCTACGCGCTCAAGGATTGGTTTGCCAGAGAGACCTCTTTAAGCGGCGTGCCGGTTTTCATCCTCTATGATCCGGTCAAAAAAGTGGCATACAGCCTGCCCGTCAATACCATGGGAACCTCCGCAAAAGAAATATTCCTTTATGACTTTCCGGATTTGCAGCAGGTAATGGACAACCTTCCGGCGGATGTCCGCCAGCGGTTGCAATTGCGTATCGGCTGGGGCACTAACGGCGGGTTAAGAGGGTTTTTTATCCTGGAAAAAGACGATCAGGGTCGGCAACGCCTGGTGGAATTCAAAGGATATACCGTGAATGAAATCAAGAGCGCGGAGATCTATCGTTCCGGGGATCCTCTGTATTGTTTGAACGAGCAGGCCGGGATGAAAGAGGCCGCTGCTTTGAACGAGCTGGGAGCGGTCGACGCGGCTTTCACCCGCATCGATACCTATACGGTGCTCATGACCGGAGAAGAAATACAGGTTCCGCTGGGCCAGCTGCGCCGCGAAGGCCAGGTTACGGATTTTACTTCCCCGGTTACCAGGATGGGGCATATCGTTATCGATTCCCAGGCGCAACTGACCGCAGAGAAGCGAGCCGAACTGTTCGCCGCCGGAAAGAATATGGGCGGGCAACTGCGTTATCTGCATCAAAGGGCGCGTTTTAACGCCGGCTATAATCCGAACAATAAAATCTATGAATCTTACTGGCATGTGAATAATGTCGATTCCAGGGGCAATCTTATCGATGTCGTGCTGCGGTCATTCGAAGAGATGGCCGGCGGCAGGTATGACGATAAAAATCCGGAGCATATACAGTTGTTGTTCCAGTTCATCCGCGGAGACCTGCGGCGATTCCTCATCGGCACGCGGTCAGGGGGTGACTTCCATGATTACGGATTGCTTAGCAGGATACAGAATAAGGAACATGTGCGGGCGTTCCTGGAAGGTTTTATAGAGGGATACCTGCCCGAAGGATCCCGGATAGAATTGGAAGAAAAAGACCTGGCGTTATTCCCGCAAAGCACTCTGGTCAGCCGCATACTTAAACCGGTTGCTCCCCAAAGGGCGCATGACCGCGAAATGAGGGAAGCACAGAGGGAGTATGATCTTGATTTCCGCCTGGCAATGGCTTTCTTTCTGGCGTTGCCGGCGTCAGCACAGCCGGATCAGCAGGGTAACACCGGCCCGGACGGCGGCAGGAGGCTGGAAAGTCTGAAAGATATGTTCCTGGATGTCGCATCGACGGCGTTTCCCGATCTTGAGCCGGCGGCAGTCACCGGCGGAGTGGCTGCTGATCTGCGGCATATCACTGCCGAGCATTCGATTTCAATCCCGGGATTTTCTTTCGCGACCAGCGCGATGAACGGATCGCGTCACGCAGCTTTTGAGCATGTCCGCTCTACCGGTTTCAGCGATCCCGAAATCGAAAAAGCCTGGGACAGCGCGACCACCGATCCTGCCGCGCATGATCCGGCGGCGTTCAGATATATCGTGCATGCGGTGCAATCTCCTAATTCACGGATGATGCGGGATATGCTGACCCTGGAATTAGGGGTGACCGAAGATCCGAGCCGCAGCATTGATCTGACTCGTTTCCCGGATCGAATCGCGGAGAAAACGGTTATTTCAACTTCATTCATCGATCAGGATCATCGAAAAACCTGGGCTGATTGCGGATTTATACTCAAGGTTCCGGGTCGCAATATCATTTCCACTTCACCGCAAGACGCCGGGTCGCTGTTTTGGGAAGGGATAAGCTGGGTGAAGCAGGCTTTGCGCTCGAGGATTTTGATGTCGCCTGAAGATCTTATTTCAGCAAGTGATGCATTCACATATAACGAGGTAGTCCTTACCGGCACGCATCCGGATTTTCCGGATTCGCGGGTGGAAATAGTTGGCGTTTTCTTGAAACGGTTGGAAAACGGCGTGCTCGCGGTTCATGCCAATAATCAGGGAAGCGATCTCTGGAACTTCACCAGCGAGCGTTCGATTGCCAGTCGGCTGATGTACCAGGCCAGAGAGCATGGATGGCCGATTATCTATATCGATGAACCGATAGAGAAATATGAGGATAATGAGCCCCAATTCTGGGAATCAGTTACCGGAAATGGGACGTTTCACATTGCAGTTCATTCGGGAGGCAAGAGGTATCTGGTCACGCGCGAAAAAGACGGAAAAGCCCGTGCATGGGTGTTTGAGCAGGGCGGAGATATTTCCAGGCGAATGAGCGCGCAGGATTTCGATCTGTGGCATTCCCTGGTATTGCCCTATGTGCAGGCGCATGGTCAGGAAATTCCGTCGGATCCGTTTTTTTCTACAAGAACAGCGGGAACGACAGTGAACGAATTCTATGCCGCGGTCATCGGCGATGATGCGGTGAAATGTAAAAAGGAGCTTCTTGACGGCGGTAAGAAGTCGTTTACTACCATAAATAACCTTGATCCGGTGGCCGAACAGATCAAGACTATGCCGGCCGGCGGAGTGGTTTATCTGGATGTGGATAATATTATCATCAGACATGACAGCAAGTTATATCCCACCGATAAATTCCGCACTGTCCGTTACAACATGCTTAAGCGGGCCAATCCTGCGTTATCGATCGAAGAGGCGGCGAAAACAGTCATTCCGGAAGTCGCTTATCTGGAAATGATCGCTTTCCGGGCAGGGTTGATCAATGACGTCGAGCGGATCAGCCGGATTGTCGCTCTGGCCAAAGAGCGGAAGTTGCGGGTGGTAGTGGTAAGCAATCGCTCGCAGGATCTGGCTTCGGGAACCCGGGATATGATCGCGCAACTGGGCGTTTCCGGCATCGATGAATTTCACTTCGTGGGCAGGGGTAATGACACCAAAGCCGCGAAGATCAAGGAACTTATGGAAGCGGATAAAGTCAGCCATGCGGTTTTCGTGGACGACCTCAAAGGCAACGGCCAGGCGGTATTCGATCAGATATCGCAGCTGCCCGGGGTAGAGTCGATCAGCGTGTTCCATCTCCAGCAGCAGCGTGAAGAACGTTCTTATCAAGATTATCTGCGGTCCATAACCGTTATGCTTGCGCTAAAAGATCTGGTTGATCCCGGAGAATTCGAGCTGCTGATGGTCAGCGCCTTGCTGAAGATCAGCGAGGATCCGGCATTGCGGGGATTGAACGAGTTGCTCGATCTGATCAGGAAAAACGGCCTGAACGCGCCGCATTTCCTGGGCCAGGGGCTGGTGGAAGAATATTTCAAAGAGTTGGGCGTGGATCTTGAGTCAGACGCTCTCGATATGGAAAAGATCCGTAAACAGGCGGAGCGGGAGGTCAAAGAAGAGGACGTGGAGGATTTCGCGCGGCTGCTGGGATTCGATGATGAAGTGATCGTGCAGGGTTTCAGCGATACGGAGCTGGCTCACTGGCACGACAAGGTGCGTCAACTGCGCCGCGCTGCTGCGGCTGCCGCAGCGAAAGCGGGTAACGCGGTATCCCTTCCCACGGACCTGACTGCGGCGGAAGTAGAGTTCTTCCTGGAGGATGCGGCGCAGCCGCCGGGGTCCGCCAGAGAGCGTACTCCCCGGAGCGTCCTGGCGCAGCGTTTCAGTAACCTGCTGGCATTCACCCTGTTGATGGCCGCCACGATCTTCTCGGGAGGATTGCTGCTGCAGCATGATGATCATCAGGATGACTTTATTACGCCGGATGACAGTCTCCCGGCCCTGACCATCAATAAGACCGCGGCTTTTAACAATCTTACCCATTCTCCCATGGACTCGCGGTATTATGAGAATCTCAAAAACTACGGCACACCGCCCAAAGTCACCACCGAAGGCCGCAAGATATTTATCGGCGGCGTGGAATACAAAGTACGGGCTGTCGCTTTTTCGAACGTACCGGAAGGACAGACGTTCGATGATCTCGTGCTGGATGCGGATCATTTGTCGGATCACGATCTGCAATTGATGCAGGCGGCCGGGGTCAACACCATCAGTACCTATTATGCGCCTACCTTCGACTTCCTCGATGAGTGCATGAAATACAATATCCGGGTGATCGTGGGGATCCCGTATTACGATACGCGTATCCATCCGGGGCCGGATATCAAAACAGGCAGTTATATCGATTACATGGCGTTATACATGAACCATCCCGCGGTGCTCTGGGTCAAGCTGGGCAATGAATACAATTATCATCCTGAATGGTTCGAGGGCGACGTGGATAACTGGTATCGCGCGATGGATACCGCCGCGCTGACGCTCAAAGCCATCGATACCAACCACCCTGTTTCCACTGCCCAGGGATATGTCCCTGATATCGGCACTCTCGACAAGTTGAAAAATATCGATGTGATCGGGATCAATGGCTATACCTTCGACGATTATTCCGGGATGATCGCCGATTTCAAGGCGAAATCGCCCAAGCCGTTCATATTTACCGAAGCCGGCACCGATTCCTATAATATGATCACCAACTCTCATGATGAAGCGTCTCAAGCCGTAGCCTTGAAACATATCTCGCGCAGCATCGATAATGATCCGGATTGCGCGGGCTGGACGGTATTCGAATGGATCAACGAGCCGGTCAAAGGCTTCGGCGGATGGGGGAACGGGCCGATCCTGGGTCCGCTGGTGCGAAAATTCGGAGGCTCGGGGGTCTATCCCGACGATATGAGCAACGAGCGCTATTTCGGTTTGCTCACCGAAGACGGCGTTCCCAAGATGTCTTATTACGCGATAATGGAAGAATGGTCCGCAAGAGAAGTTCTTCCTATAGCTGCCGGCGAACCGGAGGGCGGCGGTCCGGACGGCGGCGCTTTTGCCCTTTCGACCATTGCTCACGCTTTGAAGAGCGATTTCTACTCGCTGTACGAAACCGCCGCAGGCGACGTGCCGGTGTATATCATGCGCGATCACGGCCTGGCGCTGGCCGGCTGGGAGCTGGCCCGTCTCAAAGGTCTGATCTACGGCAAGAAGGAAAAACGCGCCGGAGAGAAGACCGTGCTGGTGCATTTCGATGAGCATCACGACATGTCCGACGGCCAGGCGTACGACCTTGAGCGGCCGGATCTGGCAATAATCAATCTTTACTATAACGTCAATCAGTTCATCGCGCCGGCAGTGGAGAGCGGGTTGGTCGATGAGATCTACTGGGTCGTTCCCGATGATCAGGCGATCGATCCCGAAGACTCCATCCAGACCTATTATTCCGCCCGGTTGATCTTATCCGACGGCACCACGACGGCGTATCTGGCCCGGCAGCAACCGACGCAGAGTTCCTATCCTGACCTGGAGCGAATCGAAAATATGCGGGAGGTCCGGGTGCAGAAGATTCATTCCCGCGCGCTGCCGGATTTGAAAGGTGCCGGTCCGGCTATCGTGGATATCGACGCGGATTACTTCGCTTTTGAACGCCGGGGCGGCGCGGAAAAAGATCCGGGCGTGATTCAGGCGCAGATCAAAGAAACGCTCGATGCGATAAAGGAAAAAGTGACGCCGGGAGTGATGACTCTGGCTATGTCTTCCGGCTATACTCCGGAAAATCATACGCAGTTGATCATGGAGAAGCTCGTTACCGGAATAACCGGTTCCGCAGATCCGCAGATCGAGCGGGCTGTGACATTGTTGAATCCCATGCTTGCGGCCTGGAAAATGCTGCACGTTCCTAACCGGCCGGATAAAGCCGCAGAAGCGCCGGCAGAGCCTGCGAGACCCGTGGATCAGGGGCAGGCCAGAGAGGGCGGCATAGATTTCCGCAGTTTGCCTTTGGCCGGCGGTCCGGCGTCGGCGGCAACGGATGTCGATCTTTTAGCGGCGCAATTGCGACAATTGGCCGCAGCTTCCAGCATCACCGATCTGGCGCAGGAATGGTCGCGCATCGAAGAACAGATCCGCACGCAGGAAGTTCCCTGGCAGCGGATCAAAGAATTCTGGGCGGTGTGCAGCCAGCGCGGGGACGGACACCATTATAAATCCCGAGTGGTCAGTTGCATTGTCGGAATGATGCGCCTGGAGGAAGAATCGGCTGTTGCTACTCCAACGCAGCTGAAAGATCTGCTCGTTTGTATGGGATAATTTCAGATTAAGGGGCGCCCGGAACTGGTTACCAACCAAACGACCAGCCGATACCCAATCGTATTTCCGGCGCCCCTTATTTTTTTTTCATTCCTGCCGATAAGCATGGTATAATACAAAAAATTGTGGATTTTCGGTCAACTACCCCGAGTTACGCTTTATGTCCGGAATAAAAATAGATCGGAACACATTACTCATCGCTGCCCTCGGTCCAGCGCTCTGGTTGCTGGACGGGTTGTTGATGTCGGTACTGTTCAAAGAGAATCTTCTCCGGCAATTATTTCTTCCCAAAGGGCCGGATTTCATCGTCAACCTGCTTTTGTTCTTCCTGCCCGGAGCTCTGGCTGTGGTCTTCACCCGCGACAGCGGCGAAACCCCGCCCTCCCCGCCCAAACCCGCTTTTGACCTGACAAAAGGCAACGCCATACTTATCGACGGATCCGGCAAGATCATCGAAGCCAACGATAATATTTTGGCTCTGCTCGGCCATACCCAGGAGCAGCTCGCCGGTTCGGAGATCACTCAAATCTGCGGCAAAACCGATCCGCAGAAAGTATTCGCGTTTATCGCGGAAGTCCTGGAGCATAAAGACGGCATACTCGATAATATCGCGGTGTTCGGCAAGAGCAAGGTCATGCGCGCGGATATCCGCGGCAGGCTGATCAAGAATTTCCGGCGGGATATACCCCAAGCCATTTTGTTGGAACTGGCGCCGCGCCTTCCGGCTGCCGCCGCGCAAGTTCCGGCCGCGCAAGCTCCGGCTGCCCAGGCAGGGTCTGTAACTCCGGCAGCGCAACCGCAGCCTGCAGTTTCGCCTCAACCGCAACATCCGTCGCTCAAAGACATCATTGCCGCCATTGTCCCTGCGCAGCCGCAGCAGGCGTCGTCATCGCAGTCGCAATCGCCGCAGTCGCCGTCTCCGCAGCCGCCGCAACAGCAGGAATCTCCGGCGAAATTTGATCAGGAGCGCAGGAAGATCGAAGACGCGGTCCGGACACAGGAGCAGAAAAAAGCGCAGGAACAGATCCAGGCTCTGGAGCAGAAGCACGCCCGGGAAATGGTCGAGAGAATGACCCAGGAACGCAAACGCATGGAAGTGGCTTTCCAGGAACAGGCCCGCAAGCTGCTGGAAGAAGAGCGCAAGCGTCTGGAAGATTCCATCCGCAGGCAGGAACAGAACGCTGCCCAGGAAAAGATCCGGGCGCTGGAGAGCCGGCAGGCGCAGGAGTTAAGCGTCAGGCTGGCCAATGAGCGCAAACGTCTGGAACTGGCTTTGCGCGAAGAAGAGCAGCTCACCACCACGCGCATCGAAGATTCCCTGAAGAAAAAATTCGAGCAGCAGCTGCGCGCGCAACTGGATGAAGATCGTAAACATTGGGAAGCCACCACGCGGCAACTGGAGAAGACTCTGGAACAGCAGATGGAACGCCAGGTCCGGTTGCGCGTTGAAGATGAACGCAAGCGCCTGGAACAATCCGTGCGCCACGAAGAGCAGAAAAAAGCCCAGGAACAGGTGCAGGCGGTGACCAAACATTTTTCCGAAGAACTGAACCAGAAGCTTACCGAAGAGCGCAAGCGGCTGGAGCCGATCATTCGGGGAGAAGAGCAGAAGAAAGCCGAAGAGAGCCTGCGCACCCTGGAGAACCGGCACGTGCAGTCGCTGGGAGTCAAGATCGCCGAGGAACGCCGGCGCACCGAAGAAGCCGCGCGCAAGGAAGAGCTCAAGAAGCTGCAGGAAACCGAAGCTTTTCTCGCCAGGCAGCATGAGACGGAGACGCGGCAGCGCCTGGAAGAAGAACGCCTCCGGGTGGAAGCAGAGATCCGCGGCCAGGAACGCGCGCGGGCGGAAGAGCAGCTCGCATTGCTTAAAACCCGGCATGCCGAAGAATTGGCTTTGCGCATCGAAGAAGAAAAGAGCCGGGTTGAAGCCCAGGTGCGCCAGCAGGAGCGCCAGGCCGCGCAGGAGCAAATCTTCGTTCTGAAAAATCAGCAGGCCCAGGAACTCTGGGTTAAGATCGCCGAGGAGCGCAAGCGTCTGGAAGATACGGTCCGGACCGAAGAACGCAAGCGCGCGCAAGACGTGGTCCGCCTGGAAGAGCAAAGCAAGGCCCAGGAGCAGATCCGGCTGCTGGAGAATAAATTCGCCGTTGAGCTGGGGCAGAAGATCGCGGAAGCCAGGAAGCAGATCGAAGAAGCTGTCCGGCAGGAAGAGATCAAGAAAGCCCAGGAGAATCTGCGTCAGATCAACACCGAGCATGCCGAAGAAACCTGGCGTAAATTGAACGAGGAACGCGCGCGGGCTGAAGAAGCCACGCGCCGGCAGGAAGAGGAGAAGCATCTGCGTTTGCTGGAGGAGCTGAAAGCTACTTACGCCCGGGATCTTGCCGCTAAACTGGAGCAGGAACGCAAGCGCATCGAAGAAACCGTCCGCCAGGAAACCGAACACGCCCTGCAGGAGCGCGTGCGTAACCTTGAACAAACCCAGGCCCGGGAATTCACCGCGCAGATGGCTGAAGAACGCCGGCGCCTGGAACAGCTCATCCGCCAGGAAGAACAAAAGAAGCGGGAAACGCTGGAGGCAATGCTCAAGAAACAATACGTCGACGAATTGCAGCAGCAACTGGCAGAGGAGCGGCGTAAGGCGCAAGAGTCTCTCCGTCAGCAGGAGGGGCAGACATTTCGCCAGCAGCTGCAGGAAGTCGACCAGAAATACGCGCAGGATCTTAACGCGAAACTATCCCTGGAACGCCAGAAATTCGCAGATCAGCACGCGTTGCTGGAAGTGCAGATCCGCCAGCAGGAGCAGCAGAAACTTCAGCAGCAGATCATCGACCTGGAGAATAAACACGCCGCGTATATGGCCGGCAGGATCGCCGAGGAGCGCAAACAGGTGGAAGCAGCGGTGCGTCAGGAAGAGCGCAAGAAAACCGAAGAAACGATACAGGCGTTAAAAGCGCTCTACGCCCAGGAGGCGAAAGCCGCCCAGGCGCAACAGACGCCGCAGCCCGCGCCTGTCGCCGCGCCGGCGATTATTTCCGCCGAGCAGCGCAAGCAGATAGAAGAAACTGTGCGCCAGGAAGAGCGCAAGAAAGCCGAAGAAGCAATCCAGGCGCTCAAAGCGCTCTATGCCCAGCAGTCTAAGGAGCTCGCCAAGCTCCCGCAGGCCAAGCCCCTGCCGGCAGCGGCCCCGGCGGTTCCGCCTGCCGCCCCGCAACCCGTCGGCGCAGCCAGGCCCGCGGCGCAATCCGCGAATGTGCGTATCCCGGGCATGGGCAAGATCGTTACCGGCCTGTCCCAGGAAATTCTCAACCCCTTATCCGCGGTGTTGAATAACGTCAAGCTGGTCAAGATCAAATTGATGCAGGAAGCCGGTCCCAAGAATACCGAGCTGAAGAATTCCATCGATCTGATCGAGGATAACGCGCTGCTGTGCAAGAATATCCTTTATTCGCTTTCCGATCCCACGCGCGCCGTGCAGGCCTCATTCAAGAGCCTCTCGCTTAACGACACTATCGCCAAAGTGGAAACCCTGTTCGGTTATGAGCTGAAGCTGCAGAACATTTCCCTGCAGAAACAACTGCAGGCGAACCTGCCGGATGTCAGCGGCGACCCGCTGCTTCTGATGCAGGTTGTCTTCAATATCATCGCCAACGCCAAATGGGCGATCAAGAACAATCCCTATGTCAGCGCAGGCACCATCCACATCGTCACCCAGGCCACCCAGAACGACGAAGTGGAGGTCATCATTACCGATAACGGCATCGGGATATCCCCGGAGCATATGTCGCATCTCTACGAACCGTTCTTTACCACCAAGACCGACGGGCTGGGATTAGGCCTGGCAGTCGCCCGGAACATCATGCAGGAGCACAAAGGCACGATCGAAATAGTCAGCAAAGACGGCAAAGGCGCCACCGTCACCCTGCGCTTCCCCACAGCGAAATAAGCCCCTGCCGGAGAAAAGAATTAGCTTGTCAAAAAAGGCCATAAATACTACAATATGATACACTGCGCCCGTGGCTTAGCGAGGCTTGTGCAGGCGGGTATTTGCAGAATAGCGGTAGAAGTAGAAAGCCGAGCGTATCCTGTACGATGCAAGGAGATCCCGAAGGGATCGACGCAGCGGTTATCGTACAGGACAACTGGATAGATAGAGTGCAATTTTTGCGCCCGTGGCTCAACTGGATAGAGCACTAGCCTACGGAGCTGGTTGTTGGTGGTTCGAATCCACCCGGGCGCATTAAATTTCCCCGAAGACCCGGTCATGCGATCGGGTTTTCAAGCATATGGCGATGAAAAAACTCGACGAATTGTTCATGGCGCAGGCGATCAAAGAAGCAGCCAAGGCTTTTGAGAAGGATGAGGTGCCGGTGGGTTGCGTGATCGTGCACAAAGGCAAAGTGATCGCCAAAGGCCACAATCAGGTGGAGATGCTCAAAGATCCCACCGCGCACGCCGAGATGCTGGCTTTGACTTCCGCCGCCAACGCGCTGGGCTCAAAGTGGTTGAACGGCGCTTCGATCTATGTTACAATTGAACCTTGTAGCATGTGCGCCGGGGCGTTAGTGCTCGCCCGGATCAAAGAGATCGTTTTCGGCGCTCCGGACCCCAAAACCGGCGCCTGCGGTTCGGTATTCGACATCGCCAACTGTAAAAAGCTGAATCACCGCATCCAGGTGCGCTCCGGCGTGCTGGAAGCGGACTGCGCGCTGCTGTTGAAAGAGTTCTTCCGCAAGAAACGCGCGAAAGAGAATTAAGATTGGGGGAAGCCCCGTTAAATTTGGGGAGAGGTGGCAGAGTGGTCGAATGCAACTCACTGCTAATGAGTTATCTGGGGAAACCTGGATCCTGGGTTCAAATCCCAGCCTCTCCGAAATTGCAACCCATTCGAACCTTTGCGCTCATCGTCTAAGAGCGCGATGGTTCGAATTTTGCTTTTAGCCACGCAGCAAGGCTTAAAATCCCGCTCATTTCCTTCAAGAAGCTGGTAAAAGTCAGCTTCCTTCGTTAAGCAGTCTGCAATGCTCGTCGAGATTTCGAAATGGGAGGATAAATGACAGCAAACAAATTTACTGCCAACGCGTCGGCCCTTTCGGATTTACTGAATTATCAGACTGATTCGATTGTTAGTCAAGAGATCGTGAAGAAAAGCTCCGGCACGGTAACGTTATTCGCTTTTGACAAAGGACAGGGTTTAAGCGAGCATACCGCTCCTTTTGACGCTCTGGTTTATATCGTTGACGGGAAAGTTGAAATTACGATCTCCGGCAAACCCTTGATCGTTAAAAAAGGCGAAATCATCATTATGCCTGCGAATAAGCCTCATGCCTTGAAAGCGGTGCAGAAATTCAAGATGCTTTTGGTTATGATGAAAAGGTGAAGAGATGATAAAAACAAAAAGAATTTACAACGGTCCCGCAAGAGGCGATGGTTTGAGAATCCTTGTGGACAGGCTCTGGCCGCGAGGCATAAGCAAAGAGGAGGCGAAAATCGACCTCTGGCTCAAAGACATTGCCCCCAGCGACGGCCTAAGAAAATGGTTTGCGCATGACCCGGCAAAATGGTCTGTATTTAAAGAAAAGTACTTTTCTGAGCTCGGCAATAAAAAAGCTCTCATTGGCGAAATTATGAAGAAAGCGAAAGGCGACGTGACACTGTTGTATGCCGCCAAAGACGAACAGCATAATAACGCGCAGGCGTTAAAAGAATATATTGAAAACAAGGAGGTGGTATCATGAAGAGCAGAAAGATAAATAAATTTTTCTTGTTTCTGCTTAGCGCAGCGGCTGTCTTGTCTATTGGAAGGGGTGAACTGTTTGCGCACTGCGACACTTTGGATGGCCCTGTGATTCAGGATGCACGAACAGCTTTAGAGAAGGGTGATGTTACGCCGGCGCTCAAATGGGTCAAAAAAGACGCTGAGCCGCAGATCCGCGCTGTCTTCGATAAGACGATCGCCGAGCGCAAGTCAAATAAAGATGCCGCTGATATGAAATTCTTTGAGACGCTGGTGCGTATTCATCGCGCAGGAGAAGGCGCGTCTTTCACCGGCCTTAAGCCAGGCGGTTCTGTCGAGACTATTGTCGCCGGAGCGGATAAAGCATTGGAAACCGGCTCCCTTGATGCTTTGACTCAAGAAATGGCAACGCATCTTACAAGTGGCGTTAAGAAACGCTTCGAGCGTGCGTTTGCATTGAGGAAGCATAAAGACGAAAGCGTTGAGGCCGGACGTGAATATGTGGAGGCTTATGTCGAATACGTGCATTACGTGGAAGGATTGCACGATATGATAGGGGGCAAGGGTAGCCATAATCACGAAGAATAGCGCCTGCTTATTCGTAAAAAATAAAATTTCGGGAGATTCTATGAGCGGAGGGAAAATACTCAAGAGAAGAATTCAGGAGTATTTTTTCAAAGAAGAACGTATTATATTCCATGTTTTTCGCGGTATTTTTCGAAGCTTGATCCTTATCCTCAGTTTTTTGATGATAGGGATATTCCTTTTCATGAAAACAGAAAAACTTGGTTTCCATGATTCTTTATACGAGACCGCGATGATCATGACGGGCATGGGGCCAGCTATCGAATTGCAAACAAATAGCGGAAAAATCTTTGCGTCTATTTTTGCTATGGTATCGGTAGGGGTGGTTATTTCTTCAATCACTTTTGTCTTCGGCCCTATTTATAGACGATGGCATAAGAAAATGCATATTGAAATCCAGCAAAAGACAGGCGGTAAAGAATAATCGAGGTTTATGCAAATGCGCATACTATTAGTAGAGGATGAAATAAGAATGGCCAGTTTTATTGTGCGCGGCCTGAGAGAAGAGGATTACGTGGTTGACGTGGCCAATGACGGAGAAAAGGCTTTATTCCAGGCCGAAATTAATCCGTATGATCTTATAATCCTTGATATTATGCTGCCGGTTAAAGACGGCATTACTGTCTGTCGGGAACTCCGGAGCAAGAAGATAAACGTTCCTATCTTGATGCTTACATCCAAAGACAGGGTGCGAGATAAGGTTTTAGGCTTGAATTCAGGCGCCGATGATTATCTGGCTAAACCATTTGCTTTTGAGGAGCTGATAGCCAGAATTAGCGCCTTATTACGGCGGGATAAAACAGATAAAACCGGTATTATTAAAGTCGCAGACTTAGAGCTGGATCAGCTCAGGCATGCAGTTACGCGGGCCGGGAATGAAATCCAGCTAACCAGCAAAGAGTTTGCCCTTTTGGAATACCTTATGCTTAATGCCACTCACGTCGTTACCAGGACAATGATTTCAGAACACGTATGGCATGAAGATTTCGACAGTTTGACGAACGTCATTGATGTTTATATGAATTTCTTGCGCAATAAGATCGATAAAGGGCACAAAAAACGGCTTATCCATACCATCCACGGCAAAGGGTATGTTTTAAAGGAATAACTATGCTCGCCCAAACAATCAAATCAAAGGTTTGCATACTATACGCCTCTCTATTAGGCGTCGTGTTGTCTCTCTATGTCGGTCTGCTGCTTTTTATGCCCGCGGATTTATTGCAGAGGAATAAGCTGTTTTATATATTGATCCCTATCCCCCTGACGTTATTATTCGGTTATTTTATCGGGCATGTGATTATAACAAGAATTCTAAAGCCGATTAAAAAGATGACCGACACAGTAAAAAATATTACTCATGAAGATTTGAGTCTAAGAGTTCAGGCAGAAAACGTGGATGAGGAGTTGAGACGTTTGATCGAAGCTTTTAACGATATGGTTTCGCGGCTGGGGGAGTCATTCGAGTATATTACAGACTCAAGTTCGTATATCGCCCATGAGCTTAAAACCCCGATAGCCATCATCAGGGGGGAGTCGGAATTCGCATTAAAAAAAGAACGGGAGAAGGAAGAATACCAGAGAGTCATCAGCGTGAGTTTGGAAGAAACCAAGAGAATGCTTAAAATTATCGAGGATTTATTGTTTTTGACCAAAATGAATTACCAACCCGATGTTTTGAAATTCGAGCAGATTGATCTGACGCAGTTTATCCGTATAATTTACGAACAGGCAAAGATGCTGGCATCCAAAAAGAACATAACGGTCAACATAAATATCCCCGAAGAACCCGGTATGGTTAATGCGGATGATCTGCACCTGCGGCGCTTATTCTTTAACTTAATAGATAATGCAATAAAATTTACCCCCGCAAGCGGCAGTATAACGATAAATTTACGATATGAAGATCAAAAGGGAGCAGTTTCTATTATTGATTCGGGAATCGGGATTGAGGAAGAGAACATGCCGAAGCTTTTTGATAAGTTTTTCCGCATCGACGGAACGATTAAAGACACTTCTCCCAGCAGTGGATTAGGTTTAAGCATCGCCCAATCGATAGCCCAGTTGCATAAGGGCAATATTTCGGTAACGAGCCGCGTTGGGCAAGGAACAAACTTTACCGTATCCCTCCCCGTTTTATAATCAACACATCTCCGCTCAGATTCTTTCCAGCTATCCAATCATTAAAAATTTTAATTCCTTTTTAACACTTCTTTAATCGCGAGTATGTTATATTGTCTGCCGATGAGGGAAAAAAATTACGGGTGGCTGCGGAGATCTGTTAAGCAGTGGAAGTTCACTCTGCAGCCGCCCGCAGAATTAAGGAGCGACAATGACAAGAATACTTATTATTGAAGACGAAGAGAAGGTGAGAAGAATGTATAGCACGATGTTTAAGAACGAAGGGTTTGACGTCATTGAAGCGCCCGATGCGATTCAGGCGTCCTGTATACTCAACAAAGAGTACATAGATATGATCCTGCTTGATATAAAAATGCCGCAAGTTTATGGCAGCGTGTTTTACGATATTATGAAAATTTCTCACAAAAAGGTTAAAGTCATTGTGGCGAGCGTTTATTCCATCGAAGAGCAGAAAAAAATGATTCAGGGCGCCGATGATTATTATGATAAAGCGCATGGCCTTGATTTATTGCTGGAAAAAGTCAAGAAGGTGGAGCGGGGCATAAAACAACAGACGAGCATACTGGTTATTGATGATGAGCCCCGGATCAGGAAGATTTACCGCCATTATTTGCAAGAAAACGGATATCGCATCATTGAGGCTCATGATGGCAACGACGGTTTAGATATATTAAGGAAGAGCAATGAAATCGCTTTGGTAATTCTTGATCTTGCCATGCCTCAAAAAAGCGGGTTCGAGATTCACGAACAGATGAAAAAAGAATTCCCGGGCATAAAGATATTGATCGCCAGCGTTTTTAACCAAAATGACCAGAAATTCCTGCTTCCCAACGCGGATGATTATTACGATAAATCAGAAGATGCGTCCAGGATGATCCAGAAGATCGAAAAGCTGATACATACAGATTGTCCCGCATGACGAACAATTGCCCATGGAGGCAAAACGCCAGGGGGACAAAGGAGGTCAATTATGTGCCCTTATTTCAATTATTCAAAATGCCAGAGTCTGTGTCTCTGCTATCCCGGGAGCCTGTTCTGTCCGAGTATCCAAAGACGGAAAGATTTTTGTTATAACAAATTCTGGGATTGCACGTATTTTAAGATAGAGACATCAGCAACCATTGAACCGGCTCAAGGCGAAGATTGTTTGCCTGTATTCGAATAATCCCGAGCGGTCTAATACATCTTTTTGCAGCCATATAATTATTTAAAGGAGTGATTTCCTGTGCAGTTATATATACCTCAAAACATTTTTGTTCAAATAACGATTCCTCTCTTGATCTTTCTTGCCCGGGCAGCGGATGTAAGCATGGCGGCAATGAGGATTATTTTTGTTACTCGCGGCATAAGGGCGCTGGCCGCCATGATAGGTTTTTTTGAAATGTTGATTTGGCTTATAGGCATCACTCAAATAATGCAGAATTTAAACAACCCTGTTAATTATTTAGCCTTTGCGGCCGGGTTCAGTATGGGAACTTTCGTCGGCATCACCATAGAGAGAAAAATTGCCATTGGCAATCTGGCGATCCAGCTCATTACGGGCAAGGATACATCCGGATTATTGACATATTTCCGCGCTAACGGATACGGCGCAACTGCTATTGATGCGCAGGGGACTTCCGGCCCGGTCAAGATTATTTATATCATCGTCAGGCGCAAGTTGGTGGACAAGGCGCTGGATATAATAACAAAATTTGATCCGGATGCTTTCTATATTATGGGAGACGTTCAGGTGGCAGCTCGTCTTGGCCCGGCAATCTGAGAGGGAATGAACAATGTGCCCTTTTTTTATTACAATACGACCAATCGGCCATTGCGGCTGTTATGGAGACGGTTCATTTCATCCGAACGCCAAACGTAAAAAGAAGTACTGCGCCGGGAAATTCAGGGACTGCTTATTCTATCAATGGGAAATGAAGCCGATTATTATCCAATCGGCGCCGGGGTTGAAAAGTAATGAGATATGAACATTTTAGTCTGGTTATCGCGCAATTATGGGATTGATATGAAAAACATTCCAATAGCGGATATTGAGAGAGAGCTTGAGAAATTTACCTGTGATTTGCTGAGAATATGCCGTTTAACGCAGGAGGCGATCAACAAAACATCCTGTGTCCTTCTGTGTTCTGACGTCTTCAAGATGCAGGAGATTATAGATCACAGCAAAAGAATAGGGGCTCTGTGTGTTGCTTTCGAGGAATATCTTGACGATATCTTGACATGGTATCGGCCCGAGGGCAGCGTTTTGAAACTCATCTCTTCAAGCATAAACGTTATTATTGAATTAAAGCAAATTGCGGACTTGACTGTGGGTATTGCGGAAAGCTTATTAAATTTTAATGCAGATATCCCTGAGAGGTATAAGATCAATATCGCTCAATGCGCTAAAAATTATAAAAATATTGTCTGGGATTCCACCATCTCCTTTTTAAGACAGGACGCGGAGTTAGCGAAGAAGACTATCGTAGCAAGCCTGGAGCTGAAAAAGATATGCAGCCGCATGCAGGAAGGCGTCATAGAAGCGAATAAAACAGTTGAATCGGCGAAAAGAGACGAATCTATTGTATTGTTTATTATCCAGAGCGTAGGAGATATTTCCGATCATGCAGTCGCTATCGCCCGATCCGTTATCTGAATATAAACCGAAGAAATCAAGGAGCAGAAATGAAAGATAAAAAAATTTATATCACGCGATCGGATTTCTACCGTCTCCGTGAAACGATCAAAGCTATGAAGTCCAGCCGGGAGATTGACAGGAGGTCTCTTGATGAACTGGAACACAGCTTTAACTCGCGGAATGAATTGAGATTGCTTCAAGAAGTAAGGAGGATAAACAGCTCAAAAAACGACGCGGAATGGGCGCCGATTATAGAGCTTGAAGCCGAATTGGACAGGGCAATCATCGTTGATGCCGATAAAATCCCTTCCGGTGTTATTACGATGAACTCGAAGGTCTGTCTTAAGGATATGGACACGGGGAAGGACGAATTCTATCAACTGGTATATCCCGAAGACGCGGATATTGAGCAAAACAAAATCTCCGTTTTAGCTCCTATCGGCACGGCGATACTGGGATATAAGGTGGGAGATGTAATCGAATGGAAGGTCCCGGCAGGCTTACGGAGGCTTAAAATTAAGAAAATATTGTATCAACCTGAAACAGCCAGAGATTATTATCTCTAACGAGAGGTCAAGGATGTTCAAACTGATAATGGCTATACTTCCGAAAGGGAAAATTAAGGCAGTAATGCCGGTTCTTAAAGACGCCGGTATTTTTGGCGCTACCATGTTTCCCGGAAAAGGGATGTGTACGGCAGAGGGCCGACGCGCGCTCGGCTTGCGTATTAACTCATCGAGAGAAATCCTGATGCTGCTCACCCTGGATCGCAATAAAGATAAGCTCATCACATTGCTGGAACACCACGGCACATTAAAAGATCCGGGCCAGGGTATTGTTTTTGTGATGGATATCAGTCAAGTTATCGGATAAACGTAAGGAGGAGCCATGGCAATAAACGTGTTTGTGAGTTTTAACCAGACTGATCTGAAGCAATGCGAAGCCTTCAATGTCCTTAAAGATCAATCAAAGCATGCATTTGAGGCTTGCGATCATAGTTTAAAAGAAATATCAACTGACGGGATCGAGCAATTGATACAGTGCCGGCTGAATGAGGGCCGTTCAAAAGCATTACGGGAAGAGATTATCAAGAAATTTGAGCAGTGTGCCAAATTAGTCGTTTTAATCGGAAACGAGACTTTTAAGAATGAATGGGTGGAGTGGGAGGTAAATAATTTTTATAAAATGAAAAACGCGCTTTTGCCGGGGAAAGCGTGGATGAGTATTCGCGGCATGTTCCTTGAGGGTTGCGAAAAAGCAACAGAGCCGAAGGCCCTGGAATGCAGATCGACAAATGGCCTGGTATGGGACCCCGAGGCTTTAGAGAAATGGATAGAAGCAGGATCCTGAGACGCTTTCCCCTGGACAAAATTTTTTGCAGGCAAGTAGACCCACCGTAAGCCAAAAGGCGGCTACTTTTTAAGTAGCCGCCTTTTCCGTTTCACATGAAATACCCTTGCGACTCATCCGCCCAGGTGTTATAATTATCTCATATTAAGGAGTTGGAGGATGAGCAGGTCAGAATGGATTCGATAACCTGGAGGTGGCTTTTTGTCTCCGGGTTTTTTGTTTGACAATCACATTTAATAGGAGACGCATGTTAAGATTTGAATATGACCCGGATAAGATTTTCACTAGAATTATAAGCCTTGCATGTGAGATGGCAATCGATTGCATTCCTGATTACGACGATGACGATTTCGAATGTTTCTTCCCTCTTGCATCTAAATGTCTATCGAAGGACATGGTGAGGAAAACACTGAAAGAATTGAAGAAAAAGAATGAAGATTCCCATCTCTGGGTATTGAACGATTATCATTATAGTCTGCTATATGACTTGTTGAGGGCGTTTTGCGGTGTCCAGAATGATATAGCTAAAGAATCTAATGAGCCTATCTTGAAAATCGACGGATCAAAAATATATGAGATCGATTTTGATGAAATAGTCGAGCATTACTTCTATGATCTGGATTTCCTTTTGCCTAAAAAATATTCTTAAATATGACTGAAGAGCATAAAGAACAAATGGGTTTCGCTGAAGGGACCTTCGGAGTGATCATAGGATTGAAAGCGCATCCTGATGAGCTTAAGATGGAACTGTTCGATAGGAAAAAACACATTCCCGGCGCGCCCGACAATTCTTTATATGAAAAAGGTTCGGAAATATATCCCGGTCCAGTGTAATATGGCGGGGATCTGCCGCAAGGATCCTGCGATCCGCGTTGTTGTATTAAGGAGGATGCGATATGAGTTTCGCCGGAGATTGGTTGAAGAAAGAAAACGAGGCGTATGTCAGCTCGATTGCCGGGCTTCTGGCGGCGCTGGTTTTCACTGCGGATAAAAAGGCATATATCTGTCAGCAGCCGTTCGATTTCAACGTTTCGCTGGTGCTGTTTGTTTTCGTCGCGCTCCTGCGGTTGAAAGTCCATGTTTGTGAAACGCGGCTGGAGGGGTTTTCCCGGAGGCTGACTGTTGAGAATCTGGGAAAACTTGGGATGGCTCGGCTTACTGTCCGGGGGGATATATATCTATTTGCTCTCACGTTATTAAGCCTGGCAGTGATGCATGTTTATTTATTCCTGCCGGCGATGATGTTTTTTGTGATTACGGATATCATCAGCTGTGCTGTCTCCTTGAAATATCTGGAGAAAATCGGCACGGATTGGGCAGAAGGCGTGTTCGATCCGTATCGATTATTCAGAGGTTGGATCGCTTTAGGTGTTATCAATGTGATTGGAATTATTCTGCTGGTGATAATGTCTTTATTTTTTGTCGCGGACATCAGGGTCGCTTTGGTCGAGTACTTTGCCTTTTGGCTCACGGGACTGGACATATTCGCGGACTTGATGATTGGCAGAGATTTTTATTTCAATTATTATTACCATGCCGAAGCAGAGCCCAAGCATTAAAATAGTCGATCTGGTAGAAGTGTGTCGGCAGGACCGGCATAAGTTCGAGCGTCTGTTTAAACAAGCGCAGAAGATTTATCATGCATCTTTCCGTTCTGAAGAGAAGGAGAGCACTGCGTGCATCCGCAGGTTCATCTGGGACGCGGCACGGGATTCCGGGGATGGCAGCGGCTATCGTTTCTGCTATCTGATTCCTCTTCTGGGCAAGCGTGTTGGCGGGATGTTTATGTTCGAAATGATCCCTCTGCCGGGTAAGAGCCTTATGGCTTTTTTAGGGTATATCGCTGTTGACCGGTCTCTTCGCGGAATGGGGATTGCCAAAAGGCTCATCCAGGAGTTTCGGCGGTTTTTTTTAGCGCAAGCGAAGCAATACAAATTGAAACCTTTGGGTGGTTTCGGCGAGGTGGAAAAACCGGATCTGTCCGTAGCTGACGATTTGAGGAATAAAATTCGTCCGGGATTCCATCATAATGTCTGCAATTTCGGGGTGATGACGGTATTGACAGCGGGAAATCGTTTTAAGATCCTGCCGTATTTTCAGCCGGGTATTTCCCGGAATAGGGGCGCGATCGAACCGCCGGTGCCGTTTTTGCCCTGTATCATGAGGGTTTTCGGGAAAACATTCCGAAAATTGCCGGTGGGGGCGGGGAAGGTGGTTGATCACGCGGGTCAATTGAAACTCCCGATAAAAAGCTTACCTGTCATGAATAGCGCTGTTGCTTTGCAAATGATCCACGGAGTGTATAATTCTTACCGGGAAGGCGCGGAATACAGCAAGAACCAGATAGATAAACTTGAAGACAATATTCGGCGTAATCTGGAGGGGTATCGTAAAGTATATATTGTGCCTATCCCGGATACAGCTTACATTCCTTTGAAATAGACAGTGATGTGTTTTAAATGGATGCTCCCCGGTAGGGCCCGGGAAGCATCCCTTGATTCTTTCTACTCGACTATACCCCAGGGGGCGGGTTCGGATTTCTGCATGTTCTGGTGATGTCTTTTCCAGAACTCGCACCACCAGTGCGGCGGCTGGATCTTGTCGCCGGTGTATTCCGTAGGCCTGCGGGTTTCTCCGCCGCATACCAGGCTGCCTACGTAATCCGCCTGCGCATAGACTTTCTCGATCTGCTGGGATATCTCGCGCATGTCTTGGTCTGATACCACGCCGTTGGAGGTGGCTTTGTAGAATTGCACGGTCACCCGGATGGGGAAGGCCGGGTCGCGTTCGATCGCCAGGTGGTCGATCTCGGTGAAGGGGCCTTCGACTTTTCCGTGGCCGATGACCGCGTTTTCCACGTCGCTTTTGGATTCGGCGCATTTTTCTTTCATCATCCCGAGGCTGTCATATGCGGCCGGATATTCCGCGTAGAGATGCCGCATGGGTTTTCTTTGTTTCAGCGGGACCTGGATCAGAAGCACCATGTTCAATCCGGCTTTTTCGTCAGCGGCAGCGCTGCGGCGAATGGTCTGCGGATCTGCGCGGAAATCGCTGATCCTCTGTCCGGTGAGGCTGGCCCGTTCGCCGTTCTGATTGAAGAAAAGCCGCTGTCCCCAGCTGCGGCCCGCCTGGAATGCGTCGCGGGTGTTGTCGATCACGGTCACGCTGGTGCCTTCGCGGGTGGCGACGATGGTCAGCACCGCCGGGTCGCCCTGGGTGGACTGGTAGTTGAAGAGCACCGGGTTGAATTCGGCTATCCCGTCTTCAGGGATAGGCAGGAAGCAGGCCTGCGCGCTTACCAGAGCGTGCGAGTCGCGGGGAGCCAGCAGGGAGGTGCGATTGCCTTTCCAGGAACCCGGCTCGCTTAAATAAGAGCGGATATCGCCTAAGAATTCTTTCAAAGTAACGCGTTTCAAGTTCCGGCCTTTTTCATTTCCCACCAGGATATAGAATTTATCCAGAGGCACGTCTCCGGTTTTGTCCGAGAAATTCGCGTAACGGATCACCGGCATGCAGAAAAGGTCATAATTGCCGGTGCGGGGATCCTGGCGCTGCACCTGTATGGTCATATCGCTGATGTTCGGGCCTACGCTTGAGCCTTTGTATCTGCCGGTATCTTCCCAGGTCAGGTCCAGGATGGAAAGCCCGTATCTGCGCGCCAGCTCCCGGGCTAATGGCTGATGCACCATGCCCACGGTTTCCTGAATGACTGTTCTATACGGATCGTATCCGCAATCGATCTCGCGGCTGTAGCCTGCCGCAGGCAGGAGAACGATTTCCAGGACCCAACACACCGCTAACAGTACCCGCATGACCTTTGTATCCATGTTGCCTCCTTGTGTAGAGACACAACACCGGCGCAATTCCGATTTGCGCCGGGTGTATCTTGTTATGGTTGATTTTCCCTTCTCACTTCTTTAGACAGGAAAAAGGGGATTTTGTTCCCAAAATCTTTTGCGCTTTAATTGGCTTGAGTTTTCCCGGGCGTGTACTATCATATAGGAAGAATATCTTCAATTATCCGGGAACTTTCAGCCTTAAAACTTGTCTAAATGAGTGAAAACCAGGATTTCAATGAGTTGGTCCTGAAATACCAGGACCGCGTATTTAATCTTTGTTACCGCTTCATGGGTAATTACGAAGAGGCGGATGACTGCGCGCAGGAAGTGTTCCTGAAAGTGTACCGCTCGTTAAAAGATTTTCGGGGAGAATCGTCCTTAAGCACCTGGGTTTACCGCATCGCGGTGAATACCTGCAAGAACAGGTTGATGTCGCGGGAATACCGCGAGCGCAAGCGAACCATCAGCATAGACGCGCCGGTGCAGACCGAAGAGGGCGAGGTCGGCCTGGAGATAAAAGACGAATCGCGCTCTCCTGCGCGCGAGCTGGATGCCAGGGAGAAAGATGCTTTGATCCAGGAGGCGATTGCCGCTTTGCCGGAGGATCAGCGGCAGGTCGTGGTTTTACGGGATATCGAGGCGCTTTCGTACGAGGAAATTGCCGGGATCACCGGCTTGAACATCGGTACGGTCAAATCCAAACTTTCCCGCGCGCGCCAGGCGCTGTGCGAAAAGTTAAGGAGGCTGATATAGCTATGGAATGCCCGCAAGCGAAAGAATTATTATCGCAATACCTGGACGATATGCTCGAGCCGCAGGAGAAAGCGCAGTTGGAGCAGCATCTGGAGGCGTGTTCGGCCTGCAAAGATAAGCTGGCCCAACTCAAGCGCTATGCCGGGACTATGGCTGCTCTGCCTAAGGTCAAAGCGCCGGCGGATTTTCTGGAAAAAGTGCAGGAGCGCATCGAGCGCAGGTCCGAATTCGAATCCGTGATCCGGGGATTCTTCAAACCTTCGCCGATGAAGACTAAAGTCGCGGCGCTGGCGATGGTGATGTTCGCGATGATCGCGGTTTATAAGATGATCGCGCCGGAGTTTACGGCATATAAACTTTCGCCGGCAGTAGAGAAGCGCAAAGCGCTCGGATCAACCGCGTCTGAAGAGGTCTTTAAATCAACCGCGCCGGTAGTGGCTGATGCAGCACCCAGGGCGGAAAGTCGCGCATTTACGGCAGAAAAAGAAGCTGTTTCGGCGTATAGCGATACGCTCGGTTTGACTGCGTCGGCGGCGGCAAACGCCGTGGAGCTGCAGGCAACTTTGACCGCGCTTGACGCGCAAGGCAGAGTGCTATCTTTAAATGAGGTTATCGATGTCGTAACCCGGATCATCGGGAGCGTCGAAGGCCAGTTGATCGAGTTGACCCGGGATAGTGACAACCAGGCTCGCTTCACCTTCAAAATCCCCGCTATTGCCTATCCCGCAGTGGTCAAACAACTGGAGCAATTAGCCGCAGTCAGCGCTGCGCCTGACGCGCCGGCCGTTGACCAGGGCTGGGTAGAGGTTATTCTTTCCCTGATCCGGCCGCTGGTCGTGGAATAATTTATTTCTCTTTAGGTTTGCCGGGCGTGCGCACGAATACCGCCCACTCGTGTAATTCATCGACTTCTTTCTTGAGATCTTCGATCGCGGAGTTGAGTTGCCGGTAACGGATCTCGAAGCCGAGCAGAATGAATAAAGCGCAGATGGTTATATAGATCACATTCATGGTCCCTCCGGTTTGCCGGGTATATGCATATTATCGGCTGAAAAAGTCCAAGCTGTGGGAAAATAATCAAACAGAGGCGAAGTTCCTCGAAAGCAGATAGAAGGAGGGCAGCGAACATGGAAGAATTTTGCAGAAAATTTCCCCTGATGTGGGGCGTGTATATGCGCAAAGCGATAATCCTGGCGGCGGTGGTGCTGTGGTGTGTTTTGTGGGGCAGCGCGGCCGGCGCGGCGCAGCTTCCGAAGGTTATTTCTCTGCCGGCGCCCAGGACTCAAGGCGGTATGCCGCTGATGCAGGCGTTGAAGCAGCGCAGCAGCAACAGGGACTATAGCTCGAAAGAGCTTTCTTTGCAGACTCTTTCCGACCTGCTCTGGGCAGGATTCGGCGTCAGCCGCCCTGACGGCAGGCGCACCGCGCCTTCCGCGGCGAATGTGCAGGAGATTGATATTTATGTGGCTAAAGCTGACGGATTGTTCCGCTATAACGCGCAAGCGAATGCCCTGGAGTTGATCGTTGCCGAGGATATCCGCGCATCTACCGGGAAACAGCCGTTTGTGCAGAGTGCCGCGGTCAATCTGATCTATGTCGCGGATTTCTCCAGGCAAGGAAGATTCGGAACGCAGAAAGATTCCTGGGCGGCGATGGATGCGGGATTTATCGCGGAGAATGTGTATCTGTTCTGCGCTTCCGAAGGATTGGCTACGGTGGCAAGGGGATTGTTCGACGCGGAGCTGCTCGCCAAAAACATGAAACTGCGCGCTGATCAGAAAGTTGTGCTTACGCAGTCTATCGGTTATCCGCAATAAGGCCAGTGGCCTCTTTTTAGGTAGATAAAAGTCAATAAAAAGTGTGCTTAGCCCATGTGCAGTTATGGGTTAATGCGGTACTATACAGTGGAGTGCCGTATTCCTAAAAGGAGGTGGGCCATGAAACAGCGGATTTTAATGATCGCGGTAATGCTTTTGATCGTGCTGTTGAGCTTTGTTTTCGCCCAGGAGAATACCCAGAACCAGACTCAAACCCAATCGCAATCGGGTATGATGGGACAGGGCATGATGGGGCAGGGCATGATGAACAGGAAGATGATGGACCGGGACATAATGAGTTCGATGATGGAAAAGAAAATAGTGGCTACCAACGACGGCGGCGTGGTGGTATGGATCGGGAATAAGCTTTTCAAATACGATAAAGAACTTAAGCTGGTGAAGGAAACCGAGATCAAGATCGATATGCCAAAAATGCAGGAGAAGATGGGCTGCGCCGGCGGAGAATTCCAGCCTCCGGAGCGGTATCATCAATCCCAGGGGTATTAAGAAGTCGGCCAGCAGATTTTCGCTGTTTGTCCGCGGCGCCGGAGGAACCCGGCGCCTTTTTTGTTGAGGTGAGGCCGGCGGGGCGGTATAATCATAATAGAAGACAAGGTAAGGCGCAAGGAGACAGATGAGAATTTTGCTGGTGGAAGATGAGGAGCGGATCGCGTCGTTCGTGGCGCGCGGATTGAAAGAAGCCCATTATGTGGTGGATGTCGCCCACGATGGGGAAAAAGGGCTTTTTATGGCCGAGGTCAACGAGTACGATCTGGTCATTCTCGATATCATGCTTCCCGGGAAAGACGGTATTTCGGTGTGCCGGGAATTACGCGCTAAGAAGATCGACACCCCGATCCTGATGCTTTCCGCAAAAGACACCACGGACGATAAAGTCAGAGGCCTGAATTTCGGCGCGGACGATTACCTGGCCAAGCCGTTCGCTTTCAAAGAGCTTCTCGCCAGGGTGCAGGCGCTGTTGCGCAGAAAAGCGCCGGAAAAGGGGGGCGTCCTGCACGTGGGCGATCTGGAATTGAATCAGCTTACCCATAAAGTCATCCGCGCGGGAAAAGAAATAGAGCTGACCAGCAAGGAATTCGCGCTGCTGGAGTATATGATGCTCAACGCCGGCAAGGTTATTACCCGCACCATGATCTCCGAACACGTCTGGCATGAGGATTTCGATTCTTTCACCAATGTCATCGATGTCTATATGAATTACCTGCGCAACAAAGTGTGCAAGGGATTCAAAAAACCGCTTATTCAAACCGTCCGCGGCTCGGGATACATAATCCAGGACTGATTTCATGAAATTCAATTCCATCCGCTTCAAGATCAGTATTTTTTATACGGGCATACTCGCGTTGATCCTGGTATTCTATTCGGCGATCAATTATTACAATCTGCGTTACGCGCTCTACCGGGATCTGGATAACGAGGTCCTGGTCAAAGCGCAGGAGATCTCGACCGCGATCAATTCGTACCTGGAGCCGCTGGGAAACGACCAGCGGGCGTTCGATTTCGCCGTGCGCCGGGTGATCAGGCTGGAAGGTATGCATCCGAATCAGGTCAAGGTGGACGCGATAGAGCGCGCATGGCTGGAGAAGAGAGTGAAGCAGAATCTTGCCGACGCTTACATCAATCTGGCCAGCGCTGACCGGACGGAAGCGATCGTCAGTTCCGCCAATATGACCCAGCCGATGATCGCGGGGTTTTTGTCGGGGATAGCCGCGTCGCGCAAAAAAGCGCTCTCCTACAAAGACGTGAATCTTGATAACCGCCAGTTGCGCGTGGTGACCATCCCGTTTTATTCGAATTACCGCAAAAAACAGGCGCTCCTGCTGCAGGTCGGGGTGTCGCGCCAGCCGGTATTCATCATTCTCTACGGGCGGTTGATCTTCGCCGCTTTGACCATTCCGCTCATCCTGCTGATCGCGGGATTTTTCGGCGGGGTGATTACCGCCAGAGTTCTGCGGCCGATCATGGAGGTTACCTGGGTCGCCAGCAACATCACGCACAAGGATTTGAGCGTGCGGGTGGAAGCCAAGCGCGGCGAAGAAGAGCTGAAATATCTGGTCAACGCGTTCAATGAGATGATCTCGCGGCTGGATAAGTCGTTCCGCTATATCGCCGAGTTCAGCTCGAACGTCGCGCACGAGCTGAAAACCCCCCTGACGATCATCAAAGGGGAATCGGAGCTGGCGTTGATGAAAGAGCGCGATCCCGCGGAGTACCAGCGCGTGGTCAAAGTGACCCTGGAAGAGACCGAGGGGATGCTGCGGGTAGTTGAAGATCTGCTGCTGTTGAGCCGGCTGGAATATCAACCTTCGGCTTTTCATTTCGAGCCGTTCGATCTGAACAGTCTTATCGATGACGTCGCCGAGCTCGCTAAAAAGATGGCGGCTGCGAAAAATATCGCCGTTAAGCTCGGGCGTCTCGATAAACCGGTAATTATCCGCGCCGACGCTCCGCACATCAGACGGATGTTCCTCAATCTGGTGAGCAATGCCGTCAAGTTTTCCCGCCTGGGAGGCGAGATCGATCTGAAAGTCCAGAGCGACGGGAAAACCGTTTCGGTTTCCGTGGCGGATAACGGCGTGGGGATCCCTCCCGGGAACATTAACAAGATATTCGACCGTTTCTTCCATGACGACTATCAGGGGCATTCCGGCGAAAGCGGCACCGGGTTGGGGTTGAGTATCGCCCGGTCCATCGCCAGGATCCATGGAGGAGACATCTCCGTTCAAAGCCAGCTGCACAAAGGTTCCGCCTTCACCGTAGCCCTCCCGCTGTAGATTAGAAAATTTAATCATTATTTAATCTTCTTCTAATCCTTGATTTGCTATAGTGCCGGGCGTAAACACCGGGGGCGGATCAGTCAAACAAGGGGGAGCGCATGAAAAGAGAGCTCGAAAAAGAAGATGATAAATATGAGATCGTCATCCGAAAGATCGGGCGGCGGATTCCGGTAGAAACGGATATCATGAATGATCGGGAGATCCAGGCGGTTTTGTATTTTATCGGGATGTTGAATGTGCGGAATTCGTAGGTTATTTTAAGGGGCGGTTCTCTATTGCCTTTATCGGGGTGAAATACTAAAGAGAACCGTCCCTTTTTTTGTGCTATAATATCGTCATGGTGTGTCATTTGATCGAAGAAGCCGGGAAAGGGACGCTGGATTGGCAGACGATCAAGGAGACGGTCGTCGTGGATGAAAACGCGCATCTGGCGGATTCCGACAAATTCGATGTCAGTATCGGCGCGTGCAAGGTGTGCGGCCAGAAGTATATCGTTTGTTTCAGGGAATTCAATTCTGCGAAATTCGAGGATTTCTACTGGAATTTCTGGATCCCGATCAGGGAGCAGGAGATCGCGGCGTTCAAACAGACGGAAATGACCTATCCATTGATGGCAGCGATCGTGGGCAATACGCCGCATATCTGCCGGGGGGATAAGAAAACGGTGTACTGGTGCGCGCAGGGCAATCCTCTGGCGTCGACTATCTTCTCGCCGCCTTATATGGTCGATTATCCGGATGTGTCATGATTGAAGTATCGGAGGAATAATGATCACGATCGCGGTGGACAAAAAAATATGCAAGGGCGACGGCAGGTGCGTGGAGATCTGCCCGATGCAGATACTCAAGATGAACGCGCAAAAGCAGATCCCGGAGTTCATTGACGGCGGCGGGGAGATGTGCATTAATTGCGGCCATTGTTTCGCTGTCTGTCCGCATGGGGCGATCCGGCTTTCCACGATGGGCGTCGAGGATACCGCGCGGCTTGATTATGCCGCGCTGCCCGGGCCCGCACAGGTGGAGCTGCTGCTCAAGGGGCGGCGCTCGATCCGGTCATATACGGATGAGCCGGTGTCAAAGCCGTCGGTGGAAAAGCTGCTGGATATCGCCCGGTACGCACCTTCCGGGATAAATCGTCAGCCGGTAAACTGGGCGGTGGTGCTGGGTAAAGAACGGGTGCAGACACTGGGAGCGCTGACGGCGCAGTGGATGCAACAGCTTATCGCGGCGAAATCTCCCATGGCCGAATCGCTGCGCTTTGACCGGCTGGTCGCGGCCCGGGAACAAAGCAAGGATCTGATCTGCCGCAATGCGCCCTGCATGATCATTGCCTACGGTCTTAAGGACGATCCGATGGTCCCGCAGTCCTGCACGATTGCCGCGACGTATCTGGAGCTGGCGGCATTCGGTTCGGGGTTGGGCGCCTGCTGGGCGGGGTATGTGAATATGGCGGTGAATATGTCGGAAGTCGCGCGCAAATTCGTCGGCATTTCCGCGCACGCGCAAGCCGGCGCCGCGATGATGGTCGGGTACCCCGAATATCGTTACAGCCGGATCCCGGCGAGAAATCCCGCCAGGATCATCTGGAAATAAGGAGATAGCATGGATCAGGAAAAAGTGAAAATGGCTTCGCCGTGCGGGGTGGACTGCGCGGATTGCATCGCGCATCTGGCGAAAGAGCATACCGCGGAAAAAAGAAGGCTGGTTTCTGCCGGGTTCAAAGAAGAAACGCTGCCCTGCCCGGGGTGCCGGCCGTTAAAAGGCAAATGCCCGGTTATCGGCGGCTCCTGCGATACGTATGCCTGCTTCGAGAAGAAAGGGATAACCTTCTGTTTCGAGTGCGGGGAATTCCCCTGCGATAAATTGATCCCGGCCGCGGACAAAGCGGACCGCGCGCTGCATAATCTCAAAGTGTTCAATCTGTGCTGTATACAGAAACAGGGCCTGGAAAAATGGCTGGCCAGGGCTAAAGACGCCAAGAGGAAATATTTTAAAGGGAAGCTCGATTACGGCAAAGGGCCGGTAGAGTAGGGATAGCCGGATACCGGGAAATGATACGTAAGCTATTAGAGAGATTCGCGAAATTGCTGGTAGTCTGGGTGGTTCTGGCTGCGGGCGTGGGGTATGCTTTTCCGCAGGCGCTGGTGCCGCTTAAGCCGTATACCGACTGGCTGTTCGGGTTCACCATGTTCGGGATCGGCTGTTTGCTTTCCGAAAAAGATTTTATTCCTATCCTGGAGAAACCCAGGCTCGTTTTCCTGGGGACCGCGGCGCAGTTCGTGATCATGCCGGTTCTGGCTTTTTGTATCATCAAATTCCTGGGGCTGGGTCCGGCGCTGGCCGTGGGGTTGATCCTGGCTGCGGCTGTTCCGGATGCCATGGCCGCGGGAGTAATGTCGTATCTGGCGGAAGCTGACGTGGCTTTTTCCGTGGCCCTGACCACCGCCACCACGCTGATCTCGCCGGTAGTCACGCCGGCTTTGACCTATTTTCTGGGACGCCAGTATATCTCGATACAGTTCTGGCCGATGATGCAGAGTATCATGATCATGGTGATCCTGCCGCTTTTGCTGGGATTGTGGGTCCAGCATCGGTTTCATGCGTTTACCACCCGGATCAAGCCGGTGTTCCCGGCGCTCTCGGCGTTGTTCATCGCTTTCATCTGCGGCCTGGTGGTGGCGTTGAACAGGAACGCTCTGGGTAAAGTCACCGGGCTGGTGTTCGTCGCGGTGATCAGCCTGAATGTCCTGGGGCTTATCTTCGGGTATCTCGCGGGCAAGGCGTTCCGGTTCGATCTCGCGCAGCGTCGCACGCTGGCGATCAATGTCGGGATGCAGAACGCGGGCATGGGAGCGGTGCTGGCGATCAAGCATATTTCCGCGGAAGCCGCGATCCCCAACGCGCTTTTCGCCACCTGGTGCATTGTCAGCGCGGCAGTGCTTGCCGGGATATGGTCGGCGAAGAAGACCGCCGCGCCCGGCAAAGAGAAATAGTCTCGTGCGCTGCGCGCTATAAAGGAAATCGATGGAATTCAAACTGCGAACCGAGTTTATCGAACTGGATAATCTGCTCAAGGCTTTGAGATTGGTCAGCGGCGGTACAGAAGCCAAGCAGTGTATTCAGGCCGGCCAGGTCAAGGTTAACGGCGAAGTGGAGATGCGCGTGCGGCGGAAAGTGCGGGCAGGAGATGGTGTGGAGTTCGTCAAAGACGGCGCAGCGCAGTCTATAACCGTCGCGTAGGGGCGGCCGGAAAATTTTCCCTCCCTGCCTTGAAAAAGACGGATTATATGGTATACTCCTTTTGTTAATAGTTGAAATGTGAGTTGTACCGGAGTTTGCCACGGTTTATGAAAAGCGAGGGAGCTTTTCATCGATCGTGGTTTTTTTTGTGTCCAAGCTTTGGGGAAAGCAAGGGGGGAGCATGCGTTTTTTCAAGAGATGTGTCGCTTTTTGTATTGTTTTTTGTTTAGCTTTCGAACAATCAGGATTCGCGCAGGTAGCGCCTCAAATGGGCGTGCCGGCATACCTGGCCGGGCTCCTCGCGCAGGACCGGTACCGTCCGGTACATCTTCGCTCGATCTCGATCGATCCGCAGACGGATCGTTACGTTATCCTGCTGGATAAAGGCGACAGCAGGGATCTTAAAGCCCCGGAGATCGAAGCGACCACCAGAAAATTACTGGAATATTTCAAGATCGGCGTAGCTTTGCCCAACAGCATGTTCTGGGTGAACCTGCGTCCGGATTCGGACGCGAATATCATCGATCCGTATCTGGAACGCACAGATATGGGTAAGGTGTTTTTGGCCGCGGATGTGCAGCTGAAAAAAGACCTGGCCCGGTTCACTTCCCCGGATACCCGGGAGGGCAGGGAGTACTGGAATAAGCTTTACGCCCGGGCAACGGAGCTTTTCGGTGCGCAGGGAAATGTTACCATCCCCACGGTCGCCCGGCCCTGGATCGTGCCGGGAGAAATTATCCTGAAGCAGACGCTTCAGGGCGCTTATGTGCATAAAGCGGTGATGAAAGTGTGCCTGGAGCAGGATTGGATCAAGGCGCAGACTGCCACCAACGGCCTCCCGGAGCAGGGTGTTGCTGTGCCCGCTGACGCCCGTTTTCAGACGCTCAACGCTTACTCTGCACAGCTGCTGCGCGCGTTGATCATCCCCAGGCTTACCCGCGAAGTCAATTCTTCCCAAAGATATTCCGCACTGCGTCAGGTATTCTATTCGCTGGTGCTGGCGCAGTGGTACAAGGCCAGCCGCAGCGCTGCCGGCGCGGCCGTTGATCCCGGACTGCTCATGGATTCGAAGGACCTGACCGGGCTGACTTCACCGCAGTCCTGGTCGAAGCAGGACTATTACCGGGACTACCGCAGATCTTTTCAGGAGGGCGAATATAATAAACAGGAACAGGTGCGCGCGCAGGGCGGCATCGCGATCCGCCGGTATTTCAGCGGCGGAGTTGCGGGGGCGATCGATCCTTCCTCAATAATCGTACTGCAGCAGCGCGGCAATAGTAATGGGTTCCAGGTTACGCCCGCGACGGTCCGCGTCGAAGTCTCACCGGAAGGAATAACGGCGCAGTTACCCGACGGCGGCGCCAATCTTGACGAGCAGCAGGATGCTTTATTGCAACCAGCGCGTGACCGGGTCGTTGCTGCCCTCGATCAAAGGATCGCCGGCGGGAAAAGAGCGCGTAACGCGGCTTTTATTTCGATGGCGATCTCCGGGATTTTTCTTGCCGCATCGTTCTATCTTAATTTTTCCACTACCGTGACATTGGTCGGTTCGGCGTTCGCCGCGCTGGTAACGTTTGTATCGGGTATGAACTCCAATGTGTATGTCGATCACTACCAGCGGGCGCGTAAGAGGGCGCAGGCCGCGGAAACGCTGATCCCGCAGGATGTGATCAGGATCGCGCAGCCATTCGGGGATTTTCACGGGATCGCGGCGACTCCTTTTGCCATTGTGCTGGGCGCAATGACGGCGTCCTTGCTGCGCCACGGGGCGTACCTGCTGTTCAATCCGTTTTTTTTCTCGGCGTATATCTCTGCGGCCGCGATCACCGGATTGTTGGCATACAAGCTCTGGGATGAATCGAAGGCAGAAGAGCATCTGGAAAATGAAACCGATGAAGTGGTGGCGGAGGCTTCCGGGGATAAAGAAAAGGCGTACCGCAATGCCGTTGCGGCAGCCCGGCAGCTCATCGCTTCCGGCGATAATTACAGCGCGGAAGATCTGGAAAAAGAAACGAACGTCCTGTACTTGCAGGAGTTGATCGCGCAAATCGACGCTCTGGCAGACAGCCGCGGCGCATCCGGCCTGGCGTATCGCGAGAGCGATATTAAAGCGATGGCCCAGCGCCGTTTGCTGGCCAAACTGATTTCGAATCGCTATACCCGGGATCCGGTGCCGTTCTCGGAGGAGTATCGCCGCTTTAAATGGAGGAGCGCCATATTCCACGCCATGTACCTCGACCACGACGGCACGAAGAAGAAGGCCTTGCGCAGCCCCTACTGGGATACGGTGGGGATCGATCTAAGCGGAGTCGGCATTCTCACGGAGTTTGATCTGGACAGGATAACGGAATCGATCATCGCATCCACCAGGGAAGAACAGGACGGCGGCACCGGGGTTGCTCGAGCAGGGATGGTGCTGGACGTGGCTGAAATACGGGAGGCGCAGCGCAGAACTGCGGTATTGGCGCAGATTGCCGATATCCTTCTCCATGGCGGCGGGACGAACGGAGAGCGGCTCTATAAGGCGAGCCAGCTGCTCCAGGAAACCGGCCTGTCCCGGGACCGGGATTTCATGAAGCGGGTGCACCGCATCCTGGATGAGCGCGACCGGCAGCGGAGCGAGGAAGGGCTGGACGGCGGGAGTGAGAAGGGAAATGAGAATATCAAGAAGATCGATAAAGAGATCAAAGAGATCGATGACTATCTTGAGAGGGTGCCTGTGCCTATGTGGACGCGCGACAGGTTGCTGCGCGAGAGGAAAGATTTAGTCAACGAACGTACGGTGGAAGCTATCGGCGGCCCGGAGATCAAGGAAATTGTCCGGATGAAAGAGATCCTTGACGGCCCAGGCCTCTTACCACTCAATAGATGGCAGTATCTGAACGAGGAAATAAAGTTCCAAGAAGTACGAATGGGCAGAGATAAGGATCGGAAAGCCCGATATGAATCTTATATGAAAGAACACGACGGCGGCAAGGTCTCTCGGGACGAAATGAATGACAACGACGGCGGGATCAATGACTTCAGTGAATCGGGCTGGAGAGATTATCAGGCGCAGCGGGCGCGCGATGAATTCGAACGCGAAACCTATGAGCGGGAATTGAGAACGGTGGAGAGGGAGAGGTATTTTTCTTCCGGTGACCCGGATAAAGATAGAGCTATAGCCGAAAGAATAGCGCGGGAGCGGACGGACGAGATAATGAGGCATAACCCGGCGAGCGCATTCAGGGATAGCGACGGCGGCGCGGCAAAAATAGACGACGCGAAAAAAGCCGGCAGGATCGGCGATGAATTGAATGACAAGGATGACGGCGTTGAGCCGGTCGGCGGTATCGATTTCAGGGCTGTTCCGGTCGTTCCGGCAGCGCCGGCCGCGATACCGGCGCTTGCTGCGCATCCGGCGACTCTGCGGCAACTGGAGCGGGACTGGGATACCATTTCCCGCAAGCTGGAGCAGGGCGAGGTTCCCTGCGCTGCATTGAAGGAGTACGCAGCCGCCTGCGTGGCGCATAAGGATGCGCGGAAACAGTTGCTTGCAGTTTCCGCCTGTATCGACACTATCCTGCGCATGGAGGAAGATGCTGCGGTAGTCACGTCGGCAGAGATGAAGGAGATCCTGGCGATTATCGGTTGATGTGTTGAGAGAGAGTTGAGTTTTCTTTCCGCGCAAGGGGCTGGAAATTTCCAGCCCCTTTTTTTCGCTATTTTCAGGGCTGATTTTTGCTATAATGGAGTGTATGAACAAAACATGCATTAATTGCGCGGAATATAAACGCTGCCGGGAAAGTTCGCTTTCCTGGGTGTTTTTCATTATCGGGATGATCGCCACGATAGCCTTGCGCGTGGTCACGGTGCTGGCGCATTTTGACCCCGTCTACGGTCAGATCGCCTGGTATATCGGCGTGGCCGGTTTCTTTATTTTCTTCATTTACAAATATCGCGTCGACCGGGCGCGGTACCGGCTGATCCAGCGCAGCCGGCTTACGGAAAAGCTTGGACAGAAAGGCGATCTGGATGCCGATGATCGCCGGCTGGTAGGGTCCATTCTCTGCGCGCTCAGCTCGAACAAGGACCGGATCAATTATCTGCTGATCTTTGTTACTTCCGCCCTGGCGCTTTTAATCGCTTTCTATTACGACTTTTTAAAATAAGAGGGCATGTTATCAAGGAGGATGAATGAGGGTATTTGAAGATATCACCAGGACTATCGGGAATACGCCTCTGGTCAGGTTCAACCGGATCGCTTCCGGCGCCGGCGCGACAGTGCTCGCCAAACTGGAATCGTTCAATCCGCTGGGTTCGGTGAAAGACCGTGTCGGCGTAGCATTGATTGCCGATGCCGAGAAGCGCGGCGCGCTGAAAAAGGATTCGGTGATCATCGAACCGACCAGCGGCAATACCGGGATCGCTCTGGCCTTTGTGGCTGCTTCGCGGGGGTATCGTTTGATCCTGACTATGCCCGATACGATGAGTATGGAACGCAGGCAGCTTCTGGCTGTGCTGGGCGCGGAACTGGTTCTCACTCCCGGGGCCGAAGGGATGACCGGCGCGGTTAAAAAAGCTCAAGAGATGGTTGCGCAGACGCCCGGCGGAATTATGCTCGATCAATTCGCCAATCCGGCTAATCCCGGGATACATCGCCAGACCACCGCATTGGAGATCTGGAAGGATACCGGCGGCAAAGTAGATATATTCGTGGCCGGCGTAGGCACCGGCGGCACGATCACCGGAGTGGGCGAAGTTCTGAAAAAGAAGAAAAAGTCCGCTAAGATCATCGCAGTCGAACCGGATGGTTCGCCGCTTTTGTCCGGGGGCAAGGCCGGCGCGCATAAGATCCAGGGGATAGGCGCAAATTTTATTCCCCGGGTGCTTAATCGTCAGATCATCGATGAAGTGATCCGGGTCAAAGATGACGATGCCGGAGATACCGCCCGTAAGCTCGCGCGGCAGGAGGGGATACTGGCCGGCATATCCGGCGGCGCTGCAGCCTGGGCTGCGCTGGAAGTGGCTAAACGCAAAGAGAATAAAGGTAAGCTCATCGTGGTGTTGTTGCCGGATAGCGGCGAACGGTATTTATCAACCTGGTTGTTCAAAGATGTTGTACGGTAAAAATGCGATGGAGGGAGGAAGCGTATGGTCTTTAAGGATATTCCCGCGCATCTGCTTCTGCGCAAGGTAAAAGAGGAACAGCCGTTGGTGCATCATATCACCAACTGGGTCACTATCTATGATTGCGCTACGGTGGTCAAAGCTTTCGGCGCTTCTCCGGTCATGGCTCACGCGCCGGAAGAAGCGGCGGATATGGCCGGCATCGCCTCGGCGGTGGTTTTGAATATCGGGACGCTGACCGTGGAACTGGTCGAAGCGATGAAGCTCGCGGCAGCGGCGGCGAACAAAAAGGGCATCCCGGTTATCCTCGACGTCTGCGGCGCCGGCGCGACCCGGCTGCGAGACGAAAAATGTTTCGAGTTGCTTAAGTCCGTCAAGATCGACGTGCTCAAAGGCAACGCGTCGGAGATCGCGCGTATCGGCGGAGAACAGGTGCGGACCAAAGGCGTCGATACCGCTGAAGTGGAGAAGAATCTGGTTGAGGTGGCGCGGCATACCGCGGAGCTCTACAATTGCACGGTGGTGATCACCGGTCCGGAAGATATCGTGGTCAACGCCGGTTCCGGGTATCTGGTCAAGAACGGTCATCCTTTGCTGGGCACGGTGGTGGGGACGGGCTGTCTGGCGGGGTCAGTGATCGGGATTTTCTGCGCGGTGGAAAAAGATTATGCAGTAGCCGCGGCCGCCGGGTTATCCTGTTTCGAGATCGCCGCGGAGATCGCGGTTAAAGGCTCGAATGGCCCGGGAACGTTCAAAGAACAGCTTATCGATTGCGTCTACAATCTTGATGAGAAGACGGTTAAGACCAAGCAGAAGGTTGAACAGATCAAAAAGGCTTGAAATATGGCATTGACCAAGAAACAGGCGGTGGCATTGCTGATCGCAGACGACCCGCGGCTCATCGCGGGTTTGTTGCGTCAGGCTGACGCGGCGCGCAAGAAATTCATGGGCGATGCCGTGCACGTGCGCGGGGTGATCGAATTTTCCAGTTACTGCCGGCGCAATTGCCTGTATTGCGGTTTACGCTGCGCCAACAGACATCTGCGGCGTTACCGGATGAGCAGCGGGGAAATATACGCGGCCGCGCGTCACGCTGTCGCGCTCGGGATCAAGACCGTGGTTCTACAGTCCGGTGAGGACAGCCGCTACGGCGGCAAGGAATTCTGTCTGCTTCTGGAACGGATCAAAAAGCTCGGTCTGGCGATTACCCTTTCCATGGGGGAGCTGGCTTATCGCCGCTACAATGAATTGAAAAGCGCCGGCGCTGACCGGTATTTGCTGCGTTTTGAAACGTCTGATCCGGCGTTGTATGCGCATCTGCGGCCGGGATGCCGGTTGAAGGAGCGCCTGCGTTGTTTAGGCTGGTTGGATAAACTCGGCTATCAGGTGGGTTCAGGAGCGATGGTGGGTTTGCCCGGGCAGACCGCGGGCAGCATCGCCGATGATGTGTTCCTGTTCAAGGAATTGAACCTGGATATGGTGGGGATCGGCCCGTTCATCCCGCATCCGCACACGCCGCTGGCTAAAGCTGCCGGCGGTTCCCTGGAACTGGCGCTGAAAACCGTGGCGTTGACCCGCATCGCGACTAAAAACACGCATATCCCGGCGACTACGGCCGTGGGAACTATCGACAGCCAGGGCAGGCAGAAAGCGCTGCGCTGCGGAGCGAATATCCTGATGCCGAATTTGACTCCCGCGAAATATCAAAAATTGTATGAGATTTATCCGGACAAGATTTGTATCGCCGCAGACGCGGTAGATGCTACCCGCAGGATCCTTGCCTCATTGGGCAGGAGCATCGCTGACGGTTACGGACACAGCCTGAAAAGAAAATGAAGAAAAAAGTAGCGGTGGCCATGAGCGGCGGAGTGGATTCATCGGTAGCTGCGGCTTTGCTGCAGCAGGCCGGCTATGACGTGATCGGTTTGACCATGCGTTTTAATCTTTCCACTGTCGCGGGCTCAAAAGCGAGTTGCGGCGCGCAGGGGATTCGCGATGCCCGGCGGGTGGCGCGCGCTCTGGGTATCAAACACTACGTGTTCGATTTCGGCAGGCAGATGCAGGAAAAGGTGATCGCGGATTTCGTGCGGCAGTACCGCGCGGGCCTGACCCCGAATCCCTGCGTGCGCTGCAACGAATATTTGAAATTCGACGGGTTGTTGCGTAAAGCGCTGGGACTGGGCGCGCAGTGTCTGGCTACCGGACATTACGCGCGGATCACGCGCGCCCGGGGAACGTATTTCCTGAAGAAAGCCGGAGATGTGAAAAAGGATCAGTCCTATTTTCTCTACCGGCTGACCCAGGAGAAATTAAAGCGCGTTCTTTTTCCCCTGGGCGGATACACCAAAGAACAGGTGCGCCGGCTGGCCGATGAATTCAAACTGCCGGTGGCCCGGAAAGCCGAGAGCCAGGAGATCTGTTTTGTCCCCGGGACGTATCAGGAGTTTATCGCCGGCAGGCTCAAGCCAGCCTGTAAAACCGGTTCGATCGTGGATAGCGCCGGAAAAGTCCTGGGTCAGCATCAAGGGATCGCTTTTTACACCATCGGCCAGCGGGATAAGCTGGGGATTGCCTGCGGGTATCCGGTGTATGTTTCGCGCATCGATCCGGCCGGCAATACGATTACCGTGGGCAAGAAAGAAGAATTGATGCGCGCGCGTTTTCGGGTGACGGACCTGGTCTGGCCATCCGGCCGGTTGAGAACCAGAAAACTTCTGCGGGTGCGCATCCGGCATCTGTCCCCGGAATCCGCGGCCTGGGTGATCCCCGGCGCGCGGGGGGCGGAGGTGCGTTTCAAAGAGCCGCGTTTCGCGATTACGCCGGGACAGTCCGCGGTTTTTTACGCTAAGGATACGGTGGTCGGCGGCGGAATTATCGAAAAGGTGCTGGCGTGAGATTAAGTGAAAACTAAAGTCCTGCTCTTCAGTCTGCCTCCGTCCGGAGGCGATCTATTTCCCATTTCCCTCGGTTATATCGTCGCCAGCCTCAAAGAACACGGGTTCGAAACCGCCTTTGCCGAGATCGACGCCATTACTCCCCGCACCGGACAGGAAGTGGCGGATCTGGTGATCGCTTTCAAGCCGACGCTGGTGGGATTCTCCGTGTATGAGGAGAATATCCGGCTGGCGTTGCAATTGGCCAGGCTGATCAAGCAGATCGACCCGGCGATAGTGATCGCGCTGGGCGGGCCGCAGGCGACGTTCATGCCCAGGGAGGCGCTCTATCAGATGCCGTGCGTGGATGTGATCGTGCGGGGAGAAGGCGAAACGGTGATGCCGGAGCTGGCGGCCTGTCTGGACGGCAGGCGCGCGGCTTCGCAGGTCAGGGGCATCGTTTTCCTGCATGACGACCGGCTGTTCGAGACCGCGCCGCGGCCGTTGGTCGCCGATCTCGACGCGTTCCCTTCGCCGTATGCCAGCGGGGTTTTTCACCGCAGACAGCACCGCATCGCGACGCTGCTTTCTTCGCGGGGATGCACTTTCAATTGCGCTTTCTGTTATACTCCGCGCGCTTTTAACCGGCGCATCCGGCAGCATTCCGCGCGCCGGGTGCTTTCGGATATGTCCGTGTGCGTGAAGCAGGGGATGAAACGATTTTTCTTTGCCGATCCGTCGTTTACTTTCGACAAGCAGCGGGTCAGACGGATCATGCGGGCGGTGATCCGCAGAAAATGGCGCATCAGCATCTGGTGTGAAACCCGCGCGGACCTGGTGGATGAACCGTTGCTGCGGGTCATGGCCCGGGCAGGGGTGCGCAAGATCGCTTACGGCCTGGAATCCGTGGACAATGAAGTGAACAAGCGTATGCGCAAGCGCATCGACCTGGCGCAGTTCGAACGCGTGGTGCGCTTGAGCCGGTCTTTAGGCATGGAAGTGGAAGTGTTCACCCTTTACGGGCTGCCCGGCCAGACCCTGGATTCCTGCCGCAGGACCGTGGCGTTCCTGCGTAGACTGGGGATCAAGCTCACCGGGAATTCCGCCGGACAGCAGTTGAACCTGTTCCTGGGCACGGATGTGGCGGCTGCGCCTCGAGCCTTCGGGATCAAACTGCTCAAAAAGCGCCGCCCGCTGTTCTTATC
>JAKLGJ010000005.1 GCA_022710715.1 Candidatus Omnitrophota bacterium
CAGGAAGCCGCGCAGAAAGAAAAAGCGCTGAAAGCCCAACAGGCCGCGGAGCGAAAAGCGCAGGAACTTAAAGCCAGGGAAGAAGCGCGGAAGAAAGAGAAAGAATTGCAGGCCAAGCAGCTGGCGGAAGAAAAAGCCGCAGAATTGAAAGCGGAGCAGGAAGCGGCGAAAAAAGCCCAGGAAGCCCAGGCCAAACAGGAAGCCGCGCAGAAAGAAAAAGCGCTGAAAGCCCAACAGGCCGCGGAGCGGAAAGCGCAGGAACTTAAAGCCAGGGAAGAAACCCGGAAGAAAGAGAAAGAATTGCAGGCCAAGCAGCTGGCGGAAGAAAAAGCCGCAGAATTGAAAGCAAAACAGGAAGCGGATAAGCAAGCTCAAGCGCTGAAAGCTCAAAAGGAATCCGCAGCGCAGCCTGCGCGTGTGGTCGAACCGGAAACGAAACCCGCGCCGAAGCAACCGGCGGCGGTTCCTGCGGCAGCGGCGAGCGTTCCGGTAAAGAAACAGGTTTCCCGGGCAGAAGCTTACGGCATGACCGAAGAGGAGTTTGAAGCCGCGCAGAAGGAAAAAGAGCGGAAATTAAAGCAGGAAGAGATGGAAGCGCGGCGGAAATATCAGGAAGAGAAGCGTCGCAAGAAAGAAGCGCGCAAACAAAAAGTTCTGGCTGACGATAAAGCTCAGGCCGCTCAAGAGCAACTGGCTATAGAAGAAGGCAAACGCCAGAAGAATGAAAAAAAGCGCCTGGAGGAAATGGAAGAAGCTTTTCAGGCTGCCTGGAAAGACAGCAAGACTGCCGCCGCGCAGAAACCGCAGCCGGCCGCAGTGCTTTCCGAAGAGCAGCGCCATGCCCGCGTCAGGTCGCTGGCGCAAGACATAAAAACGGATTTGATCGAAGGCGATACCAGCAGAATAGATGATCAGGCGGACTGGACAGACCAGCCGCGCCCGCGCCGCGCCTCCGGGCAGAGGGTCTACCAGCCTAGAGATGATCTGGCGCGCAAAAGATATATCGAGCAATCATTCGACGAGATCGAATGTCCGGATACCAGCCGGCAGCGCAAAGTCGAAAACGCTCTGGATAAGGCCGACGCCTGGCTGGAGGAAAACTTGTGGTAAGAGCGAGAAAAGGGTTCAGTCTGATTGAGTTGCTCATGGTCCTGGCCGTAACCGCGATACTGGCTTCGACGGTGATGGTCGCTTTTTCGGCGATGATCCGGCCCCGGCTGGAAACCACGATGCGCAATCTCTGGTTGGATCTGTGCTATACCCGGTCATTGGCGGTGAACAACATGACTGCGTACGCCCTGGTGGTGAACGCCACAACCAGGAATTACCGGATATACCGTTCGCCGACCCCATCTCCGGCTGATTATATCCCTGCGAATCTGGTCAAGCAGGTGCTCCTGGATGTGGATATCGTCACATCCCCGATCGCCAACCTGACTGCGCATCCCCCGGGCAATACCTCCGGCTGCAGCTGGTTCAATCTGACTTTCAATAACCGGACGAAACGGATTCAGGTGTATTCCGATACGGGTTTCTTTAAAATGATCTGGTGAAACTCCTGCGGACTGCCTATGAAGCATATGCCAAAGAACGAAAAAGCGCTGACCTTGATTGAAGTGGTGGTTGCCGTTACCATCCTGCTGGCCGTTTTCGTCAGCCTGATCAGCATTTTCGGCCAGGGCGCGCGTTATATGCGCAAGAGCCTGCTTTCCACCACCGCGTTATTCCTGGCGCAGGAGGCTTTAGAGAACGCCACTTTTAATCCGGCTCTTCCCTGTTGTACCAGCACTCAAACCGATACCCAGGTCCTCAATAATGCGACGTTTACGCGTAGATTGACTATTGATGCGCTGTTGGCTTCCGACTGGCCGGTGCACCGAAGATATAATGCCACGGTTACCTGGCAGGGAGAAAAAGGCCAGCAGTCAGTGACGTTGATCACCACAAAGGCAAGGTATTGATGCGCACGCGTCCTCATCACAAGAGAAGTTTTACCCTCACCGAGGTGTTGATCAGCCTGGTGGTTTTCTGCCTGGTTATGGCCACTTCCACTGCCGGCTTCTATATCGTGTTCGACAAATGGAAGAAGCAGAAAGATATGCTGGAACTGCTGGTGAACAGCCGCTGGGCGATGATGCGTTTAAGCAAGGAATTCCGAAGAGCAAATGCGTATGACACCAGCAACGGAAAACTGGATCTTAGATTTGACGTCGGCGGCAGACGGTTCTGGTATTGGAAAGGAAAGAGTGTTCATGCTTCCGGCGATCCCAATACTTTTTATCGTTTCGAAGGAACTACGGCGGATGGTTGGAACGACGCCAAGAACGGTAAGGTGGAAATGGCGCAATACTTCACCGATCTGCCCGGAAACGGGGATAATCCGTTTTCTTGTTCGGGAAATGTTTGCCTGATCACTTTCAGGACCGATCTGGTCGGACAGGATCTGATCTTACGCACGTCGGTAAGAAGGCGCAATTAATATGGAACGATACGCAATGCATCGCACTACTCGCGCGCAGGCACTGATCGTCGTGCTGATCCTGATGTTCATCGCCGGCTTGATCGGCCTGGGGCTATCCAGGATGTGGGGTTCTGATTCGTCAACCCGCGTTCTGGATGAAGATAGCGTGGTCGCTTTTTATGTGGCGGAAGCCGGCCTGGAGCGGGGCAAGGCGTATATCTGGGTTTATAATACCACAACTTCCTGGACGGGTTATACCGCGGTAGGCCTGGGGAATCACTCTGTTACCATTACTAATCCCAGCGTATACCGATTCAGCATTAACAGTACCGGCCGTTACCATAATGCTCAACGCACCCTGCACGTAAATGTGACGACCAGCGGCGCAGGTCCGGGGACTGCTGCGGTTGATGCCGGCAGTTGGAGAGAAGATTGATCTATGCAGACCTATTCATATAAAGCGCGGGATAATGCGGGGAAGCTGGTTACGGGCGTGTTGGCCGCGGAAAACGAAACAGAGCTCTACGGCCATCTGACCAAGCTCGGATATATACTTACCTTTGCCAGGCCGGTTGCCGCTTCGGCCGCCGGGGGCAAATCCGAGGGTACTGCCGGGGCGCGCATGCAATCCAATGAGGTGCTGTATTTCACCACGCAGCTTTTCATCTCCCTGGATTCCGGCGTGCCGCTTTTGACCAGTCTCAAGGATCTGGCTAAGAATTCGGAGAACAAGAAAGTGCAGATGGTAATCAACGATATTATCCGGCGGGTGGAGTCCGGGACCAATCTCAAGGAAGCGCTGGAAGCTCACCCCCGGAGTTTCAACAAACTCTATACCGCGATCATCGACGCCGGGGAGAGCACCGGTAAATTGCCCATCGTGCTCGAGGATCTGGCCAAACTGCTGGAATGGCAGATGGATATTAAATCCAAGGTTACCGAAGCATCGATCTATCCCATCGTGCTTTTCAGCGTGATGATCATGGTGGTGCTGGTGCTCATCGGCGTGGTTATCCCTAAATTCAAGCCTATGCTTGAGCAACTGGGCGTGGGGCTGCCTACGCCGACGCTGGTGGTCCTGGCCGTCAGTTCGGTGATCGAGAAATTCTGGTGGGCGTTCCTTCTGTGCGCAGGCGGAGTGGTCGGCGGCTTGATGGTTTTGAATTCCAAACCTCAAGGGAAGCTGATGGTGGACCGGGCTAAATTGAACGTGCCGATTTTCGGCGATCTTCTGTATAAGATCGCGCTGTCGCGTTTCTGCCATACCTTCGCGCTTTCCCTGCGCGCCGGCGTCAATGTTTTTTCTTCCCTGGGCATCGCCGCGCAGGTCGTCAATAATTCGCTGCTGGAGTCGTCGCTGAACAAAGCCAGGGAATACGTCAATGTCGGAGAGAAGATCTCCACTTCGCTGGAGCTGGCGTCGAAAGACTTGAGTAAGAAATATCCGGATATCGTTATCCGCATGATCCAGGTGGGCGAGCAGAGCGGTAACCTTGCCCAGACCATGGAGAAAGTGAACCAGTATTACGATAAGGAAGTCCCGTCGGCGATCCGCAAGATCTTCGCCATGATGGAGCCGCTGCTGGTAGTGGTGATGGGTATTGTCGTGGCGGGGATCGCCATGGCGGTCTTTCTGCCGATGATTTCCATGATCAGCAATGTGGGAGGCAAATAAGTGGCGTCGAAATTGATTGTCGGCATAGATATCGGGCAACGCGATACCAAGGTCGTGGTCCTGGAGAAAAAAGTCAAGCTCGGGCTGGTTGACGCTTTCAGCTTCCCTTCTCCGTTTGTCGCCGGTCAGGTGGAAGACAAGAAGATCGACGCCGATAAATTCAAACACGAATTCAATGAGCATTTCTCCCTGGAAAAACTGCGTTCCGCCAGGGTCGCGATGAACCTTCCCGCGGCCGGCATTACCGCCATGCTGGTGCAGATGCCCATGCTCACGGCGAAGGAACTCGCTTACGCTTCGGTGAATGAAGCCAAGCAGAAGATGATCCCGCATTCCGGTCCGGCGCATATCTTCGAATGTCTGATGCTGGGCGACCGCACCTACGACCAGACCACCAAATCGGAGGTGCTGGTAGTCCGGACGGAGAAAAAGTATGTGGATACCGTCATGGCGGTATTCGACAAGACGGATATCTCGCCGGTTCTGGTCGTGCCCACGCCGTTCGTGGTGGGCGGGATGCTGCCCAGGGATGTCTGGAAAAAGGACGAGGATATCGCTTTTGTGGAGATCGGAGCCATGTCCGTTAATTTCTTTATCTGCCGGGAAAGCAAACTGGTGTTCCACCGCAATATCGTATTCGGGCTCGCCGCTATCATCAAAGATCTGGCCAATAAGCTTGATATAGACGAAGAGCGGATGTCCGATCTGGTGCATAAAGATCTGGGGCTGCCCAAAGTCGATTTTAACCTCGAGGATAAAGTCGCCCTGGCCGAAGAGATCATGCGCCAGAAATACGAAGCCAGCTCGAATCCGGAGCAGGGAGAGCAGAACGGGATCAATCAGCTGGAATTCCGCATGCACTGGCAGCCGCATCTGGACCGGATCATCCAGGAATTCAGGCGTTCGCTGGCTTATTACAAGGATCAGTCGCGCGGCCGGCGCGTTGAATCTATTTATTTCCTGGGCGGCTGCTGCCGGATAAAGAATTTCGTGGCAACGGTGAGCGCCTCTATCGGAGGTCAGTGTCAGGAGCTGCTGCCTTTTAAGAACCTGCAGGTGCCGGGCGACAAATTCAGCCCGGATAATCCGCTGACCACTCCCGTTTTTGCCAATGCTGTCGGTTTGGCGATGGGTACGCTTGCTCTCAAGGATAAACATCAGGCGCCGATCAATTTCCTGCCGGAAGAGCTGCGTAAAAAAGAAACCAAGCATCTGGTTAACTGGATTATGGTGGCCGGTCTGTCCGTGTTTTCTTTTCTGGCCGCGGCGTTTCTGGCCATTTTGATAGTTAATAACGGCGTTCTGTCGGAAAAGATCCGCCGCGTGGAGTTCGATCTCAACCGCACCAAAGAGAAGCAGATCGATGTGCAGTCTATCGTGGAAAAAGAAGCCCGCATTCAGGAGCGTAAAGCGGCGATCGATACGGTCAAATCCGGCCGCAGGGATATGCTTGCCCTTTTGCGGACGATAGCGGATATGCTGCCCCGGGAAGTTTTATTCAAGAAAGCCGACATTTCCGACAAGGGCGTGGAAATCGAAGCGCAGATCAATCTGGATTTCGAGCAAAGTCAGGAAATTGTGGACGAGGTGGAGGCAAGTTTCAAAGCGGATCCGCGGTTCATGAATATCAGCGTTTCCGGTCCGGAAATGGAGCCGGTTTCATCCGATGCGTTCGCCCAGCAGCAGGGCGAACGGCTTACTGCGTCCAAAGCGCGTGATTTTAAGATCAAAGCGGAGTTGTCAGGAAAATGAAATTAAAAAAGACCACCATCATAACCCTGTTCCTGCTGTGCTCGCTGATAACGCTCCTGGGGCTTGATTTCTGGCAACGGACTGTCCAGCAGCAGCTTACGGAAAAGCATAGAATCACCCTGGAGCAGCTCAATGAAGCCCAGAGTATTAACAAGCGCAAGGTGGAATTAAAACGCAAATCCCGGGGCTACGACCGGGAAGAACTGGCGCAGTTACGGGTCATGCCTTTGCGTTCGATCCGGCCGCTGGACCTGTTCAAAGTTCTGTTGCGCACATCCGGACAGATGGGGTTGGTTGACGTGGAGATCGAGCTGGTGCAGAAAAAAGACACGGAGAAGCAGGAGAACGGCCAGCCGCTCGGAGGACCGGGCACGCCTGCGGTTCCGGAAGTGGTTTTGCCTCCTAAAGTGCAGGCTGTCAAATTCAGACTCGAGGGCAAGGGGGCATATCCGGACCTGGTGAAATTCCTGCAGCAACTCTCTTCCATGGACCGCCTGGTGAGCATTAAAGGGTTGATCATTGAGCGGACCGAAGATGCGTTCCCTTTGCAGGAGATCAAGCTCGAACTGGTGGCGTACACTTTTACCGAGTAAAAGTGCTTGACAAAAAAGGCAGCTATGCTAAACTCAAGGTACCACACTATTAAAGGAGGAAAAGGAATGAGTAAAACTCGCGGTTTTACACTGATCGAATTGATCATGGTTATTGTCATCATCGGTATCCTAGCGGCGGTTGCCGTTCCTCAATTCATTAATCTGCAGCAGGACGCTAAGAAAGCGGTGTGCCAGGCCAACGTCGGCGCCATCCGCACGGCGCTCACCAATTTCTACGCGCGGTATCAACTCAATGAAGCTAATGCGTCTGTAGCTATTAAGTGTCCTACCGGCGTCGCCGCTGAATGTGATGCCAGCGGATATCCGGTAGCTGCGCAGCTCAATACGTTGACTTCGAATTTCGGAGTCAACTTTTTTGCGGACCGGACTCTCCCGGATAACACCAGTATGACCGCTGCTGCGGGTTCCCGCTGGGGGGATGCTGCGCGGTACGATCCGGCAACCGGCGTATTGAACATGAGTCAGTGTTGCTTGTAACCGGACTTGGTTGAGTTTTCCAAGGCCCTTTAAGCTTCGGCTTGAAGGGCCTTTTCATTTGCAGCGGGCTGCTGTTCGTATATCCATAACTTTAAGCAAAAAAAGAAGTTAGCGTGATTTTCCCGCGAGGATTTTTCTTGACATCACCGGATTGTGGTTTATAATCACATAGAGAGGTTATCGATAATGAAACGAGTGATGATCGTTGATGATGCGTTGTTTATGCGCCAGATGATTTCCAAGATCCTCATCTCCGAAGGATATGAGGTGTGCTCCGAGGCGTCCTGCGCCACGGAAGCGGTGGAGAAATACAAAAAGTTCAAACCGGATCTGGTGACCATGGATATCGTCATGCCCATGATGGAAGAGCTTGACGGTATCGGCGCGGTGCGCGAGATCGTCAAGCTCGATCCGCAGGCCAGGATTCTCATCTGTTCGGTGATGGGGCAGCAGTCTCTGGTGGTGGAAGCGATCCGCGCCGGCGCGCGGGATTTTGTGACCAAACCCGTTCAGCCGGAGCGGCTGATCGTGGCGGTGCGCAATATTTTAAACAATACCTGAAAACCCGTATGGAAGATCTCAATCTTTCGGAGTATCAGAAGGACGCGTTGAAGGAGATCGGCACCATCTGCGCGGGCAATGCCGCAACCGCGCTCTCGCAGCTCCTGGATAAACAGATCACTATCGTGGTGCCCAGAATATTGTTCCTGCCGATAGAAGACGTGCCGCAGGCCGTCGGAGGAGATGATAAGCTGGTGGTGGGACTGGTGCTGCGCGTTCTGGGCGATCTGCCCAGCACCATCGTTTTCATCTTCGGTCAGCATGATGCGCTGGCGCTGGCTTCGTTGATGACCGGCAAGGAGATCTCGGATAAAAGCGTGATCTCCGAACTTGAACGCTCGGCTCTCAAGGAAGTGGGAGTGATCCTGGCCAATTCCTACCTGGGCGCGCTGGGCAGTTTTGTCGGGCTGGGCCTGGTGCCGCGCGTGCCGGAAGTGATCATCGATATGGCCGGGGCGATCGTGGATTATATCCTGATAGAGTTAAGCTGTAAATCGCAGTTCGCTTTGCTCATTGAGTCGGAATTCAAACAGCCGGAAGAATCCATCACCGGGCATTTCTTCTTGATCCCCGACCCGTCGGGATTCGATTTGATCATCAATTCGATTGGCAAAGGTTAACAGTTTCCGTAACCGTCGCTTCTCCAACGTCGAGGGCATATGCAGGACAGTTACCGTGAGCTCTTTCTTTCCGAGTCGCAGGAATACCTGACCATCATCAGCAACTGCCTGGTCAAACTTGAAGAAAACCCTTCCGATAAAAATTCCATCAATGAGATCTTTCGCTGCGTGCATACCCTCAAAGGCATGGCCGCGACCATGGGCTATGAGAAACTCTCCCACCTTGCCCATGAGACCGAAGACCTGCTGGACGCGGTGCGCAATCATAAAATAAAACTTTCCGGAGAGATCACCGATACCCTCTTTCAGGCTATGGATGTGCTGGAGCAACTGTTCCAGGAGATCAAGCTGAAACAGGAATCGCGCATCGATACCGCGGCGATCCTCCAGTCCTTGAAGCGCCATCTCACCGGCGGCGAGTCGCCGTCTCCCGAGCCGCCGGGCGCGCAGCCGGACACCGCTCCTGTTGCTTCGGCGCAACCGGCGGAGTTGTTCAGCTTTTCCACCGAAGAGCTCAAACATCTTAAAGAGGTTAAATCGAAATTTCCTTTCGTATACAAGATTGTCATTTCCCTGGTCCGGGATTGCGTGATGAAAGAAGCCCGGGCATTTCTGGTTTTTACCAATCTGCGGCGTCTGGGAGAGATCATTACCTCCGTGCCTTCGCTGGATCAGTTGAAAGAAGGTAAATTCGAACTCGTCTTTACCGTGGTTCTGGCGACGAATGAATTACAGGGGTCGCTGCAGCAGGAGCTGGCAGTGCTCTCGGACGTGGATCAGATCAACATTTTTCGTCTCGATGTCGCTGAAATGACCGCGGTGTCGTCCGCAGTCAGTTCCGATAAGCACGAGCCCGAGGTCGCCGCGGCAGCCGCCGGGCCGGTAGCCGCCACGGCGGTCAAGAAAATCCAGAGCATGCGTATCTCCGTAGAGCGGCTGGATAAGATCATGAACTTGATGGGAGAGCTGGCTATCGCCAAGATCCGCCTGCTGCAGATCGTGCAATCCTACAAGATAGAGACTCTGGAAGAAGTGAGTTTCGCGCTGGACCGGCTGATCTCCGCTTTGCAGGACGAGGTGATGCAGACGCGTTTGCTTCCGGTGGCATATGTCCTGGACGCTTTTCCGCGCGTGGTCCGGGATATTTCCCGCAAGCAGAATAAAGAAGTGGAACTGGAAATCGCCGGCAGCGATATCGAACTCGACAGGGTTGTGCTTGACGAGATCAGCGATCCGCTGCTGCATCTGGTGCGCAATTCCGTTGACCACGGACTGGAAATTCCCGACGACCGCAAGAAGCTCGGCAAGAACCCGCGGGGGAAGATCTTTATCCGGGTCAGTCGTCAAAAGGGACAGATCTACATTGAGGTGGGCGATGACGGCCGCGGCATCGTTTTCCAGTCTGTGCGCAAGACCGCGATCAAGAAAGGGCTGATTACCGAGGAAGAGGCTGCCACCCTCGACGAGAAGAAAATCCTCGACTTGATCACCCTCCCCGGCTTTTCCACCGCGGATAAGGTTACCGATATATCCGGCAGGGGCGTGGGGCTGGATGTGGTTAAATCCAAGATCGAATACCTCGGCGGCCGGCTGGATTTCGAGACCAAAGCCAATGAGGGCAGCAAATTCATTCTGACCCTCCCGTTGACCCTGGCGATCATCAAGGCCATGCTGGTGCAGGTCGGCAAAGAGGTGTACGCCGTGCCGCTGATCAATATCCGGGAGACGATCAAGATCGAAGCCAAAGATATCAAGATCCTGCAGAGTTTTGAAGTGGTCAAAGTCAGGGATGAGATCATTCCGATCATCAGGCTGAACAAAGAGCTGGGGATCACCTCGAAGGCGCCTTCGGAAAACGAGAAAGATACCAGAGTTTCCCTGGTTATCGTCGAATACGGCAAGAAAGCGCTGGGGCTGGCGGTTTCCCAGGTTCTGGGTGAACAGGATATTGCCGTTAAGCCTCTGGGGTCGTGGATCAAAAGGACCAAAGGTATCGCCGGCGCGACGATTCTGGGAGACGGCAGGGTAGCGTTGATCCTGGACATCATGAGCCTTAAATAACGAAAGGCGGTTGAAGATGGATGAGCTTAATCTGAACAAGGAACAGATTGATGTGTTGCGTGAGATCGGCACCGTGGGCAGCGGCAGCGCCGCCACCGCCTTGAGCCAGCTTTTGTCCAAGCGTGTCAGCATCAACGTTCCCCAGATTTCCCTGGTTGCCCAGGATCGCATTGCCACTAACGGGTTTCTCATCCCCGCCGAAGAGGTGGGGCTGGCCGTGGAACTCAAGATCCTCGGCGATCTGCGCGGCGGGATGCTGGTTTTGTTCTCCCAGAAAAGCGCTTTGCAGATGATCGATGTGCTGATGAAGCGCCCGGTAGGCTCGACCCAGCTGCTGAACCTGCTGGAGGCGTCCGCGCTTTCCGAAAGTTCGCATATCCTTTCCGGCGCCTATCTTAACGCCATCGGCGAAATGCTGGAATTACCGCAGATGATGCTCTCCATCCCGCAGACTATCGTTGACCGCTGGGACCGTTTGAACAAGCTGCTTATCCGGCGTTTTGCCGACGAAGGCATTACGTACCTCTTGCCGATAGAGAACACCCTGATCATCGAATCGATCCAGGTCGACGTGTTCGTCATCTTCCTGCTCGAGCATGAAAGCGTCAGGAAAATACTCAAGATTATAGGATTATGAGAGAAGAATTTTTTTCTTTGGATATCGGGACGCGTAAAGTCATGGGCATTGTGTGCGCCCGGAACGATGAACTCTTTGAGATTATCGATACCGAAACGGTGGAGCATTCTACCCGGCCGATGCTTGACGGACAGATTCACAGCATCGAGGATGTCGCGCGAACGGTGCGCCGGATCAAAGAGGCTCTTGAGTCGCGCCTGCACCGAACGCTGGATAAAGTGGGGGTCGCGGTTGCCGGCAGGAATCTGAAGACCTTCCGGATGCGGGTGGAGACGTCTTTTGCCCTGCAGCAGGAAATAACCGCGGAAACCGTCAGGGACCTGGAGTTGCAGGCGGTGGACGCCATCGAGTCCCAATCGGCGCAGGATCTGTCGACTTTTTACTGCGTTGGCTACAGCACGGTGTATTACGAGCTCGAGGGAACCCGCATCGGCAATCCCGTCGGCCATAAGGGAAAACTGCTTTCGGCGGAGATTATCGTGACGTTCCTGCCGCGGGTGGTGCTCGACAGTATTTTCGGAGTGCTCAAGAAGGCGAAACTGGAACCCACCACCATTACGCTCGAGCCCATCGCCGCCATGAACGCCATTGTGCCGGTTGAATTACGCACGCTCAACATCGTGCTGGTGGATATCGGCGCAGGGACTTCCGATCTGGCTCTGGCCAAGAACGGAGTGGTTTTTTCTTACGGGATGGTCCCGGAAGCCGGGGATGAAATTACCGAATCTATTTCGGAAGCGCTGCTGGTCGAATTTAACGCGGCTGAAGCGATCAAGCGTCAGCTGGATCAGCAGCGGGAAATTTCCTTTGAAGATATCTGGGGCAGGCAGCACTGTCTCGACAGCGCCCGGATCAAAGAATGCATTGCTCCAGCGGTCAAGAAGCTGGCGTCCTCTATCGCCCAGGCCGGGCTGGAACTCAACGGGTGTATCCCGCAGGCCGTGGTGCTGGTAGGTGGGGGCAGCCAGACGTCCGGATTGCTGGAAGATCTTTCCAGCGCCTTCGGATTACCCGCGCATAAAGTCGGCCTGCGTCTTCCGTCGGCGATCAGGACGATCAAAGATACCACCGGCCGGCTTACGGGGCCGGAAGCGGTAACGCCGCTGGGTATCGCTTTGATGACCGCGCAGGCGCAGGGGTTGCGTTTCATTACCGTCGGCGTTAACGGTCAGAAAGTGCGCGTTCTTGATTTTCATCAGAAAAAAGATGTGCTGGGCGCTTTGACGGCTTCCGGCATCCTCTCCGATAAAAAATTGTATCCCCGCCCGGGGCTCGCCCTGACCATACAGGTCAACGGGGAATTCAAGGTTATCAAGGGAACCCTGGGCGCCATGGCCCGGATTACGCTTAACGGCAAACCGGTTATTTCTCTGGCCGAGAAGGTTCAGGAAGGCGATGTGATCGAGCTTGAACAGGCGGTGGATGGTTTGCCCGGCAAAGCGAAGGTGCGCGATGTGGTCGAATTAAGCGCTTTGAGCCTGGTATTGAACGGCAAGCCCGTGGAGATGCTTCCGCCGGTGACCATGAACGGCCAGCGGGTCCGTCTGGATGCGCCTGTCGTGGACCGGGCGGTGATCGAAGTGCTGCCGTTGACCGCGGGCGACGTCCTGGAGTCGCAGGGCTGTTGTCTGGAAAGGTTACAGCAACGGCAGGTCCTGGTAAATGTGAACGGTACTCCCAGGGTTCTGACGCAGAAAACGTTCAGTCTGACCATCAACGGCGCGCCTGTGGTCAAGGAGACAGCGGTTCCTGCGCACGCCGTGATCGCATTCATGCCGGAAGAGCCCACCGCTTGCCGGATCAGGGATGTGGTGGATATTCCGCAAGGGCAGAAGAAGATGCGCGTGACCGTTGACGGCAAAGAAGTGGAGATCGACGCCCATGTGGTGCAGGTCTTTATGAACGGCCGCCAGGTCAGCCCCGACGCATTGCTTGTCGATGGAGCCGATATCCGGGTGTATTTCGCCCACGAACAAACGGTCTTGCTTTCCGAGATTTTCAAATATATTTCCGTCGACCGGCAGCAGGTGCTGAAAAAAAGGATGAGATTATTCGTCGACGACTCGCCCGCGGGTTTCACCACCTCGCTGACCGAGGGATCCAGAGTGCGGATCCAGTTCGAAGAACGCACATAAACAAAACGGAGGTTGCCCCATGAGAATGCACAATTATATGGAAGAAGTCGTAGCCGATGAACTCGAAATTCTGTTGAGGGATAAGAGGGAAACTTTCTGTGACTGCCAGAAATGCAAGTTCGATATCATGGTCTGGGCGCTTAACCGGCTGCCTCCGCAATATGTGATTACCGACCGGGGAAGGCTGTTTACCAAGCTAAGCGAGCAGGAAACGCAATTCAAGGCGGATGTGGTCAAGGTGCTGACCAAAGCCATTGTACACGTGTGCAAGAATCCCAATCATTAAACATGGTAGAGCCGACAGAACAGGATTCAGAGCAGACAGCGCCGCAGAAACTGACCGAAGAGCGCGAATTCGAGAAGATACTGCAATTCATAAAAAGCAGTTTCAAGCTCGATTTGACGTCATACCGGCGCAATTTCGTATTCCGGCATCTGCGCAGCCGCATGCACGACGTGCGTTGTCCGACTGCCAGCAGATATATCAGCCTGTTGCAGGAAAAACCTGAAGAATTGCGCGATTTTGTCGATACATTATCCATAAATGTCACGCATTTTTTCCGGGATGCGGATGTGTTCGGTACGTTTGCCAAAACTATCGTGCCGGAAATCATGAAAGCAAAGGGCGACGGAGAGCAGAAATTGATCCGCGTCTGGTCCGCCGCTTGCGCCTCGGGGCAGGAGCCGTATTCGATAGCTATCCTTTTGAAAGAGCTGTTTGCGGATAAACCCCAGATACTCATCAAGATCGTAGCTACGGACGTCGACAGCGACGCTCTGGCGCGGGCGGAAAAAGGCGAATACGACATCCGCGATTTCCGGGAAACAGACAAGAAGTTGCTTGATAAATACTTTACTCCGGTTTATAATAAGTGCTATCGTATCAATGACGACGTCCGCAGGCTGGTCAGGTTCCAGAAACATAATCTTCTGACCGATGAGCCGCTGAAATTCATAGATGTCATTTTCTGTCGCAACGTGATGATTTATTTCAGCAGGGAGCAGCAGGACCTGCTTTTCCGCAAGTTCCACCAGGGGCTGGGTTTTAACGGATACCTGATCATCGCAAAGGTTGAAACGGTCTGGGACAAAGCGTTATTTTCAGTCGTGGACAGCAACCATAAAATTTACCAGAAAATTGCATGATGTTTTACTCAAGTATGAAAGGGAGGTAGACCATGGCACGAGTGTTAGTAGTCGACGATGCGTTGTTTATGCGCAGGATGCTGTCCGATATTCTGAAGAAAGAAGGCATTGAGATCTGCGGCGAGGCGGAAAACGGCAAAGACGCGATTGATAAATACGGACAGCTTAAACCTGATCTGGTTACCATGGATATCGTTATGCCCAAGATTGAAGAAATAGACGGGATTGGCGCGGTCAAGGAGATCATCAAAGCCGATCCCCAGGCAAAGATCATCATGGTGTCGGCCATGGGGCAGCATTCGCTGGTCGTGGAAGCGATCCAGGCGGGCGCAAAGGACTTTGTCACCAAACCTTTCCAGCCGTCACGCGTCATTGAGGCGGTAAAAAGAGCATTAGGCGGCTGATGGAAAAAATTATGGAAGAGCATTTGATCGAAGTGCAAATGGGGAAGATGGAAGTGTCTCAAGCGCCCGAGCGGATTATCACCCGCGGTCTCGGTTCGTGCCTGGGGATCACTTTTTATGATCCGGTGAAGAAAATCGGCGGCATGGCGCATCCCATGTTGCCGGATATAAACCGTGCCAAGGTTCAGACAAATCAGAGCCGTTTTGTCAATTCGGCGATTACTTCCATGCTGTCCGAATTGGAAAAACGGGGCTGTTCCAGGAGCCGCATGGAGGTCAAGATGTTCGGCGGCGCGCATATGTTCAGTTTTATCAATACCGACAGCGCTTTGAATGTCGGACAGAAGAATATCGAGATGGCCCATCAGATGGTAAAAGAACTGAACATCAAGATCACCGGGGAAGAAGTGGGTGGGACCTTCGGAAGGACCATAGAATTGAATCTGGAAACGGGAAAAGTCCTGGTTAAGACCGTGTCCTGGGGCGAGAAAGAAGTCTAATGGCGGATAAGATCCGGGTGCTCGTCGTTGACGACTCCTTTTTAATGCGCAAAATCATCGCCGACATTATCGCCAGCGACCCTGAACTTGAAGTCGTAGGAAAAGCCAAGGACGGTCAGGACGCGTTAGATAAGATTATCGCTCTTTCTCCGGATGTGGTGACGCTGGACATGAATATTCCCGTTATAGACGGTCTCGGGGTTCTGGAAAAGATCATGGACCAGAAACCGACCCGGGTGATCATGTTCTCCGCGTATACGCGCAGCGGCGCCTCGGCTACCATGAACGCTTTGGATATGGGGGCGGTGGATTTCATCGCCAAGCCCGCGGGAGAAATATCCCTGGGGCTGGATAAACTCAAAGAAGAGATCGTTTCCAAGATCAAGCTTGCCGCCCAGATCAAGCTGGATAGATACATCGCGACAAGAAAAGCGTTTCGCGTTCCGCAGGAAGAAACGACGACCCAGGGGATCAAGAAGCTGGTGATTGTCGGGGCTTCCACCGGCGGACCGAAAGCGGTGCTGGATGTGATGATGGGGTTATCCGGGAGTCTGCCGGCGGCTTTTCTGGTCGTGCAGCATATGCCCAAAGGGTTCACCTTGAGTTTCGCGGAGCGCATCGCCTGGCAGTCGGGCATGCGGGCAAAGGAAGCCGAAGAAGGCGATATCCTTGCGGCGGGTAAAGTGTATGTCGCCCCGGCAGGGTACCATATGACGCTCGACAGGAACGAGCAATCGTTTCGCGTCAGGCTGAATCAGGACGCATACGTGAATTTCGTCCGTCCGGCGATCGACGTAACCATGTTTTCCGGAGTCGAGCTGTTCGGCAAGGATACCGTGGGAGTCGTCCTGACCGGTATGGGCAAAGATGGTCTTGAAGGCGTCAGAAAGATCAAAGAGGCAGGCGGGCGTATCATCATCCAGGATGAGGATACGTCGGTAATCTGGGGCATGCCGAAGAGTATTTTCAAAGCTGGTCTCGCGGATGAAGTGCTGCCGGTCCAGAAGATACCCGAAGCGATTATTCGCGCTGTAAACGGTTGAGTAACCGTTCGGGCAGACAACAAAAGGGACGTTGAGAAATGTCAGACAAATTCACTGTTACGCAGATAGACCTTCTGAAGGAAATCGGCACGATCGGTTCGGCCACGGCCGCTACTTCTCTGGCGGAAATGGTGCAGAGCCGGGTGGAGATCACTGTTCCCCAGGTAAGTCTGATCCCGATCGAGAATATCGCCAATATCATGGAAGGGCCTGACCGGCTCTATTTCGTCCTGGATATGGAGATCAAGGGAGATATCGACGGCCGGATATTCTTTCTGCTCCCTCCGGACAATGCCAAGTTCCTCGGCGGCGTCCTGCTGGGAAAAGCGCCGGCGGAAGTCGACCTTAACGACGATCTTTTTAAATCGTCCCTTCGCGAAGTCTGCAATATCCTCGGCGGGTCCTATGTTTCCGCGCTGGCGAATATGACCAGCATGACCATTTTTATCTCAATCCCTTCGCTGGCTTTGGATATGGTGGGAGCGATCCTGGATTTCATCTTTATCCAGATCGCCCAGGACGCGGAGGAGGCTCTCATCATCCGGACGGACATGAAAGTCAAAGACACCAATCTGGAAGGGCTGTTCTTGTTGTTTCCCACCGTGGATTCGCTGAAGAAGATTTTCTCAATCCTGAACGTTACGTAAAAGGAGGGGGAGGGTATGGCGGAAAAGCAGAAACCCAAAGAATACCAGCTTGTCGTATTTACCCTTGGAGAGGAAGAATTCGGTGTTGACATCAGCCAGGTCAGAGAGATTGTCCGGTTAGTGCAGATTACCTACCTGCCCAAAGCGCCGGCATTTATTGAAGGCGTCGTCAATCTTAGAGGCCAGGTGCTGGCGGTTATCGATCTTTCCAAACGGTTGGGGATCTCCTCCCGGGAACGCGGGGAGAATACCCGGATTATCGTGGTTGAAGTCGGCGAGAATACCGTGGGAATGCTGGTGGACTCGGTTTCGGAGGTTTTGCGCCTGCCTTCCGAATTCGTGGAAGAAGTGCCCAGTCTGGTGGAGACAGAGGTCCCGGAGCATTATATCCGCGGCGTCGGAAAGTTGAAGGACAGGCTGCTGGTTTTGCTTGATCTCAACCGCATCTTAACTCCCGACGAGGTCCAGCACGTGGAGCGCCATATCAAATCAGCATCGCCGAGAGAAATCTAACCGTCTCGTTGGCAGGTGGATGTGCGCCGACGTTCTTTCACTTTTACAAGCCGCCGATCACCCCGGCGGTTTGTAACTTTAAAACTCTATGCAGTATTATCCCGTGCTGTTGGATATCCGGAAGAAAACCTGTTGCGTTATCGGCGGCGGACAGATCGCCGAGCGCAAAGCGCGTTCCCTGCTGACTGCGGGCGCCGCGGTGACCGTGATCAGTCCCGCAGTTACTGCCGGCATTGCCGCGCTCGCCGCACAACGCAGGCTGCGCTGGAAGCGATGCGGGTACCGCCGGGCAGCGCTCAAAGGCTGCGTGCTGGCGATCGCCGCTACCGACCGTCAGGAAGTGAACCGCGCTGTTTCACAGGATGCCGGACGTCTGGGTATCCTGGCCAATATTGTGGATGTGCCGTCCTTGAGCAGTTTTATCGTTCCGGCAGTCGCGCACAGGGATGGATTGATCATCGCCGTCTCCACCAGCGGCAAAGCGCCGGCGTTGAGCCGACGGATCAAATCCGACATCGAAAAACAGTATATCGGCCGCTATGCCAGGGTCATGAAAACCGTGGAGACTGCCCGCAGGCAGCTGAAAAAAAACGTCACGAGTTTCCGCCAGCGCAAAAAGAAGCTGGTTTCACTGGTCAATTCGCTGCTCTAACCCGTCCAGCCGTATATGCAGCTGTACTACGAACGATTATTTATCCTGACCTGCATTCTTTACTCCGCCAGCGCAGCGGGGTACGCGCTCTATTTCCTGACCCAGAGACCCCGCGTGCACGCGGCCGGTTTCTGGACCGGCACTGCCGGTTTGTTGATGCATACGGTGATCCTTATCGCGCGCGGGCTGAACAGCCGTGGTTTGCCGCTTTCCGGGTTGTATGAATCGCTTTCATTCTTTGCCTGGAGCATCATGCTGATCTACGTGCTGACCGAGCGCCGGTCACGTTCCCCGGTTAACGGGATCTTTGTCCTGCCCCTGGTCAACCTGCTCATGTTTTCCGCCTTACGAATGGATAATGCCGTTCACCCGCTGCCCCCGGCTTTGCAGAGCCCGTGGCTGGGCGTGCATGTTTCATTATGTTTCCTGGGATACGCCTGTTTCGTGCTGGCGTTTTGTTTCGCGGTGATGTATCTCTGGCAGGAGTCCGAAGTGAAATCCCGCAAAGTCGACGGGTTTTTCTTCCGGTTACCGTCTCTGGAACTGCTGGATAATCTGGGGTATCGCAGCATCGTTTTCGGGTTTATCTTTCTTACGCTGGGGATCATTTCCGGTTCTTTCTGGGCCCAGAAAGCCTGGGGCCGGTTCTGGAGCTGGGATCCCAAAGAAACCTGGTCCCTGATCCTCTGGCTGGTGTATGTGGTCTATCTCCACGGCCGCCTGATGCGCGGCTGGCACGGGAAAAAGAGCGCGTATCTGGCGATTATCGGGTTCATGGCCATGGTATTTACCTATCTCGGGGTGAACTTTCTGCTCCCGGGTCTGCATTCGTACCTGCGATGAAAATACAACTTATCGGGCTCAACCATAAGACTGCGCCGATCGAAATCAGGGAAAAGGTTTCTTTTTCCTCCGAGAAACTCGCCGAGGCTTTGTTGTGCCTGAAACGGTACGAGGCGATAGAGGAGGATGTGATTCTGTCGACCTGCAACCGGACCGAGATTTACGCTGCGGTGCGCGATCCCGGCGCCGGCAGCGAGTCCCTGTGGCGTTTTATCGCCGACCGCACCGGGCTTTCGCGGGATCAGATCTGCCGTTATTTCTATCTGCTTAACGATAAAGACGCGCTCGGTCATCTCTTTAAAGTCGCGGCTTCGCTTGATTCCATGATCGTGGGGGAGACCCAGGTTTTCGGGCAGGTCAAGGACGCGTATTTCCAGGCCCGCCAGGCCAATACCATCGGCCGCAGTCTCGATGCGGTGTTCGAGGAAGCTATCCGCGTGGGTAAAAAGGTCCGGACCGAGACCCAGATCGGCAAAGGCGCGGTTTCCACCACGACCGCGGCGATCGAACTGGCAAAAAAGATCTTCGATTCCCTCGAAGGGAAACGCGTGTTGATCATCGGCGCCGGTAAGATCGGAGAGATGACGGTCAAGAATCTCTATTCCCGCGGGGTGTCCACGGTGCTGGTGGCAAATCGCACTTTTGCCCGGGCGCAGGAACTCGCCGGCGCTTTCGGCGGACAGGCCGTGCGGTTCGATCGGATCGCGGAATGCATGCTGAGCGCGGATATCATTATCAGTTCCACCAGCGCTCCGCATTATGTGGTTAACCGGCAGGATGTCCTGGCGTTGATGAGCCGCAGACCCCATGATTCGCTCTTCTTCATCGACCTGGGGATGCCGCGCAATATCGACCCGCAGGTGAATCGGATCGAAAACGTATATCTTTATAACATCGACGACCTGGCTTCGGTGCGCGACGCCAATATTCAGGAGCGGATAAGCGAGGCCCGCAAGGCCGAGCAGATCATCGCTCTCTGCCTGGAGTCGGTCAGCAGCAGGTTCAATCTGGGAAGGCTGAAAGAACAATGCACGGCGTAAAGCGGCGGGCGGAGATTGTGGTCGGCGCCCGGGGGAGCATGTTGTCGGTGCTGCAGACCGAATCGGTGATCGCGCAGCTGCGGGCGCTGGCGCCGGAGCAGGAGTTTGTGCTTAAGAAGATCACCACGCTCGGCGATAGAAAAGCCGAATGGTCGCGCGCGGATACCGGGATATTCGTCAAAGAGCTGGAGGAGGCGCTGGCCCGCGATGAAATTGATATCGCCGTGCACAGCGTTAAAGATATGCCTTCCCGCCTGCCGGAAGGATTACAACTGGCGGCAATCCCCCGCCGGGAAGATCCCCGCGACATGTTGATCACGGCAAACGGAACAGATCTTGCCGGGTTGCCGGCTGATGCGCGGCTGGGCACCAGCAGCCTGCGCCGCAGGGCGCAGTTGCTGCGATTGCGGCCGACGCTGCGCATTGAAGGGTTGCGGGGTAATCTGGACAGCCGTATCCGCAAGCTGCGCGAGGGCCGGTATGACGCGATCGTGGTCGCGGCAGCGGGAGTCAGGCGGCTGGATGTCCGGGATATCCATTATCAACTGCTCTCTCATGAGACCGTGTTGCCCGCGCCCGGGCAGGGCGCGTTAGGTCTGGAGATCCGCAGCGACGATACGTTGCGGCAAACCCTGGTAGCGGGGATCGATGACCGGGTGACTCACGTCTGCGTTGCCTGCGAAAGAGAATTTTTGCACCGCACCCAGGCGGGCTGCCGCATGCCGGTAGCCGCTCTGGCTGCCGTGGATAAAGATACGATCACGCTTGATGCCATGATTATCAGTCTGGACGGTCAAAAGGCAGTACGGGTGCAACAGCAAAGCCGGCTCGATCAAAGCAGCGCCCTGGCCGGCGCGCAGCAATTGGGAGCGGCAGTGGCGCAGCAGTTGCTCGCACGGGGAGGCGCCCGCATTCTCGAGGAGATACGACATGCCCAAGAATAAAGGCACGGTTTATCTGGTTGGCGCGGGGCCCGGGGATCCGGAATTACTCACGCTGAAAGCGGCGCGAGTTTTACGCGCTGCCCAGGCAGTAGTGTATGACCGGCTGGCTAATCCCAGGATACTGGCCGGAGTTCCGGCGGATGCCCAGCGTATTTATGTGGGTAAAGCCGCAGATAAGCATACCATGCCGCAGGAAGAGATTAACGCTTTGCTGGTCAAACTGGCCCGGGAAGGAAGAACCGTGGTGCGTCTTAAAGGCGGCGACCCGTTTGTGTTTGGCCGCGGAGGAGAGGAGATCCTGACTCTGGTCAGAGAAGGCATTCCTTTTGAGGTCATTCCCGGGGTTACCAGCGCGATCGCCGTTGCGGCGTACGCGGGGATTCCGGTAACCCATCGCGGATTCACTTCTTCGCTGGGGATCTTTACCGGGCAGGAGGATCCGGGCAAGCAGGATACCGGGATTGCCTGGGAGAAGATCGCTACCGGGTTGGGCACGCTGGTTTTTCTGATGGGCGTGGAGAACCTGGCGAATATCGTCAAGACTTTGATGAAATACGGACGTTCCGCTTCCACTCCGGCGGCGTTAGTGCAGTGGGGGACGTTGCCGAATCAAAAAAGCGTTAACGCCACGCTGGCAACCATTGTGGAGAAAGCGCATAAGCAGGCGATCGCGCCTCCGGCGATACTTATAGTCGGGGAAGTGGTGACGTTGCGTCAGAAGATGAACTGGTTCGAGTCCAGGCCTTTGTTCGGCCGCAAGGTCCTGGTGACGGTGCCGGCAGAGGATACCAGTCGTTTGAGCGCCTTGCTCGAAGATCAGGGAGCCTGGTGCGTGGAAATGCCCATGATCAGGATTGTGCCGCTGAAAGATTATGCCGCGCTGGACAAAGCGATTAAAACGATCGATTCCTATCAATGGCTGGTGCTGACCAGCCAGAACGGCGTCAAATTCTTCAAACAGCGTCTCGATGCCCTGAAGCTGGATGCGCGCTGTCTCAAAGGAGTGCGTATCGCCACCATCGGCCCCCGGACTAAAGAAGCGGTCGAACAACTGGGCGTGCGTATCGATCTGCAGCCGAAAACATACACGCAGGAAGGTTTGCTGGGAGCGCTCAAGAAAGAGCGGGTTAGAGCGCAGGCGATTTTACTGGTGCGCGCCCAGGAAGCCCGCGATGTTCTGCCGCAGGGATTGACGAAACTGGGGGCGAAGGTCAAAGTGATCCCCGCTTACAAGACCGAGCTGTGCGTGGCCGGTCCCCGGGAGGAGAATGCGCTTGAGACTCTCGACCTGGTGACGTTCACCAGCTCTTCCTGCGTGGAAGGTTTCTTTAAAACTTTCCCCCGGAAAGAGATCCTTTCCGGCAGAAATCGTTTTCTGGTCGCCAGCATCGGTCCGGTCACCTCGCAAACGTGCAAAAAGTTCGGGCTCAAGGTGGATATTGAAGCCCGTCAGTTCACCCTGGAAGGTCTGGCGCAAGCCATCCTGGATCATTTCACCAAGAGGAGCGCATGATCAGCATCACTAAATTGTTATGCAATCTGCCTTCCTACGGGGACGAACTGCGTTATCGAAAAGGCCTCTCTTCCGAGAACCGGCGCCCGATCGTGGTCTGGAATTGCACCCGCACCTGCAATCTTTCCTGCATCCATTGCTATTCCAATTCCGCCGGAGAGAAGTACGAAGGAGAATTGACTACCGCGGAAGCCAAGCAGATGATCCTGGACCTGGAGGCATTCAAGGTGCCGGTGCTCCTGTTTTCCGGCGGCGAACCGTTCATGCGTCCGGATCTTTTCGAACTCAACGCTTTTGCCCGGGCGCATCATCTGCGCACGGTGATCTCCACCAACGGCACCCTGATCACCCGGGATCTGGCGCGCAGGATCAAAGAAGGCGGGTTCGATTATATCGGCGTCAGCCTCGACGGGATCGGGGAGAACAACGACCGCTTCCGCGGCAGGCAGGGCGCTTTTGCCATGACGCTGGCAGGCATCCGCAACCTGGTTGAAGTAAAACAGAAGGTGGGATTGCGTTTCACCGTTACCCGCCATAATAATGCCGAGATTAAAAAGATTTTCCGGCTGGTCGAGGACGAAGCCATCGACCGGGTCTGTTTTTATCACCTGGTCTATTCCGGCCGCGGCAGCTCCATGACCGAGGACGATCTCTCCCGTCAGGCCATGCGCGCCTGCATCGACTCTATCTGCGACTGGGCGGTGGATATGTTCGCCCGGGGCATACATAAAGAAGTGCTGACCGTGGATAATCACGCCGACGCCATCTACGTGTATCTGCGCCTGCTTAAGAACGATCCGGCTCAAGCAGCGCAGGTTTTGCAGTTGCTGCAGTACAACAAAGGCAATGCTTCGGGAATAGCCATCGCCAATGTGGATAATCAGGGCGAAGTGCATGCCGATCAATTCTGGCAGAGCCATTCCTTCGGCAATGTGCGCCGGCGGCCGTTCGGGGAGATCTGGATGGATACCGCAGATCCGGTCATGGCTGTGCTCAAGGATCGCGTCGGTCATATCAAGGGGCGCTGCAGCCGCTGTAAATATCTGGCGTTATGTAACGCTAATTTCCGCCGCCGCGCGGAAGCGGTGTACAACGATATATGGGAATCCGATCCGGCGTGCTATCTGACGGACGAAGAGATCTCGCGCTGAACCTTCAGGAGGATATATGACATTTCCGACACATCGGCCGAAGAGGCTGCGTCAAAACGAATTGTTGCGCAGGATGATCCGCGAAACCAGGCTGGACGCGGACCATCTGGTTATGCCGCTGTTCGTGCGCGAAGGCAAAAATGTCCGTAAGCCCATCGCTTCATTGCCCGGCCACGCCCAGCTATCCGTGGATAACCTGGTCAAGGAAGCCAGAGAGGTCCGGAAACTGGGTATCCCGGCGGTGCTGCTATTCGGTATCCCGGGGAGCAAAGATGAAATGGCCAGCCAGGCTTATGCGGATAACGGTATCGTGCAGCGGGGGGTTTGCGCGATCAAGGAAAAAGTTCCGGGCCTGCTGGTGATCACTGATGTTTGCCTGTGCGAATTCACCTCTACCGGTCACTGCGGGATTATCTGGCAGCAGGAGCGGTCCCGCGGCAAAGGCGGCCGCGGGAAAGCCGGCGGCCATCAGGATGAGCCGGTAGCCATTGACAACGACGCTACCCTGGAGTTGCTCGCCGAAACCGCAGTGTCGCATGTCCTCGCCGGCGCGGATATGGTCGCTCCTTCGGCGATGATGGACGGCCAGGTACAGGCGATCCGCCGGGCGCTGGATAAGGAAGGTTTTTCCCAGACCCCGGTCATGGCGTACAGCGCCAAGTACGCTTCGGCATTTTACGGTCCATTCCGCCAGGCCGCGGAATCCGCTCCTCGATTCGGGGACCGCCGTTCCTATCAGATGGATTGCGCAAACGGCGTTGAGGCGTTGCGCGAGGTGGAAGCGGATATCCGCGAGGGCGCGGATATCGTGATGGTCAAACCCGGATTGGCGTATCTGGATATTATCCGTAAAGTCAAAGATACTTTTCACGTTCCGGTGGCGGCCTATAATGTCAGCGGCGAATATGCCATGGTCAAAGCGGCCGCCCGCCAGGGATGGATAGACGGGCAGAAGACCGCGCTGGAGATCCTTATCGCTTTGCGGCGCGCCGGAGCGGATATCGTTATCAGCTATCACGCGAAAGAGATAGCCGGGCTTTTATAGAAAGAGCGGACATGATCATTTCCTGGAATACCACCAAAGCCTGCAACCTCAAATGCGAACATTGTTACCGCGATGCGGGAGGCAGGGAAACCGGGGAGTTGAGCACTGAAGAAGGCAAAGAGTTGCTTTCCGAGATCGCCAAAGCGGGATTCCGGATCGTGATCTTGAGCGGCGGCGAGCCTTTGTTGCGCCCGGATATTTTTGAGCTTATCGCGCACGCCGCTTCCGTCGGGATGCGCCCGGTGCTGGGGACCAACGGCGTTTTGTTTACCCGCGAGATAATCGGCCGCCTCAAAAAAGCCGGCCTGGCGCGCGCCGGGATCAGCCTGGACAGCACGGACAGAAAGATACACGATGCGTTTCGCAAACAGCAGGGCGCCTGGGAAGCTACCGTCGCTGCGATGAAACTCTGTCATCAGGAAGGTCTGGATTTTCAGGTGCATACCACGGTCACCAGGCGCAATGACAAAGAAGTCCTGCGCATTACCGATTTTGTCGAAGGGCTGGGGGCAAAAGCGCATCACATTTTTTTTCTGGTGCCGACCGGCAGGGGAAAAGAGATCAGCGATGTGTTTATCGGCGCCGCCCAGATCGAAGAGGTCCTGCGCGCGGTACTGGAGAAGCAAAAAACGACCCGCATGGAATTGAAACCGGTCTGCGCTCCTCAATTCGTGCCGCTCGCCCGCAGCCTGGGGTTGACGCTGCGTTTCCAGCGCGGTTGCCTGGCAGGAACCAGCTATTGCTGCATTCTCCCTAACGGAGACGTGCATCCCTGTCCGTATCTTCCGCTTAAAGCAGGCAACGTTCGACAGGAGAAATTCAGCCTGCTCTGGAAAGACAGCCAGATATTCAAACGCCTGCGCACGCTCGATTACGGCGGTACCTGCGCGGGGTGTGCGCAGAAGAATTCCTGCGGCGGTTGCCGGGCACGCGCTTTTCACGCGCTCGGCGATTATATGGCCCAGGATCCGGAATGTATCTTTCACCGCTCTGAACCCGCCCATGATCAGCCGATCCGATAAGGTTTTACTGGCAGAAACGCAGAATTGTTTCCCGCTTGTCGCGCGTCCGTACGCGCAGATCGGCGCCCGCCTGGGGTTGAGCGAAACGGAGGTTATCTCCCGCCTGAAGCGTCTCAAGAAGAGAAAGCTTATCCGCTATGTCGGCGCTATCTTCGACCTTAAAAGAATCGGTTGCCGGGCCAGCCTGATCGCTATGCAGGTTCCTGCGACGCAGGTCAAGCGCGTGGCCGGGTTGATCAACCGGTATCCCCAGATTACCCATAATTATCTAAGAGAAGGCGAGTTTAATCTCTGGTTTACCCTGAATAGCCGTTCCCGCAGTCAGTCTGAAGCGTTGCTGGCGTCTATCCGCCGGACTACCGGCGGCTTACCCATGCTTGATCTGGCTACCCGGGTTGTGTATAAGATCGATGCCCGTTTTCGTCTGGCAGCGGGAGCTTGCGATCGCGCGGTCAGGCCGCAGACTCGCGGGCAGCCGGCCATCCGCCGTAAACGTATCGCGCTGAATACGCTGCCGGCTTTAAATCAGCCGCTATCCTTTACCCGCAGGCCGTTTGCCCGGATGGCGGCGCGTCTGGGGACGACCGAAGCCGGGGCGGTGGGATTGTTAAGAACGTATCTGGACGACGGTTTTATTCGCCGGTTCGGGGCAGTGCTGGCCCATCAACGGGTGGGGTTTACCGCCAACGCTCTGGCCGTCTGGCAGGTATCGCCGCGGCATCTTAAGCAGGTAGTCGCCGGGATGGTCGATAACCGGCATATTTCGCATTGTTATCTGCGCCGGCGCTATCCCGTCTGGCCGTATAATCTCTATACCATGATTCACGCCAGAAGCAGGCGGGAATGCAACGCAATTATTGCATTGATTTTACGCGGGAATAGGAATAAAATAAAAAGTCATACGGTCCTTTTTACTGTTAAAGAACTGAAGAAAGCGAGGCTGGATCCCACATGGTTACTACGCAATCAACGGGAAACGAACGCCGGAAGTACAAGCGGGTAAAGGGTAAAGTCAAGATAACCTATAAAGTAATGGGCGAGACCGGAGAAGAGGATATCTTTGCCGTGGATATTTCCGCCGGAGGATTTTGCCTGGGGCTTGACCGCGTACTCAAGAAAGACACCGTGCTGGAGCTGGTGGTGAATCTGCCGGATAAAGATAAATCGTTCTTTTGCCTCGGCCGGGTCGTATGGCAGAACATGAAGTCTAAAAAGGACGAGAGCGGGAAACGGTTCTATGAAACCGGCCTGCAGTTTTCCGACCTCGATTTGAAAAATAGATTACGCCTGATTTATTATGTCCACGGGAAGATGAATGAAGCCGAGGCTAAAAAATTCGCCGATAGATATGAGCAGAAATAAATCCCGCGCTTTATTCGCCCAGGCCGCCCGGTGTATGGTCGGCGGGGTTAACAGTCCGGTCCGGGCCTATAAGGCGGTAGGAGGCACGCCGGTATTTATTCGCTCCGCCAGGGGCTCCGGCATTGTGGACGCGGACAGGAATCGCTACGTTGATTACGTGATGAGCTGGGGTGCGATGATACTCGGCCATGCGCATCCGGGCATTGTCCGCGCCATACAGCAGGCGGCTGAATCCGGAACGAGCTTCGGCGCTCCTACCGCGCAGGAAACAGCGCTGTGTCGGGCGCTCTCCCGGGCTGTTCCCTCCATGCAAAAAATCCGGCTGGTCAACTCCGGGACCGAGGCGACCATGAGCGCCTTGCGTTTAAGCCGGGGGTTCACCGGTAAAAACAGGATTGTCAAATTTGAAGGATGCTATCACGGCCACTCCGACAGTTTGCTGGTTAAGGCCGGATCGGGCGCGTTGACGCTGGGCGTGCCGGACAGCGCCGGGGTCCCGGCGTGCGTAAGCCGGGATACCATCGTCTGTCCCTATAATGACAGCGACGCGCTGGCGAGAGTGATAAAAGCCAGGCATAAGGAAATTGCCTGCGTGATCGTCGAGCCGGTGGCGGCGAATATGGGTCTCATTCTGCCGGACGTTTCTTTTCTGTCTGCGGTGCGGGAATTGACCGCTCGCTACCGGATAGTGCTGATTTTTGATGAGGTCATCACCGGTTTTCGTTTCACCTTCGGAGGCGTGCAGCAATTGTTCGGGATCGCTCCGGACCTGACCTGTCTGGGCAAGATCATCGGCGGCGGTCTGCCGCTGGCAGCTTACGGCGGGAGCGCGGAGATCATGGATCGGCTCGCGCCTCTGGGGCCGGTGTATCAGGCCGGCACGTTATCGGGGAATCCGGTGGCGGTCAGCGCGGGGCTGGCTGCGCTTGCGGCGCTGGAAAAAGCCGATTACGTGCGTTTGAACGAAACGACGGCGGATCTCTGCGACGGCATGGAAGCGATCCTGCGCATGTTCAACCTGCATTTTTGCCTGAACCGCGCCGGATCGGTATTCACGCTGTTTTTTACCCAACGGCCGGTCAGGGATTTCGTCACGGCAAAAACGTCCGACCCGAAAGCCTACGCCCGTTTCTTCTGGACCATGCTGGAAGAAGGGATACACCTGCCGCCTTCCCAGTTCGAGGGTAATTTCCTTTCTTTTGCGCATACCCCGGCGGATATACAGCGGACATTAAAGGCTTTCAGCAAGGCGGTCGCGCCATTCGCGAAATCCCGCTGTCGCTGCCGCGGCTAATCGACGTCATTCGGAGGAGAGGATCGCGAACCTATGAAAAAATTCAATCTATGGAAATGGGCGGGGTCGGTGCAGGTAGCGATGATCCTCTTAAGCGTGATCGCCCTGGTTTCTTTTCTCGGCGCGTGGCTGCCTGCGGAGCTGCAGCCGGTAGTGTATTACAGCTGGTGGTTTCTGCTCCTGCTGGCCCTTTTCAGCATCAATCTGCTGATCTGCTGCTTGAGCCGCATTTTTATTAACCGTACAAAATTCGCGTCGGCTTTGACGCACGCGGCGGTGCTGGTGATCCTGCTGGGTTCGTTGATCAGCTACACCCGGACCCAGCGCGGCGTGCTGGAGTTGCAGCAGGGGCAGAGCGCCGATTCCATGCTTTTGAAAGGCCGCCGGCATCTTCTGGGATTCAAGGTGCGCCTGGAAGAATTCTCCCTTGCCTGGTATGCCACCGGTCCGGCGGCGTACGCCATCCGCTATAAAGTGCAGGACAAGCAGATCAGGGGAGCGCTGACGTTGCGGTTGAATGAAGACTATCGTATCGCCGGCACACCGTACGCCATAGAGATCGCGGAATATATGCCGGATTTCGGTCTGAACGAGAATAACATTCCGGTCAATCGATCGCCGCAACCGAATAATCCCGCGATCCTGGTTAAGGTCAAGACGCCCGGTTTTACCGAAGGAAGATGGGTTTTTGCGAAGCATCCGGAATTCAGTTTTGCCAAGGATGAAAATATCCAGTTCCGGTTTGACTGGGAACCGATAATCAGGGAATTTGCCAGCACCGTCACTTTTCTCGACGGCGAGAGGCAGACGCATACAGTGATCAAGGTCAATCATCCCGCTGTTTTCAAGGGATACACTTTTTATCAGTCGGGATACGACGCCGACAATCTCGCTTTTACTTCCCTGGAAGTAGTCAGGGATCCGGGAGTCCCGGTGGTCTTCTGCGGTTTTCTGATGATCAATCTCGGCCTGATCCTGCTCTTCCTGCCGAAAATCGCCGTCCTGTCTGCACGGAAAAGGGAGGACCGGGCATGATCGTTCCTCCGGCGATCCAGGATATCCTGCTTAAGGCCGCTTTTGCCGCTTATCTGCTTACCGCCGCCTGTTTCGTCCTCCAGTCTTTTATGCCCGGGTGGAAATGGGACGCTGCGGGGAATATCGTGCTCCGGGCAGGGTTTGCGCTGCACACGATGATGATCGGGATACGCTGGTTTGCCGCCGGCCGGCCGCCGTTTGCCAACATGTTTGAAGCGCTGGTGCTTTTTTCCTGGTCGATCGTCTGCGTGTATCTCGTATTCCGGTTCATCGCCCGGGTACCGTCGCAGTTGCTGGCTGTGCCGGTGAATATCCTGGCCATCATTTTCATGTTTATCGCTTTTCAAGGCGACCGCGCGATCAAGCCGCTGATGCCGGCCTTGCAGAGCCCATGGATGAGCGTACACGTGATGACGTATTTCCTCGGATACGCGGCGTTGAGCATCGCTTTCATGATGGGCGGTTTGTATCTGGCGTTGAGCGCGCGCAAAGGGATCCCCGCGTCTTTCGTCAGCCTGATCGACGATATCGCCTACCGGCTGGTGGCTTTCGGGTTTCCTTTCCTGACCATGGGAATGCTTACCGGATCGGTCTGGGCCAACGCGGCCTGGGGGACGTACTGGAACTGGGATCCCAAAGAGACCTGTTCCCTGATCACCTGGCTGGTGTATGTCATCTATCTGCATCTGTACGGGTTCAAAGGCTGGCGGGGGAAGAGAGCTGCCTGGCTTCTTGCCGCGGGGTTCCTGGCCACCCTCTTCACCTTTATCGGCGTGAATTTCATCCTGCCCGGTCTGCACAGCTACGGCGGCGGCTGAATTCTCTTGACAAAAAACCTGACAGTGTTACTATTATTATATTCGTAATACACGGTGCGCAGAGGAGCGTGTGATCATGCTGGTCAGATTCGGCGTCTCTCTGGAGAAAGAACTCCTTTCTAAACTCGACGGTTTATTGCGCGCAAAAGGTTATACCAACCGTTCCGAAGCTTTGCGCGATCTTATCCGCCAGTCCCTGGTGCAGGAGGAATGGTCTCAAGGCAAAGAGGTGGTGGGCGCGATCACCCTGATCTACGACCATCACAAGCGGGAGCTGGTGAACAAGCTTACCGACCTGCAGCATGATTTCGGCGAGCTGATCGTGGCCAGTCAGCACGTGCATATCGATCACACGAATTGCCTGGAGATTATCGCGGTCAAGGGCAGCCCGGTCAGGATCACCGAGCTTGCCGACCGTATGCGCGCGATCAAGGGGGTCAAACACGGTCAATTAAGCATGGGCACCACCGGCAAGGATATTAAATAGCCGGTATTATTTTTTTGTCCGGAAGTAGCACGATTTTGAAAACCGTGTCAAAAGGAGGGGGCGTGAAAGGTTCGATGAGGCGGGTGGTTTTCGCGGGGGTCTTTGTGATCGGGTTGTGCTGCGCGCAGTCTGTCGGGCTGGCCGGATCGGCCGTATCCAACGATCAGCTGGCTGATGAGATCCGGGAGCTTAAAAAGACGGTGCAGCAGCAGCAGCGGCGGATCAGCGAGCTGGAACAGCGGGTCGCGCAGCAGGAATCCGTAGCGCGGTCTACCGGCGAGGTTATGCCGGTTTCCGAGATCGACAGGCGTATTGATGAGCGTCTTTCGAGCAAAGCTCCAGCCTATCAGTTGATGGAAGGGTTGGCCTTGAGCGCGGGCGCGACCACCGTCGTGCAGGGCGCGCATCACGCCAACGGCGCCAGTCAACTTTCTTCCGGGGAGGATGTCTTCGATGCTTCAGTGTCTGCGGATATCACCCTGGAAAAGAAATTTGAGGAATATGGCGAAGGGGTGGTGTATCTGACTTCCGGCCAGGGAGCGGGAGTGGAGGATGAATTGCAGCTGTACAGCAATGTCAATAATGACGCGGATAACGATCAGAACGCGCGTCTGGCTGAAGTCTGGTATGAGCACTATATTCACTCCATTTCCGGCGCGGTTGCCTTCGGCAAGCTTGATGCCACTAACTACATCGATACCAATGCGTACGCCAACGACGAGACTACCCAGTTCCTGGGGCGGATGTTCCGCAATTCGCCGGTAATAGAGTTTCCCTCCAATGGGGCAGGGGTGCATTTCGGCGCGTCGCCGCTTGATTTCTTCGACGTTAATCTTGTCGCGCTTGACGCGGATGCAGACTGGGAAGACGTTTTCGACGGGCTGTTCGTCGCCGGCCAGCTTACTTTTAAACCGCGCTTATTCGCCAGGGAGGGCAAGTATCGCATTCTGGTCTGGAATAACGGCGCGAACCATACTCAATGGACCGATGCCGGCAAAGATAAAGAGAATAATTACGGCTGGGGTTTGAGCTTTGATCAGGAGTTGAACGATGTTGTAGGCGTTTTTATGCGCTACGGTTGGCAGGATCCGAAGGTGTATGCCAATGGCAGCGCTTTTTCGATCGAACATTCCTGGAGCGTCGGCCCGCAGATCAAGGGAAGTCTCTGGGGCAGGCCGGATGATTGTCTGGGCTTGAGTTTCGGTCAGATCACTCCGTCGGGCAAATATAAAACGACAAGCGGGGTGCTGGCAAAGACCGAGAGCCATTTCGAGGGCTACTATAATTTCAAGGTTAACGATCATCTGTGCTTGAGCCCTGATCTGCAGGTTATCTGGAGACCGTACGGCAAGGATGCCGCTAACGGCGACGGGACTATCGTCGTGGCAGGAATGCGCGGACAGATGGATTTTTAATTCTTTAACGCAGCATAACAGACGGAGCGAGAAATGCATATGGCTGACGCTTTGATTTCACCGGCAGTGGGAGCGACGATGTGGGCGGCGACGGCGGGCTTGATCGCTTACAGCGCGCATAAAGTGCAGGAAGTCTTGAATGATCGCATCGTGCCGTTGATGGGAGTGCTGGGCGCTTTCATTTTTGCCGCGCAGATGATCAATTTCAGCATTCCCGCCACCGGGTCAAGCGGTCATCTGGGGGGAGGGATGATCCTTTCCATTCTGCTGGGGCCGTACGCGGCTTTCCTGGTTATGGCTTCGGTGCTCACCGTGCAGGCTTTGTTCTTCGCCGACGGAGGCTTGCTCGCTCTGGGCTGCAATATCTTCAACCTGGGGTTCTTTCCCTGTTTTATCGCGTATCCGTTGATCTTTCGCAGGATAACCGGCACTGCACCTGCGCCGTCCCGGTTAGGCGTCGCGGCGATTCTCGCGGCGATCGTCAGCCTGCAGCTGGGCGCTTTCGGCGTAGTCCTGGAAACGGTATTTTCCGGCATTTCCGAACTGCCTTTCCGGACGTTCGTGCTCTTGATGCAACCGATCCATCTGGCGATCGGCATCGTGGAAGGACTGGTAACCGCCGCAGTGGTGGCTTTTGTCTGGAGAGCCCGGCCGGAAATAGTAAACGCTGCGGGTGCGTTTCAGCCCATGGTTAAGGTCAATATAAAAAAGGTCCTGTTCGGACTGTTACTGGTTGCCGTGATCACCGGCGGTGCGTTGAGCTGGTTCGCTTCCTCGCATCCGGACGGCCTGGAGTGGGCGATGCTCAAGACTTCGGGCAAAGAGGAACTGGAGAGTGCTACGCGTGTGCATGCCGCGTTATCCTCGATCCAGGCGCAGACCGCTTTCCTGCCGGATTATGCTTTCAAGCAGGACGCCATGCGGCCGGGGATGGCGGAAACGGTTCCGGTTGAAGATCAGCCGGCAGACAAGCCGGCGTGGCCGGCAGTCGCTCCGGGAACGTCCGTATCCGGTCTGGTCGGCGGGGCAGTGACGTTAGCGCTGGCACTATTTATCGGCATCGCGCTGAAACGGCCTAAGGTTGAGGTATAATGAATAAACTAAGCGCCCAGTTCCTGGATATCGGGTATAGCGATACCCTGGCCGGAGGGAACAGTTTTCTGCACCGCCTGGATCCCCGGGCCAAACTTATTGCTACGCTGGCCTTTATCGTCACGGTGGTTTCTTTCGATAAATATGCGGTGTCCGGGCTGATCCCTTTTTGCGTCTTTCCCATAACCCTCATCGCTCTGGGCGGTCTGCCTGCGGGATACCTTTTGAAAAAGGTCCTTCTGGTTTCGCCGTTCGCTATTCTGGTCGCCGTTTTCAATCCCCTGATCGATCGGCAGGTTCTGGTGCGTTTCGGGTCGCTGGCCATCTCCGGAGGATGGGTTTCCTTCATTTCCATCTTCCTGCGTTTTGTCCTGACCGTGACTGCCGCGCTGGTCTTGATTGCGCTCACCGGTTTTAACCAGGTTTGCCTGGCGATGGCTAAATTCGGCATGCCCAGGCCTTTTGTGGTGCAACTGTTGTTCTTTTTTCGCTATCTTTTCGTGCTCTCCGAAGAAGCGCAGCGCATGCTGCGCGCGCGCCAGTTGCGTTCTTTTGACCGCAGGGCGATGCAGTGGGGGACGTTCGTTTCCCTGGCCGGCCATCTACTCGTGCGTACCCTCGATCGCGCGGAGCGGATTTATCTGGCCATGTGCAGCCGCGGGTTTGACGGGCGCATCCGGATACTGCGGAGAATGAAGATCGGGTTGCCGGAGACTGTGTTTGTGCTGGGTTGGGTGCTGGTATTCGTATTCATGCGGTTCTATAATGTTCCGTCACATCTGGGGGCGTTGATCACCGGGAGGTTGTCGTGAGCCATCATATCGTTGAAACCGCAGCGCTGCAGTATACCTATCCGGACGGCACTGCGGGTCTTAAGGGCGTATCGTTGCGGATCTCGCACGGAGAATCAGTGGCCCTGGTGGGCGAGAACGGCGCCGGGAAATCCACGCTTTTGCTCCATCTTAACGGGTATCTGACGCCTACCGCAGGACAGGTGCGCATCGGCGATTACGCCCTGACGCCGGATACGCTGACGGCGGTGCGCCGCAGCGTGGGTATGGTTTTCCAGAATCCCGACGATCAATTGTTCATGCCTACGGTTTTCGACGATGTGGCTTTCGGTCCGTTGAACCTGGGTTTGTCGGGGCAGGAGGTAGAGCGCAGAGTCGCGCAGGTGCTTGAAACGGTAGGGGCGGGGCATTTAAGCAAGCGCCCGCCGTATAAACTCTCTCAAGGGGAGAAACGCTCCGTGGCTATCGCGACCGTCCTGGCCATGTCCCCGGACATCCTGGTGATGGATGAACCCACTTCCAACCTTGATCCGCTGTCCCGGCGTCGTTTGATCGAATTGCTTAAAACCTTCAAACATACCAAGATCATCGCCACGCACGACCTGGATATGGCGCTGGACCTGTGCGAGCGCACTATCGTGCTTCACCAGGGACGGATCACCGCCGACGGGTTGACCGAGAAGCTTTTCCAGGATGAGGCGCTGCTGCGCGGCAGCTGTCTGGAGAAACCGCTGCGCATGCAGCAGTGCCCGGTGTGCGCTCCCCGGAAAAAACACCCCGTGCGCGAGTGAAGGTGAAGGTAAGGCGGAAGGGTTATTTCAGCGCGGTTGCTGAAAGTATTCGATGCCTTCGGAATGAATTTTGTCGGCTTCTTTAGCGAAGGTGACGCTGAAAGCGAGATTTTCGATGTTGGAATAGTTGATTTTGACTTTGAAAGAAGCCGGGACAAGATGCAGGAATATCTTGTCCGTCACTTCTTGAAGGAAAAATTCTTTGTCATAGACCTTGAATTGCAGCCTGATCTTTTCCTTGGGCCGCAGCGGCGGGAGGGGGTCGAATTTGAGGGTCAGTTTCTTGCCGAAACCATATTCGTCCATATGTAACAGCACTTCTTCGATGACCACGTTCTGCGCCATGAAGATGCTGTTGTTCGACAGGTAAAAGCAGCTGTCTGTTTCATTCATCTCGAGGAACAGCTGCGGGATGAATTTCCGCTGCACTTCCTGAATAATGGCTTTTTTCAGGCGTTGAATATCCAGCAGGCAGGCAACCAGGATGGTCGAGGAAAAAACGATGACCCAGTCTTTGAGAGAGAAACCGAACAGTGAGTTCATCTTGCACCTCCATGAAATATTATAACACTGCGCGCGTGCAGCACCAAGAGAATTCTCTCTGACCGAAAATTGTTTACAAGCCGCAGGCGGCGATATACAATACTCACAGAATGCAAAAACCCATGATGTCGCGTATACCGCAGGCGATTGGTTTGATTATCTGTTTGGGCGCGTTTTTTTTCGCTACGGCCGGTCCGGCGCGCGCGCAGCAGCAGCAACAGACCATCCCGCCGGGGATGGAAGTGATCAAGGTCGGCGATACGCATGTGCTCATTCCCCGGGGGACAAAAGTGACCCGCCGGGGCGCCCAGCTTATCCTTGAGCCGATCGACGAGTATACGGCGCGGCGGCTCAACGACCTGGATGTCAGTCTGGCGCAATTGCGAGCCCAGACCGAAGAACTCAAGAAGCAGGTTGAAACGTTGACGCGAACGATCGAACAGTTGCAGCAGGGGCAGTCCGGCGAAGATAAGGGGTCTGCGGCCGATAAGAAGCATTCAGGGGGGATAGGAGAACGTCCGTGAAAGAAGTATTGAGCGTAATCTTGGGGGGAGGCCGGGGGACGCGGCTGTACCCGTTGACTAAATACCGGGCCAAACCGGCAGTGCCCATCGCCGGCAAATACCGGCTCATCGATATCCCGGTGAGCAACTGTTTGAATTCCGGGTTGAACAAGATCTTCGTGCTTACCCAGTTCAAATCCGCTTCGCTCAACAAACATATCGCCCGGGCCTACAAGCTCGATTTCTTCATGCAGGGGTTCGTGGAGATCATCGCGGCCGAACAGTCGGAGCAGACGGTTTCCGACTGGTTCCAGGGATCGGCTGACGCGGTGCGCAAGAGTTTCAAGAATTTCAGCGACCCGCACATCAAATACGTGCTCATCCTTTCCGGCGATCAACTCTACCGGATGAATTTCGCCGATTTGCTCGACTTCCATATCCGCAAGAATTCGCAGATTACCATCGCCTGTAATCCCGTGGACCGGCAGGAAACGTCCGAGCTGGGGATCATGAAGATAGACCGGCAGCACCGCATCAAAACGTTTCACGAGAAGCCCCGGGACAAGGACCTGATCAAGAGTCTGGGCGTGCAGATTCACGGTAAAAACAAATATCTCGCTTCCATGGGCATCTACGTTTTCAACAAAGACGTGCTCTCGGAGCTTCTGCTGCATAACGATAAGGTGGATTTCGGTAAGGAGGTCCTGCCTGAAGCCCTGGGTAAGCGTCTGGCGTTCGCCTATGTCCATGAAGGCTACTGGAAGGACATAGGTTCGATCCAGTCGTTCTATGAAGAGAACCTGGCTTTTCTGAATGCCGAGCCGCCGTTGAACATGTACGACGAGGACTGGCAATTCTTCACCCGCCCGCGTTATCTGCCGATGATTAAAGTCTATAAAAGCAGCATCGAGAATTCGAATATCGCCGAAGGCTCGATCATCGAAGAAGCGCGTATCGTCCGCTCGGTCATCGGGTTGCGCAGCGTGATCCGCAAAGGATCGGTGCTCGAAGACGTGGTGATGATGGGCAATGATTTCTATGAGCCGCCTCAAGCGTCCGCAGGGCTTCCGGTCCCGCCGCTGGGGATCGGGAAAAATTGCCATATCCGTAAGGCCATCGTGGATAAGAACGTGCGCATAGGCGATAATGTCAGGATCGTCAACAGGAACAACTGCGGCGATCTGGAAAACGAATATTGCGTCATTCGCAACGGCATCGTGATCATTCCCAAGAACACGATCATTCCCGCCAATACCGTCATTTAAAGCAAATACCCTTTAACTTTCGAGCTCATCTGCCGATAACCAGGATAGGTGGATCCGTGTGATCGTCTGGTTTGCCAAGACGGCGTGAGTATGAGATACGATAACATTCTGGTTACGCTATCGGCGATCTTTTTGCTGGTTTTCGGCGCTTTATACGCGCGTTCCGCGCAGCTGCAACTGCATTTCAACAGCTCGCAGATGGAGTCGCTGAACAACCGGATGGAAGGTCTGATTGGTCTGGTTAAGGATACCAGCACGAAAGACAAGATCTATACCGACACGATCCGCAAGATCGAAGACCGGCTCTCTGCGGCCGAGAATGAAAAAAACGCGTTGTTGGTCCGGCTGGACCAGCTTTCGCTGCAGGTTTCCCGGTTGCAACATCATGCAAGCCTCTTTCCTCCCGGCAATGTAGCGGCCGACATCCGACCGGTCGATCTCGGAGAGATCTCGATCAAAAAATAGACACATGTATAGAATACCGTTGCGCCCCGCCTGTCACAGCGGTACAATACAGAACATGCATGCCAGCGCGCGTTTGTCTGTTATCCGTCGTCCGGAGTTGGTCGCCGCGGCCGGCGACTGGCCCGGTTTGCGCAGCGCAGTCCAGGCCGGCGCCGATGCCGTTTATTTCGGCTGCACTGATCTGAATATGCGCTACGAGGCCGCCAATTTCGATCTTCTGGAAATAAAAAAAGCGGTCGCCTTCCTGCATCAGCACGATAAGAAAGCCTATCTGACAGTCAATACCATCGTCTATGACCGCGAAGCGCTGAAGCTCAAGCGTCTGCTGCGTCAGGCTCGCGCAAGCGGGGTAGACGCGGTGATCGCCTGGGATATCGCGGTGATCGAAGCTGCCCGCGCGCTGGGAATCCCGGTGCATCTCTCCACGCAGGCCAGCGTGGCCAACGCCAGCGCGGTGATCTTCTTCGCCGGGCTGGGCGTGCGGCGCGTGGTGCTTGCCCGCGAATGCAGCTTGACCGATATCGCCGGGATCATCCGTCAGCTCAAAAGGCGGCGCGTTCACTGCGAGGTCGAAACGTTCATCCACGGCGCGATGTGCATGAGTATTTCCGGCAGATGCTTCCTTTCGCATGCGCTCTCCGGCCGCAGCGCCAACCGGGGCAGATGTCTTCATCCCTGCCGCAGGCGCTACCTGATCAAGGATACCGAAGAGGGCAAAGAAATGATCCTGGGCCGGGATTATATTTTGAGCGCGCAGGATCTGTGCGCCGTCGATTTCCTCGACAGGCTCATTGTTGCCGGGATAGATGCGTTCAAGATCGAAGGCAGGATGCGCTCGCCCGATTATATCGCGACGGTGACCGCGGTCTACCGCTGCGCGATCGACGCTTTTTTCGCGGGGACATTGTCTGCGGAACTCAAGGCTGCGCTCAAAGCCAGGCTCGGGGAAGTGTTTAACCGGGGGTTCTCATCGGGATTTTATTTCGGCCCGCCGCGCGCAGGCGGCAGCCCGGGCGGCGGCGCCGCGGCGGAAAAAGTCTTTCTCGGGGAAGTGGTCAATTTCTACGACCGCATTCAGGTCGCCGAGATACTGGTCAGGAATCAGCGGGTGAAGAAAAACGATACGATCTTGTTCTATGGAAAAACCACTCCCGCGTCCTGGGCGCAGGCGCAGGAATTGCAGATCGATCACCGTCCGGTTCGCGCAGCCGGCAAAGGCTCGTCGGTAGGCATCAAAATTCCCTTCCTGGTGCGCCCTCGCGATAAGGTTTTTCTCTGGAAGAAAAAAAGATCAGCAGATACGCGGTAACTGCTCGCCGGTAAGCATGGAGAGGATGCGGGTGGAGCCGATCGCCGTTCGCAGCACGACCAGCGGTTCGCCTTTTCCGGTGACCCGGCCGATGATGCGCGCCTGTTTTCCCAGGGGATGTCCGCGCATCGCCGCGAGCGCGGCTGCGGTTGAACGCGGGTCGGCGAAAAGAAGCATTTTTCCCTCGTTGGCCAGATAGAGTGGATCGATTCCCAGAATTTCCGAAAATCCCCGCACTGCCGGCGTGACGGGAAGCTGCTCTTCGTCAATCTCTATCTGCACGCCGGATTGCAGAGCGATTTCGTTGAGGGTCGTAGCGACGCCGCCGCGGGTAGGGTCGCGCATCACATGGACCCGCGGGCCGGCTCGCAGCACCGCGTCTACCAGACCGTTAAGGCAGGCGCAGTCGCTTTTAACCGCGGTGGTGAGTTTGTAATTCTGTCGCGCCGCCATTACCGCGGTTCCGTGCTCGCCGATGTGGCCGTTGATGATCACCAGGTCGCCGGGCCGGGCGCCATGTCCGGAGACGGAGCGGCCGCGCGCAATGCTGCCCACCCCGCTGGTATTGATGAATATCCCGTCTGCAGCGCCCTGTTCCACCACTTTAAGATCTCCTCCTACGATGGTCACTCCGGCCTCGCGGGCAGCCCGGCTCATCGAGCGGATGATCTTCTCCAGCAGGCTGATCTCAAAACCCTCTTCGATAATGCAGGCGGCAGTCAGGTACAACGGTGCGGCGCCCATCATGGCCAGGTCGTTGACTGTTCCGCACACCGCCAGTTTACCGATGTCTCCTCCGGGAAAGAAGAGCGGCTGCACCACAAAGGAGTCGGTGGTCAACGCGGTTGCGCCTTTCAGGGAAAATACCGCCGCGTCATCGGCCTGTGCCAGTATGGGATTGTCGAACAGAGGAAAGATGCTCTTTGCCAGCAGCTGATGGGTAAGCGTGCCGCCGCTTCCGTGTCCGAGTAATATGCGTGCAGTGTTGTTCATCGGTATTTATACCAGGCTGCGCAGGTGCCTTCGGAAGAAACCATGCACGGGCCGTAGGGATGCTCCGGGGTGCAGGTTTTGCCGAATAGTCTGCATTGAGGCGGCGTGCTGACGCCCCGCAGCACTTTCCCGCAGAGGCACTGCCGGGGTTCGGCCGCCGTTTTAACCGGCGCGATCCTGAATTTGCGCGCCGCGTCAAAACCATGGAACGGTTTTTTCAAATGCAATCCGCTGTCCGGGATCACGCCCAGTCCGCGCCAATCGGCATCGCCGGCAGAGAAAACCGCCCGCAGCATACGCATCGCCAGGGGATTGCCCGCGGGATGAACCGCGCGTTTATACTGTATCTCCACCCGGGCGGCGCCGCCGCGGCGCTGACGCAGCAGCATCAGCACGGTTTCCAGAATATCCGTCGGTTCGAATCCGCTGATCACGCAGGGCATGCGATAACGCCGGGCGATCCCGGTATACGCCCGGGAGCCGATAATGGATGAAACATGTCCGGGACAGAGGAATCCGTCGAGCTTCAGTTCACGCGCATCCAGCAGGAGCTTCATCGCCGGCGGAATGAGTTTATGGCAGCAATAGATGGAAAAGTTCGTTATGTTCTGCCGGCGGGCATCGCTGACCACTGAAGCGATCGCCGGAGCGGTGGTTTCGAATCCTACGGCCAGAAAGACCACTTCCGTGCCCGGACGTTCCCGGGCCAGCTCCAGCGCGTCCAGCGGGCTGTACACGGGGACGACCCGGCATCCGGCGGCGCGTTCCTTTTCCAGGCTGCTGCGCGTGCCCGGGACCTTCAACATATCCCCGAACGTGGCGATGGTCACTCGTTTGTCGCGGGCCAGCGCGAGCATCGCGTCTATGTCCGCCTGGGCAGTGACGCAGACCGGGCATCCCGGGCCGGAAATGAGGTTGATCGTTTCCGGCAGCAGTTGTTTGATCCCGGAGCGGAAGATGGCCATGGTGTGCGTGCCGCAGACTTCCATCAGGTTGACCGGTTGTCCGGACAGCCGGTCAATTTCTTCCAGCAGCCCGCTCACCAGCTTCTTATCCCGGAATTCATCGATATATTTCATCATCTTATTCGAAGCTGACCGATTTTAAAAGCTTCAGGGTCTCTCTGGCTTCTTTGGGGTCGATCTTTTCGATGGCGAACCCGGCATGCACCAGGACATAGTCGCCTTTTTTTACGTTTTCCAGGAAACGCACGTCCACCGGGCGTCGAACGCCGGACATGTCTGCGAGAGCCTGTGAACCGCTGGTGCGGATGATCTTCGCCGGAATGGCCAGGCACATGGGGAAAAGTCCTTTATCTGGAAGAGTCTTTCTGCACGAAGAATTCCAGTCGCTGCAGGAAGACTTCTTTTTTGCTTTCTTCAAAAGTTTTGAATTCCACGCCCACGGAATAAGGCGACGGGCGCGGCCCGCTTCTGCCGAGGCAGCGTTTCACTTCGCCGGTGAATGTCATGGGCGATTCCAGCCCGGGGAATTCGATCCGGATGTCCAGCAGCGCTCCCGGGTTGAAGGGATCGTCGGTGGAAAGGAGGCATCCGGTTGAGCTGATATTGTGCAGCGCCGCGAACTGCCAGGGCTGTGTTTCGTCGGTTGTCTGCGGGCGAAAACGGGTAATGAAGTTCCGGTTGACCCGGGGCGCAATGCGTTTATTCTCCTCACCGCCTGATCCGGTTTGCGCCTGTCCGTCCAGGATGAAGGCGATCGCTTCTTCCAGCACGCGTTTCGTATCGTCGTCCAGGGCGCGGAATTGCGCGCCTACTCCCACCAGGCTGGCGTTGGCGGATCTGGTCTGGATGCGTTTGACATCCGCGACGAGGGTTAACGCTTTTGTGGAATTGGGCAGTTGCAGTTTGATATCCAGAACATCTCCCTGCTGATAGGGGAAAGAACTGAAGAAAAAGCAACCGCTCAAACTCAAGTCGATGAGAGTCGAAGCTTCCCAGTTCTGCATGTACATATCTTCATGCATGCGAAAATACGCCATGAAGGTATGTTTGATGCGCGGTGTTTCGCGTTTCCGTCCCTGCGCGTCGGGGTCTGCCAAGAATATCACCTCGCAATCGAGTTTTTCGCCAGTACCGCTTGTCCCAGAGCGATCGCTCCGTCATTGGTGGGCACTAATTCATTATAATATACGAGGAAATCGTTTTTCTTCAACAAAAAAATAACTTTTTCCAGAAAGAGCCGGTTCTGGAAAACCCCTCCGGAAAGGCATACCCTCCGGCAGCGGGCAGCGGTGCGCAGGCGTTTGCAGGTTTCTAGAACCGCCCGGGCCAGGCCGTTATGGAATCCCGCCGCGATAACTGCCGGTTTTATCCCGCAGCGGATGTCTTCGACCATTTCACGGAAAGCCGGCAGAGCGCTGATTATGGCGTCCTCCGCGGGAAATACCGCAAAGGGATAGGCTTTGGCCGTCGAGGAGCGTTCGGCCAGCCGCTGCAATCTGACGGCTGCCTGCGCTTCGTAGGAAATCGTTTCGCATGCGCCGATCAAAGCGCTGACCGCGTCAAAAAGCCGCCCCGCGCTTGAAGTCAGGATCGGGTGCATCCGTCCGGCAGCCAGGATCGGTTCGAACAAATGGCGGAATTTTTTCGCGAACGGAATGTCGAGCGTGCGACTATTCTCGCCGAAACAACGGTGGAGATAACTGATCGCCATTCTGAACGGTTCGCGCGCGGCTTGATCGCCGCCGGGCATGGCCACGTATTCCAGATGCGCCGTTCGCTCCATCTTTTTGAGCGTGCCGCAAAAGAATTCTCCTCCCCAGATGCGCCCGTCGGTCCCGTAACCGGTGCCGTCGAAACAGACGCCGATCACCGCCGCGCCGATGCGATGTTCCGCGATCACGCTGGCCACATGCGCCTGATGGTGCTGGATCGCCACGGTTTTGAGCGCGGGATGTTTCTGCCGCAGCTGAAGCGCAAAACGGGTGGAGAGATAATCCGGATGCATGTCGTGCGCCACCAGCTTCGGGCGGATCGAGAATAATCCCGATAGACGTTTAAAGGATTCGGTATAAAAGCGCAGTGTTTCCAGGCTGGAGAGGTCGCCGATATACTGGCTTAGGAATGCCAGCCGGTTTTTGGCCAGGCAGAACGTGTTCTTCAATTCCGCGCCGCAGGCGAAGATTTCTCTCGACGGATAATCCAGCACGAACGGAAAAGGCGAATACCCGCGGCCGCGGCGCAGGATAACCGGTTTGTCATCCATGACCTGGACGATGGAGTCGTCGGAGCGGTTGTAGATAGGCCGGTCATGCACCAGGAAGGTATCGCAGATCTTTCCCAGTCTGCGGCAGGCCTGCTGATTGTCGATCTCGATCGGCTCGTCCGCGATATTGGCGCTGGTCATCACCAGGCATTCCAGCGGGCGTTGTGCGCTTAATTCCGGCGCGAAGAGAAGATAGTGTAACGGGGCGTAGGCGAGCATGATCCCCAGATAATTGTTGTCCGGCGCCAGCAGCGCGCAGAGTTTGTCATCGGGGGAGCGTTTATTGAGCAGCACGATCGGCCGTTCCGGGCCGGTGAGTATCCGGCGTTCCAGCGGGGATATCCGGCACAGTTTTTCTGCCTGGCGGATGTCCGCGACCATAAGGGCGAACGGTTTGGCCGGCCGGTGCTTATTCCTGCGCAAGGTTGTTACGGCCGAGCGGTCGAAAGCGTTACAACCGATATGAAAACCCCCGACGCCTTTGATCGCGACCAGGCGGCCCTGTTTGAGCAGCTTGATTGTCCGGCTGACGGCGTTGTTGCCCCTGGCGATCGTTCTGGTCCCGGCTGCGCGCCGGACGAGCAATTCCACCTGCGGTCCGCAGTCGCCGCAGGCATTGGGCTGGGCGTGATATCTGCGGTTTTTTATATCCCCGTATTCCCGCCGGCACGCGGGGCACATGCGAAATGCGCGCATGGTCGTGCGGCTGCGGTCGTAGGGTAGCGCGGCGATGATGGAGAAGCGCGGGCCGCAATCAGTGCAGTTGGTGAAAGGATACAGGTAGCGACGGTTCCGCGGATCAAAAATTTCTTTCAAGCACGCCGGGCATATGCCGATATCTGGAGAGATGAGCGTTGCAGGCGTTTGCGTCCGGATGCTTTCCAGTATCCGGAATCCCCGTCGTCCCCGCGCGGGAATAGTGCGCATGCTGCTGCGAAAGATGCGCGCCAGAGGAGGCAGTTCATTGCGCAGGCCGGAGTAAAAAGCGGTGAGCGCGGAGGGAGAGCCTTCGGCGGTTATTTCTACGCCGGCGGACGTATTGCGCACGGAACCCGTCAGCCCGAAGCGCTGGCTCAAACGGTGCACGAAAGGCCTGAATCCGACACCCTGAACCATCCCGGCAATCTGTATGCGCGCGGCTTTAATCATCTTTTTGCCATGGGGTTGCATTCTAGAAGGATTGTATCATAAAACCGCAGGAATCAAACCAGTTTTTGAAAGGGAAATATACCTTGACATCGGCGCGTAAGTATGTTAAAAAAAATTGTCCGGAGGAGGACATACGGGAGGGTCAGACTATAGTGCAACTTCAACAGTTGTACCGATTAAATTCTTTCGACTGAAGCAACCCAGCTTCAGTTTTTTTGTTTTCCTCAAGACTTTTAAAAAGGAGGCATGAATGGAACTGACCAGAAGAGAATTCCTGAAGTTGTGCAGCGCATCGGCCATGGGCATGGGGCTTTCCCAGCTGGCGGTCCCGGAGCTGGTCCAGGCTATGCAGGAAGCCGCGTCCAGCAAACCGCCGGTGATCTGGCTGCAGGGAGCGAACTGCACCGGTTGCGCCGTGACCTTGTTGAACACCGCTCATCCCACCATCGCGGAAGTATTGCTGAAGATCATCGATTTGCATTATCACTCAAACGTCATGGCCGCGTCCGGCGAGCTTGCCGTGAACTACATGGATATCATCGCCGAGAAAGCCAAGGGAAAATTCTTCCTGGCGATCGAAGGCGCGATCCCGACCAAGGATAACGGCGTTTATTGCTGCATCGGAGAAAAAGACGGTAAAGAAATGACCATTCTGGAAACCGTCAAGGAGCTCGGCCCCAAGGCCGCGGCGATCCTGGCGATCGGCGATTGCGCTTCTTTCGGCGGCATCCCGGCGGGGAAACCCAATCCCACCGACTGTAAACCGGTCAGCGCGATCCTGCCCGAAGCAACGATCATCAATATTCAGGGATGCCCTCCGCATCCCGACTGGATACTGGGGACGATCGTGCACGTGTTGCTTTTCGGGATCCCGGAACTCGACGAGAAAAAACGCCCCAAGATATTCTTCAGCGAGACAATTCATCAGAACTGCCCGAATTATTCGTATTTTCAGGAAGGCAAGATGGCCAAGAAATTCGGGGACAAAGGGTGCCTCATCGAATTGGGCTGCAAAGGGCCGATGGCTTCTTCGGATTGCCCCTTGCGCAAATGGAACAGCGGGGTCAACTGGTGTATCGGCGTGGGCGCTCCCTGTATCGGCTGCTCCAGCGAGAATTTCCCGGACGGGATGTCTCCGTTCTACAGCGCGTTACCCAAGGATAAATGGCCGAAGAAGGATAGCGAGATCGTTTAATATATCTACAACTCACACCTTGCGCAATCGGATGCGCAAGTGTTCCCCCCGTGGGGAAGGAGGATCTGATGGCAACTGAAAAAATAGTGATAGATCCGGTAACCAGGATCGAAGGGCATTTGAAGATGACCGTCGAACTGACGGACGGCAAGATCACCGACGCTTACAGCTCCGGGACGATGTGGCGCGGGATCGAACTCATCTTGAGGGGCAGGGACCCGCGCGACGCGCAGCATATCGTGCAGAGGATCTGCGGCGTCTGTCCCATGGCTCACGGCACTGCCGCGACGCTGTGTCTTGACGACGCGTTCAAAGTGAAAGTCCCGGATAACGGCCGCATCATCCGCAACCTTCTGTTAGCCTCGAATCATCTGCAGTCGCATATCCTGCATTTTTATCATCTGGCCGCGCTGGATTACGTGCAGGGGCCGGACGTGCCGCCGTTCGTGCCGCGCTATAAAGGCGATTACCGGCTTCCGCCGAAAGTCAACGCCGCGTATGTCGAGCATTATCTCCAGGCGCTGGAAATGCGCAAGAAATGCCATGAGATGCTGGCAGTGTTCGGCGGCAAAATGCCTCCCCAGGTTACCATACTTCCCGGCGGCGTTACCGTCACTCCGTCGGTGGACAAGATCGCTTCTTTTCTCTGGAGGCTGCGCGAGATCCGGCAGTTCATCAATGACGTTTATATCCCGGATGTTCTGGGCGTGGCGGAAATGTACAGCGATTACAGGAAAATCGGCGTCGGCCACGGAAATCTGCTGGCCTACGGCGGCTTCCCGCAGGACGCCGACGGGAAAGAGAAATTCTACAAAGCCGGAAGATATGCCAGGGGAAGAGTGGTTGGTTTTGACCCGGCTAAAGTCACCGAGGATGTGGGCAGCTCCTGGTATAAGGATTCCAACAGCGGCAAGCATCCGTACTCGGGCATGACCGATGCGGATCCGGAAAAGAAGAACGGTTATTCCTGGCTCAAGGCCCCGCGTTACGAAGGAGAACCCTACGAGGTCGGACCGCTGGCCCGGATGTGGGTCAACGGCGATTACCGTTCAGGCATCTCGGTTATCGACCGGCACGCCGCCAGGGCGATCGAAGCGCAGAAATTATCGCAAGCCATGGAAGAGTGGCTGCTGCAGCTCAAGCCCGGTCAGCCGGCCTGGGCGGAATGCAAGGTCCCAGATTCCGGCGAGGGGATGGGGTTGACCGAAGGCGCCCGGGGCGCGCTCGGTCACTGGATCAAGATCGAAAAAAAGAAGATCGCCAATTATCAGGCGGTGGTTCCCACCACCTGGAACTGCGGCCCCAGGGACGACAAGGGCGTGCGCGGTCCGGTCGAAGAAGCCATGATCGGAACGGCTATCGCGGATACGGAAAATCCCATCGAGATCGTCAGGATCATCCGTTCCTTCGATCCCTGTATCGCCTGCGCCGTGCATTTGATCAAACCCAGCGGCGAGATGAAGAAATTCCGCGTTGTCTGAAGCATGAAACGCATCATCGGCTGCGGGAATCTGCTTTTACAGGACGAGGGCGTCGGGATCCACCTGATCGAGTATTTGAAACACCAGACCCTGCCCGAAGACATTGAGCTTATCGACGGGGCAACCGGAGGGTTCGATCTGATCCCCTTCATTGAGGACGCCGAGAAAGTCGTTATCGTAGACGCCATACGGGCCGGCAGCGTCCCCGGCGCAATCTATAGATTCACTCCCGATAATTTCGAGACCAACGCCGAACTGAACACTTCGCTGCACGATGTTACCCTGAAAGATATTTTCCGTATCATTCAGCTTAAACGGATTCTGCCTCCGGTGGTGATATTCGGCGTCGAGCCGAAAGCGATGGACCTGGGTATGGAATTGACGGCGGACATCCGCAGGGTCGTGCCGGAATTATCCGCTTTAGTACTCGAGGAGATTAACCATGCATGAAGTCGGAGTTGCCCGGGAAATGCTCAAGATCGCCCTGGATCAGGGAGGCGGCCGTCAGGTGGTGCGCATGAAGATCGCCCTGGCCGACGACGGACACACCACGCCGGAATCGCTGACCCACGCTTTTGCCATGGTCGCGCGGGGAACGCCTGCCGAAGGCGCCCGGCTTACCATCGAGCGTACCGCTGAACTGGAATCGCGGGTCATCGAGCTGGATGTGCAAAAATAGACAAGAACGTATGTTCAATATCGGCATGCCGGAATTGCTGGTGATCCTTGTGGTCGCTCTCCTGGTGATGGGCCCGAAGCGATTGCCTGATCTTGCCCGACAGATCGGCAAGCTTACCGTTCAGCTTAAGCGCGCGGCGATGGATTTGCGTCAGGCGGTCGAGCAGGAGCCGCCCGCAGACATACAGGAAGAAGTCAGGGAGAAACTGGGGAAACAGCAGGATGAAGAGTCAAAGCCCGCTTGACGAACCGATCCCGTTGATGGTGCATTTGATCGAGCTGCGTAAACGCCTCATATACGCCGCGGTCGCCGTCGTGGCCGGTTCGGTGGCGACCTATCCGCTGGTAGACCCGTTCTTGCGCGATCTGGCGCGACCGATGCCTTTCGGGCAATTCATTTTTATCAGTCCGCTTGAAGCGTTCTGGAGCCGGATACAGCTGACTTTGTGTCTGGGCGCGGGCGTAAGCTTACCCTTTGTTCTTTTCCAGATCTGGAGTTTCGTGCAGCGGGGATTACTGCCCAGGGAGCGCAACATCCTTTTTGCGGTTACCTTCATCTCGTTCCTCCTGTTTGTCGCCGGCGCGGCATTCTGTTATTATCTGGTTCTGCCCGTCGGAGTGAAGTTCCTGCTGGCCTACGGCAACGAGGTGATGGTCCCGATGATCTCGATCTCCCGATACCTGGCTTTTGTATTCGGACTGCTATTCGCGTTCGGAGTGGTTTTTGAATTGCCGCTGGTCATGGGATTCCTGGTGAAGGCCGGATTGCTGCAGGTAAAGACCATGCGCCGGCAGCGCAGGGTCGCGGTAGTATTGATCTTTATTGCCGCCGCGGCGTTGACTCCGGGACCGGATGTGTTCTCTCAAATTCTTATGGCTGTACCGTTGCTTATTCTGTATGAATTTGGTATAATAACAGGAGACATAATTGAGAGGAGGAAATTGAATGGGTAGAATCGGCATTCCTGAACTTCTGATTATTCTGGTTATCCTGCTTTTATTTTTCGGCGGCAGCAAGATCAAAGACCTGGCGAAGGGATTGGGCGAGAGTATCAAAGAATTCAAAAAAGGCATGAATGAGAAAGACGATCAGCAGAAAGGCGCGCCCAAGGCGTAATGATCGTTATTCATTTATCGCCAGTGAGTTATGATAACAATTAAAGATTGACAGAAAGAGTTTAGTTTAGTATTATATACAAAATGTCAGTGGGGCTGAAACAGGGTAAATAACGCGGAGGGTGAAAAAATGAAAAAGGTCCTAATGTGCGTATTGCTGGTAACCTTCATGGCTGCAGGCGTGCTGTTTTTCTACAGCCTTGCTTCTGCGCAGGGGACAGCCAGGTATGTCGGCGTGGAGAAATGCAAAGGTTGTCACACCAAAGAATACAAAGACTATGAATCCCGTAAATTTACCAAAGCCTGGAATGTGCTGCAGATGCGCGGTAAAACCAGCGACGGCGAATGCTTGAAATGTCATGCCACCGGCTACGGGAACGGCGGTTTTGTTTCCGAGGAATCGACGCCGGAGTTGAAGTACAAACAGTGCGAGGCCTGCCATGGACCGGGTAGTCGTCACGCGGATAATCCCGGAGATTCGGTTGCGCTGGAGGGGATGAAGACCTATATTCGCGATAAGGACATTTGCATTAAATGTCATGTGTGTATGAAGACGCACAAAGAAGCTGATTTTTAACCTCGCGTATTAACCCCTGAAAAGAGGAGCGGCACGATGTTTGGAGGCATAAAGCAATCAATCGGCGCAAAGTTGACGGTCTGGTTGGGGGCGTGTCTTGTGGTTATCCTGCTCATCCTGACCGTGATGAACGCGACGTATCAGAATCGGTCGCTGTTCGATCTCGAGAAAGACGCGGCTAAAAAACTATCCGATACGGTACTCACGGCTATCCGCTACCCCATGACTACCGGCGACCAGGATATTATCCAGCTGCAGTTCAACCAGTTCGCCGCGCTCAAAGGCATGGTGGGGGTGGAACTGCTCGATCACAAAGGCACGATCAAGCGGGCGATGAACAAGGAGTTGCTGGGTAAGATGGTCGAAGGCAAATCCGGCATGCACGTGGACAGATGTATCCGGGATGGCGTAGAGTACGCCGATCTTGAATATAAGACCGAAGGCAAGGATACGGTTTTTACCATCGTCCGTGCCATTCCCAACGAAAAGAAATGTTTCACCTGCCACGGTTCGCAGCAGCAGTACCTGGGCGCGTTGCGCATCGTGCTTGACTGGACATTGGTGGAGAAGGCGATGAAGGACGCGCAGCTGCAGAATATCGTCGTTTCTTTCTTCGGTCTGCTGATGATGTCTTTCTTGATCTTCTTCCTGTTGAACTGGATGTTAAGCAAGCCGGTCGGGCTGCTGATCGTCGGGGCCACGCCGTTGATCAACGGCGACCTGACCCAGAAGATAGGGTTCAAGAGTGATGATGAATTGGGTCGCCTGGCGGAAGCATTCAACAAGATCATCGCTTCTTTAAATCAGGTCGTTTCGCAGGTGCGCAGCAGCGCGGATAAAGTCGCCAGTTCCGCGCAGCAGATGTCTTCCTCGGCGGAAGAGATGAACGCCACCACCCAGGAAGTTTCCTCTGCGGTGCAGAAAGTTTCCAAAGGCACCAATACGCAGGCCGAACGGGTGGAAGAAACGTTCGTCACCATGGAAAAGACGGCTGCGAGCATCAAACAGATGGTTACCAATGCCGAGAACGCCAGCCAGGCCGTCAGCCACACCAGTGCCAAGGCCGATACCGGCCGCGCCACCGCCAAAGAGACGGTTGAGAAGATTGAACGGCTGACCGGCACGGTTACCGATACCGCTAAAGTTATCCAGAATCTCGGCCAGATGTCCCAGCAGATCGGCGAGATCACCGAGACCATCACGTCTATCGCCGATCAGACCAACCTGCTGGCATTGAACGCCGCTATCGAAGCGGCGCGCGCCGGTGAAGCCGGCCGCGGCTTTGCCGTCGTGGCGGAAGAAGTGCGGAAACTGGCGGAAGGTTCCGCCGAAGCCGTGCGTAAGATCGGCGGGTTGATCCGTTCGATCCAGAGCGAAACCAACCGCGCGGTCACGTCCATTGAAGTCAGCTCCAAGGAAGTCCAGGAAGGGAAGATGCAGGTCAGCAAGATCGCCGATGTATTGGCGGAGATCAATCAGGCTGCCCAGCAGGCCACTTCCATGACCAATGAAATCTCCGAATCCGGGTTACGCATGACCGCGGAAGTGGAGCGGGTGGTCAAGGCGGTGAATGAAGTCGCCGCGATAGCCAAGGAATCCGCGGCCACGGTCGAGGAAGTCTCCTCGAGCACCGAGGAGCAGACCGCGTCCATGGAAGAGATGTCCGCTTCCGCGCAGGAACTGGCCCGCCTGGCTATGGACTTGAAGGAAATCGTCGGGAAATTCAAACTGGATGAAACCCAGGGCGATAAAAAAGCGGCCCAGGGATAGATACGCATCGGGATCGATATAAAATGAAAGCCCGCGCCATGGCGCGGGCTTTCATTTTGAAGCGGTCGCGGGGATTGCAGAAAATCGCGTTACAGGGGAGCGGCGCTGATTTTGGTGAATTTGATGCCGATCTCAAAAGTGTTGGAGGCGTCGGCAGCCGCGGGTCTGACCCAGGAGACCTGCCCCCGGATGTGAAAAGCTCCGGCTTGCGGCAAAATCTTGAACTGGCCGGCCAGGATGGTTCCGACCGCCATGTGTTTGTCCAGTCCGATGCGCATGCCTCCCAGGCTGATGTCGAGAATGGTGGCTTGATGGCGGCTGGAAGTTTCCGTGTCGAAGAAGGCAGTTTCGTTTTTCGCCAGTCGTTTATGTTTACGCCGTTCCTGCATTGGTCCCCCTTTGTTTGAAGAGTACATACGTATTATAATAAAAAAACCTTGCCTCTTCAACAGTAAAATTCTACAATAGAGAGGTATCTTGATGGAAGCGTCGCGGCCGTATCCCTGCGTATACGATCCCGAATGATCCGCAGGGAGAGAGAGCCGTTCGCATCATTACGAGGACGACACATGAAAATCCTACTTACCGGCGGCGCGGGTTTTATCGGAAGCTGTTTGTTGTGGAAACTCAACAAAGAGGGGATCCGGGACGTTTGTATCGTCGATCACCTGGGGACGGACGAAAAGTGGAAGAACCTGGCGGGCAAGACGTTTCAGGACTATTTCGACAAGGAAGATTTTATACAGCTCGTCGATCAGGGGGCGTTCAAAAAACAGTTCGATTGCGTGGTGCATCTGGGCGCCTGCAGTTCCACCATGGAACAGGACGCCGGGTATCTGATGCGCAATAATTATCTGTACTCCTTGCGGCTGGCGCGCTGGGCGCTCAAGAATAAGGTCCCTTTTCTCTACGCTTCTTCCGCAGCGACGTACGGGGGCGGCGAGCTGGGATACAGCGATGCCGACGCGGTCACGCTTACGTTGCGCCCGTTGAACATGTACGGTTATTCCAAACAGCTTTTCGATCTCTGGCTTATCCGCAATCGACTTTCGTCAAAGGTCACCGGATTCAAGTTCTTCAATGTGTTCGGTCCCAACGAATACCACAAGGAGCAGATGCGTTCGGTCATCGCCAAGGTGTTTGACGGCGTCCGCGCCGGGCAGCCCATGCGGCTGTTCAAGTCTCACCGCAGCGATTATGCCGACGGACAGCAGCAGCGGGATTTTATTTACGTCAAGGATGCGGTCGCCATGGTGTATTACTTCATCGACCATCCGGATAGGAAAGGGATTTTCAATATCGGCACGGGCGCGGCGCGCAGCTGGAACGATGTCGCATTCGCGCTTTTTTCGGCGCTGCAGATGAAACCGTCGATCGAGTATATCGAGATGCCGGCGGCGATCCGTCCGAATTATCAGTATTTTACCGAAGCGTCCCTGGCGAAGCTGCGTAAGGCCGGCTGCAGGCATGCGTGCATGAGCCTGGAAGAGGCGGTCAAAGACTACGCCGGCTATCTCAAGGATCACTCCTACCTCTAACCGGAGTTATCCACAGGCGACCGAAGGGAGTCCCGCCTGGAGGGTTTTCGCAGGGACAGCGGGAGAGTCCCGGGTTTGCTGTGGATAGCTGTGAGCGGATATGGACGGAATACTGATAGTCAATAAACCCAGCGGCATTACCTCGCACGATGTGGTGGATTTTGTGCGCCGGAAGCTCAAGATCAAGAAGGTCGGTCACGCCGGCACCCTTGACCCCATGGCTACCGGCGTGCTCGTGGTTCTCGTCGGAAGATGCACCAAACTTTTCGACCGGTTCCTGGACTTTGAGAAAGAATACGCCGCGACCTTGACCTTCGGGGTGCAGACCGACACCGGAGACAGCCAGGGCCGCCAGATCAGGACCGCGCCGTGGGAGCATATCACGGCCGGTATGGTGGAAGAAACGTTCGGCCGTTTTCAGGGGGAAATACTGCAGACGCCGCCGATGTATTCCGCAGTTAAGCATCAGGGCAAACCGTTGTATAAGCTCGCCAACAAGGGCAAACATGTGGATCGTCAACCGCGCCCGATCACTATTCACCAGCTGCGGATGCTTTCCTGCGATTTGCCGCACGTCCGTTTCTATCTCAAGTGTTCCAAGGGGACCTATGTGCGCCAGCTGGCAGAGGATGTGGCGGCCCAGTTGCATAGCGCAGGTCACATTTCTCAACTCGAGCGCCAGAGTATCGGTCCTTTTCGCATTCAGGAAAGCCTTGCGCTTGAACAGGTTGAGGAAAACAAGATTCGCCCGTTCTACAATTTTTGCTTGAGTTTATAGCTTGCCTTTCAGGTTGACATCCATCCCAATATACTATATAATAGTATGAATTTTCGACTCTAACCCGGTTTGAAGCCGAACAGGTTGAAGCTTTAAGCGCGGGAAGGGGAATGTTTTATCCCAGAGGACGGATATGGAATTACATGAGATTCTTGAATTGAGAAAAGCTAAACTGGAAGCGTTGCGCAGCCAGGGCGTTACCGTTTATGCCCGGCCTTTTCCTAACCGTATAGATATCGGGGAAGTTACGGCTCATTTTGAGGAAAACAAGAAAGCCAGCCTGTGCGGAAGGCTGATGGCCAAGCGCTTGCACGGCAAAGTGATGTTCGCCGATCTGCGGGACGCCACCGGAAGGATCCAGCTGTATATCAAGGCGGATTTTATCGGCAAGGAGAAATTCGCGCTTCTGGATAATCTGGAAGTGGGGGATTTTTTGAGCGTGGTGGGCGAGTTATTCAAAACCCATACCGGCGAGCCGACTTTGAAAGTCGAGGATTATGTTTTTCTCGCCAAGGCTTTGCGGCCGTTGCCGGAGAAGTGGCATGGGCTCAAAGACGTGGAAGTGCGTTACCGCCAGCGCTACCTCGATCTTGTGGCCAATGAAGAGGTGCGCACGATTTTCGCCCTGCGCTCGCGGATCATCCAGGGTATCCGCCGTACGCTCGACGAGAAAGGTTTTCTGGAAGTGGAGACGCCGATGATGCATCCGATCGCCGGCGGCGCAGCCGGACGCCCGTTCATCACGCATCATAATGAGTACGACATGAACCTGTTTTTGCGCATCGCTCCCGAATTGTATCTGAAGCGGCTGCTGGTCGGCGGCCTGGACCGGGTCTACGAGATCAACCGCTCGTTCCGCAATGAAGGGGTGTCGGTCAAGCATAACCCGGAATTTACCATGCTTGAAGTGTACGCCGCCTACAGCGACATGGAGCAGATGATGCATCTGTGCGAAAGTCTGATCGTCAATGTCGCGCAGCAGGTTTTCGGCACGCTGCAATTCATTTTCGACGGCAAACAGATAGATTTGACGCCTCCCTGGAAGCGCATTTCTTTCGCCCAGCTGGTCAAGGATAAGTTCAATATCGATCCTTCGGACAACGAGCAGGCGATGCTGGCGAAGGTCAAGCAGGCCGGTTTTGCGAAGGACAGGGACGTTTTGAGCCGCACCCAGATCAACAAGATCATCGAAGATACGCTGGAAGCGGATATGAACGTCAATCCTGCGTTCGTCACCGATTATTATACGTCGCTCTGTCCTCTGGCCAAGACCCGGCCGGATAATCCGCTGCTTTCCGAGCGGTTTGAATTGTTCATTGCCAACATGGAAGTGGCCAACGCCTATTCCGAGCTGAATGATCCGATCGAGCAGAAAAAACGATTCGAGGAAGAAGTCAGGGATCCGGGTGAGAGCGGCCAGAAGACCGTGGATGAAGACTATGTGCTTGCTCTTGAGCACGGCATGCCGTGCGCCGGAGGGCTGGGTATCGGGATCGACCGGCTGGTCATGGTTTTGACCAATCAATCGTCGATCCGCGACGTGATCCTTTTCCCGTTGTTGCGCTCTGCCGAGCGCACCGGCGAATAGGCGCTGGTATGTCATTACATCTGTTCATCAGCTGGCGGTATCTGATCACCAAGCGCAGGGAGAAATTCATCTCTCTGATCAGCGTGATTTCCGTGCTGGGGATCGCCATCGGGGTCATGGCATTGATCGTGGTGATCGCGGTGATGACGGGATTCGATAACGACCTGCGCGATAAGATCGTCGGTAATACCGCGCATATCACCGTGACCAGTTACCGGGGAATGGACCGGGCGGAGTATAACCGCGTTGCCGCGCTGGTCAGCGGGAATCCTCAGGTGAAGGCGGTGGCCCCGTTTATCCAGGGGCAGGTCCTGGTGAAAGAGGGGCAGCGTTTCATCGCCATCAATTTCCGCGCAGTCGATCCGCAAAAGGAAAAAGCCGTAACCCGGATCAGCAAGCTGATCAGCCGGGGCGCGTTCGAAGCCCTGGACGACCGGAGCGTGGTCATCGGTAAGGAGCTCGCGCTGTATCTGGGGGCGGAGCCGGGTTCGGAGATAACCGCCTATTCCGCGGCCGGCGACAGCTATCGGCTTACAGTCGCGGCGATCTTCGCTTCGGGCATGTACGATTATGATCTGAATCTGATCTTTGTCAGTTTGAAGACCGGGCAGAAAATGATGGGGCTGCAGGATACGATCAGTTCGCTGGCGGTCACCATCGACAGTATCTATCAGGCGGATAAGGTCAAGGGTGCGTTGATCGACGCGCTGGGCTATGAGTATACCCTGAAGACCTGGATGGAAGTGAACGAGAACTTCTTCGCCGCGCTCGCACTGGAGAAGCTGGCGATGTTCATTATCCTGACTTTGATCATTCTGGTGGCGTCGTTCAATATCGTCAGCACCCTGATCGTGATGGTGGTCGAGAAGACCAAGGATATCGGTATTCTCAAGGCTATCGGGGTCAGCGCGGCTTCGTTGCGCAGGATATTCACCTACCAGGGGTTGCTTATCGGCGGGATGGGTACGCTTCTGGGCACGGCCAGCGGGGTAACCCTGTGTTTGCTCTTGAAGAAGTACCAGTTCATCAAACTGCCCCAGAGTATTTATTATGTGGATCGGCTGCCGGTGGCCCTGGAGCTCTGGCCGGACCTGGTTTTGATCGTGGCCGCGGCCCTGGGCATTACCCTGATCGCGACGATTTATCCGGCGATGAAAGCCGCCCAGATGAAGCCGGTCGAAGCGCTGCGGTACGAATGATAGATATGATCGAGATACAGCACGTCCATAAGTCTTACAGCGTGGGGAATAAAGAGATCCAGGTGCTCAAGGGCATCGATCTCCGGATCGAAAAAGGCGCTTTTCTCGCTCTGGTGGGCCCTTCGGGCGCCGGTAAATCCACCCTTTTGCATATTCTCGGCGGCCTGGACGAGCCGACCCGGGGCAAGGTATTTTTCGAGGGGCAGGATATCCACGGTCTCAATGACAAAGCGTTGAGCAGGCTGCGCAACCGCAAGATCGGATTTATATTCCAGTTTTATCATCTGCTGCCGGAATTTACCGCGCTGGAAAACGTGATGATGCCCGCGCTGGTCGGGCTGGATGCCGGTCCGGGACAGAACAGCGGGTCGGTGCGCGAGCGCGCACAGGCGCTTTTGCATCAAATGGGGTTGAGCCGGCGCGCCGGTCATTTTCCTTCGCAGCTTTCCGGCGGGGAACAGCAGCGCGTGGCTATCGCCCGGGCATTGATGAACAGCCCGGAGTTGCTGCTCTGTGACGAGCCAACGGGCAATCTCGATCTGGCCAGCGGCGCCGAGATCGTGGCCGAGATGAAACAGATAAACCGCCGGGAAAAAGTGACGATAATTCTGGTAACGCATAATTTGGAATTAGCCAAAACTTCTGATACAATATATAGACTGACAGACGGCATTCTGGTTAATTGAAAGGAGCAAACGCATGAAGATTTATATGAACGGGAAGTTCTGTGAAAAAGAGGACGCGAAGGTGTCCGTGTTCGATCACGGGCTCCTCTATGGCGACGGGGTGTTCGAAGGGATCCGCGCGTACAACCGGCTGGTCTTTAAACTCAAGGAACATATCGTGCGCCTGTACGAATCCGCGCACACGATCATGCTCAAGATACCCTTGACCCGGGACCAGATGTGTAAAGCGGTGGTGGACACGCTTAAGGCCAACAAGCTGTCCGACGCTTATATCCGTCTGATCGTGACCCGGGGCGTGGGCGATCTCGGGCTGGACCCGCGCAAATGTTACGGAAAACCCACGGTGATCATTATTACCGACAGCGTTTCCCTGTATCCCGAGAAGCTGTATCGGGAAGGGATGGAGATCATCACCGTGCCGACCGTGCGCAACCTGCCGGAAGCGGTGAATCCCCAGATCAAATCTTTGAACTATTTGAACAATATCATGGCCAAGATGGAAGCGGTGAACGCCGGGTATAACGAGGCGATCATGCTCAACGCTCTGGGGTATGTGTCGGAATGCACCGGCGATAATATTTTCGTGGTCAAGGCCGGCCATCTGATCACCCCTCCGCAGTGCATGGGCACGTTGCGCGGCATTACCCGCGATGCGGTGCTGGAATTGGCCGAGAAAAACAAAATTACGGTGCATGAGCACGTGATCACCCGGCATGAAGTGTACAATTCCGACGAATGTTTCCTCACCGGCACCGCCGCGGAGATCATCCCGGTGGTCAAGGTGGATGGACGCGCTATCGGCACGGGTAAACCCGGAGCCATGACCGCGGACCTGATCAAGAAATTCAAAGCGATCACCGGTAAAGACGGAGTGAAGTATTGATGGTGTGCGATATCTGCGGTAAAAATCCGGCGACCGTGCATCTGACCGAGATCATCGATAATCAGATGAACGAGTTGCATCTCTGCGAGGAATGCGCGCATAAGAAGAGCGCGCAGATGGAGCAGCAATTCGGCTTGTCGGACCTGCTTGCCGGTCTGGCCGATTTCGAGAAGCCGGGCAAGGATGAGAAGGAGCCGGTGAGCATTAAATGCCCCAACTGCGGCTTGACGTATAAGGATTTCAAAAAGATCGGCCGGCTCGGCTGCGGCGAATGTTACGCCGCGTTCCGGAATTTCCTGGGGCCGTTGTTGAAACGGATCCACGGTTCCAATACCCATTGCGGCAAGTGTCCGGTCAAGCCCGCCGCTGCCGGCGGAAGCAAGGGATCGCGCAGGAAACCCGACGCGCAGGAACTGCGCTGCCGTCTGCAGAAAGCTATCGAGATGGAAGCCTATGAAGAGGCCGCGCGGCTGCGCGACCAGATCAAAGAGCTCGAGAAGAAGCAGGCGAACGATAAGGAATCGAACGAGAAATCATGAACCTCGACGATCTATTACATCATTCCAGCGAATGGCTTAAGGGTACGGGTCCGCATTCGGATATCGTCATATCCAGCCGGATCCGTCTTGCCCGTAATATCGATAAAGTGGCTTTTCCGCACTGGGCAAACAAAAAACAGTCCAAGCAGACGCTGGAGACGATACAGGACGTTCTCGGCCGCAACGAGCTCCTTAAGAAAGCGACCACGTTCAGCCTGACTGAAATGGACGCGGTGGACAAGCAGTTCCTGGTGGAACGCCACCTGATGTCCCTGGAGCACGCCCAGAAAAGCGAGAACAAAGCGGTGGTCGTCGACAATGACGAGATCGTCTCGATCATGATCAATGAAGAAGACCATATCCGCGCCCAGGTGATGCAATCCGGCTTTAATCTCTATGAGGCCTGGAATATCATCAACCGCATAGACGATCAACTGGGCAAGGATCTGCGTTTCGCTTTTTCCGCGGAATGGGGGTACCTGACCGCCTGCCCGACCAATGCCGGGACCGCTATGCGCGGATCGGTAATGCTGCATCTGCCGGCGCTGGTCATGACCCGTCAGATCAATCAAGTCCTGGCGGCGATCTCAAAACTTTCGTTTACCACCCGCGGGCTCTACGGCGAAGGCACGCAGGCCAGCGGCAATTTCTTCCAGGTGTCCAATCAGGTCGCCATGGGACACAGCGAGCAGGAGATCATCGATAACATCAACGGTCTGATCCGTCAGATCATCGAACAGGAGACGCAGTCGCGCGAGGTCCTCTTATCCAGCGGACGCTCGATGCTGGAAGACAAGATCAGCCGCAGCTTCGGGATACTCAAAAGCGCCCATATCATCTCCAGCCAGGAAACCATCGAGCTGTTGTCTCTGGTGCGCCTGGGCTGTGACCTGGGCGTGGTTAAAGATATGAACCGCCGGGTGGTCAACGAGCTTTTTATTCTTACCCAGCCGGCGCATCTGCAGAAGTTCCAGAGTAAAAAATTGACCCAGCAGGAACGGGACGTCACGCGCGCGGAGCTTATCCGCAGCAGATTAAGCAAGACGTAGAACCCGGTTATCAGAGGAGAACTACCATGTTCAACCGATTTACCGAAAGAGCACGCAAGGTTATCATTCTGGCCAAGGAAGAAGCGAAACGTTTCAATCACGATTATATCGGCACCGAGCATATCCTGCTCGGCCTGATCCGGGAAGGGGAGGGCGTCGCTGCCACCGTTCTGGAAAAGATGGGGTTGTCTTTGGAGAACATCCGGTTGGAGATCGAGAAGCTGGTGCAGCCCGGCCCGACCACCCAGATCATCGGCGATCTGCCGTTCACCCCGCGGGCGAAGAAGGCTCTGGAGATGGCGGCCGAAGAAGCCAGGTCGCTGGGACATAACTATATCGGCACCGAGCATTTGCTGCTGGGATTGATCCGCGAGGAGGAAGGGGTCGCTTCGCAGGTCCTGATGAATCTCGGCCTGGACCTCAACACCGTCCGCAATAAGGTGATGGAAGTGCTGGGTTCCGAGCTGCCCGGATTCGGCCAGGCGCAGGCGAAAACCAAGACGCCGGCGCTCGACGCCTTCGGCAGGGATCTCACCGCGCTGGCGCGGGAGAACAAGCTTGACCCGGTGATCGACCGCAAGAACGAGATCGAACGCGTGATCCAGATTTTGAGCCGCCGTACCAAGAACAATCCCGTGTTGCTGGGAGAAGCGGGCGTGGGTAAAACCGCGATCGTCGAAGGTCTCTCCCAGGCGATCATCGCCGGCAACGTTCCCGAACTGCTGCGGCATAAGCGCCTGATCGTGCTCGACCTGGCGCTGATGGTCGCCGGCACGAAATATCGCGGCCAGTTCGAAGAGCGGATCAAAGCGGTGATGGAAGAGATAAAGCGCTCCCAGGACGTGATCATTTTTATCGACGAATTGCATACTCTTGTCGGCGCAGGTGCGGCTGAAGGCGCCATCGACGCGTCCAACATTCTCAAGCCGGCGCTGTCCAGAGGCGAGATCCAGTGCATCGGCGCCACTACCCTGGATGAATACCGCAAATATATCGAGAAGGACGCCGCGCTGGAACGGCGTTTCCAGACCATCATGGTCGAGCCTCCTTCGGTCGACCAGACGGTGGAGATTCTCAAAGGATTGAAGGAAAAATACGAAGCGCATCATCGTGTCATCTACAACGAAGTCGCCTTGCGTGCGGCGGCGCAGCTTGCCGACCGGTACATCACCGGCCGTTTCATGCCGGACAAGGCTATCGATCTTATCGACGAAGCCGGTTCGCGCGCCCGTTTGAACGTGCTGGTGGTGCCTCCGCAATTAAAGGAACTGGAAGCCAAGGTGGAGTCCTTGAAGAAAGAGAAGGAAGTCCACATCAAGAATCAGGATTTCGAAAAGGCCGCAGCCCTGCGCGATCAGGAACGCATTGCCCGCGAAGAGCTGGACCGTTTCAACCACGAATGGACCGCGACCAAGGATAAGATCCGTCCGGAGATCACCGAAGAAGACATGGCGAAAATCGTCTCCCAGTGGACCGGCATCCCGCTGTTCCGCATGGAAGCCAAGGAAGGCGAGAAACTGCTCAAGATCGAAGAAGAGCTTCACAAGAAAGTCGTCGGTCAGCAGGAAGCGATTTCCGCGATCGCGCACGCGGTGCGCCGTTCGCGCGCCGGGATCAAGGATCCGCGCCGTCCGATCGGTTCGTTCATCTTCTTGGGGCCCACCGGCGTGGGCAAGACGCTTTTGGCGCGCGCGCTGGCGGAATATATGTTCGGCGACGAGGACGCGTTGATACAGCTGGATATGTCGGAATATATGGAAAAATTCAACGTTTCGCGGCTGATCGGCGCGCCGCCGGGATACGTGGGGTATGAAGAAGGCGGGCAGTTGACCGAGAAAGTGCGCCGCCGCCCGTATTCGGTGATCCTGCTCGATGAGATCGAGAAAGCGCATCCGGATGTATTCAACCTGCTGCTGCAGGTGTTCGAAGACGGACGCCTTACCGACAGCTTCGCCCGGAAAGTCGATTTCCGCAATACGATCATGATCATGACTTCCAATGTCGGCGCGGAACTGGTGCGCAAAGCAGGGGCGATCGGATTCAACGCCCAGGCGGACGAAGTCACCTATGATGATATGAAGACCAAACTGCTGGAAGAGGTCAAGAAAACCTTCAAACCGGAATTCCTCAACCGCATCGACGATATCATCGTATTCCGTCCTCTGCAGCGAACGGATCTGGAGAGCATCGTGGATATCGAGATCGCGCATGTGGCGGACCGTTTGAAGGAGCAGAAGATCACGCTGCTGGTGGACAAAGAGGCCAAGGACTTCCTGATCGAGAAGGGGTTCGATCCGGTGTTCGGGGCGCGTCCTTTGAAGAGGACGATACAGCGTTTCGTGGAAGATACCCTGGCTTCGGAGATCATCGGCAAGAAATTCCCCGAAGGCACCACGATCAAAGTGCTGCGTAAAAATCAAGAACTGGTGTTTGAGCCATGCTGATAAAACAGATCGAGGATTCGCTTATTGCCAGGGTCAGGATGTTTTTCGGTTTTATGGGCGGTTTGTCCAACCTCGCCACGCAGACCGTGATCCTGACGTTCGTGCCGCCGTTCAAAAAGAAACGGATTTTCGAACAGGCCCAGCGCGCCGGGCTCGACAGCCTGCCCATCGTTTCGCTGATCGCTTTGTTCATCGGTGTGATCTTCGCCTTCCAGATATCATACCTCATGCGGAAGCTGGGCAGCGAGATGTATATCGCCAGCATCGTGGCTTTATCGATCGTCCGCGAGCTGGGACCGGTGATCACCTCGCTGGTCGTCGCCGGACGCGTGGGCGCGGCGATCACCGCGGAGATCGGCACGATGCAGGTCACCGAGCAGGTGGACGCATTGACTTCTCTGGCCACCAACCCGGTGCAGTATCTGGTGGTGCCGCGTTTCCTCGCTTTGACGCTGATGCTGCCGTTGCTGACGCTCTACGCCGATATCATCGGTATCCTCGGCGGATGGATGATCTGCGTTTTCAAGCTCGGGATCCCGTCGAGCATGTACATGAATGTCACGTTCGAGTCGCTGCGGTATAAGGATATCGTCACCGGCCTGATCAAGACCCTCTTTTTCGGGATGATCATCGCTTTTGTCAGCTGCTACCAGGGGTTCAATGTCGAAGGCGGCGCCGAAGGCGTGGGCAAGGCGACGACCCGCTCGGTGGTGAGTTCTTTTATCCTGATCATCGCCTGCGACTGTTTCTTCACCGCATTGTTTTATTTTATATTTCCGTAATCTATGACGCTGATCGAAGTAAAGAATCTGAATAAGTGTTTCAACGACCATCGCGTCCTCAAGAACCTTAACCTGAAGGTGGAAAAGGGAACGACGCTGGTGGTGATCGGCCGTTCCGGCTGCGGCAAGAGCGTGTTGCTCAAGCACATGATCGGTCTCTGGCAGCCTGACAGCGGCGAGGTTTTTTTTGACGGCCAGGATGTCTGGTCGTTGTCGCCCAAGGAACTTAACGCCATGCGTTCGCGGATGAATATGGTCTTTCAGGGCGGCGCTTTGTTCGATTCCCTGACCGTCGGCGAGAATGTCGGCTTTGAACTGATCGAACATCAGAATATGGCCGGCGTGGAGCTGTTCGAACGGGTAGAGGAAGCGCTGGCGCTGGTCGGGTTGTCCGGCATCGGCAACCTGATGCCGGCGGAGCTCTCCGGCGGCATGCGCAAGCGCGTGGCTCTGGCCCGGGCGATCTGTACCCGTCCGGAGGTGGTGTTCTACGACGAACCGACCACCGGCATCGACCCGATTACCGCGGACAGCATCAATGAGCTTATTCGCAGCCTGCACGATAAATTGAAAGTAACCTCGATCGTGGTCACCCACGACATGAAGAGCGCGTATCGGATCGCGGACCGGATCGCCATGCTTTATCAGGGCAGGATAATAGCCGAGGGCACTCCGGAAGAGATCCAGAACACCACGCATCCGATCGTATATCAGTTTATCAACGGTTTGGCTAAGGGGCCGATTACTGAAGCGACTGACAGCTTTATTTAACGGAGGGTCTCTCTATGATATTCGGAAAAAGCAAAATGGAGTTAAAGGTCGGCATTTTTGTGTTTGTCGGTTTGGTGATCCTGATGATTTTCGTTCTCTCGATCGGGGACATCAAGACCGTGCTGACGGCTTATCGCGTCAAGTTCGTCTTTAACTTCATTAACGGCGTGAAGATCGGCTCGCCCGTGCGCTTTGCCGGCGTGGATGTCGGAGACATCCGCAAGATCAATTTTGTCATCCCCGCTCCGGGAGAGAAACCGAAAGTCGAGCTGGTCGGATGGATCACCAAGGATATCAAGATCCCGCGCGATTCCCAGGTCTGGGTCAATACCCTCGGGTTGCTCGGGGAGAAGTACATCGAGATCATGCCGGGCAGGGATTTCAGTTCTTTCATCAGGGAGGATGAGCAGATGTTCGGTAACGACCCCTTTGCCATGCAGGAGTTCGGTGAACTGGCCAAGTCGGTGACCACCAAGCTCGATCAGACGCTCTCCAGCGTGGAAGACCTGACGTCCTCGCTCAAGGGATTAAGCGAAAACGTTAACGACGGCATCACCAGGATCAAGAACGGAGAAGGAACAGTCGGCAAAATCATGTATACCGACAGGCTTTATAATGAATTGGAAGCGCTGATCATCGATATAAAGAAGCATCCCTGGAAACTTTTCAAAGTGACCAAGGATTAAGCGTTTAAGCGCCGGTCTGTAAAGCCTGTCCTGCTGCACTCTTGCCCGCATGTTTCGCGCGTATGAAAACCAAACAGATCTACACCTGCCAGCATTGTGGTTATCAGTCGGCAAAATGGCTGGGCAAATGCCCGGATTGTAACGCCTGGAATTCTTTTGTCGAGGAGACGTTCGACCAGGTTCCCGCAAAGACAAAGGTCAGGGCGGCGCTCTACAAAGACGCGCCCGTGCTGCTCAAGGATGTCCAGCCGCAGGAAGCGCTGCGGGTCAAGACCGGTATAGCCGAACTTGACCGCGTTCTAGGCGGTGGGATCGTCCGGGGGTCGGTGGTATTGATCGGCGGCGATCCCGGCATCGGCAAGTCCACGATTTCGCTGCAGATCTCGAATCAACTGACGCACCGGGGTTTGAAAGTTCTCTATATCAGCGGTGAGGAATCGGTCGCGCAAACCAAGTTACGGGCGCAGCGGCTGGCTCCTCACGGGGAGAACGATCTGCTCTATATCGTCAATCAGACCGACCTTTCCCTGATCAGCGAATATATCCGTCAGCTCAAACCCGAACTGGTGATCATCGATTCGATCCAGGTGCTCTTTGATCCGCAATTCACCTCTTCCCCGGGCAGCGTTACCCAGGTGCGGGAATGTGCCGGCATCCTGACCCAGATGGCCAAAACGACCGGGACCACGGTGTTCATCATCGGTCACGTCACCAAAGAAGGCACGCTGGCCGGACCGCGGGTCCTGGAGCATATCGTGGATACCGTCCTGTATTTCGAAGGCGACAGATTCTCCACCTTCCGCCTGCTGCGCGCGGTGAAGAACCGTTTCGGCTCGACCAACGAGATCGGCGTTTTTGAAATGATGTCCGACGGGCTCAAGGAAGTCGGGAATCCTTCCGAGCTCTTCCTGGCCCAGCGTCCGCATGATGCGGCCGGTTCGGTGGTGGTAGCGACCGTTGAGGGATCGCGGCCGCTTTTAGTAGAAGTTCAGGCGCTGGTCAGCCGGGCCAGCTTCGGTTATGCCCGCAGACGCAGCCAGGGCTTCGATTTCAACCGGCTGGCGCTGCTGGTCGCGGTGCTGGAAAAACGCATCGGTCTGGGATTGGAAGCCGAGGATATTTTCCTGAATGTGGTGGGAGGCATCCAGGTGGAAGATCCTGCGGTGGATACCGGCGTTTGTCTGGCGGTCGCTTCCGCGTTCCTGGATCGGCCCATCCCCGGCGATGTGCTGGCGCTGGGCGAAGTGGGATTGACCGGCGAGATCCGCAGCATTTCCCAGCCGCTGGTGCGTATCAATGAAGCGGCGAAGCTGGGGTTCAAGCGTTGTATCCTGCCCCGCAGTAACCTGCGCGGGCTGGAGAAGCGGAAGTTCGGCATCGAACTGATCGCGGTAACCACGCTCAAAGAAGCGTTGGATTGTATCAGCGGTAAACATTCATAACATTTTTAATACATGAGGGGGTAGCTATGCCGTTACTATTTCTACGTATTCTTTTCGTGATCGCCAGCACTCTTATCGGTTATCAATCCATGCAGCAGAGCGTGATCGGCGCGGGCGTGGGGTTTGTGGTCAGCCTGGTCATCGTTATCCTGGAGGTCGGCATGCGCAATGTTTCGGTGCGCGGGCTTTCCAGCGCGGTATTCGGATTGATCATGGGATTGATCATGGCCAAGCTGGTCGGCGACGCGTTCGCTCTTATCCCGATCCCGCCGGATGGGTTGATCATCAGCCGGATCATCCTCACGCTTATCTTCTGTTACCTGGGCCTGGTGATCGGCCTGCGCGGTAAGGACGAGTTCAATATCATCATTCCCTATGTGCGCCTGCGCCGCCAGGATCAGATGGAAGAGGTGACGGTCCTGGATACCAGCGTGATCATTGACGGGCGGATCACCGATATACTCAAGACCAAGTTCCTCGAAGGCAAGATCATCATTCCTAAATTCGTGCTTAAGGAATTACAGCAAATAGCCGATTCCACCGATCCGATCAAGCGCCAGCGCGGTCGGCGCGGCCTGGAGATACTCAACACTATTCAGAAGGAACCGGGCATCAACCTGGTCCTGCACGAGGAAGAAGTGCCCGAAATCCGGGAAGTCGACGCCAAACTGGTCAAGCTCGCGCAGCTGCTGGAAGCCAAGATCATGACCGTCGATTTCAACCTCAACCACGTGGCCAGCCTGCAGGGGGTCAAGGTCCTGAATATCAACGAGCTGGCTAACGCGCTCAAGCCGGTCGTTTTTCCCGGCGAGCAAATGACGATCAAGCTGCTTAAAGAAGGAAAAGAATACAATCAGGCTGTGGGGTATCTCGACGACGGCACCATGGTGGTAGTGGAAGAAGCGCGCCGCCTTATCGGCCAGGAAGTCAGGGTGGCGGTCACCTCGGTGCTGCAGACGCCCGCCGGCAGGATGATTTTCACCAAATTGGGCAAATAATGTATATTACCGCGATCATTGTCGCCGCCGGGAAAGGCAAGCGTTTCAAGTCGGACATTTCCAAGCCGCTGGTCAAGCTCGACGGCCGTCCGATGTTGTATTATTCCCTGCAGGTGTTTTCGCGCATCGCCGCCGTCAAGAATATCATCGTCGTGGCTAACCGCGGGAATAAAGCGGGGATTATCCGGCTCGTACGCGCAGCGGGTTTCGATAAAGTCAGCGCTATCGTTGAAGGAGGCGCGCGCCGGCAGGATTCGGTGCGCAACGGTTTGAAACGGATCTGCGCCCGTACGGACTTTATCCTTGTTCATGACGCGGCCCGTCCGCTGATCAGCCCTGCGCTGGTTCAGTCGGTGATCCGCGCCGCGGCGTCGGTCGGCGCGGCAGTGGCGGCTGTGCCGGTCAAGGCGACGATCAAGGAATCCCGGCAGGACCGGTCGCAGCGACCGGCGGTGGCCAGGACGCTTGATCGCTCGAAACTCTGGGAAGTGCAGACTCCCCAGGTATTCCGCAAGGCGCTGTTGCTCGACGCGTACAGCCGGTTCGGCGACGCCAGCGTGACGGATGACGCGAGTTTAGTGGAGAAGAACCGCGCCCCGGTGGCGATTGCGCCGGGCGCTTATTCCAATATCAAGATCACCACCCCGGAAGATGCGGCCATCGCCCGGGCGTTATTGCAAACACGCTGATACGTTATGAACTATCGCACAGGCATAGGATATGATATTCATCGGCTGGTCAAAGGCCGCACCCTGATACTGGCAGGGGTGCAGATCGCGTATGCCAGAGGGCTGCTGGGCCATTCCGACGCCGACGTGCTGACACACGCGGTGATCGATGCGCTGCTCGGCGCCGCCGGCCTGCCGGATATAGGCGAGCAGTTCCCGGATACCGATCCCCGCTACAGGGGCGCCTCCAGCATCAAGCTTCTGGCGCAGGTCAAGACCATGCTGCGGCGCAGAGGCTACGCAATCGTGTCGGTGGACACGGTGATCGTGGCGCAGGAACCTCCCTTAAGCGCGTATAAGGGCGCGATGATAGCGGCATTAAGCCGCGCGCTCGGCGTTCCGCGGGATGCCGTGGGAGTCAAGGCAAAAACCAATGAAGGGCTGGACGCGACCGGGAGCAAGCGGGCGATCGCCAGCTATGCCGTAGCACTGTTGAAGAAATCATCTTCAAAAGGGGGGCGATAAGGTGATACTTTTACTGGGAATTCTGCTCGTATTGTTCATGGTGAAAGTCTACGTCATTTCGACGATTTTTGCCGAAGAGATCAAAACCATTCAGAAACGGGATCCGGCGGCGCGCAGCGTTTTCGAAGTCATCCTGCTTTACCAGGGGCTTCACGCTTTGATCCATCACCGCATCGCGCATTTTTTCTACCGCAAGAATCATTTTCTGACCGCGCGCTGGATCAGTCAGGTGTCCCGGTCTCTGACCGGTATCGAAATCCACCCCGGGGCGACCATCGGCCGGCGTTTCTTCATCGACCACGGGATGGGCGTGGTGATCGGCGAGACGACGGTGATCGGCGATGACGTGCTTTTATACCAGGGGGTAACCCTGGGCGGCACCGGTCTGGAAAAAGGCAAGCGGCATCCGACCATCGGGAATACCGTGGTCATCGGCACCGGCGCAAAAGTCCTGGGCAATATAACTATCGGCGATAACGCGTATATCGGCGCCAACGCTGTGGTGATCAAAGATGTCCCGCCGAATTCGACTGTCGTCGGCGTGCCCGGCAGGATAACCAAGCAGGACGGCAAGAAGATCGACGTCAGCCTCGATCACATCCACGTGCTCGATCCCATCATGCAGACGGTGGAAGCGCTGGAGAAACGGCTCGACGCACTGGAAAAGAAAACTAAACCGTAACGCATACTATGTCGCTACAGATCTATAATTCGCTCACCCAGAAAAAAGAGGAATTTATTCCGCAGAAACCGGCGCAGGTGTCGCTGTATTCCTGCGGCGTGACGGTCTATGACGACTGTCATATCGGCCACGCCCGCAGCCTGTACATTTTCGACGTCATCCGGCGTTATCTCGGCTCGCGCGGACTGCAGGTGCGTTTCGTGCGCAATATTACCGACATAGACGACAAGATCATCAATCGCGCCAATGAGCTTAAGACCGATTGGAGAACGCTCGTCGGCACCTATATCGACCGCTATTACCAGGATCTTGCGGCCATGGGTATCGGCCAAGCGGACATCGAACCGCGCGCGACCGAAAATATCGGCGAAATGATCAAAGATATCCAGATCCTCATCGATAAAGGTTTTGCGTATCCGACTGCCAGCGGCGTGTATTTCTCCGTGCGCAAATTCAAGGAGTACGGAAAACTCTCCGGCCAGAGCGTGGAGCAGATGCTCACCGGCGTGCGCAAAGAAGCGGATGAGACCAAGGAGGATGCGCTGGATTTCGCCCTCTGGAAAACGTCCAAGCCGGGCGAACCTTTCTGGCCCAGTCCCTGGGGTGACGGCCGGCCGGGCTGGCATATCGAATGTTCGGTGATGAGCACCAAGTATCTCAAGACGGATACCCTGGATATCCACGCGGGCGGCCGCGACCTGATCTTCCCGCATCACGAGAACGAGATCGCCCAGAGCGAAGCGTTGACCGGCAAGCCGTTCGCCCGGTACTGGATCCATCACGGATTGTTGACCATCAACGGGCAGAAAATGTCCAAATCCCTGGGGAATTTCGTGACCATCCAGGAGTTCTTGAAGAAACACCGGCATCCTGAATTGCTTAAGCTGTTTTTCCTGTCCGCGCATTATTCCCATCCCATCGATTATAATGAAGACAAGATCATCGAAGCCAGGCAGGCGCTGGAGCGTATCAGCATTTTGTTCAATAAAATGGAAGAAGCGTTCGCCGATAAGAGCATACAGAGCCCGGAAACGGCCTTTAAAGAGATCGATGAGATACGGAACAAGTTTATCGCTGCAATGGACGACGATTTCAATACCCCGCAAGGAATGGCGTGCGTCTTCGATCTGGTAAATCTTGCGAATAAGAACATAGATAATCAGGCGTTTTTACGCAGCGCCCGGAAGTTATTTGCGGAGCTGCTGGACATCTTCTCGCTGGATTTTTCCCGCATTGCATCTCTGGCCGGCGGCAGTTCGACGTCTGAAAACGCGATTATTGAGAACCTGATCGTTCTGCGCAATGAAGCGAGAAAAAATCGGGATTTCAAAGAGGCGGACAAGTTGAGAAAACAGCTTGAAGCGCAGGGCGTCGTTCTCGAAGATACCAAGGACGGCACCACCTGGCGCCGTAAACTGTAATTCTGTCCGGTTTGACATTATTGCGCGTAGCGCAGTGTTCTGACAGAGTGTGTTCCGAAAACAGGTTATTACTCGGCCTGCTACGCAGGCCTGCGTCATAATCCTTATGTTTTCTCCACACACTCTGTCAGAACACTGCATTACGTGAAATGAGGATAGACATGCCGAAAAGAGGTCTGTTCATTACGTTCGAGGGGCCGGAGTCCTGCGGCAAGAGCACGCAGGCGCGCCTGCTCTACGCTTATTTGCGCAAGCGGGGGCTGCCGGTGGTGTTCCTGCGCGAGCCGGGGGGCACGCCGGTCAGCGAGAAGATCCGGAAAATCCTCTTAAGCAAAAAGAACAGCGCTTTGACCGCGGCGGCGGAACTCTTCCTGTACATGGCCAGCCGGGCGCAGGTGGTGGAACAGGTGATCGCGCCGGCATTGCGCCGGAAAAAGATCGTCCTGTGCGATCGCTTCCTCGATTCGACTATCGTCTATCAAGGCTACGGATTAGGAATAGACATCGCGCTTATTCAGCGTATGGGGGTGTTCGCCACCGGCGGCATTGCGCCTGACCTGACCATTCTGCTCGACGCGCCGCTGAAAGCGTCGCTGGCGAAGATCGGTTCGGTCAAAGACCGCATCGAGCTGCGTTCCCTGGCGTATCATCAGCGGGTTAAAACGGGGTATTTTCGCCTGGCCCGGCGTCAACCGGGCAGGATCAAGATCGTCAGGCTGGCGCAGGACAAAGCTCAAACGCAGGCAGTAATCCGCGGCCACGTGGACCGGCTTTTGAAAAAAGGATAGTATGGGGTTTGGCGCGATCAAAGGACAACAGCAGGCGATCATGCGCCTGCAGGGATATCTGAATCAGGATAAGCTCGAGGGCGGCTTTCTTTTCTCCGGGCCGGAAGGGGTGGGCAAGTTCCTCACCGCAAAAACATTCGCCCGGGCGATCAATTGCGACGCAGCCGCAACTGCCGGCGACTGCTGCGATGTCTGCAGCGCCTGCGTGAGAATGGAAAAGAACTGCTATCCGGATCTGCACTGCATCGATTGCGGCGAGGAAGAGATCCGCATTGAGGCGATCCGCCAGTTGCAGGAGCAGATCTGTTTACGGCCTTACGAAGCGCGCAAGAAAGTATTTATCGTCAATAACGCGCACAACCTTAATCCGGTATCCGCCAACGCTTTCCTCAAGACCCTGGAAGAGCCGCCCCGGGACAGCGTGTTGATCCTGGTCACGGATAAGCCGTCGATGTTATTAAAGACGATCCTTTCGCGCTGCCGGGTGGTGAAATTCACCGCGCTGCAAAGGCAGGCGCTGGCGCGGATCCTCGAACGCGACTACGGCGTAGAGGGGCAGCAGGTGCATTTTCTGTCCTACTTTTCCGAAGGCCGGCTCGGTAACGCTCTGCGGCTCAAAGATACCGATATCATAGGCTGCAAGAACCGGGTTATCGACGCCTGCACGTCGCCCGGAGCGTATCTCTTCGATACCCTGGCTACCAAGGACCGCCAGGAGATGCGGGTATATCTGAACATTATCGCCGGGTGGATGCGCGACGCATATTTTGCCAAAGCCGGCATTCCCGCGGCAGAACTTATTCATTCCGACCGCAGCGATGCGGTCGACGCGTACGCGCGCGCCCATACCGCGCGGGAACTGGAAGAGGGCATTCGGACCGTTTCCGAATTCCTGCTTTATCTGGACCAGAATGTGAATGTAAAGTTGTTGCTGTCCAATCTCAAGCTGTATTTTCAATCAACCCGCTGAAATAACAAAAAGAGGCAATTATGGAAAAGCTGGTCTGTATACGATTGCGCGACACCGGGCAGAATTTCTGTTATAACGCCGGCGAGCTGCAGGTCAAGGACGGCGACTACGTGATCGTCGAGCATGATCGGGGGATGGATTACGGCCAGGTGGTTTCCCTGAAGGCCTGTCCCAATCATGAGCCTAAGCAGCCGCTCAAAAAGATCGTGCGCATCGCCAAGCCCGAGGATCGCAAACAGATAGATGACAACCGTATTAAATCCAAAGAAGCTTTCGCCACCTGCGAGAAGAAGATCATCGAGCATAAGCTGGAAATGAAGTTGGTGCAGGCGGAATATTCTTTTGACCGCAGCAAGATGGTGTTTTATTTTACCTCCAACGGCAGGGTTGATTTTCGCGAGCTGGTCAAAGACCTGGCGAAGATATTCAAAGCGCGTATCGAGTTGCGTCAGATCGGCGTGCGCGACGAAACCAAGTTTTTCGGCGGGTTCGGTCCCTGCGGAAGGCAACTGTGCTGCGCCACGTTCTTGAAGGATTTCGAGCCGGTGACTATCAAGATGGCCAAGGAAGAAGGGTTGCCTTTGAATACCCCCAAGATCTCGGGGATATGCGGCCGCCTGATGTGCTGTCTGAATTACGAGTATGAAACCTACAAAATGCTCTCCAAAGGGCTGCCGCGCGAAGGCGAACGCATCACCACGGCCCAGGGCAAGGGCAAGGTCATCAATGTCAACGTCTTTAAACGCTGCGCTACGGTCGAGCTTGAAGACGGCACCTATATGGAAATGAAATACGCAAAATAAATTCTCTACTGATGAATTCCCAGACGCCGCCCACGTTGATCGATACGCATTGCCATCTCGATTTCCCCGAATTCGATCCTGACAGAAGAGAAGTGGTCGACCGCGCCGCGGCGCAGGGAGTCGTCCATATTATCAACGTGGGATCCGACCTGGAAAATTCCCGTAAAGCCGTCGGCGTTGCCGCCGCCTTCCCCCGCGTGTACGCCACTGTCGGTCTGCACCCGCACGACGCCGACAGCTGGCAGGAGTCTGTGCGCGTTCAACTCCTGGAACTCTCCCGGCAGCCTAAAGTGGTGGCGATCGGCGAGATCGGGCTGGATTATTACCGCGCGCTTTCCACTCCCGATAACCAGAAAAAGGTTTTTGTTTCGCTGATCCGCCTGGGACTGGAACGCTCGTTGCCGTTGATTATCCACAGCCGGCAGGCCGAACAGGATACGCTCGAGATCCTGAAAGCCGAAGGGGTGACCCGGGCGATCATCCATTGTTTTTCCGGAGACGAGACGTTCTTGAAAGCCTGTCTGGATCTGGGCTTCCTGGTTTCGTTTACCTGCAATATTACCTATAAGAAATCGGATGTCCTGCGCCGGGTGATCAAGGCGGTTCCGCTGGACAGGATCTGCCTTGAAACCGACGCGCCGTATTTATCGCCGGAAGGGTTCCGCGGCAAACGCAACGAACCGGCTTTTGTCCGGATGCTCTGTCAGTCGGCGGCCGCCCTTAGAGGGATGAACGAAGCCGATCTGGCTGCGGCGACCACGGAGAATGCCCGGCGGTTTTTTGGTTTGTCCCTTTAGAGGCCATTCATGAGCTCTGGCGGATCATTATTGGCGTTACGTTTGCAGCTGGATGACGCGATTACCTACGGCTCCAGGAAGCAGGCTGCCCGGATCGCCGCGGAAGGCTTGCGCCAGGCCCGGCAGCGGGCTGACGCCGGCGAAATCGAGTATTTCAAGGCCCAGAAGTATATCCTGCGCGCGATGTATGTCAGCGCCATCGAGCATCTTGACGCTGCGATCCGGCACAATCCCGCGGATGGCGCGGCTTTCAATGACCGCGCCCTGTGCATGGTGGAGCTGGGCATAATCGACGAGGCTTTCGCGTATTTCGATAAAGGCATCGCGGTTGAGCCGGATTACGCCACTATCCATCATAACAAAGGATGGTTGCTCAACAATATCGGGCATTTCAGCGAAGCGATCCGCTGTTTCCGTGAGGCGCTGGCGCTTGAACCTGACCGCGCGGTGACGTACGATAATCTTGCGGACGCTTTGTATAACCTGGGAGACGTGCGGGGAGCGCTGGAAGCGTATAAAAAAGTGCTCTCTTTGCTCAAACCGGGAAGATGCCGCGGGATACGCAAGCAGATACTCGCGCAGATCAAAAACCTGGAAAAGCAGGTGATGCACAACTGAAGGACCCTTCGCATGAAAGCAATCCGGACAATCGAGTGGAAACATGGCGCCATCAGGATCATCGATCAGACGCTGCTGCCGCTGAAATTCCGCGTTCTGGATATTCGCGACATCAGGGTTCTCTGGAAAGCGATCCGGCAACTGAAAGTGCGCGGCGCCCCGGCTCTGGGAGCTGCGGCGGCCTGGGGAGTGTATCTGGGGGTTAAAGACGCCCCGGAAACGGAGTTCGCCGGTTTCAGCCGGCGGCTGGATAAAGTGATCGGATATCTGGCTTCGGCCCGGCCGACGGCGCGTAATCTTTTCTGGGGGCTGGAGCGTATGGGATCGGTCGCGGTGCGTAACCGGCAGAGGCCGGTCAGCCGGATAAAAAAGCTCCTCTTCCGTCAAGCGCGGCAGATCGTCGAAGATGACCGGCAGACCTGCAGGGCGATCGGCGCTTTCGGTTCAACGCTCATCCATGGCGGCGATACTATCCTGACCGTGTGCAACGCCGGAATACTTGCCACGATCGATTACGGGACGGCGCTGGGGGTGCTCTACAGCGCTCAAGCCAGAGGCAGGAAATTCAAAGTCTACGCCTGCGAGACGCGGCCGCTTTTGCAGGGAGCGCGTTTGACCACCTGGGAGTTGACAAAACGAAAAATAGATGTCACGCTTATATGTGACAATATGGCTGCCACGCTAATGGCCCAGGGGAAGATCGACGCCGTGATCACCGGCGCAGACCGCATCGCCGCCAACGGCGATGCCGCGAACAAGATCGGGACCTATAGCCTGGCAGTGTTAGCCCGGCATCATCGCATCCCGTTCTATATCGCCGCGCCGTTTTCGACCTTCGACCTCCAGCTTAAAGACGGCGCGCAGATCCCCATAGAGGAACGCCCGGCCGGGGAAGTCACGACGCTGTATTTCAAAAATCCTGTGGCCGCTCAAGGGGTCAAGGTTTATAATCCCGCTTTTGATGTAACGGATCACCGCTTGATCACGGCATTGATAACCGAAAAAGGTATTATCCGGCCGCCCTTTAAAGCCGGGATAAAGAAAATGACGAGGCGTTGAAATGAAGATCGGCAATCCCGGGGAATTCGGGTTGATCCGCCGGCTGGCCGCGCTCGCTCCGGTCGCTCGCGCTGTGGTCAAGGGCATCGGCGACGATTGCGCGGTGCTGCCCGGGACCAAAGACACGTTTCTCTTGTGGACCTGCGATATGCTGGTGGAGAGAGTTGATTTTACCCGCCGGGATGCGCCGGCGCTGGTGGGGCGAAAAGCCCTGGGAGTTTCCGTGAGCGATATCGCCGCCTGCGGCGGGATCCCGCGTTACGCGCTGGTTGCGTTAGGCCTGCCGTCCGGGATCGCAGCGGCGTATGTGCAGAATCTCTACCGCGGCATGCGCAAGCTGGCGCAAGAATTCGGCGTTTCGGTAGTGGGCGGAGATATCAGCCGTGCGCCCGCGGTTACCATCGATGTCAGTCTCCTGGGCGAGGTGCGCAAAAAACGTCTGGTGCTGCGCAGCGGCGCCCGGCCGGGCGATATCATCTTCGTCACCGGCCGGCTCGGCGGCTCGCTCGCCGGCAGGCACCTGCGTTTCCAGCCCCGGGTGCGGGAGGCGCAGCAGCTGGTTGCGCGCTACGGAGTGCATGCCATGATCGATATTTCCGACGGGTTGAGCAGCGATGTGGGGCATCTGATCCGGGCCAGCGGAGTGGGCGCGGATATTTACGCCGAGCTTGTTCCGGCGTATCCGGGGGTGAACCTGGAGCATGCTCTTAACGACGGAGAGGATTTCGAGCTGCTCTTTACCGTCAACCGGACCGATGCCCGCCGCCTGTCGCGAGGGAAAACCGGTTTTTTCCCGGTAGGCGTGATTACGTCCGAAAAAAATAAAGTCAGGCTTATCGACCGCCGGGGCGATTGTTGCAAACTCGTCGCCCGGGGTTTTACTCATTTCTAACCATGCGTATCCACACACATTCGGCCGCGCAAACGCGGCATATCGGTTCGCTCATCGCCCGGTCCCTGCGGCCGGGGGATATCGTTTGTCTTTCCGGCAATCTCGGTTCGGGCAAGACTGTTCTGGCCAAAGGCATAGCCAGCGGTCTGGGCATAGACAAGGATGCGGTGATCAGCCCGACCTTTGTGATCATCCGTGAATACCGGGGGAGGGTGCCGTTGTATCATTTTGACCTGTACCGGCTGGAAAACCCCGACGATATCGTCAGTCTGGGATATGAGGAGTATCTCTACGGGCGGGGGGTCAGCGTTATTGAGTGGAGCGAGCGCCTGGGGCCGTTGATGCCTCAAGAGTACGTAGGCGTGCATGTGCGTATTTCCGGAGAAACGACCCGTTCTTTCGAGTTCTCGGCGCGGGGGCAGCGGTATAAAGAGGTGGTCAAAAGAATATATGAAAATTTTAGCGCTTGATACATCAACACAGGTTTTGTGCATCGCTTTGAGCGACGGCAGCCGTACCTTCCTGACCCGTCTTGACCTGGGCACCAGACTTTCCGGCATGCTGGTCGAGACGCTGCGTCAGCAGCTTGACGCGGCCGGATGGAAGGCCGGCGATATCGACTGTTTCGCCTGCGGCGTGGGACCGGGTTCATTTACCGCGCTGCGCATCGGGATGGCGGCAGTGAAAGCGCTGGCCTGGGCGGTCGATCGGCCGGTCGTCGGGGTCGGCAGTCTGGATATACTCGCATATACGCTGCGCGCAGAAGAGGGGATGATCGTTCCGGTGATGGACGCGAAACGTTCCATGGTCTATACGGCCGCCTACACCAGCGCTGCCGGACGGATTCGGCGGCGCTCGCCGTACCGGCTCGTTCCCGTAGATGATTTCGCTCGCGCGTTTTCAAGGAAAATATACCCGCGCGAAAAAAATCGTATTATAATAATGGGTGACGGCATTCCGCTGGTCCGCGACAAGCTGTGCGGCCGGATGTCCGACGCGTTCCTCGCGGATAAGGATTTCTGGTATCCGTATCCGCAAGCGCTCCTGGAACTGGCGCAACAGGCCCGGGACCGGGGGCAGACGACCGATGCATTCAGGGTGCAGCCGGTGTATCTGTATCCCAAAGAATGCCAGATCAGAAAGTAAGATGGTGCAGAAAAACCCGTACATAGGTTATCGTCCTACCTGGGCAGAGGTCAATCTCGATAACCTGTCGTTCAACCTCGCGCAGATCAGAAAGAGGATCCCGCATTCGACCCGGGTTATGGCCTGCGTCAAAGCCGACGCCTACGGCCACGGCCTGATTCCGATTTCGCTGCGTCTGGTCGCCGAGGGGGTAGACTATCTTGCCGTCGCATCTATCGACGAAGCGATACGGCTGCGCCAGGCGCGTATTTCCAAACCGATCCTGGTCCTGGGGTTGATCCTCAAACAGGATATCGAGCCGTTGTTCGATTACGATATCGTCCCCACCGTATGCACTGAAGATTTCGCGCGGGTACTCGACGTGATGGCCGGCGCGCGCGGCAGGGTGGCGCGCGTGCATATTAAAGTGGATACCGGCATGGGCAGGATCGGCGTGTTGTCCCAGGATGCGTTCGCTTTTATTCAGAAAATAAAGAGATTAAAAAATATTCAGATCGAAGGCGTATTCACGCATCTTGCCAGCGCCGATGTCGACCGGGCATTTACCAACAAACAGTTGCGTTTGTTCCGCGGCCTGGTTAACCGCTGCGAAGCCCGCGGCATTCATATTCCGCTGGTGCATGCCGCCAACAGCATGGGAGTGGTTTCATACGCCAGGAGTCATTTCTCAATGGTGCGCCCGGGGCTGATACTCTACGGGTTGTATCCGGCTAAGGGCTTGAGCATACACCTTAAACCGGTGTTGAGCCTGAAGACCCGCGTCATCTACAAGAAATGCGTCCATAAAGGAAGCGGTATCAGCTACGGCCATACCTATATTACCCCGAAAAACACCAGCGTGATCACCCTGCCTATCGGATACGGCGACGGATATCCGCGCAATCTTTCCAATTGCGGTCCGGTGTTGATCAACGACGCGGCATTTACCATCAGCGGCAGGGTATGCATGGACCAGATCATGGTCGATGTCGGCAGCCGCGCGGTTGAAGTCGGCGACGAAGTCATTCTTATCGGTTCAAGCGCAACCCGCAGGATCACCGCGGAGCAGCTGGCGGAATTATCGGGGACTATCCCCTATGAAATAGTCTGCGGATTGGGCAGCCGCGTGCCCAGGATCTATACGCCCGCTGTCGCACGGAGCGAGGAAAACCGGCAGTTTGCCCGATATGAAAGAAAGCTTCCCGTGCGCATGCTCGAAACCTCCGGATGGCCGGATACATTCTGCTATACGCACGATATCAGCGCGCGCGGACTGCAGCTGGTAACTGAACGTCCGCTGGCGCCGCGCATGCAGGTCAAGCTCGCGCTTGAGGCGCAGCGCGAGCCGCCGGTACACACGCAGGGCACGGTGGTCTGGGCCCGGCAGAATTCCGTCGGTTTGTATCACGCGGGGGTAAAACTGGATAAGTCCGATTTGAGCGGCATGTGCGCGGGCGCGAGCGGCGGTTTTTAGAGGATTTTGAAGATCAGGTAGATGCTGGTTATCAACGCCAGTATATGCACCAGCGACGCAGAGAGCAGTTCAGGGAGCATTCCGGCATTGCCCAGCGCGATGCTTACCGCATTGAGAATATAGTAGAGAAATCCCACCACCAGAGCCAGCCCCAGAGAAGCCAGCCCGCCGGAGCGCCGGCGCATCATAAAAGCGAACGGAATAGAGAGCAGGATGATCATCAGACTGGTAAACGGCGAGAGATAGCGTTGATACAGGTCGATGCGGAATTTCCGGATTACGCCGCTGGCCCCGCTCCGGGAGAGTTTCCAGATATATTCTTCCAGCTGCGCGATGCTCATGAACGCGGGTTCCTGTCTCTGGTTAAGGAAATCCCTGGGCGTTTCGGTGATGGTCATGATTTCCTCTTCCATGAACTGGGGAGAATCTTTCATCTGCCCGTCGGCTTCGAAAGCAGAGGTAATGCTGCGGTAAAAGCGCCATAGCCCGTCCTTGAATTCCCCCTTTTCCGCCCAGATCTTTTTGACGATATTCTGGCGCGCGTCGTGTTCCAGGATGGTGATCCCTTCCATGAGATTCTTCGAAGGATAGAAAGAGTTGATCACGAAGAGCCGGTTGTGCGAGCCGTAGACGGATAGATTCTTGAGCACTCCCTGGTCTTTGGCCGGTTTTGCCGGTTTGTTCTCGTTTTCGATCTGATGGCGGATACGCTGACTGTAGAGATTGGAAGCGGGAATAAGCTTGTCGTTGACCCAGAAAATGAGCAGGCTCAAGAGTACCCCGAAAATGATAAGCGGTTTGGTCATCTGGAGGATACTCAAACCCGAAGCGCGCATGGCGATCAATTCATTCTCGCGGTTCATTCTGGCGAAGGTGTAGAGCGTCGCCAGAAGGCAGGAGATGGGAGAGACCTGGATGAGGATAACCGGAAGAAAAGCCGCGTAATAGTAATAGAGCAGCTGCAGGCTTATCTTGTTTTTCAGGATGTCGTCAAGATGGGCGAACAGGTCGATGACGATATAGAGAAAGAAGAAAACCAGGAAGCAGAGCAGAAAGATGGTCAGGACGGATTTGAGGATGTAACGGTCTAAAATACGCATACTTTATAGGTCAGCGCAATACCCCCGATTCCGAAAAGGATATTGGGCAGCCACATCGCCAGTCGCGGATCGAGGTATCCCTGCAAGCTCAACGCTTCTGCGCCCAGCAGCAGCAGGTAATAGACGCCTACGATCACGAAAGCCAGTCCGAAATTGATCGATTTCTCCCTGCGGTGCGTAACCACCGCCAGAGGCATTCCCAGGAGTATGAATACCAGACAGGAAAAGGCCAGGGCGATCTTTTTGTTGATCTCGGTGATGAGCGGAGACGGGTCGATTTTCTGCCAGACCAGTTTTCGCATCTCCGTCTTCAACTCGGCGATGGTCATATCCTTGGGTTTCTTGTCGATAGAGTCTTTCCCCTGCAGCCCGGCCATGTTCAGGGACATATAATAGACTTTGAAATTCAGCTTGTAGAAATTCGTGGGATTTTCCATATCCGGCTCGTCGGCGGTCCCGTCGATGAGCTTGAGTTTCACGATATTCTTCTCCGGGATGGGCACAAACTCGCCCTTCTTCGCCACGATCAGCCGGGTGGGCTTATTTTCTCCCTGCGGTTCATAGATGCGGATGTTCTGCAGCTGCCGCTCTTTAACGGCGTAGATGAAGATAATGTATTTATCGAAAGAGGTGATGAATACCCCGGGTTCCAGCGCGGCGGCCGGATTCTTCATCCCCACTTCCGCCAGGGTTTTGCGGGAGGCGAAGTGCGCGTAGGGCACGATGCGGTCGTTAAGGATAAGCATGACCAGGCTGATGATGAAGCCCAGGACGATCAGCGGCAGCGCCAGGTTGAAGATATTGATCCCGCTGGCGCGCAGGGTGACGATCTCGTTGTCGCTGGAAAGCCTGCCCAGGGAGAGCAATATGGCCACGAGCGTCGAAATGGGGAGGGTGTAGGTCAACAGCGCCGGGATCATGAGCAGGAAAAGCTTGCCCACGCTGTAAACATCCACTCCTTTATTGATCACCAGATCGGCGATCTTGACCAGATTCCCCAGGATCATCACAAAGGTCAGCACCACCAATGCGGCGAAGAGGGGAATGATGAATTCTTTGAGCACATAAGAACGCAGGATTCTCATAGGTATGCGTGGTTAACTGGCTATGGTCAGCGCGAACACCGCGGCAGCGCCGGCTTTTTTAAGCGCCCGGGCCGCTTCGGAGACCGTGGCTCCGGTGGTTAAGACATCGTCAACGAGCAACAGGGTTTTCCCGTTTATGCCTGCCGGAGCAGTCACGCCAAACGCCTCGCGGAGATTCTCAACGCGTTGCCGGGGCGTCAGTTCCGTTTGCGTCCGGGTATTGCGTTTGCGTACCAGGATCCCGGGCACAAGAGGAATTTCCAGCTGCGCGGCAATCAAACGGGCGAGCGTTTCCGATTGGTTGAATTCCCGTTCCCGGAGTTTGGCCGGATGCAAAGGGATCGGCACGATAACGTCGATCCCGGACAACGCAACGGCGCGTTCGGTAAGGCAATCGGCCATCAGCCGTGCCAGAAGCGGCGCGAGATATTCCTTATGCTTGTATTTGAATTCGTGGATCAGCGTCTGGATGACTCCCTCGTATTCACAGGGGCTCCAGGCGCGGTCAATCTGTCCGGAGGTCTGGGCGCAACGGCTGCACGCGTCTGCTGCGAGAGTATCCTGTTCCAGGCTCCTGCCGCAGCCCGGACAGAAAGGCGGTCGGTGCTTCTTGATCCTGCTCCAGCAGTCCCGGCAGACATGCTGCGAGCGGTCCGGCGTCTGCAGCGGTTTTTTGCAGGACGCACAGACGCGGGGCAGGAGCAGATCGATTCCTCCGCGCACGAGAGCGCGCACCACCGATACCAGGCGCATCATCAAGACCTCTGGTAAAAAACCCTAAAAGTTACTTTATCATAGCAGCGAAACGCCTTCTTGTCAAAGGATTGCTGGGTTGGTATAATAGAAACGAAGCTTTGTCTTATAAAAGGAGGAGGAGCAATGAAACGATCCGCGTTCACCCTGGTGGAATTGATTGTGGTTATTGCCATTATCGCCATACTGGCTGCCGTGATCGCTCCTAACGCTTTCAAGGCGATTGAAAAAGCCAAGATCAGCCGCGCCATCTTTGATTTGCGCACGATCAGGACCGCGGCGTATTCTTTTTATGCCGACACCGGCAGGATTCCCTGCACCAAATGCGGCGGATGGGGGCAGGATCCCGGGTTCCAGAAAATCATAACTGCGGCTAATTGCTGGCCGAATGAAGGCGGTTGTGCTCCGGAGTGTTTGAATGTCGCGGGATGGAACGGTCCCTATCTGGAGAAATGGCCCGAATACAGCCCCTGGGCGCGGGGCGGCGGCGGAAAATACGACTGGGAGAGTTGGGGGCCTTATCATGGCTGCGCTTTAGCCGGAGTGGTGACGCTGGAAGTGTACGGGGCAGTACCGGTAGCTTCCTTGACGAAAGTTGATGAAGTTCTTGATGACGGGAACTTGTCCACGGGCAAACTATACACCGAAGGCGGCACGCCTGCAGCGCCTTCCTATGTGCAATATATAGCGACTTGTTTTTAAGCGCAGGATAGATCGTTCAAACACAGAAAGGCCGGGTATGGAAAAAAAGTTGGTAGAGCAGCTTAAGAAACAATTATTGGCTTTGCTGGAGCGCGACGCTCTGAAAAGAGGCAAGTTTATTCTCTCCTCGGGCAAAGAAAGCGCCTTTTATCTCGACGGGCGCATCATTACCATGACCCCGGAAGGAGCGTATCTGACCGGCAGCATCATGCTTTCCATGATCAAAGACGACAGGATCGCGGCCCTGGGCGGCCCTACCCTGGGCGCGGATCCGATCGTCGGAGCGGTGGCGGTATTGAGCCATCTCGATAAAGTAGCCTTGAAGACATTTATCGTGCGCAAGGCGGCCAAGGCGCACGGGACACAGCGTCAGGTAGAAGGCCCGGCTTTGCATAAAGGCGACCGGGTGGTGCTGGTCGACGACGTGGCTACTTCCGGCAAGTCCCTGATCGAGGCCAAGCACGTTCTGGACGGTATGGGGATCGAAACGGTCAAGGCACTGGTGATCGTGGACAGGGGGGAAGGCGCTCAAGAGAATTTGAAAGCCGTGCAGTGTCCCCTGGAATCTATTTTTACCCTGGCGGACCTCGGTGTCTGATCCCACCATTCAACCCAAACAGATCATTATTATAGGAGCCGGTCCGGCAGGCATGATGGCGGCAGTGCGCGCGGCCGGTCTGGGCCAGCAGGTTGCCCTGATCGAGAAGAACGCCTCCGGCGGGAAGAAATTGTTATTGAGCGGCAAAGGCCGGTGCAATCTTACCAACGCCGCAGGGCTGGAGGAAATGCTGGAGCGTTTCTCCGGGCATGGCGCATTCCTGCGCGACGCTTTCAAAACATTCGACAACCGGGCGCTGATGTCGTTTTTCCGGGAACGCGGCCTGCCCTTGAAGGTGGAACGGCAGCAGCGGGTATTCCCGGAGAGCGACCGTTCTTCGAGCGTGCTGGATGTGCTTAAAAAAGAGCTTGGCCGGCTCAAGGTCGAGAAGTTCTTCAACAAGACCGCCAGGTCTTTGCTTGCGCATAACGGCCAGGCGCGGGGTGTGGAGTTTACCGACGGAAGCCGGCTTAAGGCGGATAAAGTCATTCTGGCCACGGGCGGGGCGTCGTATGCTTTTACCGGATCCGACGGTTCCGGCATCGCGTTGGCCGGGAAATGCGGCCATACCATCGTGGATATCCGGCCGGGCCTGGTCCCTCTGGTAGTCAAAGCCGGACAGGTCGCAACGCTGGAAGGTTTGACTTTGCACAATATCCGTTTGCGCTGGAGCTGTCCCGGCAAACATCTCGATACCGAAATAGGCGAGCTGCTCTTTACGGCGAACGGCGTTTCCGGACCGCTGGTATTGACCTGCAGCGGCGTGATCGTGGATTGGCTGCGTCAGGTCAAAGAGGTGGTGTTGCATATCGATCTTAAACCCGGCCTTTCTACGGAACAGGTGGATAGCCGTCTGCAGAGGGATTTCAGGACCTTCGCCCGTAAGAGCCTGAAGAATGCGCTCAAGGAGCTCCTGCCGCAACGCTTGATCGAGGTTTGTATCCGGGTCTGCGCGTTCGACGCGCGGGTGCAGTGTAATCAGGTTACCGCGGCGATGCGCCAGAAGATGGTTTCATTCCTGAAAGATTTTCAGCTTACGGTTACCGGTTCTCTGCCCCTGGAAGAGGCTATGGTTACCCGCGGGGGGGTGTCCCTCAAGGAAATTGATCCCCGGACCATGGAGTCGCGTCTGATCAAGGGACTTTATTTCGCCGGCGAAATGATCGATATAGATGCCGATACCGGCGGTTTTAATCTGCAGGCGGCGTTTTCCACCGGTTACCTTGCCGGCGAGTCCGCGGCGCGAAGCGCCTGATCGCACAATTGAAAAGATCGCTATCATGTCACAGACAGAACGAGTGAAACATAAACGGATATTCTACCTGGCCAGCGACTCGAAAGCGCGCAAGAAACTTTTTGAGTTCTTCGGCGTCCGTTTTCGTGTGCTGCCCAGCCGGGTCCGGGAAAAAACCCATAGCGGCCGGATCACGCCCGCCGTATTGGTACAGGCGAATGCCCGTCAGAAAGCCGGGGCGGTCGCCGCCCGGGTGAAAAGCGGCGTTATCGTCGCTGCGGATACGATCGTGACCGCTGACGGCAGGATGTACGGTAAGCCCGGAGACCTGCGCGGCGCGGCTTCCATGTTGAAGAAGTTATCCGGACGTCCGCAATGGGTCTATACCGGCATCTGCGTGGTGGATAAAGACAGCGGCCGGTGCGCAGTGGCTTACGAGAAGACGAAAATTTATATGGACGAATTGACCGATAAAGAGATCTACGGTTATTTCCGGGAAGTGTCGCCGCTGGATAAAGCGGGCAGTTTCGACATTCAGGGCAAGGGCGCGTTTTTTATCCGGCGCATCGAAGGCTGTTTTTACAATGTGGTGGGATTGCCGTTGAATAAGCTCTACCGGATGTTCAAGCAGCTCGATATCCGCATATTCGCCGCCGGGCTGATCCTGCCGGCATGCGGCGCGCTTTTCGCGGGGTGCGCTACGGAGTATAACGTGGCTACCGGCCAGCAGGAAAATTATTATTACAGCTCCGACCAGGAAGTGCAGATGGGTAAATCGATCGCCCGGCAGATCGAGAGAGAGTATACGCTGACCGACGATATCGGCCTGCAGTTCAGGGTGAAAGAGATCGGTAAGAAGATCTCGGCGGTCTGCGACCGCAAGGATATCGAATACCGTTTCAAGGTGCTCGATGAAAAAGACGTCAACGCCGTGTCGCTGCCCGGGGGGTACGTCTATATTTTCAAGGGATTGATCGATAAAGTGGATAACGACGATGAGCTGGCTGCGGTGATCGCTCATGAAGTCGGCCATATCGTGGCCCGGCACAGCATCAAAAAAATGCAGGCAGTGATGGGCTATTCCCTGATGCGCCTTCTGGCGATTCCCCTGCCGCAGAGCGGAGACGTGATTACCGCGGCGGATTTGAGTTTTGCGGAATTGATCACCGGGTACGGCCGGGAAGACGAATTGCTCGCCGATCAGCTGGGCGCGCGCTATGCGCAGCGGGCCGGGTATAATCCGCGCGGGATGATTGCGTTCCTGGAGAAGCTCGAGACGCACAACCGCCGCCAGCCGCTGCGCGCGAAGAATTATCTTAAAACGCATCCCTACACTCCGGATCGGATACGGGTGGTCAAGCAGGAGCTGGGAGAGAAGATCGATTTCAACGATTATATCAATATCGAAGACAAGCCGCATGATAAATAAATACTTTCTGGCCGGAGTGCTGGGGCTGGGATTGTTCTGTACAACTACGGCATATAGCGGAGAGATACCTATGGAAACGAGCGAGAATCCTTTCGGGGTGCTGGATTTTATCTATTGGAATCATTCCTGGAACAATTATCAATACCCGGATAAACAATCGATCGATCTGGGCGTGGCCCTGATGCGCAAGGCCGGGGTGGGCTGGGTGCGCATGGACTTCCTGTGGCAGGATATCGAGCCGAGGCAGGGAGAGCGGCATTTCGAAAAATACGATTACATCGTCAACGCTCTAACCGCCGGCGGGATCGGCATTCTGGGCGTGTTGAGTTATCACACCGACTGGGCTTCCCCGCAGCGCGCCTGGAATGTTTCCAGCGACGATACCTCGATGTTCACCGCCTACTGTTCGGCTGTGGCTGCCCGCTACAAGGACAGGGTAAAATACTGGGAGATCTGGAATGAGCCGGATTCCGGGACATACTGGCAGCCGCAGGACGGGATGAAGCGGTATTGCATACTGCTCAAGGATGCTTACCGGGCGTTAAAGAAGGTTGACCCGGAATGTTTCGTGCTCAACGGCGGCCTGGCCAACGGCCTGACCAGCGTCAACCGTTTGTATGATAACGGCGCCAAAGACTATTTCGATATTTTCAATATCCATGATTTTCAGAGTCCCTACGATAAGATTGCCATCAAGCGCACCATCGCCTACGTGAATACCGCGTATAAGGTGATGTGCCGCAACGGCGATGGCCGTAAAAAGATCTGGCTTACCGAGATCGGCTGTCCGGGCGTCAAGCGGGGTATCCAGACCGAGCCGTGGTGGATGGGCAGGAATCCCAGCGAGAAACAGCAGGCGCAATGGGTCAGGCAGGTCTGCACGGAGCTGCCCAAGGTAAAGCCGCTGGACAAATTCTTCTGGGCATTTTTCCGGGACACCGACCGCCACTGGGAAACCGGCGTGGATTATTTCGGACTGGTGCGTCACGATTTCAAGGTTAAACCTGCATTCGAAGAATACCGGAAAGCGGTAAAAGCTTATCAGAAAGGAGCCTATGGCCAAAGAAGCGCGCGTTAAATATACCAAACGCTGTCCGCAATGCAAAGCTCATTTCGAAGGGGTGTGGAACGAATGTACCAGCTGCAAACTTCCCCTGCAACCCGCCTGGCGGGTAAGTTTTTTCGAGTTTCTCCACAGCCTGTTCTGGGGGATGGTCAATTGCATTCTGCTGGTCGTGCTGCTGGTCGTGCTCGGCTACGGCCTGCAGAAGGAAAAGCGGCCCAACTACCAGCAGGCTTTCAGCTACCTGGTGGGCGGGGATACGTACAACCTTAAGCAGCAGCTCAAGATCATTCTCCCTGACGCCCTGACCGACTGGTGGAAGCAACTGAAATAGAGCAGACGCTTTCGCTTATTCTTTGTCTGGCAATAATTTGCAATAATATTTTATATTAAGCAATTTTGGGATAAGAAATGGCCGGGAATAATAATTTTGCAATCGACTGTAGCACTAGTGTTTAGGGAAAGCGTCTCGATGTTTTCAAAATATTTCGGTTTTTAGCTTGAAATCGGTCATTTTATAAGGTAAACTTGATTTATTAAGAAGCACGCCACGGTTCTTGATAGGCGCGATTGAAATTTCGATCGGGCTGTTCAATAGCCGTGTTTTTTTTTAGGGGGGTAACGCAGGTTAAGGGGAGAATGCAGACTAACCGTCTGTATTCTCTTTTTTTTTAGAGAGGCCGCAATTCTTAAGGAGAGGTACAATGTTTAAATCTATTCAGAAAATAGTCGCTTTGACCGTCATCTGCAGCCTGGTTCTGGAACAGTCCGGCTTTGCCCAGGTCGCTCCGCAGATGAATGTCCCGGCATATCTGTCCGGTTTGGTCTCACCGGAAGTTTTCCGGCCGGTGCACTTGCGCTCGATGACCATCGACGCTGCCACCCGGAACATCGATCTTCTTCTGGACAAAGGAAACGCGCGTGATCCGAAAGACTCCGAGATCAAAGAAACGACCAGGCAACTCCTGAATTATTTCCAGATCGGGTTACGGCTCCCCAACAACACTTTCTGGGTGAATCTGCGTCCGGATTCGGACAAGGATATCCTCGATCCGGCTCTCGAGCGGACTGAAGTGGGCAGGATACTGCTGGAAGCGGATCTGCAGCTCAAGAAAGACATGGCCGGGTTCACTTCTCCCCGGACCAGCCAGGGCAAGATGTACTGGAACAAGCTTTACGCCAAAGCCGAATCGCTGTTCGGCCGGCAGGCCGTGACTGTGCCCACCTTGACCCGCCCCTGGATCGTTCCCGGCGAGGTCCTGATCAAACAATCCACGGACAGCGCGTATGTCTACAAAGCGACCTTGAAAGTCATGCTAGAGCAGGATTATATCAAAGATTCGCCTTTTTTCAATTTCGTCGATCCCCGCCTTAAAGAGCTCAATGTTTATTCTTCGGATCTCATTCGCAAGCTCATCCTGCCCCAGCTGACCAGAGAGATCAATTCCGCCCGGCGCTATGCCGCATTACGCCAGGTGTATTATTCGCTGGTCCTGGCGCAGTGGTTCAAGAAACAATATAAAGGAAAGGACAGCCTGTACGCGCCTCTGATCGATAAACGTGATTTAAGCGGATTGACTTCGCCGAAAGCCTGGTCGAAAGCGGATTACTATAAAGGCTATCAGCAGTCTTTCCGGCAGGGAGAGTATGATATTCAGGAATCCAGCAACGATGGTCAGGGCCTGATCATCCGCAGATACTTTTCCGGCGGGGTTAGCACTGCAATTCCCGATACCTCTTTTCACTCGGTAACCGGCGTCAACGCAGCCGCGCCGGCAGATCCTGATCTGGTGTCAGCCCGTCTGCAGCCGGACAGCGAAACCCTGAACCCCGACGGCGGCAGGAATTCCATCTCTGTTGCTTTAAGCATGGGAGGCACAAAACTGGCCGCAGGAACGATTACCCGAGCCGGCGAAGTCAGCAGTCAGCCCGATGAGATACAATGGGAAACCCGGTTAGGCGTCACGGGCAAGAACGCCCGGACCGAGGATATCGTCGAGGCTATTGTCGACCAGATCGAAGCGGCTTTGCGGAAGGAAGGGCTGAAGGCTTCGGCAGTGCAGAAGGTAGGCATCGCTTTTGCCGGTCCGGTGGATTCGAAGACCGGCATTGTCGGGACTCCGTTTGCGGCGCCCAACCTGCCTTTCGATCATTACCCGCTCAAAGATGTGCTGGAAAAAAGGCTGAACCGGAAATACAACCGTACCATCGCTGTCGAAATAGAAAATGACGGAACCGCGGCCTTAAGAGGAGAGTTGTCTCCCCTGGGTGGTTTGCATCAATGGCGTTCGGGCATGATCTTCATCCTCGGCACGGGTATAAACGGCGCCGCGGCTATAGACGGTAAGCCGTATTCCGGCGCGCAGGGAGAAATTATCGAGCTGGGGCATAATATCGTCCCGACGTCGCTGGCGCCTCCGGCGCTGGTCCCGGCTGGTTATAAAGGAGCATTTTTATTCGTTGGCCGGGAGACGAAAGGCGATCATCCGAAAGATACGCAGGGTAATCCTGTCGTCGGCGATTTCGAAGATTTGTTGAGCGGTCCGCACCTGGACGCGAAGTTCGCCGAACACGGGTATACGCTCAAATCGATAACCCGGCTGGCAGCCTTGAAAGACGCGAAAGCCACCGGCCTTATCCAGGAGACCGGCGAGCAGATCGGCCAGGCCCTGGCTGCGTTCATCTGGGCGTACCAGAAAGAAGCTTTTGTCAGGCATATTGTCCTGGTGTCCGGAGTCGCCGAAAATCTGGGTAAAGGCGTAGTGAATGCCGTAGGACAGGATCTATTCATTTTCTCGGTCAGACAGGGCGCCCTGGATGAGTTGATGCGCATGGGCATGTTCAGGCAGGAGGCCGGCGATATCGTCGCGGGCATCGAGCGCTCGCAACTTGATTCCCGACGGGAGTTGATGGCTTTTACCCCGGACGGCGGCAAACTCGATCCGGCGGTAGAAGTGGAAATGGACGGGTTATACGATATCCTGCGCAGCCGTCTGAAGGATCCTCCGCCGATGAGTGTGGCGGGAGGAGTCAGCGACGGGTATCAATCGCCGGCATACATCGACTCGTTGCAGGAGACGGCGCAGGAGGTGTTCCTGAACAGACAGGAGTACGATACGTTCATGAATTATCTCGACGGAAAGATCGAAGCGGCGCGCGCGCAGAATCAAAAGAATAAAAAGCTCACGTTCATTCCCGCGGGAATCGCCGCTATCGTTGCGGCTGCGGTTATGCCCGGCCTGATACTCGGATTGGCTGCTGGCGTGGTGGCGTTTACCGTTGTGTTTGCCGCCGGCATCATGCTCCTGGGCGCTCCGCATGTGCCCATGGCCGATGTGTACAGTAAAATGGCCGTGGCCGGCACGCGCAATACCTTGCGGTTTAAAGGCGACGTCAAACCATTGCTTCCGGGCAATGTCCGGCTGCATAACGGTTTTCAGGCTCCTTCACTTTTGACGCGGCGGGTCTGGTTCAAGCTCAAGGAGCTGGCCAAGAACAGGTTATTCGCGCTCAACGCGCTTGTTACCGAAGCCCGTTTCCCGGGAACAGCCGATCTGTTCGGGCTCGGGGAGGATTTCATCGAGGATGAGCTGCTTGCCAAAGACGGCAGTTTCGATCCTCTCGTGCGCGCGGTTATCCTTGCGTCGGTGAACGGCAACGGAGCGTTCGAGCTGTTGGTGAACGATCCGCGGGCTGGTCTTGACGGAGGCGCGGAATCCGGCGCGGGAACCGATACGCAGGCATTGCGTCGGGATGTAAAGGAGATGGTCAAGGCGTACTACCTGCGCATGTTCGGCAGATTCAACGGCCAGGGGTTGATCATTGATGACGATGATGTTATTCCCCTGGCAAGGAATATCGTCCTTCAGGAACGCCTGCGCTCTGTCCGGACAGAGCCGGCCGCTGCGCCTGCGCCGCAACAGTCAGGTTTATCCCGCGCGGCAAAAGTCGCGCTGGCGCTGGGAGTGATCGTAAGCGGGATCATGTTCAAGAATGTCCTGGAGCATTTCCAGGAATTTCAGACTGCCGACCTTGAGCGCGCTTTGCATCTGCTCGGCGAATCGCCTTTCCCGGCGGCTTCCGCCGATTCAACTGCGGCTGCCGGAGCTGCGGCAGCGTCCGTAGTCATCTTCTCGGGGCATGATCCATATGACGCGGAAACCGATTTCCTGGAAGACCGGCAGACGGGTCTGGTTGACGAAGCTATTCTGGCCCTGGGCGAATCTTCCGATGCGCATACTCTCGACACACTATATCGGGTTGCCAGAATAAATCCCGTTGACGATGAAAACAGTCGTTACCGGAATTTCGTTCCCAGCTTTTTTGCCTCCTTGTCCATGGCAAAACGCAATAACTCCTACGGGATGGAGGAATTGAGCAAATATGTAACAAACCCCGATCCCTATAATGACAGCCGCTTCGTGTATAAGCGTGCTGCATTGGCCGAATTGATCCGTCATCCCGACGCCCCGGAAACGGCCAGAGCGCTGGATTGGATTCTCGAGCAGCCGGAACAATGGAATGAGCAGTTGCGTGTGCTTAAATTCGAGGCTGCGGTAGCTCTTGCGCAGAAGCGTGACAGCCGCGGCATTGCCTATCTGGAGAAAATCGTTTCCGACGACGATCAATTAACGTATTACGGTCAAGCCTTCAGGATCAAAGCGGTAGAGGTGTTGAGCGAAAGCGATGATCCGTTGGCGCGCCGGTGCATCGAAGCCCGGCTTTCCGAAAAACCGGAGTTCTTTTCTCCGGACTATTTTGATTCTTCCCTGGACATCGCCGCGGCGCACGGCCGGATCAGAGCCGGCGATCCTTCCGGGGTAGCTTTCCTGGAGGAACACTCCACGGCTTCTTCTCGGGATGAGCAGAATCAGATAATCGAGGCTTTGGGGGATGCCCGGGGAGATGTGCAAGCGCAGGAGATCCTGGTTTCATTGTGGGAAAAGTCCCATCAGCCGCCGCCATTTTTTAGCCTGGATCCGTTCTATTCCCTGGATCTGCCCATTGCCGTCGCTTTAGCCAAAACAGGGGATGCACGGGGGATCGCGTTCCTGCAGCAATTATTCACCTCGGGTAGTCCGTTCGAATCCGACTCATATGCTGATGTTGTGCGTCATGTCGGGGAGATGAAAATGGTCGGTCAGATGCGGGAACCCGCCCTGGCTGAAGCGTTGTACGTATATCTGACCGATGATGAGCATTTCGCCAATCCGTACTTTCTGGCGGACGCAAACCCCTATTTTGAGCTGCGTGTAGAAACTGCGCGGGCGCTGGGCTTGTCCGGAGATCGTACCCATCTGGAGGAAATGAATCGTCTTGTTGCCGGCGCTCTCCAGAGACAAGACTATGCTACAGTGAGCGCATTCTCTCCCGCCCTCGGGCTATTGGGAAACGAGGAATCGGCGTCTCTCCTGCGCAGCGCGCTGGAGCAGATGCAGGATCAGGGGTATGAAAAAAAGAAATTTATCATCGCTGAGGCGTTGTCGGATATGGGGGATCCCGCTGGCGACGAATATCTCGTCCGGTATCTCAACGATGAGTACCTGGCTCATCCCAACTCACTGGGGCTGGGCAGCGAGATCGCGTTCGGCGCGGTTGCCGCGGCCGCGGCTGCCGTCGCGCTGGCTAAGAGCCGGAAGGGATCCGCAGAGGGCGATCAAGCGGAACAGGCTGTCGGCGGTATCGATTTTCGCGCCGTGCCGGTGAACGTCGCTCCGGCGGCCCCGGCAGGTTCGATTGCGGCAGCAGTGGATCCTGCGTGGTTGAGCGTTTCCCTGCCGGAACTGGACCGGCGCTGGCTGGAGATACAGGCAAGCCTGGCGCAAGGCCCGGTGCCTTTCGCAAAGATCAAAGAGTTCATCGCCATATGCTCAAGCCGCAAGGACGCCGGCGATCGGCTCAAAGCGGTGAGCGCCTGGGTTGCGGCGATTTTGAAAATGGAAGAAGCGGCAGCTCTGGAGACTGCTCCGGAGCTGGTGGAGATCATCGCCGTTTTATAGCGAAAAAGCCCGGGGGAGGGTTTTTGAAAACGGTTTAAAAAAATCTTCCGGGAAAGCTTGAATTTCCGCAGTAGTGGGCTATACTTATTCTAGCCACGGAATGGATCGTGAAATACCGGTCTATTACCGTGGTTTTTTGTTTTAGGGGAAAATTGGGGGGAGGGAGAGGGGAGAAATATGAGCACGTATTGTGTTACACGAGTCGTTATGGCGGTTGTTCTCTGTTGTGCGGTCACTTGTCCGGCCTGGGCAGGATCGGGGTCTGGATGGACTCCTTCCATGAAAAACAGCGCCCAGCCTTCCGGCATTTCCCGGACGTTCACGGCCGCGCCTGCAGCTATCGTTACCGCAGCGCATAAGACCAGCAGCAATCCCATCACCACTTATTTGAAGAAAAGCAGCGGCGAACATACGGTTTATTTCAGCAAACCGGTAACCAGCAGCGGCTGGTTCGAGTTCAAGTGGAAAGAGTATTCGGGAAAAGAGCATCTCACCTACATCAGCGCTTACGATCTCTGGAAGGGCCCCAGGTCCATCGGTTTCACTCTGGACGCCAAGGCGCTGGCTAAAAATGAATATAAGAACCTGGAGGGGTACACGGTCAAGGATCCGGTTAATCTCGGGACCGTTGCCGCTCTGGATATTTCCTACATCGGCAGCGACGGCAAGACCCAATACTACGGAACGCTGGACATGAATATTAAGGACGGCAGACATTTTGGTGTCGTGCCTATAGAGATCGTTTCACCGGGATTTTTAAACGGGTAATAAGAAACAGGAAAAAGGGGGGGGAAATGAGCAAGATACGCATTGTATGCGGCATGATCGTAGTGGTTCTTTGTTTGGTGGCAGCTTGCCCGGTCTGGGCAGGATCGGGATCGGGGTGGCTGACAAGCTTTACGCCGATGAATCCGCGCGCTTCCGTACCGGCCAAGCAGTCGAATAGCGCCTGGTCCACTCCGGCGACCAGGGTTTTTACCGCTAAAGCCAACACTACCGCTACAGCCACGCCGTCAGTCGTTTCCGCGGCGCAGACTTTTCGCAGTAATGTCATCACCGGGTACGTCAGCAAACTCAACGGCGAGCATAACGTTTATTTAAACACCAGCGCGCCGCGCACCGGATGGTTCGAATTCAAGTGGAAAGAATCCTCCGGTAAAGAGCATCTTTCCTATATTCAGGCCCAGGATCTCTGGAAAGGGTCTAATGTCATCGGATTCACTACGGACCTGGCCAGTCTGGCCCGCAATGAATACAAAAGTCTGGAAGGTAAGACTATCAGCGATCCGGTCAACTTGAGCAAGATCGTCGCGTTAGATATTTCCTATATCGGCAAGGACGGCAAAGCCCAGTATTACGGCACCCTGGATATGAAGAAGTACGACAAGGTCAACTACGGTGTGGAGTCGGTTTCTATGTCTTCCGACGCTTCGTATCTGACCAACGCGGAAGTATCTTCGCTCTACGCGGATAACGGGATGATCAGCGGGACTACCACAGTGGATGGTCTGATGGCTCCGGCAGTGGTGAACACCGTTTCCGGCAATCGCGTCACGGGTTTGGCGAACACGCTGCGGGATGAACAGCGCCGCGACCTGGAGCTGTTGAATTATTCCAATCGCTGGCTTCCCAATGCCAACGAATTCTACGCCATGAACCACGGCGGCTGGCAGGACGAATCCGGCGCCTGGCATCTGGCCGGAGAGCTGTATTAATTGTACGCAAGACAGGTCGTTATTCGAGCTTGAAAGCGGTTTCAGGTTACCCCTGAAACCGCCTTTTTTTTGTCCCTTCTTTGTGTTATAGTTATTCTACAATAGGGGGAACGGGGAGAATAAAAAGAGGGAGGGGCCGTGAATAAGTCTCTTTTTGTTCTTGCCGTATTTTTGTTTTGTGTCAGTTCCGCCGCACCATCCTGGGCGCTGTCCGATGAAATGTGGGCTGACGTCCACGCCGCGCAAAGCTCCGTTTACTACACTGCCGCAGAAGCCAATTCAGTCAGCGTATCTTCAGGCGACAACGCGTATGTCCCGGCCAGCGGAGGCTGGCAGCATGTTCTGGCTGCCGTAAAATCAGTCTCGCCGTCCGTTTCCGCTGTGTCCGCTCCCGCAGTCGCCGCCGCTGCTCCGTCAGCATTCATCCAGGCCGTGACTTCCATGAAAGCGAATAATCTGGCTTTCGGCGCGCAGGCTTCCGGCGCCGCCAGCACTCTGGAAGGAACCGTGCAGGCGGGGGTGTTGCATCTGGCTACTCCTTACGGAGCGATGCGGATCAACTTCGACCGCACCGATGCGGATCCCAGCAAATGGATCACCATGTCCCGCATGACCAATCCTGCCGGCGGCAGAGATGTTCCGCAAACCGGCCGGACCTACGCTTATTACGATTTCAGCTCTAATCCGTATCTGGGCAATCCCAATCCGTATCTGGCTGATCCCGATCCGTATATCAGCAGCTTCGATCAATCGCATCTTTCTCCTACCTCGCGAGTGCTGGGCATAGCGCTTATCGACGGGATGCCCGCGGGAACGAAAAGCCTGACCTTCGATTTGTACGACAATAACCATAATCTGCGTTATTCGGTTTCGCTCAACAACGACCAGGGCAATGCGGTCTGCTGGGCCAGTGGAAAAGAAGTGTATTTGAACCTGGACGCCGCGCTGGGCGCTGCCGGGCGTCCTACCGGCGAGGTGAATACCGTAGAACTGGTCGCGAATTTATCCGACGGCAGCAGCCGGCGCATCGATTATTACAATATCGGTTACAACGGCCAGGGATACGGCGTGCGGGTCAATCCCGGCATCGGAGCGCCCGCTTATACGGTGATGAATCCTTTGAGCTACGGCTATGAGTGGTACCGGGAAGTTCCGGCAACCTGGGAGAGCGAAGATATAGATAAAGAAAAAAAATAATGATGCGCTGATGAGCGCTTTTCTCACGGGGAAGGTGAGAAAAAATGCTGTGGTCAGACAAAAAAGGAGGGGCCGATGTTCAGACGCACTATCGTTGGTATGGGTATCGTTGTTGCACTGTTGTTCTGCGTAGCATGCTCGCCTGCCCAGGCTTTTGACTGGGACAATTTCCAATCGAGTTCAGGTACTTCCAGCATACAGCAATCCTCCGGGTTCAGTTTCAGTGCCCCGGCTTCCGCGGTGTCTAACGATAACTGGAACGCCAGAGTTAATGCAGTCGGCGCTGCATACCGGCCGGCCGCAGTTGCGCCTGCAGCGGCTGCTACCGTCGCTCCGACTGTTTACATTGTGGGGTTAGACGATCCCGCGAAAATGATCGGAGTGATGTCTGCATTCGATCTAAAAACTGTGTTGACCGCCGCCCAATCAGCTTCTTCGGCAAGGGCGGTTCCTGCGGGTACTTCGTTCAGCCTGCAAGCTTCTGCCATCGGCGGCGCGCCCGACCAGACGCTCCATCTGTCGGTCCTTTCGGGCGCAATCGGTCCTGCAGGGTTCAACGGTTTTGTGCTGAATAAAGACACGAAAGAAGTTTTTGCCATGCAGGCGACGTTGATGCCGAGGATCGATATTACCGACGATCTTCAGAGCGGTGTCGCCGAAGGCAACAATATCCACGTTTCTCTCACCGCTACCCAATATAAAGGTGAGGAGGGAACCATCACCAGCCGCGACGGCCAGGAGATCACGGTGAACACCCCTTCCCATAAAGACCTGCAGTTGACTCTGGTCTATTCTCCGGGCAGCGTTCAGCCGGCTGCGGATGGCAACGGGTATATTTTGACCGCATCTACCAGTTATGCGGTAGACGCAAAGAATAATTTGTACCGCATAGACAATGCGGGCGATTCCATGTGTATCAGTGCTATTTCTCTGGATACGGTCGGGCCGGTCAAATTCAAGCTTTAAGTATTCTGAATTGTAAAGACTCATAGAGGGAGTAAACCATGCACACGCCACGGGCATTGGTATCCGTTCTGTTGATCTGTTCACAAATTCTGCATCCTGCGCTGATCGATTGCGCTCATGCAGCCGGCCTGTCGGCCTGGACCCAGAGACCGGTGTCCGGCGCAACGCCGTCAGTATCGGTGAGCGGTTTTACCAGGCCCGCCGCAGCTTCTTCTGGCTCCGGCAAACCGCTGATGAACGTCAGCAGCGTCGCGCAACCGTCTCCCGCCGTTTCATCTTCAACCGCGCCAGCCGTATCCACCCCGAAGAATCCGGTATCCGGTGTTACCGCAGTCCGCAGCGCATCCATCCCGGCAACCAACCCCAATGCGGCTGCCGTTGTTTTTCAGCTCAAAACTCCGCAGACATGGACTGGCCAGCTCGAACGGGCTTCGATGTGGCTTAATCTGCGCGACACCGGCGCGTTGCCCGACGATAATCGCCTCTGGGCATGCGCGGCTGCGGTTTCTCAAGAGAACATGAATAAGTGGAAAGAATATACCGGCAAGGACGGTTTGCCTTCAGGCGTCGAGCGTTACATGGTGGAGCATGAAGGTAAAGAATATGATCTGACCGGCCTGGTGTATGTTCCGGTCAACCGGTCGACTTCTGAAGACGCGGATGATATTCGTATCGAGCGCATCAAAGATATGCCGGTGGCAACCGCAGTGGATGCGCAGCAGTTGTGCGTTTTGTTGGGCCTGGAGATAGACCGCGATCCGCAGTCTGACCGGATCGTCACTCCGGACTTCGTCCTGAGCGCCCGCATCACTGACGGCTGGATCCCGCTTGAGGTCTTGATGGTTCCCGGACAGACGCCGGCTTTGGGCGAGACGTTCTCATCGCTGACAGCGAAAGCGGGCAATGCGCAGTTATTGAACTCCGGAGCCGGGCGCTGGGAGTATAACGGCGCTCTGGGCGGTTTGACCTGGACTTCTCTGGGGATGATGAATCGGGAGGCGCGCGTTTCCGATAAGCAGGAGCAGTTTCTTGCGGATGCGGGCAATGCCTGGTACCGGGACAATATCATGGTGCCTGAGTTGCGTCAGGAAGTTCTGGTGGGATTCAACACCGAAGGCCAGCCGGTGAACCGGGAAGCCGCTTTGCAGGAACTGCGGGACGCTTTAGCCGTGCCCAATCCCGACGGGACGAGCAGCGCATGGGTAACCCATCCTCAATGGTTGTTTCAATTCAGCCCCGTTGTCAGTGGGTCGTATCTGCCTTCAGGCAAAGAAGTCGGCGATACCACCCGGCCGGTAGCTGTTTCGTCGGCTCCTGCTGAAGGCGGGTTCTGGGATGTAAATGAGGACAACGGATCGACAGGAAAATACCGGCCGCGCTGGGATTTGTTGGGAGGCGTCGTCCAGGGCGCTCTGGCGGATAATCCTCAGCCGGTCCCGTTCCAGGCCGGCGGAAAGCTCGCTTCCGGCCAGACCATCAAGGCAGCTACGCAAAATCGCGAAGAAGGCACCTGGTCCGTTGAAACTACTGATGGCAACAAATACCGCCTGTCGCCGGATTACTACTATCAGGCTGCGCCCGCGGATTTTACCGACGAATTAGGCTTGAAGATCGTGGGACAGACCAGCCAGGGCAGGATTTACGCGGATAAGGATGGCAAGCAGTATTTTAAGGAGGGGGACGGCAGCCGTTACGCGATCGGCCCCCAGGGATGGACCGCGGAGAATGCCGCGGCCAGAGAGCGCGACCGGCAGCAGTCCGGAGAGAAGAAACTTCAAGCGCCGGCGGGGGCCGTGTTGTTAAGCGATCATCAGCAGACAATGGCCGACTATAACAAAGATAACGCCCGCCTCCAGGATTATTTGAATACCTATGGTTATTTTGACCAAAGCACCCAGCGCTGGGTGATCAATAAGCCCGGGTTCAATCAGCAGTCAGTGGACGCTTTTGCCGGCTCTCAAGGCGCCCTGGGCAAAGGTAAAAAGCTGCTCCAGGACCAGGCCGAGCAGGGTATCTATGACCCTGCGAACAAAACTCTCACCAAACATATCAGCAATACCCGCGATGTTGCCGTTTACGACGAGAAGTCCGGCGCGATGAAACCGGTCCGGGTGGTCGATGAGCGGGATGATGTCTATCGTTACGACGACCAGGGAGCTGCCCGGTTGTCCAAACGCACCATCTACGACGGTTCAACCGAACGCACCTACGGCTATGACGATAAAGGCAACCGGAAACTGGAAGCGGAAACGTTATTCGAAGATGAACGGATCACCGGCTATACCTTTGATCCCGACGGGAAGAGAAGGCTGGCTTTCATGTCCACCGGCAAGCAAACGAACGGGGCATTTGTGGCGGATTTCCGGGCAGTTTATTCCTATGATGATAAGGGGCAGCAGCAGTGCACGCGTTACTGGTATGCCGACGGAAAGATAAGCAGGATCAAATATGCCAACGGTGACCGCGAAGAGATCGTCCGTTACTCCGGAGAGAACGATTATGTTTCCGAGAAATATGTTTTCAATCAGGACAAGGGGGCTTATCAGAAACAGGTGATCACCGTCAAGCCCGGTACCCCCAGGGATCCTTCTGCGGGGCGCACCGAAAAGGTGGTGTATGAAGACGGCGGGTATGAGGAGTTCTTTTTTAACGGCGATAAAAGCTGGTCGGTCAACAAGTTCTCGTATGACCAGAAGAACGGTACATTCGTGCCCCAGGGGACCTACGCCTACCGGCCGGATGGCAGCGAAGTCTTATTGGGCACGAACAGTCAGGGTAAACCGGCGATCCGCGGCTTAATAGAATTGCCTGAGGGAGCGGGTATAATCTGTGAAGAGAAGGCAGGCGGTAGCGTTGAGGTAAAGCAGGGCGACAGCACCATCATCATCAAAAAAGACAAAGACGGCAAGCTGGTATTCGACGCCAGTCAGAAAGTCAGTTTTACGGATTTTACCGGTTCAGGCCAGGATTATCAGGAAACCATTGCGCCTGCGGTGTTGACCATCAGGGGGGACAACGTGAGCTTGACCTCGGTCAAAGAACAGCCGGTGAGCATCTTCGATCCCATCGTTAAACCGATCGAGCAGGCGTTGCGGACCAACCTGGTCAATATCGATGCCGATCCATATACCGGGCGCAGGAACGTGGTATTGAGCGCGCAGGGGATAGGAGAGACGGTTTCTTTCGAAAAAACCGGGCTTTCCTCCAAAGACGCGGCCGTCAAGATGGGACTAGGCATGTACGATATACCGGTGGTCAGCTCCTGGGTACCGTCCTTCGTTCCTCTGATGGAATCCAACCCGCTCATTCCTTTTTCTCCGGGCAAGATGTTCGTACTCGCCGGAGACGCGACGGCTGAACAGAAAATAGCTTATTTTTTACTGCCGAATAATGTCTCGTACCAGAAAAGGCTGGATGCCTGGAAAGAGCATGCTTACAGCCGGAACTCGTTACAGGGGCTGCCGGCAGATGAAGCCGCTTTAAACAAGATGCGCGACGGATTGGATCCGGCGGCGATCGCCGCCGCCGGCAAGACCGTCTATCTTCCCCGCCAGTACACCGTTGGCGATGCCGCCAGCGATGCGATCACCTACGGTTCCCTTGTTCTCGGCGGAGAAGGCCTGGCGGCCAGGGCAGTGACCGCTCCGGTCACGGCTTGGAAGGCAGTGCATCCGCTGGCGCGGTCGTATGTCGTGGGAGCAACGACTTATCTGGCGGCTGACGAGGCGAGTTCGTTAATTGCCAGCGGGAAACTGCTTTCCGCTGATGAGGCAGGCGCGGCTTTGCGTACAGGCGGCGTAACCGGCGCGGTGACCTATGGCGCTTTAAAAGGGGCCGGGACAGGGTTGTCGTATACCACTGCCGGCAAGAATGTTCTGGCCGGCGGCGTTTTTTCAAACAATGCCTGGGTGAATAAAGCCGGGACTTCCCTGGTTCAAGGCGCGCAAGCCGGCGGAGAGCCGTTTGCCGCGAGCTGGCAGAATGTCTGGAAATTCGGGAAGTATGGCCCGGTATTCTCACTGGGTAATACCGGTATTGACCTTATCGGACAGCTAGCCGGGAATGCTTTAAGCGGCAAGAATAAACCGCTGCGGTTGTCCTGGACCGGCAAAGACCAGGGAATGGGATTTTTTCAGGGGATGGCTCTGGATACTGCCGGTTTTTTCAAGACAGGCGTGTACCTGCCGCAGACACTGGGCGTATTTACTATGCCGCTGGAAGCTACAGCCGAAGGCAGTTTTGCTCGCGCCGTGGGCTCCGAACACAGCGTGAGTAATCTCGGCCGCAGCCTCGTGGCAAAGTTGACCAACCCGAAAGAACTTGCCGCTATAGCCGAACGTAATTCTGCCAAAGCCGGCGGTCAAAGCAGCCTGCTTGGCCGTTGGGTCAAGGCTCTGGATAACGCGGTATTCGTTACCAGCACTATCTCCTCGACAGAAAATATTTCCGAGTTTGCCCTGGAGAAAGCGGGATTCAATCAGGCGGATGCGCAGGCCATCGCCGGGCAGGTTGGCTTTGCTTCGTTGCTGTTTGTGCCTTCAGGCCATATGGGCAGGTCAAAGCCGTCTCAGCCCGCGGCGTCGGCTAAAGCCGGGCCTGCGTCCCTCTCGCGGTCTTCCCATCCGACTTCTCCTGATCCGGAGATTCCTGCAGCCGGGCGCACTACAGGGGGATTGTCCGGCGCGTTATCCGGAAAGAATATAAGCAAGGCAGTGTCCTGGGTTGCGGATATGCTGCCCGGGTATAGCAGCTCGCGGGCTTCCCGGTTGGCAAATGGGTTACTCGAGGATCGTCCGCACGCTGACTCCGAGATCGTTTCCGGCCTGCGTGAACTGCGTGGAGAGCCGCAGGGATATCAGGTCCTGGAGAAGTATGCTCGGAATCAGGGGTTGCTGGATGCCATTATACAGGATCCTGCAATCGACTTCAGATATCGAGCCGACGCTTTACTGCGGAAAGGCGCCGATCTGAAAGATCTCGAGGCACTGGTCCCGGCGGCCAGTGATTGCATCAAACAGCTGCTTATTTCCGGAAAAGCTGATGTGAAGTTTCTTGCGAAAGATTCGCCTGCCCGTGACCGGGCGTATAAGGCTTACTGCGTTGCGGTGCTGGCTGTTATTGCAGCGGATGGTAAGTATAACCCGCAAGATGCTTTAAAGATCCTGGACCTAATACGGGATTCCGCTGAAATTTTACCGCCAGAGCGCGCAGGAGATCTTGGTACTGCGAACGCAGATTTTCAGTATGCCCAAAATTGTTTATTGAAACAGGACAAGGCAGACCCAAGGTTGTTCGTATTAACCATAGCTCATGAGATGGGGCATAATTTCCTGTACCATAAGGGATTTCATTATTCGTCGGACATGGGATTGCGCTCCATTCACGAGTTCGTAGCTGATCTTTTCGCAATCAATTTCTGCCCAAAATTCGGGATCGACATCGAGTTTTTTACTCAATGGTATCACTATCAAACGCGTCTCAATCAGGTTGCAAAACAAGAGTATGCGGTTACCCAGGAGCATGATGCCGGCCTGTCCATGCTGCAGATGATCAGAAATACCGCTCCCTCGATCACTGAAAGGCCTATCGATTATGAAAGATTATTGAATTCGTCAATGAGCGTGATCGAGGAGCATATCCGCAGCGGGACCCCGATAAACTTCTCTGAATTCAGCCTTAAAGTGGTTAGTCACTACTATTCTCAGACCTGTGATTTCAGCCAAATAACCCCTGGCAGTGTGGATCGCGTTCTGGATGCTGATACCGTTCAATTGTGGAGCTGGCTGGGGGGTGTTATGGGCGGTTTCGAAGAGGTAAGGCCTTCGACTGCCAGGGCCAGCGCAGATCAGCTTTCTCACGAGCAGATTGATGTTTTGAATAACCTCTATCCCGATGCTTTATCATTCGGATGGCAGCTGCGAAGGGGCGATAAGCCAGTTAGGCCGATCCCTGATGGCGGTTTGCGGGCCGCGGGGGATTTTTTGAGCGCGTATAACTTCAAAATAGGCCGGCCATTTATCAAAGTTTCTGATGCGGAAAGAGCCAGGGCTATCGAAGAATATGCCGCTATGACGGATGAAGAATTCAGCCTTCCGGCAAAGCTCGGTAAACCCGGAGAGGGGATAACAGAAGAAGGCGCTTTGTTCCATGGAACAAACAGGGTATTTACCGAATTTCTGTTAAATGGGCAAGGAGAATTAAGAGATAGTATCAATACGCTTGGAGACGGCGTTTATTTCGTTAGTAATCCGAAGCAGGCGGGTGAATATGCGAAAGTTAGAGCAACGCAGTTGAAGGGTACGATCCCGCGAGTTGTTACTGCCCGGTTGCTTCCCGGAACTCGACTTTTGGATACCAGAAATGGGTTGCCGGCGGAGATCGTCAATGATTTTACTGCTTATTTACAGTTCCAGAAAGATGTTTATAAACGTCGTGGGCTTTCCCCATTTCTGGATGCGATAGTTAAGAGACAAAAAGAAGGTCTTTCTGTTGATTTACGAGCAGGTATGCCGGGGCAGGGATTGTGCAGTGGTGTTCCTATAGCTAACATCCTTAGTGCAAGAGGATTCGACGGGGTGATTGGGTTCGAAGGTGGAGAATCCGCGGGAGATGGCAAGACCGGCAGACATAATACTTTTGTGGTCTTTGACCCGCAAAGAATTATTACTAAGGAAGCAATAGCAGATTTTTGAGAGGAGTAGAGCGGATTCTTTTCTAAAAGAAGGAGGTGCAGACTATAAAAAACGCCACGGTATAGTTGTGCATGGAGTGGGGTAACGATAAGATAAAATAATTGCTACTCGGGAGGGGTTATGAAAACGTATAAATGGATGATGGTAGCGCTGACGATCATGGCGGTAGTCTCGCAGCAGAGTATCTGCGCGGCTTATATGTTCGCCGGCAGCCAGAACAATAACAACAGCCAGGGAACTATTCCTGCGGCTGCAGTCCAGAACTTCGCCAGAGTCTCGGCCGGCAGTTTTGCCAAGCCAGCCGCTCTGAGCTCTGTATCCAGCGCGCCGGCGGTCATGGCTGCTGCCAGCCGGTTTTACAGCTCTGATGCTTTGACGAATACCGGGACCGCACTGTTGCAAAAGAGTTTTCCGGGAGCGCAACTCGCTGCGACCAATTTCTCAGCGATGACAAAATTTGCCGCTGCCCCTGCGTGTTCTTTTGACGGGCAGTTTCCGGCCGCCGGAGGCAAGAACACGACCGTCCAGGTACTGCAGCCGCAGTCCGTCCCTGAGCTGTTCTCGGCTTTGGAGACAATGCAGAGATCCCATGACCAGGTTACGGGGACCGTCAAACAGATTGTCGATACCGTTGCCGAGGTTTTTGAGAAAGAGTCGGATCCCCGTAGCGGCGCTCCGATCTACGATGCCAACGGCAGAGAAATCGGAGAATACAAAGCAGAGTTGATCGAGAAGGCAGAGGCAACCGTCAAGGAGGCGGCGCAAAACGTCCAGGAGAATATTGAGAAAGAAGCAAACCTCTACAAAGAAGAGATCCAGCTGGCGAAGCAGGAATCGCAGGAGTTGATGAGCAAAATAACAGCAGCAATCCAGACGGTATCGGTAAGCAAGGAAGTTGAGCCGATAGTGCGCGCGCCTGCCAGCAAAGAGTATGCTCTCGGTGATTCCAGATGGTCACATGTTATCGATCGCAATGGCCGTTTATCCTGGCCTGATTCGTCAAGGGGCATGCCGGAATCAGGTAGAAAGTATACATGCATGCTGACTCCTTTATCTGATGAGGAAAAAGCGCAATACTATGCATATATCGGCAAAAGTTCGGGAATGCAATCCGATGCGCAAATCAGAAAAATAATGGAATGAGAAAACAGGTAGCGTAATGATCCGGGGAGCCAGGCGCGCGCCTGTCTCCCTGGATCGCTTGTTTGAAACCGTTTGCAGAAATTCATTATCGGCAGATTGAAATTGTCGGTTCTGTTGGCTATACTCTTAGCGAGAATAATCCTACCGAAAAGGGTTATTTTTGGGCGGGGGCCTAACATAGAGCAGGGAAGAAAACTAACCAAAGCCACGGGGTAGTAGTCTCGGGATTGGCGTATTTATAGCCAATTTTAGTTGGACTACCATAACCGGGTTGCCGAAGTAAGGATAATCTTACTTGACGCACCCGGGTTTTTTATTTTTAGCCACGGATAGCAGGACAGAGGAGGAAGCATGAAAAAAGTTAGCGTCATATGGGTTTCGACAATGGTAGTATGCATGGCGGTATCGTTGTGTTATGCGGCTGAAGGCACGGCATGGTTGGCGGGCGATAACAGTCTTATCGGGCAAGGCGCGAAGAGTTTTACCTCTGTTCAGAGCGCCTGGAATTCAGCCGCTGCTGAAGCTTCAGGAACAGGCGCTAATTGGGGAAGCGGGAATCTGATCATGAATACTACTGACGGCCTGGACGAATATGCCAAGCTCGAACTTTCGAATTTCATCAGGCCATTCCACGAAGCCGGCCTGGCCGCGATGACGCCGCAGCAGGATTTTCAGTCGTTTTTGAGCGACGCCAAAGCTGGAAAACTATCCATGGATGAGATCCAGGGATACGTAGACACGTTTAAGGCCAATCAAGACGCATACCTGGGTGCATTCGAGGCTGCTCTCAATGAGTGGATGGAACCATATAAAAACCAGGGTCTCATGTGGGCTTCGGAATAAAAATTAGAGTATAAAGTTATAGGGTCAGTGAAACAGTATAAAATAGGAGGGTCAAAATGAAAAGGGTCAGCGTGATGGTGTGTCTGGCAGCAGCGGTGTTTATGAGTGCATCGTTTTGTTATGCTTCTGAAGAATTTTTGGCTGTTAATGCCGGAACGAAGTCCTCGAAGAATATATCTTCGTCTATTGCAGCGTTCCGGCCGGTCAGCAGCCGGTCAGTGAAATCGGATGTCCCGCAGCTCAAGGTTATGGGAAGTGGCGGCGGCGGTGGTTATGAACGGTTCATTGCAGGCGAGGAAGGCAATGCCGCCCATTTAATAGCTAGCGGCGGCGGCTATGGTTATGCAGGGCTCATTGCAGGCGGAGCAGGCAGTACTGGGCACTATATAGCTGCTTCTGGCGCCGGCGACGCAGGCTATGCCGGGCTTGTGCCGGTGAGCGGAGCAGGTAGTACTGCGCAGTATATAGCTGCTTCTGGTGCCGGCGACGCAGGTTATGCCGGGCTCATCTCTAGCGGCTCCAGCATGACCCCGGAGCAGTGGAAAGCGTGGAAAGCCTGGCAAAAAGAGGATGCAAGCCATACCGGTGTTCATTACTCTACGTATGTGGCCTATCAGCCATACAAAGATCAGCTAACCTTCACGGAATACGAGCAGTACAAGAAAGATTCCAGCGGCAGCAGGTGGGAGGAGGGCGCGGGGTTTGCCTTGCATTCCAGCCCGATGAGCGCAGAGCAGTGGAAGGCCTGGAAAGAATGGCAGGGAGAAGATCAGAGTCAGGCAGGCGCCAGCTACGCTACGTACAAGGCCTATCAGCAGTATGAGGGGCAGTTGACTTTTACGGAATACGAGCAGTACAAGAAAGATACCAGCGGCAGCAGGTGGGAGGAGGGCGCGGGGTTTGCCTTGCATTCCAGCCCGATGAGCGCAGAGCAGTGGAAGGCCTGGAGAACCTGGCAGGGAGAGGATCAGAGTCAGGCAGGCGCCAGCTACGCTACGTACAAGGCCTATCAGCCGTACAAGGATCAACTGACCTTCACCGAATATCAGGAATATATCAAAGATGCGAGGATCAGCTGGAACATTAACAGCTTCGGCGATTAAATGCAACAGGGTGCAAGTAACGGGGAAAAAAGACTTTAGTGGGAGAAGTCTGGGGGAAACATCGGGTGGAGATTAATATAGACGGGGCGAAATGGCAAGAGGAGGAACATTTTTTAACGGAGGCAATGATGAAAACCCAGACGTCACGGATTGTTGTTATAATCGTAGTGAGTTTATTGGTTGTTTTGTGCTCGGGTGTTGCGCAGGCTGATCTTGCCGGAGTGCAAGGTAAGATTTCCGGCATGGGCGGTGGCGGCGGCACTATGCCGGCTTCCAGCGGCGGCGGCAGTATGGGAGGCGGCAGCATGGGCGGCGGTATCGGCGGCCGCAGCGTCGGAGGAACCGCGTACGGCGGGAATCAATTCTCCGGCGTGCAATCCCGGATCAGTTCGATGCGGGGGACTACCGGCACCGGCGTGACAACTGGTTCTTCCATCAACGGGATGGGTGTGAACAGCCAATTTTTGGGAGTGCAGTCCCGGATCAGTTCGGTCAGTGGCGCTTCCACGACTCTCGGAGCGACTGCCGCGGGTTTGCCGGGTAGCGGAGTTTCGGCGATGTCCAATCCTAATAGTTCGCTGATCAATTCCGCGACATATCAGCAGGTGCAGGCGATAGATCAGCAATTCGGCCCGGGGCGGGATATCAACGCTTTTCAGAGCACCTTCGGACAGACCTTCGCCAACGGCGATCCGGTCTGGATGGGCGCCGGCGAATTGTGCTCGACGTTAGGGCTGCCCAACAGCAGCGCGGGCAACAGTCCGTTCGGTTCGGGAACCGACGCTACGCAGGCTGCCGGGTATGTGACGCCGGCCAACGGCATGTCCTGGGATAACGTCGTCCAGGCGGCGAACACTTATTTCAACGATGTCTACGTTCCCACCAGCTGCGATACCGCAGCGGACAGGCAAACCCGGATGCTGAATTATCTGGAAGGCCAGGGAGTGGTACAGTATCTTGATTCGACCGAGATGCAGATCATGGCCAACCGGACCGCGTACGGGACCACCGCCACTACGTCGCCGGGCGCGGGGAACGTGAGCACGAATTCAATAGTCAATCCGCAAACGCAGACCGATACGGTCAATGCCGCGATTGCCGCGCAGAACGCGTTCGGGCCTATGGCTGATGCCGCGGCATATGCCAATAATCCCGAGAGTTTCATCAGCGCTGCGGAGTTCGCCGCCCAGGTCGGATACGGCGCTTCACCTGAACCGCAGCCTACCAACAATCCGTTTGCTCCCGACGGAAAGCAGGTAGATACCAGTTCGATCGGAGGGTATGTAGCGCTGGCTGACGGAAAGACCGTGAATGATGTGACTGCGGCAGTGGAGAGATACAGCATGGATGTCAATGCGCCGACTACCTGCGACAGCACTGCCGACAAGCAGCAGCGGTTGTTGAATTATCTGGAAGGCCAGGGAGTGATCAGGTATTTGTCATCGGAGGAATTGCCGCTGGTCGGCCGGCAGGCGGTGAATAAGACGGCGACTGAATTGGCGACCGGCAGCGCCCGGGTTGCATCCGGGTCCGGGAATGCCGGGGTTCAGGTATCCACGATTGAATTCTTCGGCGGGTTACCGGGCAACGGCGGGAACAACGTATTCGGGGAGCCGGCAGACAGTTATCTGGGGATTCCGGCTACAGTACAGTTGAACCCGGCTATGCCGCAGGACGCGATCATGGACGCGTACTGGAATGCCGTGTCAGCGCACAGCGGCGGAGGCAGGGCCAGTTGTGTGAAAACAAATGAAGTAATGATCCAGGCGCTGGAAGATCTGCGCCTCTGGGGATATATTAATTATTAAAAGATTCGGGGGAGGGACAAAGGGAAAGAAAAAGGGACAGGCGTACGCCTGTCCCTTTTAAATTTGGTGCGGAAGGAGAGAGTTGAACTCTCATGAGGTTGCCCCCACAACGCCCTGAACGTTGCGTGTCTGCCATTTCACCACTTCCGCAAAGCAGTATAAGTATACCCCAGCCCTAAATTTCTGTCAACCGCAAAAATCGGGGACGTTCCCCAAGGTGCGCGTTGGTTAGGGACGTTCCCCAAGGTACCACCCCTGTAACCAGGGGTGGTACCTTGGGGAACGTCCCTGCTTTACCTTGGGGAACGTCCCCCTTGCGGGTGGTTTTATTTGTTGTTATAATGTATACTCTTAGGAGGGACTACCGCATGTTAATGGAAGCGTTGCGCAGCACGGGTATCGGCGTGGGGCAGTGCCTGATTCTAGGTCTGATCGGTTTTATCCTGGTTCGCCGCGCCATACTCGCAGTTGACGGATTGCAGGCGTTAAGTCGTCTGGTTGTCGACGTGACCTTGCCCTTGCTGATCTTCAGCCGGCTGGTCCGGGATTTCAATCCGCAACTGTATCCGCATTGGTGGTTTTTTCCTTTATTAAGCGTTGCCATAACCGGCCTGGGTTTTCTTGTCGGCTGGTTGTTCACTGCCTGGATCAAAGGGGAACAGAACAAGCTGCAATTCATCAGTCTGGTGACTTTTCAGAACGCGGGATACCTGCCGCTGGTGATGGTAGCGGCTATGCTGCCGCAGGCCAAGGCTGACGTCATGTTCATCTACCTGTTTTTGTTCATGCTTAGTTTCAACCTGTTAGTGTTTTCTTTCGGGGTCTACCTGTTGACCTTCCACAGGAACCGGAAATTCGACTGGGCGACAGTATTCAGTCCTCCGGTAATCGCTACCCTGGCGGGACTGGCTGTGGCATTCCTCGGCGCGCAGCGATTCATCCCGCAGGTGGTTTTGCGGCCGCTGGATATGATCGGCGAGTGCACCTTGCCGCTGGCGATGATCGTGGTCGGAGGTAACATCGCGTCGATACGCTGCGGCAATCCGAACAAAAGAATCGTGTCGCTTCTGGTCTTAGCGAAACTTTTGCTGCTGCCGATCCTGGGGCTGGGATTCCTTTATCTGGTGCGTTTGCCGGAACTGGTGGGTTTTCTCATTGTGCTGGAATTAGCCATGCCTTCCGCGGCCAATTTGTCCGTGATTATGCGTAGATACGAGCTAGAGGATTGCCTGATCAGCCAGGGATTGTTCTACACGTATATAAGCTGCCTGTTCACTATTCCTTTGTTTTTAAGTTTATATTTCATGATTTCTATGGTAAAATGAGTAATATAATCGCTACCAATAAACGCGCTTTCCGGGATTACGCGGTTCTTGAGACCGTGGAATGCGGCATTGAATTAAAGGGAAGCGAAGTCAAGTCTGTTCGGGCCGGCAAGATCAGTTTCAATGACAGTTTCGCGCGGATAGAGAAAGGGCAGGTTTTTCTCTATAACACGCATATAAATTCTTACGAGCAGGCAAGTTATATGAACGTCGAGCCGACGCGGCAACGCCGGCTGCTTATGCATCGCGGCCAGATCCGCAAGTTCGACGCCGAGATCTGCCAGAAAGGTTTGACCCTTATCCCGCTAAAAGTGTATTTCAACAGCCGGGGATTCGTCAAGCTGGAACTGGCGTTGTGCAAGGGTAAGAAATCCTACGATCATCGCGAAGATATTAAGCGGCGGGAAGTGGATAAAAAGATCCGCCAGACGATGAAAGCGCGCAATAAATAAGTTCTTTGAAAAATCACCGTTTTCGTCCTTATCGGTATCTCCGATAAGGACTCGATTTTTCCGTTATGAAAATATCAGGAAAAATCTCGGGGGTGAACTGGCCTCGACTTAAGTAGTTCGGGTATAGGCAGCATGCCGCGGACGCAAGGTTGGCCGCGTCAAAAATCCTTGCAACAATCAAATGCCAATGAAATCAACGTAGCAGAGGGCATCGTTGCCGAGGTCTTCGCAAGACCTATGGCTCCGGTCGCTCTGCCCACAATGGCAGGAGCCTTCGCCGGCTAATACCGGTGAAGCCTCGATCCCGCTCGCCTAAAGGCGGGAATCGAGCCCTATTTAGGCTGGCTGCAGCCGTGAGCCTTTACGGCCGCAGCGAGAGTGTCAAAAGGCTGCTGCCCGATTGATCCTGTCTGCCGGAGCGATCGGGAGTAAGGCACAAACGACTGACTAAGCATGTAGCGGCCTACATCTGATTATTTAAGGACCGCGGTTCGATTCCGCGCACCTCCACCAATTTTTTGCTCCTAACCGGAATCACTTTTTTGATACGCTACTGCATGGATCATCTCAACTTTATGCGACTGAAAAATGCCCAACGCGACGATTGCGTTTTTTTGCCGCGGGCGGCCTGCGTGGCTCTGGCGCTTTTCGCTTTTGCCGGCTGCGCCACCGCGCCCAGGACCGGCGCGGTTCCCCGGGTCACCATCAACGGAACCACCTACGCGCTGCTCGCGCCTTTCTGCGAGTCGCGCTCGATCAAGCACGCGTACGATCAGCTGACCCGCACCATCACGCTTTCCAGCGGCGCGCATCAGGTGGTGATGGCTGTCGCTGAATCGACGGTGCTGGTAGACGGAAGTACGCAGCGTCTGCGTCACGCGCCGGATATTTATAACGGCAGCCTGGTGATCCCGGACACGTTCCGTCAGCAGATGGAAAGCCTGCTGGGCAACATTGCTCCTCATGTGGCGGCGGTTGTCGCGGGGTTTCAGAAGATCAAACGTATCAGCATCGACGCCGGACACGGCGGCCGCGATCCCGGCGCGCTGGGTAAACGAGGCCTGCGCGAAAAAGACCTCACGCTGGATCTGGCAAAACGGCTGGCCGCGGTTCTGGAGCGTCAGGGCATAAAAACCACCCTGGTTCGCTCCAGCGATAGCTATATTTCTCTGGATGACCGGGTCAGGATCGCCAATGACGCGCAGGCGGATTTATTCGTAAGCATACACGTTAACGCCAGCCGCAACCGGAGTGTCAGCGGGTTCGAGGTGTATCATATTTCCAACAAGGTCAGTGATACCGACCGGGCGATGACTTCGTTGCGGGCAGGTCCTTTGCCGGTCGGCGGTGTTTCTTTCGCCGATGCGTCTTCCGACGTCAAGGCCACGGTCTGGGATTTGATCCACACCTATAACCGCGGCGAGTCCACCGAACTGGCCCGGGCGATCTGCCGGAATATCGGCTGCAGTTTAGCCGCGCGCGAAAAAGGAGTGAAAACCGCGAATTTCTGCGTGCTGCGCGGGACGGCTATTCCCGGGGTGCTGGTGGAAGTGGGGTATATTTCCAATCCGCGCGAGTCGCGTTTGCTCGAAGACGGTTCGTACCGTCAGTCGCTCGCCGAAGGTATCGCGCGGGGGCTGCGCGATTACGACAGAAGCCTGGTTGCCGCGCCGCGCGACGGGCAGGATCAGGCGCAGTATTCAAAGTCAATGAGGTAAGTTCATGAAATCAGCTATCGGGGTGTTCGATTCGGGAGTGGGGGGATTGACCGTGGTCAAGGAGCTCATCAATCACCTTCCCGGCGAGAACATCGTGTATTTCGGCGATACCGCGCGCGTTCCCTACGGCATCAAGTCCAAAGAAACGGTTATCCGTTTTTCCATCGAGAATATACTCTTTCTGCTCAAACAGGACGTCAAACTGATCTGCGTGGCCTGCAATACCGCTTCCAGCCTGGCGCTGCCTTCGATCCGGCATCATTTCCGCATCCCCATCGTCGGCGTAATCGGCCCGGCGGCAAAAGAAGCCGTGTACGCTACCCGGAACAAACGCATCGGCGTTATCGGCACCCGCGGCACGATCAAGAGCCGGACGTATGAAAACGAGATCAGGTTGCTCGATCCGCAGATCAAAGTCACGGCAGTGGCCTGTCCGTTGTTCGTTCCGTTCGTGGAAGAAGGGGTGTTTAAGGGCGAGGTGATCAACAAGGTCGCGCAGACGTATCTGAAGCCGTTCAAGGACAACCGGGTGGACACGCTGATACTCGGCTGCACCCATTATCCCATCATCAAGCCGGTGATCCGTCAGATCATGGGCGATCAGGTGACCCTGATCGATTCCGCCAAACAGGTCGCGCTGGAGATCAAGAATATACTCACCGCCGATCGCATGCTCAACAAAGGCGCCCGCGGCAAACACGGTTTTTATGTCAGCGATAATCCCGAATGGTTCAGCGGCCTGGCCCGGACATTCCTGGGCAAACCTATTACCAACGCCAAGAAAGTGGAACAATGTTCACTCTGAAGGTAGAAGCGTCGTTCAGTTCCGCGCATAATCTTCGCGGCTACAAAGGCAAATGCGAAGCGCTGCACGGCCACAACTGGAAAGTGGAAGTTCTGGTGCGCGCGCAGGAGCTGGATAAAACCGGCATGGTCATGGATTTCACCGAGATAAAGAAACATCTGCGCGCCGTGCTGGAAAAGCTCGATCATACCTATCTGAACAAAATCGCTTATTTCAAGAAGATAAATCCCACGTCGGAAAATATCAGTAAATATATCTATCACCGGCTGGCCGCGCGCATTCAGGGTTTGGCCGCGGTCACGGTCTGGGAAAACAGCACCAGCTGCGCCACCTATAATGAGTAACGCGTCGACGCTGCGGGGAAAAAAAGCCGTGGTCCTGTTATCCGGCGGACTTGATTCCGCGACGACGCTCTACTGCGCGCGGGCGCAGGGATACGCGCCGCTGTGCCTGGTCTTCGATTACGGCCAGCGCCATCGCCGGGAGATCTCGGCTGCCCGGCGGATCGCCCGCAAAGCGGGTTGCCCGTGCGCGGTGCTCAAGATACGATTGCCCTGGGCAGGATCGAGCTTGCTCGACGCGTCTCTGCCGGTGCCCGGGGCGGATCCCCGGCGGTTGAAGAGGGCCGGGCGCGGCAAAGAGATTCCCAGCACGTATGTTCCGGGCCGCAACATTCTGTTCTTAAGTTATGCCGTATCCTGCGCCGAAGCGATCGGCGCGCAGGCGATCTTTATCGGGGCGAACGCTCTGGATTACAGCGGGTATCCGGATTGCCGGCCGCAGTTTATCGCGGCTTTCCGGCAGGTGATTGCCCGCGGCACCAGATCCGGCGTACAGTCCAGAGCGGTGCAGGTGCGCGCGCCGCTGATCGATAAGACCAAAGCCCAGATCGTTCGCCTGGCGAAAAAACTGTCGGTGCCTCTGGAATTAACCTGGTCCTGTTACGCCGGCGCCGCAGCGCCCTGCGGCACATGCGACAGTTGTTTCCTGCGGGCACGGGGATTTAAAGAGGCCGGGATGGAAGATCCGGCTTTGCAGCGGACAACGCGTCACGGAGCGAATGGATGAAAGCCAAAATTGCGGAAATCTTCGAGAGCATTCAGGGCGAAGGTATTTATCTGGGCGAGCGCCAGGTATTCCTGCGCTTCTTCGGCTGCAACCTGACCTGCAAATTCTGCGATACCCAGCTTAAACACTACCTGGAATACGAATCGGAATTCCTGCTTGAGGAACTCAAGCGTTATCACAAAACCGCCAGTATCGCTTTTACCGGCGGAGAACCTCTGCTGCAGAAAGATTTCCTGAAGGAATTCCTGCCGCTCTGCCGCAAGAACAACCTGAAGGTCTATCTGGAGACCAATGGAACGCTGCCGGAAGCCCTGGGGGAGATCATCGATTACGTGAATGTGGTGGCCATGGACGTCAAACTGCCCAGTTCTACCGGGCTGGCGCCTTTCTGGGATACCCACCGGCTGTTCCTGAAGATCGCCCAGCAGAAAGACGTATTCGTCAAGACCATTATCGGCCTGGATACTACGGCGGCGGATCTGCAGGAAGTCATTCGTTTGCTCAAAGACGTCAACAGCGCTCTGGTCCTGGTCCTGCAGCCGAACAGCTTCGACGACCAGGCGCAGTTGCGACCCAAACTCGACCAATTCAAAGATCAGTGCATTCTGGAAGGAATCGCCACCTGCATCATTCCTCAAATGCATAAAGTCCTGGGAGTGAAATAATATGCCGCATCGATCGTCGTACGAAGGATTGCAGAAAAATATCCGCGCGCTTAAAACCCCGGAGATAGAAGTCTGGGAGAATCAGTATCCCGATAAACGCTACACCATTACCGTGGACGTGCCCGAATTCACCTGTATCTGTCCCAAGACCGGCTTGCCGGATTTCGCCGCCATCAAGATCGAATATATCCCCGCGAAGCTCTGCGTGGAATTGAAATCGTTCAAACTCTACACCATGTTCTATCGCGATATCGGCATTTTTCACGAGCATCTGACGAACAAGATTCTCGATGATTTCGTCAAAGCCTGTAAGCCCCGCTGGGCGAGGATATCCAGCATTTTCAATCCCCGCGGCGGGATCACCACTTCCGTGGTGAGGGAATACAAACCGGGGCGTGGGGGCTAGCATGTCGACCATTACTGCCGCGCGCATCAGCGAAGCGATCAGCGAGTTATGCCTGCAGGCGCATTGGCATCTGCGCCGTGACGTGGCGAGGTGTCTCAAGAAAGCGCTGCGCCGGGAAACCAACGCCCGCGCGCGGCGTCTGCTGCAGGCGATCATCGACAATGCCGCAACGGCGCAGCGGCGCAAACTGGCGATCTGCCAGGATACCGGTCTGCCCGCGGTATTCGTTGAACTGGGACAGCAGGCGCGCATCCGGGGCGATCTGAACCGCGCGATACAGGCCGGCATCCGCGCAGGCTACACCAAAGGGTCTTTTCGTCATTCCATCGTCAAGGATCCGTTACTGCGGGGTGAGCCGGGCGTATTGCCCGCGGTGATACATATTGATATCGTTCCCGGCAGCCGGGTGAAACTGACCGTGCTGCCTAAAGGATTCGGCTGCGAGAACAAGACGCAATTGAAAATGTTCCTGCCCACGGCTTCGCTGCAGGAGATCGAAGCGTTTATAGTCGATACGGTGCGCGCTGCCGGGCCGGACGCCTGTCCGCCGTATGTGATCGGGGTGGGCCTCGGCGGCACCGCGGAAGCAGCCTGTTTAATGGCCAAGAAAGCGCTGCTGAAAGATATCGCCGCGCCGGATAAAAAACTCGCCGGGCATCTTTCGGCTCTGTCCGGACGCCTGGAGAAGAAGATCGACGCTTTAAAGATCGGGCCCATGGGATTAGGCGGCCGGACTACCGCGCTTGCCGTGCGCATCGAAGCCGGCCCTACGCATATCGCCGGGTTGCCGGTAGCGGTGAGTGTCAGCTGCCATGCTTTGCGCAGCGCGACAAAAACGCTTGTGTGAACGTAAACCATGAAAAGAATTACCGCACCTTTACAGGAAAAAGCGCTCCGGTCGTTGAAAGCCGGGGATGAAGTGCTCTTGAGCGGAACGATTTTTACCGCCCGCGACCAGGCGCATAAACGGCTGACGCAATCGTTGGCCCGCCGGAGCAAGCTGCCCGTCGCGCTCGCAGGGCAGGTCGTTTATTATTGCGGTCCCACCGGAACTCCCGAACATACCGTTATCGGCTCCTGCGGCCCGACTACCAGCCGGCGCATGGATGCTTTCACTCCGGCGCTGCTCGCGGCCGGGCTCAAAGGAATGATCGGCAAAGGCAATCGCAGCCCGCAGACTATCGCTGCGATCAAAAAACACAAAGCCGTTTATTTTCTGGCGTACGCCGGCTGCGGGGCGTTACTGGCGCAGTTTATCCGCAGCGCCCTGCCTGTCGCTTATCCTGATCTCGGTCCCGAGGCGATCGTGCGGCTCCAGGTCAGGGATCTGCCGCTTATCGTGGGCATCGACTGCAGGGGAAAGAGCGTCTACCCGGTTATCTGATCATGGCGAAACTGAAATACAAGTTCGTAAGCATGCTTTTCCTGACTTCGACCTTGCCGCTGTTCCTGGTCGGCGGCATCACCATGCTTTTTTTAAGCCGCATGGCGGTGGTCAGCTCCCAGACCCGCATCAACACCAATCTCAAGATCGCCCATAACCAGTATCAATCCGTCAAAGAAAACCTCAAATTCATTACCCGCGACCAGAATCGCAGAGTGGCCACGCTCGTTTCCGAAGATCAACTGGATCTGCTGCGTAACGAATACGTCAAAGTTATCAAGAGGCTCAACCTGGATTTTTTCATCGTCACCGATAAGGTCGGCACGGTGATCCTGTCCATGAGCAGCCCGAAATTCGAAGGGTACAATTACAGCCGGGATCTGTTTGTGCGCAAAGCGCTGCGCGGCGACGTCGCCGTGGCCGCGGATATCCTCTCGGAATACGAGCTGGCCAAATACGGCTTGATGGAAAAAGCCAGAGTGCCCACTGTAAATCCTATCCAGGGATTGATTATCCGCGCGACCATTCCGTTGATCAATACCAACGAAAACATCATCGGCACGTTAACCACCGGTTATTTGCTGAATAATAACAATCCCGTGGTGCTGGATAAGATTACCCAGGGAACGGAATTCGTGGCCAGCTTGTTCCTCGACGATATTCGCGTCTGCTCCAATGTTCCCGGGATGTCCGCCCATCCGGTACTGGGCAGCAAACTCGATGCGCAGGCCAGCCAGGCCGTGCTGAAGCAGGGGGATCAGTATCTGGGCAGCGTAACCGTAGCCAAACAGAAGTATCTGGCCGCCTATACGCCGATCTATAATATCCAGGATAAGATTATCGGGATACTCGGAATCGGCATACCGGAAAAAATCATTTTTGCCCAGCGCGATAAACTGCTGGTGATATTCCTGCTGGCCATTATTCTTTCGATCCTGCTTTCTTTGATCTTCGGCCTGCGCAAAGGCAATATCATCGTGCGTTCCATCCGCAAACTGCGTTCCGGTATCGACGCCTTCGGCCGCGGCGATCTGAACCATCGTATCGAGATCCGGTCGGGCGACGAAATCGAGGACCTGGCCAACTATTTCAACCAGACCATGCTCCAGTTGCAGATGACCCGCAAGGAGCTGGAAGTCTGCGCCAGGAACGTGGTGAACCTTCGCGATAAGGTCATGGAAAGTTCCGTTCAGCTGGAAGAAGCGCATAAACAGCTGGTGGAATACGAGCGCATGGCGGCCATGGGCAGGATGGCCACCGTGATCAACCATGAATTGCGCAATGTTTTCAGCGAGATCCAGGCCAGTATCACTATCCTTAAAACCCGGGCTGTCGACGAATATCCGCAGAGCATGCCTTCGTTGAAAGAGATCGAGCACGGTTTGAATTATGCCAGCGAAGTCCTGGGCAGCGTGCTGCGGTTGAGTTATCCCAAGCGATTGACCCTGATGGAAGTGGATATGTCCGTGCTCATCGAAGACCTGCTGGCATTCGCGGCGATGCGGGAACTTTTCCTGGAGAACGAGGTGGAGGTGCGCAAGCATGTCCCCGCGAGCCTGCCGCAGATAAAAGCCGACGGCATGCAGATCCGCGAAGTCCTGGCAATCCTGGTCACCAACGCCGTGCAGGCCATGTCCGACAACTCGAGCTCTTCCGGAAAGAAGAACGAGTTGACGATCAAGGTCGACCAGGATCACGACTGGATGAAGATCGAGGTGTCCGATACGGGCAAGGGCATGCCGGCGAATGTCCTGGAAAATCTTTTTACCCCGTTTTTCACCACCAAGAGCCGGGGATTGGGGCTGGGATTGTGCATTTCCCGCGAGATCATCAAAGCGCATAAAGGCTCTATCGAGGTTTTATCCGAGGTGGGCAAAGGATCCACCTTTGTGATCAAGTTGCCTCTGTGAGGTAAAGCATGGATCAGACTGAAAGCGTTCTGGTAATCGAGGATGACCGCATTCTCTGTCAGCATCTCAAAGCCGGATTGTCCGAAGCCGGCTATGACGTGGTGGCGGTGAACAAAGGCGGCGACGCGGTCGATCAGATCCACAAACGTTTTTTCAACGTGGTGGTGCTGGATCTGGTCCTGCCGGATATCCAGGGTATAGAGTTGATGCGTCTGTTCAGCAAGAAGAATCCCGAGACCTGTTTCGTGGTCTCGACCGGTTACGCTACCATTTCTTCCGCTATCGAAGCGTTGAAAGTCGGCGCCTACGATTATATCGTCAAGCCTTTTGATATCGACCATCTGCGTCTGGTGATCCGCCGCGGCCTGGATAAACAGCATCTGGTATTCCATAACCAGCAGCTTCTGGCGCAGATGGAAAAAGAGAAGGTCAAACTCGAGATCGTGATGGATGCCTACACCCGGATGAGCGGGATATACCGGTTGGATGATCTGGCGGATTTTGTGACCGAGCAGGCTCTGAATATCGTCGAAGCGGAACGGGCGTCGCTCATGCTCGTCGACGCCACCACCAACGAGCTGGTGCTCAAAGGCGCGAAAGGGATCGCCCGGGAAAAAGTCGCCTGGCGGGTAAAGATCGGGGACACTATCGCCGGCTGGGTGGCCAAACAGGGAGAGATCCTCCTGGTCAAGGATATCGATACCGATTCCCGCGTGCATCATTTTGCCCGCAATCGTCAGTATAAGACCAGGTCGTTCGTTTCCCTGCCCCTGAAGATCGATACCCAGGTGATCGGGGTGATGAGCGTGACCGATAAACTGGCGTCCGCGGGGATCTTTACCGAGACCGACCTGCGCTATCTGTCCCTGCTGGCGCATCAGACCGTGGCCCAGATCGAGAATATCCGTCTGTGCGAAACCCTGGGATCCCTGGCCATCACCGATTCGCTGACCGGGGTATTCAATCACCGTTATTTTCAGGAACAGCTCGCGGTGGAAGTGATGCGCGCCCAGCGGTATAAGCATTCGTTGAGCCTGATGATGTTTGACGTAGACCACTTTAAATCGTATAATGACCGCTTCGGGCATCTGGAAGGCGATCGCGTGCTCAAGCACGTGGCCTGGGTGATGCGCGACAATGTGCGTCAGGTGGATATCGTCTGCCGTTACGGCGGGGACGAGTTTGTGGTCATTCTTCCCTATACCGACGTCAAGGGGACTTTTACGGTAGCGGAGAAGATCCGCAAGACCGTGGAGAAACAGGATTTTTTCACCAGGGAAGGCCAGAAGAAAGTGCCGTTGAGCTTAAGCTGCGGGATCGCCACATTCCATTCCGGATTGAGCAAGGACGAGCTCATTTCGCACGTAGACCAGGCGCTGTACAAGGCGAAAGCCGAAGGCAAGAACACCACCAGGATTTTTGAATAAGTCGGGAACACGAAAGGATCGCTAATGGCACGAAGTGACGGCAGAGAGGTAAATCAATTGCGTAAAGTGACGGTGACCCGGTCGTTTCTCAAATTCGCCGAAGGGTCCTGTTTGATCGAACTGGGTAATACCAAAGTCGTTTGCAGCGCGTCGGTGGAAGAAACCGTTCCGTCGTTCTTAAAAGGCTCGGGCAACGGATGGGTGACCGCGGAATACGGCATGCTGCCGCGTTCCTGCAAAAGCCGCATTCCCCGCAACAAGGATTCCGGCCGCACCTACGAGATCCAGCGGCTGGTCGGCCGTTCTTTGCGCGCGGTGACCGATATGACCGCGCTGGGAGAACGCACGATCTGGCTCGATTGCGACGTTCTGCAGGGCGACGGGGGCACGCGTACTGCCTCGATCACTGGCAGTTTTATCGCGCTGGCGGAAGCCCTGGGCAAGATCAAGTCCGCGGGATTGATCCCGGCGATCCCGATCCGGGATTTCGTGGCAGCGACCAGCGTGGGCGTGGTGGATAAAACGGTACTGCTCGATCTGGCCTACGAAGAAGATTCCAAAGCCGATGTGGATATGAATGTGGTGATGACCTCCAAGGGGGAATTCATAGAGATCCAGGGGACCGCGGAACGGATGACCTTCTCCAAAACGGCCATGGACGGGATGCTCGAACTCGCCGGCAAAGGGATCAAGCAGCTTATCGATATGCAGCGTTCGGTTTTAAGAGACGTCCTATGAAATTAGTGGTGGCCACGCAGAATAAAAGAAAGCTCCAGGAGATCGTCGACATCCTGGCGGACCTGAACTATAACGTCATTTCTCTGGCTGATTTTCCCCGCGTGCCGCGTATCGTCGAGAACGGCGCAACTTTCCAGGCCAACGCGATCAAAAAAGCGGTTACCGTCGCCCGTTTCTGCAAACAGCTGACCCTGGGCGAAGATTCCGGATTATGCGTTGAGGCGCTGGGAGGCCGGCCCGGCGTGTATTCCGCGCGTTTCAGCGGGAAAGACAAGAACGACGAGAAGAATAACCGGAAAGTTTTGAGGTTATTGGCGGATCTGCCGATAAATAAACGTAAAGCGTACTATGCCTGCGCGGTAGCCATTGCCGACAAGAGCGGTTTGCTGGGGGTAGTGGAGGGCAGGTGCAGCGGATATATCGGTTTCGAGCCCAAGGGCAATACCGGATTCGGTTATGATCCGATTTTCGTGGCTCCCGGATATAAGAAAACCTTTGCCCAGCTGGGGCCGCGGATCAAGCACAGCATGAGCCATCGTTTCCGCGCGTTGAAGAAAGCGCGAAAAATCTTAGAGAAATATATTGTGCAAAACCATTGATATTGCTATAATTAAATCCTTGAAACGCTTACGCGCTTATAATGACAAAGGAGGGGGACAGTGAACATCAAAAAAGTAGTTTATGTAATTTCTATACTGCTTTTGAGCCAGGCACTTGCTTCTGCGGGAGAACTGACCCAACCTGAAGGTTTAAATTATTATAACGAGGGCGTGCGCGCCCAGAAGGCCGGCGGCGCGGAGATGGCGATGAATGCGTATCAGAAAGCCATGGTCATCGGCTTGGATGTAGCGCTCTATCGTAAATTTATCTACAACAACGTCGCTGTTATCTACGCCGAACAGGGCGATTTAGAGAAGGCCGAGTCGATGTTCCTTGAAGCCCTGCGTCTTGATCCGTTCTACCGCCAGGCGAACTTTAACCTCGGTATACTGTATCTAAGACAAGGGTTCTGTCAGAAAGCCGCTGAATATTTGACCAAAACACTTAACGGTGCAGGTAACTATACCATTGAAGAAGAACATCATCCTGAACCCAAGTAAGTCCGCTGCGGTCAACAGTAGCACTCCCTCGCCATTCATTACAACAGCTTTCAAGGTCCATTATCCGGTCTTTTTTATTAGTCGATAAATAACGCGCCTGCCCCTGCAGATTTGCTGCGCAAATCTAAGCGCAGGGACGCGGCCGCACGAAGTAAATAACGCGCCTGTAGCTCACTTGGATAGAGCAACTGCCTTCAACCAAGGAGCCTCTATACGGAAAAGAAACGTATAGAGTGAATGTGGCTGTATGCAAGAACCTCCGACTTATCTGTCGGAAAACTTGCAGGCAACCCGAAGGGGGAGTCCTCAGAGACTATACGCCACACACCTGAAAAGGTGAAGACATAGTCCAGACCGCAACGTCAAACGGTCGGAGTAATCCGATGCGGCAAGCTAAGCAGTGGGTAGCAGGTTCGATTCCTGCCAGGCGCATTAAATCACATGAAAATACTTAGAAGAATCATCCTGATCATCTGTTTGATCCTCGTCCTGGCTTACGCCGGCGGGTACGTCTTTTTCCTCCTGCGGGGCAAGCATATCATCGTGGATAAGATCAGGGATTTTACCAGCCGGGAAGTCGCGCTCAAAGACGTCAGATTCTATTTTCCTTTGCGCTTTGAGCTGCGTAATATCGAGATCGAAGGATTATTCAAGGCGGAGTCGGTTTCCATCTCGCCCAGCGTTTTGGGGCTGCTCGCCGGAAAATTCCTGGTATACGATCTGGCTTTTGTCCGGCCCGAGGTTTCCTATACCCGGGGCGAGGACCTCAAGCGTAAGATCTACCGCGTTACTTCTCCGGTGGTGCCGGCCCGGAAGGTCCAGGATTCTAAAATCGATTTTCTTTTCAAGCGGCTTACGCTTACCGACGCGACTATCGTCTATGCCGATGGCTTGAGCAATCCGAATGAACCGGTGAGCATTACCGCGCAGCATGTCAACCTCAAGATTTCCAATATGTACGAGTTCCCCGAGACCGTGGTCACCCATTTCGAGGTGCAGGGGGATATCCCCTGGAAAACGGGTCCCGAGGTCGGTAAGATCAAAGCGCAGGGCTGGATCAATCTTCTGAAACGGGATAGCGAAGCGAAGATCCTGATCAGCGATATCGACGCTTTGACCCTCTACCCGTATTACAGCAGCTGGGTGAATATCGACAAGTCCCGGATCGAAAAGGCTAAATTGAGTTTCAAAGCGGATGTCAACGGATTGAATAACGAAGTTACCGCTGCCTGTCATTTTGAACTCGGCGAAATGGTGTTCAAGCCGGCCACGGAGGAAAGCGAAGTTACCCGGGCGGAGAAGATCGCGCAAGTGGTTCTGGATATCATGAAATCGATGAATGAAGGCAAGGTTGTGCTGGACTTTACCTTCAAGACCACCATGGATAATCCGCAATTCGGCCTGGAGCCGATACGTCAGGCGGTGATGGAAAAAGTGATGCAGGGGCGCAGAAAAGGCGGCTTGAGCGCGGAGAACGTGGTCTTGTTCCCGGGCAGAGTGATCGAAGGGACGGCGAAAAGCGTCGGCGAAGCCTCCAAATCGCTGTTCGGCACCATCGTCAACCTGGGTAAAGAATTGACTGGCGGGGTAAAAGCGGCGTTCAAAAAACATACCCCTGTTGAAAATCAGACCCAGCCGGTACATACTACGAACAGCAGCCGGTAAAGCATTTGCGGGGCGTGGCTCAGCTTGGCTAGAGTGCCTGCTTTGGGAGCAGGAGGTCACAGGTTCAAGTCCTGTCGCCCCGACTAGATTTTGTGCAGATTTGGGTTGAAAAAGCCCGCGGCTTGTGGCATAATTGACGGGTATTCATAGATTTTATGGTGGGTATAGCTCAGTTGGCTAGAGCACTTGACTGTGGCTCAGGTGGTCGCGGGTTCGAGCCCCGTTACCCACCCCA
>JAKLGJ010000006.1 GCA_022710715.1 Candidatus Omnitrophota bacterium
GAGCGAGCTTTTCATGATCTTCTGCGCGATCAGGCTGACGCGATAGGCGTACAGCCAGCGAAAGGCGTCGATGGTACCGCTTGCGCCCAGAACGATCAAACCGGGCAGAACCGGGAAAAACTCATTCTGGCAATATCCCATGATCTGATGATAGGTATACGGCGTGTCCGTATCGTAAATGACCACGGTCAGCCCGCGCGGCCGTATCCTGCCCGCGGACTTGCGCACGATCAAAGCTGTTACCCGCTCGGAAAGAATAGCCGCGATCTCGTTATTGCGCACCGGCGCAAGGATAATCTTCTGGCGGTAATGCTGCATCCGTGGCTTACTGATGTCGGCCAGGACAAGGCTCGATTCCAACTCTTCACGGTACAGATTGAGCCCCGCGAAACAACGCAGCCGCTGAAGGCAAGCCTTGAAATACCCTTCCCTGACGTTCGGCGGATAAGCGGTGATCTCATGAGGGTCGACCAGGGTGCTGCCTACTTTAAAAACAGCGTCGTCATAGCCCATGCTCAATCCGAACGCCTGGGAAATGATCTTGGAGCTTAACACCACGCCGTAATACAGCCCTTCCCGGATCCACTCTTCAACGTCTTCCACGATCGCCGAACGCACTGTCTGGGCGTATTTGTCATGCAGAGAGATATATGAATCCGCGATAGAGGCTTCCAGCTCCTCGATAGAGGAAAGCTCAAGCGGCCGATCCATTTCGCAGGGAATGGTCAACGAGGAGATCGATGTCCCCTGAAAAAGCGAATCGTTCTCGGGAGAGCTGTACCAGGCTTTAAGCTCTTCCGTCCTCACTCTCGACATGAATGCGGCGAAAGCCCGTTCTTTCTGTTCCCGTGCGGCTTTTTTGTAACGGGACAGCCCTCGCGAAGCGGTGCGGGAAAGCCGCGCTGTCCAGGCTTCCTGTTCCGGCCGGAGAGCGATCGTGCTGCCGGTCTTAAGATAATCTGCAAGCGTCATCATGGCTATACCTGGTCCGATCTTCGTTCTTCGTACTTCTTGCGGGCGACCAGCGCGGAAGCGATCAGTTCAAGATCCTCTTTCGTCCTGAAATGCTCCCTGCGCAAAGGCTCCGGCAGAAGCGAAGGATCGATTTCTTTCTTCTGTTTGTACGCCTCTATGTATTTGCCCGTATTCTCAAGCATGAATTTGATATTTTCTTCGCCGTACCGCTTCAGAAAAACCTCTCCCCATCCGTTGCCGAATTTCTCGCAATAGACCGAACGGATCTGGTCCGGGAACAGGGTCATGAACCCGATATCCGGACGATGCTTGACCACCTCGTACATCATGGTATGGGCCATCTCGATGATCTTCTTCTTCCAATTCTCCCCTTGGATCAGATACGGCAGGCGCACCTGGAAATCCGCGGCAGGCACCATTTCCATGCCATAGGCGTTATCCGCGACAAAACGCTGTTCCATAGGCGAACCGCGGGTCAGGTCGAAGGTGGCCAGGGTGATGGTATGGATATTCCGGTTCTCGATGATATACCGGGCCATGTTGTGCCTGGCCTCATCCGTCTCACCCGGAAAGCCCACCAGGATGAAGCAGAAATTCAGTATACCGGCCCGGGCGGCCAGCGCCAGCACCTGGTCCGAATAGGATGTCTCTGTTTTTTTGTTCATATTCTTAAGCACCGACGGGTCGTTCGATTCCAGCCCCCAGTGGACCTTACGGCATCCCCCCTCGAAAAGCTGCTTCATCACGCCGGGCTCGGTAAACGCCTTTTCCAGGCGGGCGAATGTTTCCCATTTCGCGTCGATCTTGCGCGCGACTATCTCCCGGGAAAGAGCCAGCAGCAGCGCCGGTGACGAGGTATCCTCCATAAACTTGAAATAGGTCGCCTTCCTGCCGTAACGTTTCTGCGTCTGTTCCTGGATGGTCAGGATATCTCTGATGACCTCGTCAACCTTTCTCACCCGGTAATAATTCGACCCGAAGGGAATGGCGCAGAATTCGCAGGTGCCGTAGCAGCCCCGGGTAGTCTGCAGAGGAACGAGCATTTCCGGATAGAGGTACTTATCGAACTCGATATCGCTGAAATCCGGCGACGGAATCTCGGCAACGCCGGGAGCATTCTTTTTCCTGTCCACGGTGAACGTCGCTGCCCCCGCGGCTGCGATGTTGACCAGCGGGATATCTTCACCGCGGATCACCCGGCGATGAATATCCAACATGGTATTCTCGCCGTCCCATAAAGCCAGATAATCGAAATAGGAGCAGAGTTTCGCATGCCCGAGCATAGTATTGTAACAACGGGTAACGATCTGCCCGCCCATGACAATGACCGTACCCGGCATCTTCTCGCGCAGCAGCGAGGCCAGAGTGAATGCGGAAATAATCTGATCCTGGAAGGTAATGGCGATGCCCACGATCTTCGGCTGCAGGGGCATGATCTGATCGGCGATCAGCCCTTCATAGAAAGCGACAAAGGGATTGGATGCACGGTCACCGAGGCTTGCCACCACGCTGTCGAAACGGGTACGGTCGTATTTCAGGCTGACCGAACGCAAGCTAATATCGAACCCCTCGAACTGTTTGCTCTTCTCCCAGAGGCGTTTTTCGATGGCGTTATAGTAATTGAGTATGCGGATGGGGTTCTCGAAACACTGGTCGATATTCAGGCGGACCTCATTGGTGTCGAGATCGCCGAGCAGGTAATGGAAGAACTGGATATTGCTGTCGATGACCTTAGCCTGGAAGCCGTGCGCGGCCAGGAATCCTTTGAGCAGGGGCAGATTGGCCTGCGGATGCAGCGGGCTGGAAACGGGCGTATTGATCAGGACGCTATCGTATACTGTGGGCATGCTTCATCTCCTTCAGAACACATCCGATAACAACAAAGACGGTTTAATCTCTTCATACCGGCATCCGGGATGCTCGGCCGGGAACAGGCACATCCGCTGCGGGATGCCGACAGTGCCGCAGGCCTGCAATCCGGACAGGGAACAGACATCGAGGTAACAGCCGGGAACGTTGACCCGGGAAAAACCCAGTTTGCGGATTATATCACGCAGCGGCAGCAAAGTCCAATCCCCTTTGAAACGGATGTCCAGCAGGTCAATGTTGCCTTCATACTCCTTGCAGGTCAACAGGCATTCCGGTATCTCAATGATCTTCATCCGGTTCACCTCGCCCCTCCAGTTCAAGAACTCCGGGTCACGCGGAAGATCAAGACCAAAACTACCCCAGGAGCTCTCTCTGCGGCCGTCCGGCTCCGGCTGATCGGAAATCCGGAACTGATGAATGGCGTATTCCCGCACCAGCTTCCACCGCAACAGTTTGACGAAAGGCTGGAAACTGGCCTGGTTGGGAAAACACAAACTGAACGCCCGCTGATCCTTCACGTACGCATCCATCCAGTCGAGCAAAGACTTGAACAATGCCAGTGATTGATATTTCTTGTGCACCATCACCGCGGTCTGGAGGAAGAAATCGATGCGTTTTCCGGATGCATCCTCGAGCTGCTGCGGGATCAGCCCTCCGTGCGCGACCAGAGCGTCGCCCTCAAAAAAAACGAAAGAGCGGGTTATGCCCGGAGGCGCATTAAGATAATAATGCTCCCAGGCTGCCTGGTCCATGCTGCGGCCGAAACACTCCTCGAAAAGCTTCAGGAAGCCGGCGCGAATGGACAGCTGACCCTCTCTGCTGTCGCACAGGCTCATCCGTAAGGAACTGTTGCTGGTTACGGCAACTTTGCTCGTCATAGGCTCTTTCAGGTCAGCGCCCCCTGGAAATACATCTCCCGGATCCGCTTCCTGTCCAGCTTTCCGTTGGTATTACGCGGCATATCCTGCACGAAAAAGAATTTCTTGGGCACCATGTATTCGGGCAGATGCTTCGCCAGCGCGGCCTTGATGGCTTTACTCTCGATGACGGCATCGGCGGCTTTTTCGCAAACGCACACCAGCAGTTTAGCGGATTGAGAATCATCGACCAGGCACACCGCTTCTTTCACGCCCGGGAAATGACGCACCTGCACCTCGATATCCATCAACTCGATCCGGTATCCGCTCAACTTCACCTGGGAATCAACCCGCCCTTTACAGAAATACTCTCCTTTATACTTCTCAACGATATCGCCGGTGTGATACCAGCGGGTGCCGTCAATGACCTCAAAACGATGCGCTTCCCTCCCCGCCAGATACATCGGCGTCAGCTGGCAGCCGCTGATAAGCAACTCGCCGTCCGCGTTGAGCCGTATTTCATTACCCAGTAAAGGCTGCCCGATCGGCACAAACCCTTTTTCGTCAAAACGCGCCAGATCCGCGGGCGAACATTCATGGTAAAAATTCTCGACGCCGGTCTCGGTCAAACCGTAGAAATTATACACCTTTTCGCAGCGCAGGTTTTCCAAACAATAACGCAATACGTCCAGCCGGAACGGCTCGCCGCAGATAAAGCTGATGTGAAAGTCGTTCTGAATGACCTCTGCCGGCCGCAGTTTTTGGATTCTGGCTATCACTGAAGGCACGGACGACCAGACCGTCACTTTGTTCTTCTGGAAATGCGCTACCGGAAAAATCCTTTCCTCGTCTTTCTTGATCGGTGAAAGCGCGCTGCCGGTCAGAGGGGCGCAAAAAAGATAAAAGATCGAAATATCGAAAGCGAAATCGTGATAATCGGAAAAAACCTCGCCTTTCCTGAAGGGGATGATCTTCAGGGCGTTATCGATGAAATTGATATAATTCTCATGCGTCATCGGCACGCCTTTGGGTACGCCGGTCGAGCCGGAGGTGAACATGATATACGCCGAATCGTTTTTCCGGAAATCGAATTTGGTAAACGGCGCTTCGGCCTCCCCCGCAGCCATCTCATTGATGTTCTTGAGCGCGACGCTATGACTTTCGGCGTACGCGCGGAACTCTTCCGGCAGCGGCGTATTATACAGGACCATGTCGGGCTCGAGCAGTTCCATCATTCCCTGCAGCCGCGGCCAGGGGTAGCCGGGGGTGATCGGAACCCAGATATTGTTGGAAAGGATGACGCTGTAGATGGCGGCGTACACCTCGAACTCCTTATCACCGTAAATCACGATCTTTTTCTGGGTGCATCCGTTTAGATGCGCATTGATTTTTTTCATCACGGCATACATCTGCGCGTACGAATATTCCTGCTCGAAATACCGGTACGCCGGCGAGTGCGAAGCGCTGATACACGCGTGCAGACGCTGATAGAACGTTTGTGTCATAACAACCCTCTCTCTTCAAGAAACTTCGCGATGGCGCGGACACTGGTAAGCCGGATGATCTCTTCCGGCTCGAAAACGACCTTGTACTCCTGCTCGAGCGCAGCCATCAATTCCATATGCCGCATGGAATCCCAGAGATCGACGGTCTCGATCGTATCATCGGCCGCAATATCATCGACCAGCAGGGCTCCCAGCAGGATACGCTTAAGCCGCGGGTCCATCATCCGTTTGGCGTCAACCGCGTCATTCATCTTTTGTCCCGGATATCAACCAGTGAGAATTGGTGATGCCTTTAGCTGTAATCTCGGAATAACCCGTTTCCAGACCAGAGAACATCTTAAAAATGCTGCGCACCGCGCTTTTAGTTTTGGCTGCGGTGATAACCGCTCCCGCCTGGTTCGACCCTGCGTTGGCGTAGACGAACGTATTTGCAGCGATGCGCCTGCCCCGGGCAGCGCGATCTTCTTTATAGGTCGGGAATGTGGCCAGCAGCCTGCCGGCGGGTTTAAGCACCCGTTTGATCTCCAGCAGCGATTTCTGCAGCCCCGCGTGATCGTTGTAAGAAAGCACATGCCAGGCCACGACGACATCGAAATAATCATCGGGAAAAGGATAGCGGTTATCGGCAATAACGCTCAAACGCGCGCGCAGACCGGCACGCTTGAGTCTATTGTGCGCAATCTTGACCGCGGACGCAGAAACTTCCACTCCGTAACAGTCAAATCCTTTCTCCGCGGCAACGAGCAGATTATTGCCCGAGCCGAATCCGACATAGAGCAACTTTGCGCCTTTGAGGCCGCCGCAATATCTGTTCAGGGATACCACAAAATCTTCGCAGGGGTATTTCAACAGCGCGCCGGCGCCGCCGGTTTTATAGATCGCTTCCCAGATATCGGTATTTGTCCGGAAGGTTTTTTTCATCAATAGGTAAGATCTTTCGCCAGGAGCTCCCGGCGGGTCTTCCTCATTTTTTTAACGGTTGTCACGATCCGCTCGGACGCATTCCCGTCACCGTATACCGGGCGGCAGCGCAGCAATCGGGCGCGGTAATCCGCATCGAAGAGTATCTTCTGCGCGATGCGCCGTATGCGACCGGTATCGGCGTCGACAAAAACGACATTTCCCCCGTTCATCCTGTCCTTGTTCCGGTTGCCCACGTTGATCGCCGGAATCTTCAAAAATCCGCCTTCGAGCAAAGCCATACTGGAATTCCCCACGATCAGATCGATGTTCCGCAAAAGATTGACGAATTCGATCCGCGGGATATTACGCGTGATCCTCACGTTCGGCAGGCGGCGCTTTTTGTCTATTTCCGCGATCATCCCCCTGCTGCCCATATCGCTGTTGGGATAACCGATGATGCAATTGACCGGCAGTTCAGCCAGCGCATCGAGCGTGCAACGCATCTGCGCCTGACCGGCCGCCGCTTCGCCGCTGATCACATGCTGAATGACGTATACCAGCGGACGGTCGCTCTCTTGAGCGGGAAAACCGAAATAACGCACGACGTCTTTCTTTTGCATCGCGGGGATATCCTTGAAGCGATCCAGCCCCGGGTCGCCGGCATTGATCACGCGCCACGGCTGCTCTCCGGAACGTATCAGCCTGGCTTTGTGCGCCTGGTTCATGGTAAAATGCAACGCGGCCATCCTGGAGGTCGCGTGCCGGACCGGCTCATCGACATCCCCGGCAGCGGGAGACGTGCGGTCGCCGCCGCACAGATGTATCAAAGGAATCCCCAGATAGGTGCAGACCATACCGGACACGATAGCTTCTTCCCGGTCGCCCACCACCAGAACAAAATCCGGGTCTATGCGATTGAGGCTGTCGCTTAAACCGGACATCAGCAGCGCCGCGCTCTTGATCTTTCCGATCTCCTTATCGCTGTCGATGAGACTGTACAAACGGTCCGCGATCCGGAAACCGTCCTTTTCGATCTCTTGGACCGTGAAACCGAACCTCTCGGCGAGATGCGCTCCGGCGGCGATGACGGAAACGTCAAACGTTTTTTCTTTGCAAAACCGTTTCAACACGGGATACAGAATGTCGTATTCGGAACGGCATCCCGTTATGGCAACAATTTTTTTCAACATAAGCGCTCCTTTACCGCTCATATGCGTATGCGCTGATCCTTGATGAACGCCCGTTTCGCGCGCAAACCGATGACGCGATCCCACTCGGAGGCGCTTACGCCTCCGGCCGGACGTTTGCAGGTGATATTCTCGGGAGTAAAACGCTCTCCTTTTTGTATGGCCCGGGCCGCGACGATACTCCTGCGGCCGGTCCTGCGTACAAGCATTTCTGCGGGAACGGGTTTTTTAACCCCGTCCCCGATAGCCATTTCCACGCTGCGCACCGCCTTCACCAGCGCTTTCAATTCTTCCGGCTCAAGAGAAGCGGCGTGGTCCGGCCCGGGGAGAGACCGGTCCAGAGTAAAATGCTTCTCGAGCACGCTCGCGCCCAACGCCGCGGCGGCGATAGAGATCTCTATGCCCAGCGTATGATCCGAAAATCCCACCGGCAACTTGAACATCGAGCGCATCTGCGCCATCGCGGAAATATTAACATCCACGGGCAGCGCCGGATACTGCGAAACACAGTGCAGAAGCGTGATCTGCGGCCGGACAGCGCCGGCGGCTTGCACCTTTCGTATCCAGCCCAAAGCGGTCCTGATCTCTTCCACATAACACATGCCTGTCGACATAATGATCGCCCGGTATTTCCCGGCGATCCGTTCGATAAGCGGCTTGTTGGTAACCTCGCCGGACGGGATCTTGAAGATCTTCATGCCTAATGCGCCGAGAAAATCCACGGATTCCAGATCGAACGGCGTGGAAAGGAAATCGATCTTCTTCCGCGCGCAATAACGGAATAACGCTTCGAATTCGCGGTACGACAACTCCAGCTTACGCAGCATCTCCCGTTGCGGCTCGTCGGACCGGGTATTGAGCAGCTGATAACCCGACTGGGGAGACCGCGCAATGACCACGGCATCGGCTTTAAAGGTCTGGAATTTCACCGCGTCACATCCCGCCGCGCGCGCCGCATCCACCATCCGCTTTGCCGCAGCCAGGGAACCGTTATGGTTCACGCCGGCTTCGGCGATAATATAGACTTTATGCCCCATTCTTTTTCCGTTCCCGGCAGGGATTCCCGAACGCCACGACGCCGTCTTTGATATCGTCTACCACCACGCTGCCTGCTCCGATCACGCAGTCTTTGCCCACCGTAAGCTCCTGAATGCACACCGCTCCGGCCCCGATATGCGTGTTAGAGCCCACCGTAACCGCTCCGCTCAAAACCGAACCCGGGGCGCAATGCACGAACGCGCCGATCCGGCAATCGTGGTCGATGAGCGCGCCGGTATTGATAATGCAGTGTTCACCGGTGATCGTCCCGGGCCCGACCACTGCCCCGGCGGCCACGAATGTCCCCGCCCCCAGCGTCGCCTGCGGAGAAACGACCGCCGCCGGATGTATGACTGTCGGGAACGCGAAACCCGCGTCCGCGGCGCGTCTGGCCAGACGGATCCTTAGCGCGGGATCGCCAACGCTGCCCACGGTGATCAGCCCCAGGCGGATGCCTTTTTTCCGGCAGGCTCTCAAGCAGGTGTCGTCGCCGATGAACGCGACGCCGCTGATACGCGAGCCGATTTTGTCCTTTTTGTCGAGAATGCCCTGCACGGACAACGAGCGCGAAAGACGTATCGCCTCGAGCACGACTTTGCAGTGGGTCCCGCCGCCGATCAGCACGACCTTCTTCATCCTATTTCTCCGCGAACAGCCTGGACATCTCGTTCAAAGACTGCCAGTTGCCCATATCCAGCCACGATTTCTCCGAAACCGGATACACCCCGATTTTCTTCCCTTTTTTGATGCAGGCGTTGATCAGATCGGTAATGTGATACATCCTGTTGCGCGGGATGTATTGCATCGCTTCTTTCTCCAGCACGTACATCCCGGTATTCACCAGCAGATCGTATTCGGGCTTTTCCCGGATCTGCTTGAGTAACCCTCCGTTTTCGATCACGCATATCCCGTAGGGAATGGTGTAATGCTTCATGGACACGACCAGGGTGATGAAATTCCTGTTCTGCGCATGGAACTGCATGATATCGAAATAATCGGCTTCGATGAGCACATCGCAGTTAGTGACGAAAAAAGACGACGCGATCTTATCGCGCAGCAGATACAGACTTCCCGCCGTGCCCAGGGGCTTGGTTTCCTGGATATACCGGACTTTATACTCGTGTTTCAATTCGGCGAAATACGCTTTGAGGATGTTCGCCTTATAATTCACCGAGAGATGGAAATCGTCGCAGCCGTATTCCACGAAACGTTCTATGATCAGCTCGATGATCGGTTTGCCGGCGATGGGCATCAGGGATTTGGGCAGATAACTGGTGACCGGCGACAGGCGCGTCCCTTCTCCTCCGGCCATGATCACCACCGGCGTGCCCAGGATCCGGCTTTTGCGGAATTTATTATTGAACAGGTCGAGCCAGGAGATCGCCGAGACGACTTCGGAGCGGGCATTGAGCACCGGGATACACTCGATCCCCTGGTTAAGCATAATGGATTTAGCGTCCTCTTTATCGTAATTCTCCGCCAGCACGTGCGGCCGGGTGTTCATGATCCGGGCAATGCGCTCTTCGAGCGAATTGCCTTTGAGTATCCAGCGCCGGATGTCGCCGTCGGTCACTACGCCCTGCAGCCGCTCTTTCTTATCCACGATGAACAGGACCTTCTGACCGGTCGCATCCATGGTTTTGAGGCCTTTTTTTACCGGCACATCGCCCGACAGACAAACCGCTTTTATATTCTCCATACCATCATCCTCTCGATCGTTTAATGGCGTCGACGACCGTTGCCACATCGTCGCTGCTCAAATCGGTGCTGCAGGGCAGATTCACCACCCTCCGCCAGAAATCCACCGCGCGTTCCACGCCATAGGCGTGGCAGCCGCGAAACGGTTTCTGCCAATGGTTCAAATACCAGATCGGCCTGGTCTCTATGTTTTTACGCGCCAGGACCTGCATAAGCCGATCCCTGCTCAAAGGGAAACGATGCTTATCTATGATCAGGGAATAAAACCAGTAATTCGGGCTGGTCCCTTCGGGGGTATCCAGCAGGCTCAATCCTTCAACGCCGGACAACGCGCTTTTATAGAGCAGATAGTTCTTTTTCTTTATCCGCTTAAATCTCTCCAGTTTGCGCAGCTGCGCTATCCCCATTGCCGAAGACAGATTCGTAAGCCTGAAATTGTAGCCGATTTCGTTATGTATATAACGCACCGGATCGTCTTTGGCCTGCGTGGTCAAATATTTGCATTGTTGCGCCAGTTTCTTGGAGTTGGTCACGATCATCCCGCCGGCGCCGGTGGTAATGATCTTATTGCCGTTGAAAGAAAACACTCCCGCATCCCCTATGGTGCCGGCGAATTTCCCTTTCAAGGTGCCCCGGTTATACGCAGACCCCATAGCCTCGGCCGCGTCTTCGACTACCCGCAATCCGTAGCAGCGTGCGATACGCATGATCTTATCCATTTGACAGGGATTGCCGAATACATGTACCGGCAACACCGCGCGGATGCGCCTGCCTGACCTGCGGTTCTTCACCCCTTTGGCAGTACGGACGCACTCTTCCCGCAGAAACCGCTCCAGCTTCACCGGATCAAGGTTCAAATAACCGTCGCAATCCATGAATACGGGCTGCGCGCCCAGATAACTGATCGCGTTGATGGGCGCGATGAAAGTCAGCGCGGGAGCGATCACTTCATCGCCCGCCTCGACCCCGCAGAGCTTCAAGCTCAAAAAAAGCCCCATGGTAGCGTTCACGCAGGAAACCGCGTACCGCGCGCCGGTATAAGCGCAGATCGCGCGCTCGAATTCTGCCACGTAGGCTCCGGCTGAAGAAACCCAGCTGGTCTCGATGCAGCGATCGACCAGGATTTTTTCTTCCCGGCCCAGGTTCGGAACGGACAACGGTATAAAACGCGCGTTTTTCATATTATATATGGTATTCCCCGGCTCGGTACAGATGTTTGTTCTCTTTGAACCAGGCAATGGTTTCAATCAGCCCCTGCTCCAGCGTATACGCCGGCTTCCATGCCAGCAGATTCCGGGCTTTGGCGTTATCCGAACATAACCTCTCGACTTCGCTTCTGGCCGGCCTCTTCCTCCTGCCGTCGGATTCAACGGCGATATCTGCGTGCAGGAGCCTGGCGATCAGCTTGGCCAGGTCGCCGATACTGATCTCGGAACCGGTGCCCAGATTGACCACTTCCCCTACCGCCCGATCCGTCGCGGCCGCTTTAACGAAACCCGCGACCGTATCCCGGACAAAAGTCAGATCGCGGGTGGGAAACAGCGAACCGAGCCTGATTGTGCGCGCTCCCTGGACGATCTGGGTAATGATCGTGGGGATCACCGCCCGCGTGGACTGGCGCGGGCCGTAGGTATTGAACGGCCTGACAATGGTCACCGGGAGGCCGAAGGCGCGGTAGAACGAAAGCGCCAGGAAATCAGCTCCGGCCTTGGTCGCGGCGTACGGCGATTGCGGATTGACCGGATGAGCCTCGTGTATGGGCACGAACTGCGCGGTGCCGTAGATCTCGCTGGTCGAGGTATGCACGACCCGCTTCACCCCGCTGTCGCGGGCCGCCTCGAGAATATTCAGCACTCCTTTGACATTGGTATCGATGAATGATGCCGCGGCTTCATAGGAATAGGGAATGCTGATCAGCGCGGCAAGGTTAAAAACCGCATCCATCCCTTTGACCGCCTGCCTGACCCGGTAATTGTCCCTGACGTCGCCCGGGACGATCTCTATCCTGCTGCGGGTCTTTTCCGGAAGGGTATCCAGCCAGCCGCAGCGGTTGAACGAATTATACAAAACCAGGGCCCTGACAGCGCAGCCCTGGCGCACCAGTTCTTCCACCAGATGGCTGCCGATAAACCCGTCGGCGCCGGTAACCAGGACCTTCTTATTCTTCAGAGTTGATTGAGCTACCACGTGACTACCGCCTTTTTTTAGACATCAGGAATCCGGCGAATTCCAGATCCAGCCTGGTGTCGATGTTCACCGATCTCTCCGCGGGCATGATATATGCCAGCACATCCTTATCCAGCAACGCTTTGTCCAACACCGCACGGCGGGAAAGATAGATCGCTCCGTTAAGAGCGTAAGCAGGTTCAAGATCCTGCCTTCTCGCCAGACGCACGCCCGGAGAACGGTCGATGAAATTATAAAGTTTACCTTTGATCACGCGCTGGACCTTGCAGGGATGCGGATCATCGATGAGGGCAACGCTGACCAGAGATGCGGCGCGGGAGCGCTGCAGCCAGGCAATGGCCTTCCGTATATCCCCGGCGCTGCGTAAAGGAGCGGTCGGTTGCAGGACCGTTACCAGATCGTAGGCAGCGCCGCGGCAGCGTTCCATCCATTCCACCGCGTGTTTGATCACCGGATACGTCGCGACACAGTCGCCCGACAGTGACGCAGGACGCAGGAACGGGCACAGGGCCCCTGCTTTGATCGCGATATCACGGATACGCCGGTCGTCGGTGCTCACCACCACATCGTCGAATACGCGGGAGGCCAGCGCGGCCTTGATGGAATACTCGATCAGGGGTTTTCCGCAGAGGATCTGAATATTCTTATGCGGAATGCCCTTCGAGCCGCCCCGGGCGGGAATGACTGCGATAATACGCTGTTTCTTTGACATACTCGCCCTCAAAAAGTGATCTGCTTCTGGATAGTGAATGCATGCGCCGCAAGAACATCAGCGATCTTGCTGCCCGCGTTTCCGTCGCCAAAAAGCAGATCCCTCTCGTATTTACCATGCCTGATCTGTTTCCTGACCGCGGCGACGATGGAATCGGCGTCATATCCCGCGTCTATAACGTTCTTGCCCCGCTCCCTGCGGTTCTGCCGCGTCCCGATATTCACCGCGGGCACCCCCAGGAACGCACCCTCGCGCAGGGCGCTGGATGAATTCCCGATAAAACAGGCGCAGTTGTTCATCAAGCATGCGTAATCGGCTATCTCAAAATTACGGTAGAAATGGACATACTCCGGCTTGTCGGTTTCGCGGAAAACGCGCAACGCCTTGGAGATATCGTCGCTGCCGGCGTCAACATTAGGCCAGAGCCAGATCGTCGGCATCTTCAACGTGGCGACAGCTTTGATCGTTTCCCCGATCTGATTGAGCGTATCCGCATATTCTGTGGTCACCGGATGCTGCAGGACCATTAAAAACGGCTTGCGCGGATCGATGGTTGACCCCACGCCGCCGTATTTCTTAAGGACGTCGATGCGCTTGACATCGGCCTGGCAGACAATATCGATTGAAGGGCATCCGGTCAGATAGATACTCGCCGGATCTTCTCCCATTCTGACCAGACGGTCTCTGCTCAATGCGGTAGCGGGAAAATGCAGATGCGCGAGTTTGGTGATCGCATGGCGCACGCTTTCATCTATCGAGCCGGTGACTTCTCCTCCCTGGGTATGGGCCAGCGGAATATTCATATAGCTCGCCGCAACCGCCGTGGCCATGGTCTCAAAACGGTCTGCCACGGTCAAAACGATATCCGGGCGCAAATTCTCGAATATCGTGGCCAATTCCATGATCGCCAGTCCGGTAGACTTAGCCATCGTGGTAGGATTCTCGCCCTCAATAATGATGTACACCCGGGAATCGATCTTAAAACCATCCTGCTCGATCAGCTCAACGACATTGCCGAAGCGGTACAGTAGCGCCGATGCCGCGACGACCAGCTGCAGCTCGAGACCGGGATGTCTTTTGACGGCCTGCAGCACCGACTTGATCCTTCCGTAATTAGCGCGGCTTGCCACAACAACACACACTTTCCTTTTCATCTATTGTCTCCCCATCTGCCGATGAACATCTGGCGCGATTTCTTCTCTTCTTCAGAAAGACCGGGATTCTCCTGTCCCAGCAGAACCTCGCATTCACGGCAGAACTGTGCTATCTCACGAAGCTCGGCGGGCATTGCTGCCACTCGCGAGAACACATTTGCCGGATCCCTGCGCAGGGTAAAATGTTTTTCGATCATGCATACCCCCATGGCTGCGGCAACCTTGCAGGCAACCGTACCCTCGGTATGGTCGCTGTAACCGATATCCCGGGAGAAACGCCTCAACCAGTTGATGCGCGCCAGGTTCGCCTGCTCCGGAGGCGCAGGGTATACGGATACGCAATGCATCAGACAGAACGGGCCGGATCCGAGAATAGCCGCGGCTGCCTCAACTTCCCGGGGGAAAGACATACCCGTGGAAAGGATGACATACTTGAACCGTTCCCGCACCCTGCGCAGCAAAGTAGCGCTGCCGACGTCCGTGCTCGGCACTTTAATCATTGCATTATCGATCTTTGCCAGGAAATCGACGCGGGCCACGTCAAAACAGGAAGTCAGGAACCCTATTCCCGCTTTCCGGCATTCCTCCAGCAGGCGATAATGATCTTCATCCGACAATTCCTTGGGCTTCATCGCCTCATACGCAGGGTTCGTCGGAGACATGTTCTTTATCTGCCATGACTGGAACTTGATATAATCGGCGCCGGCTTCCCTGGCCGCCCAGACCATCTCTGCGGCAAGCCGGATATCGCCCCCGTGATTGGTTGCCGCTTCCGCTATAATAAGAATCCTGCCTTTCTGTAAACCGTCCATCACCCCGCGGCCCTCCTTATTGTCGACTGAAGATCGTTGGTGTCCAAACGCGGCAGAACCATCGTGTCGTCCCTGTCCAGATCCGCGATACCGGGCTGAACGCCGAATCCGAGTTTGAACCCTCTCTCTCTGACCAGCGAGAGCGTAGTTGCATTAAACCCGCCGTGCGGATAGCAAAAAGACCAGGGCCGCGGCACCTTCAACCGGACCAGCCAGCCGACAGAACGATCGATCTGTTTTCTCTGTCTGTCCCTTGACAGCGTATTCAGCCAGGCGTGCTCATAACCATGGCTGCCGATATGCATCCCGTCATCACGCATGCACGCTATTTGTTCGAACGTCAAATATAATTCTCTGCTGAAAGCAGATTCGGCAACGCCGACATATTTGGCGAAAAGCCTGTCGAGTATCTCCCGCCGCGCTGCGGCAGGAAGAGCAAATTGCAGCAGCCTCTTCACCAGCATCGTTTGAGCGTCGTCAAAACGCCCCGCAGAACCGTATTTTTCGCGGTAATATGTCTCGGGTCGAAATGCGTATTTCGCGCTCAATCCACGCATCGCGGCAAAGACTTCCCGCAACAAAGACCCCATGGGCACGCCGGCACCGCGGATAAAATGGATTTTATTGATGCCCATGACTTTATTCTCCGCGATAGGGCCGAACGGAACGTAAAAAGCTCCCGCCATGCCGTATTTTCGCAAAAGCGGAAAAACAAAGTTAAAATGATCGCTGTACCCGTCGTCGAAGGTCAGCAGGGCGGCCTTTCCCGGCAATCGCCGCTTTCCCCCGGTCGCGCCCACCACATCCCCGACAGACACCACCGCGTGATGTTTCCGGAGGTACTGCAGTTGTTTCTCAAATAAAGACACCTCCAGCCCTTTCAGGCCGGGATAGCGCGAATCGCCGATCGGGCGGACATAATGATACTTTATGACAGTCAGTTCTTCATGCATTCGGTCGGTCCTGATCTCCGTCGGCTTTACACAGACGGATAGTGCCCTGATACGAGGTAAAGAAATGGACTTTCCTGTTTTTCCGCTCAAACGGTTCGAAATAATGCGGGATCACCACGTCTGACCGGGGATCGAGCAGCGTGAAACCGGCGGCAGACATGATTTCGTCGTCGACGCCGGAAACCAGAAAGTCGATATACTCATACCCTTTCTCCTCCATCAGGCGGCGAAGCGCGCCTCCCGCGAACGAAAGGCCGGCAGGCTGCCCTAAAAGATCGACGATCCTCAAGCAAACGGCATTCTCAACGCGAATGCTCCGCGTCACCAGCACTGTCCGGATAGCGCTGTCTTTTTCAACGCCGTAAAGGCTGTATGAGTAAAAAGGATACTCGTAATACCTCTTGCGGATATAGCTGGCGTCCTTAAAAGGGAGCGTTTCACGATGCTCTTCGGCATCAAAGGCTTTTCCGAACGCGGAAAATCCCGGCAACTCCCTCAAAACACACCCGACATCGCTTCTCCCGCGGACGGCGCTTCTGCGGGTTTCAGGCACAAGAGCGATGCGAAAATCGGACACGTGTTGGTTGAGCATGTAATACTGGTCCATGCATCCCGTCCTGTACCCCATGAATTCCCATAACGGCAGCGTCTTCGGGTTAGCGCCCAGGCCGGAAACGGAACGCGCTTTCAGCTCGCGCTCAAGAAAGTTGACAAGTTTCAGTCCCAGCATCGGATCGCCGTTGCCTTCGACAACCCGCCAGAGAGCCGTAAAACAGTCTCTGCAGGCCGCTCCGTCAGAATACAGGACGAATCCCAGAATCCCGTGAATGGCCCGGTCGGCGCAGCTGCGCGCGATAACGAACTGCAGTCTGCCGTCCTGAAGATACTGCTGCCGGAAAACCTCACGGTTGCGCGCGAGTATATGATCGGGTTTCCAGTAGGCCCCGATGAATGCGACGATCTCATCCTCATCCCCCAAAGCCGCGAAAGACACCGCATGAAGGTTTTTCATGCCGCACTTCCTGCGCCGCGCTCGCAACGCCCTTTTCTGACAGCTTCGGCCAGACGCAGGAAACCGGGATGCTCATCGCCGATATCACCCTGAAGCTGTGCAGACACGATACTGTTCGTCGCCTCCTGAAGCGACCGGATCCCTGACGGCGAAAATCCCTGGTCTGCCAAATAGGCGATATGCCATAGATTCGTATCGGCGTCAACGAACACGCACCCGCGGATACGGGAAAACATCTCCCTCTTCTTGGCAGCCGCCGTCCTGTAATCCATGGTGCCATGTTTCCAGTTATTCCCTTCGCCTTCCAGACCGTACTGCGCGCTCATCCTGTGAACGGGAGTGTGTTTCATATAATAGAATTCTTTCAGCGTGTAATACGTGAGCCCGGTATTTTCTATGAACGACACGTTTTCCTCGATCGTGCGGTCAGTTTCACCCGGAAAGCCGATGATGAACGCTCCGACGGTAGTGATACCTGAACGCGCCAGCAACCCGATCCCCCGCCGGAACTGGTCGCTGGTGGCCCGCTTGTTCATGTTGGCAAGAATGGCGTCGTTGGCGGACTCCACTCCCAGGTACACACCTTTGCATCCCGAATCCTTCATCAGGCTCACCGTCTCCTCGTCAAGGGTTTGAGCGCGCAGAAAGGAAAACCACTGAAAGCGGAATGAACAGAGAAGCCGGCACAATTCCTTGAAGCGCTGCGGCGACGCATTAAGGGTATCATCGAGAAAGATCAGGGTATCCACCCCGGGAATACCCTGGATACTGAGCAAATGGCGTTTCACCGACTCCAGCGACATGGTCCTGAATCCCCTGGCAGTCACGGGATAAGAACAGAACGCGCACGCATAGGGACAGCCTGCGGACGTCCGGAACGGCATCGTCCTGTGAATAAAAGGTGCCTCTATCCGGTCCCAGCACGGTTCCAATCCGTCCAGCACCGGTTCGTTCCAGCGGGACGGGGTCGAGAAAAACCGTCCCGCAGCCCCGCCCTCTTCGATCCCCAGAAGTCCGGGAACGGACTGGCAGCCCCGGTTATCCTTGAGGGCACCCACAAGCTGCTGCAAGTCGGCTTCCGAGTTGAATCCGTGAAGGACATAGTTTATACCGAACCGCCGCATCGTCTTCTCCATACCGGATTCGTCTCCCGACAACATCTGGGCGTTCACAAACGCTCCTCCCAGCAGTATCCTGGCGTCAGGATACGACTCTCTTATCTTCTCGGTGATCCTGCGCACCTGCCGGAATGAGAGATAAAAGGTCGTAGAGATACCGATAAGCGGAGGACGGACAGCCGAACCGTACGCGCCCTGAAAAAGGTCCCATTCCGCGTCAAAATTGTTGATAACCTTGACCCTGAATCCGGCTGCCGTCAAATATGCCGCTATGTGCAGCCCGCTGTAACCGGGAAGGTTCCAGATACTCAACATCTTCCTGCGCTGCCCGTATCCGGCATCCTGGAACGACAGCCCATCACGCACGCAGTTGAGCAAATCGATATGAGAATGCAGCTTCCCGCGATAATGCACCATACGGGGAAAAACAAGGTCGGCGTACAGTTCCATTCGCTCCCGGGGCAGATGAGAGAACTCGATATACTCCACCGACTCCGACTGGGTTATGAGTATGAGATCGGGATTATCCATGCACAGCCCTCTTCTCCGGATCCCGCAGGCCGACCTGAAGTACTGCCCGGCAAACGCATTCTTTCCGTCCGTTCAGTATCCTGGCTTTGATCTCCACGCAGCGCAGCGCTTCGTTGCAATGCGTGATCTCGCCGCTCACGGTAAGCTTATCACCGACGAAAACAGGCCTGGCGAATTCGATCTTCGCCGACTGGAGCAGACTGTGTTCCCCGGGCAGATACACTCCCACGAGAGTCGAGAGGAAAGACGCCGTTAAGAATCCGTAGACCACCTGCGCCTTATAGCCGCAACGTTGAGCGTACTCCGCGCAGGTATGCAGCGGATTGACATCTCCGCAGACCGTCGTGAAACTATCCATTGCCTTCTGCGTCACCGTTACTTCGAATGTCCCGCTCATGCCCACCGAAAGGTCTTCAAATAAATACGATCTCATGCGTTCTTCTTCCGTTCGATAAGGTCGACCATGTCTCCCACGTTGCGCAGATCCTGCAGCTCGGACAGCGTGAATTTAACCTTGAATTCCTTTTCCATGGCAATGACCAGATTAACGTTCGCCAGGGAATCCCAGTCCCCGATGTCCTTAGCCGAAGTCTCCCGGACGATCACCAGCGCCGCATCGTCAAAACAATCCCGGAATATCCCGTTAATCAGCTCAAGGATGCGTGACTTATCCATGCGTCACCTCGATAATGGCATTTTTATCCGCATAGGCAGCGGGCACGTCGAACTTCCAGACGCTCTCTTCTCCGGCCTGGCCGGAAACCAGGGAAAATCCCAGGTCGCGATAAAACAAAGAGACCATTTTGTTCTTTTCTGTCGGGACATACCTGCCTATGACCGTAGACACGCCGCGCCTCTGACACTCGTGCACCAGAGCGTCGAAAAGAGCGTACTCCATCCCCCGGTTGATCACGCGGCAGCTCATCAGCCAGAGCTCGATGGAAAGCACGCATTCATTGATCCTTCCGGCAAACACGGTCACCAGGCCGCTTTCTCCGAACTTGTCTTTCAGCCTGCCGTAAAGGGTGATGGCATCCGGATCACTGGCCAAGGCCTCAATTTCAGGCAAGGTAACGCGCCTGACGGTCAGATTGAACTGGTTGGTCTTATTGACCAGCTGGGCGATACGGTCCAGGTAGATGCCGGCGAATGGTTTGATCTCTGCCTGCATGGATAAAGAACGCAGGAATTCTCCCTGATCGCTGAAAGCGGCAGCCGCGGCCTTACGTTTGTCTTCCTGCGCATAGACCGCACTCCTGTCCACATCGTCGGCACCGATCCACAACGGCTCGAAATAATTATTCTTATCGATCATATCGGCAAAAAGACAGATATCCTCCCCGACTTCCGGCACGCTCACCGCAGGCAGGAATGTTCTCACCGCCTCTCGTTCCACCGGGTCGTCATCAATGAACACCAGACTGTCCTCGCCGATATTCAGCTCACGCGCGATAGCGCGGATATTTTCCGGCTTCGGGTCCCAGTTAGCCTTGATAACGGAGAAATCATCGGGTTTGAGGACCGCGTCAGGATGATTCAACCCGGCTAAAGCATTCGAGAGGTCGTTCTTGGAGCACACGGCAAGCAGAATGCCGCGCTCCTTAAGTCTTTTCAGATACCCCTGAAACTCCAGGAATGCTTCCCCCAGGGGAGTATCTTTACCCAAAGAGATCTTATTCACTCCATCCTCTCCGATCACCCCTCCCCAGAGAGTATTGTCCAGGTCAACCACGACGCATTTCCTGCTTTTGCCGAACATGGCCTGAATGATCGAAGCGAGGTTATGGCAGAAATACGGCATAGCTTCATGGCTCAAAGAATACTTATACGAATGCCAGAACGGCCTGTCACACCAGCGCTCCAGACCGATCCAGGAAGAAAGATACTCTATATCGTTAATGAACACATTCCGGCGGTCGCGCGCGTACCCGGCAAACTCCTGATTAAGACCAAGGATAAATCCTGTCCGTCCGCGGTGGTCAACAGCATCCCTGTTGCCCAATACCCTCAAAGGAGGAAGTTCAAAATTATTCTGCACCACGGAACAGTGATACGCCTCATGCACCTTCTCCCAGAGAGCCCGGAACCGCGCAAATTCCTTATCCAGTTTGCTGCGCACCTCCTCTTCGCTGTCCCGCATGGAAGGGAAGAATTTCACGTTCGACAGGTTTGTATGGATAAAGACGACATCCGGCTTGAACTGCTTCAACCTGTCGTTATCGAACAATAATTCGTGTTCGAACGCACCGTACGCAGACTCATAGAATTCAGGCTTGATGCCTTGATCCAGAAGGAACAGCTCCAGCAGGTCGATGATTTCCCTGGTCGTTGATCCCCCCATCACGGCAATCCGTTTTCCCACAAGATCCCGGCGTTCTTCCAGCAGACGTTTGAGCTGCTTCTTCTTCCGAAAAATGGTATCGGCGTCGAACGGAAAAGCCAACGCGCTTCTCATCTGCGCCCCTCCGTAAGGCTTGCTCCGACTATGGAAGCGATCTCTTCGCCGCAGGAGACTGTTTCTACGCAAAAGCGGCTGCACGCTTCCTGCTGGCTCCGTTCCATGGCGGCCGTGAAAGCGGGATCATCCAGACGCTTAAGAAAACCCGCCAGCTCTTCCGTAGTCCGCGCCCGGACATTGCCGCCAATGATCTCATACATATCATCCTCATATGCAGTTTCGAACAGGTGATAGGAAATAACCGGCCTTCGCAGCCTCATCGCCAGGAATCCCAGGGTCGACTGCTTCTGGATGACTGCTTTTGACACAAGCATTAATCGGGCGTTAAACTCATCGCCGGAAAAACCGGTCAGCAGCCTGGCGCGGTCGCCCCGGGGCAGAAGTTCTTCCCGGAAACGATCAAGGGATTCCGAGCGGGTTTTAGGATGGAATTTGACCACACAGCACGCTTCGGGAACCGTCGCATAGACCGTCCGAAGAACGTCCATAACTTCGCGTATCTGTATTTCAGAGAACGAAGACGGCGAAAGAAAAAGCGAGAATATGCTCCCTGTCTGCCTTACGCCAAGTTCTTGAAGAAACAATCGTCTCTGATGGTCGTCAAAAGACGCCACAAGACCGGGGAGAAAATCATAGTTCGGATTGCCCACTACCCGCACCCGTCCCGCACCAACGCCGAACGCAGCCAGGTTCTCCTTGATCCGGGGGCCGGTAACCGTCACAATAGCTTTTCCGCTGCACCCCATATAGTAATTCCTGCCGCGAAATCCCATAAGCCGGTCAACCAGCAGCGACCGCGGGAACCGCACCACAACGCCGTTCACTCTGGGCAGCCACCGTTTCCCGGACACCTTGTCCAACAGAACATGCCCGAACGCAAGCGGTTTCCTCAACGAATCCCGCTTAATGGTGCTGGCGATATCGATATACTCGGTAGTCGTATGGCACGTCAAAGCCGGCATAATGCGGCATATGGCATACCACACCGGCGTATTGTCTGCAGGCACAATAGCGAAATCATACCGGCGTTTTAACAGGGCAGCCCAGATCCACGCGAATCCCCAGAGCGCGGCGTTGAATATTCCCCGGCCCGTCCGGGGAAGCAACAACCCGACGGGGCCGAAACCACGCACGACCTTGATACGTGGGTCGATCGTCGCATACCTGGAGAGCACGCTCGCGTCGAACGTCACCACATCCACAGAAAACCCCTTATCCAGCAGCGTTCGCACAAGCAGGCTGAAATAATCGAACAGGTAGTATTCGTTGAGCAATGGAATAACGATACTATTCCCGGCCAAGGATGGCATGTTCCTTCGTCTCCTCCCTTACGACGTTCATAAACCGATCCAGGCTTTTTCCATCCGTGTACCCGAAATACTTGATCAGCATGTTCTCATCAGGCGGCATGAACGACGGCGGATTCTCGATCAGCGACGACATCAACGAGGAGAACTCGTCAGCTGACCGCGCGACCTTGAAATCGGAAAGAAAATCACGGAATACCAGCGTTTCGGGATACCTGTCGGCGATCTCATCAAAGAACGGAACGATAACCGGTTTTCCGGCGATCCTGCCCTCAAGTATCGTCGTGGAATTCAGCCCGATAACCAACATCGATTTGATGATGAGGTCCTGCGCCGACTCCTCATCGCTGACGATCCTGAGATTGGGCAGGCGGTCAGGATCGTTTCCCGAACGGATCACGGCACGCCGGATATACTCCTCCCAGACCTGTTTCCATTTCACCTTGATCACAAAATCCAGATGCGGGTACCGCGCAGCCATCCCGGCAAATATGCCGTGAACATGATCAAACAATTTGGCATATCCTTTGGTGCCATCCGGAGAAAACTGGTACTGAAAATCGACCGTGGGCATGCCCGACGGCGAATGTCGGAACGAGAACAGGGTGACGGTTCTCAACTCCTGCGGGGTCTGACGGGCCTCATTCACGCGCTTCATGAAATCATCGATCCGCAACGCCCCGATGACCGCGACATCCTGCTCTGCAACGATCCCCATGCCGGTCAGGAACTCTTTCATGTAATGATTGTACACACATATTCTGCTCCCCATGAAAGGGGATTTCGCGTCAAGCAACTCGAACTTCTTATTCACCACAACCGAGATATACTCATCTTTCATGCATTCCTTATGCACATCGATGAAAGCGATAGCTGACCGTCCGCACGCCTCAGCCAGAAGCTTATTCTGCATGTACATATGATTGGTGGTCACCAGACAATCGATCTTCAGGGCTGCCCTGATCGCCTTGAGAAGACGCGCCTGATAACCGACCAGCTTTTCTTTCACGGCGAGCTGTCGCCCTTGAAAACGATACGCGAGCAAACATTTATTCTCTTTCTCCCCGAAGAACAACGAGCTGATCCAGTCACGGACTCCGCTGGGAAGCTCATACAGCTGGCAGCGGCGGGATAGTATGCGCAGATCCTCTTTCCACCAGCGTTCGCGGTCGAGAACCAGGAGAACCGCTTCAGGCCCCGGATGATCATTAAGCGGTTTGATTCGCTGCCGCACGAGATAAACGACCAGCGGGAAACACGGAGCGCTGCGCAAAACAAGCCTGACCAGGCGCATGAGCGGACGTCCCGCTTTCCTCACACAATCCACTGTATTCTTTGGCTCAAACATGCTATTTAACCAGGAAGAAATTAACCTTCTTGTATTTAACGCCTGCAAGATCAAGCATGAAAATGACGCACGCCTTGATAAAACGGACAACATTTCCCTGGAGGAAAGCCGCCGGTTTGAACAGGCGGTAGAAGAAAAATGTCTTCTTTTCCCTGAAGCCGCTTTTCCGGATCAATGCAGAGAAGTGTTTTTCCGTCAGGTAATTCAAATGGTCGATATGATAACTTTTCCTGAGGATTTTTAACAGTCTTTTATCCTTGATACCGGATTCATTTTTCAAGAACTTCAGCTCTTTATCCAGAGGCATAAGAGGATTGTTGATAAAAAGCATGCCTTTTTCATCAAGGAGCTCATGCATCAGCCGCAATTCAGCCTGCGGATCATAAAAATGTTCTATCGCCGACTGGCAGACTATCGCGTCGAAGGGAGCGAACGCGAGCAGCTCCTCCCTGCTCCTGGCAAAATGAACAGTGAGCGGGTGCTTTGTTGAAAGAAGGTCGGAGATATTCAAAGGGAACTTGGGATCGTATGAGACCACCGTGTCAAATCCGCCGCATCTGGCGAACATCGAAAGCATGGACAGAGAAGAACCGAAATCGAGCAATGAAATGCGTTTCTTCCCCTGCGCGGCGCAATGTTTCAGAAGGACCTCGATAACCGCCCGGGAGTAATTCATATGATCGACTGAATCGAAGGTAAATATTCCTGAATACCGCGCAACATGGTTCTCCATCGCCTGGGCACTGATGACCGTATCAAACTTGTCTTCATCTGCAATAAAGACATCCCGGATATAGTTACACCGGCACGATGCGCACTGGACAATCGTTGATGTGGTATTCTCCTGCCACTTGATCTCGTCAAGCTTCTGCTTTCGGACATTCGACAGGAAATCCGCAGTAAAAGAAAACAGCGGTTTCGCTTCATCCTTGCCGCAGACGATACAGTTCCTGATGGCATGGGTTTTCTCTTTGTTCACGCTCTTGGTAACGGCTGTCGAGGTGTTCTGCATTCAAAACCTCCTATACGCTTTCAGCGGCAGTCTTGATCGCCGGATACACGGCTTCCCGGGCTCTGCGATAATCGTTCTCCGTATCGATCTCGATCCATTGCAGCCCCGGACAGGCAAGCGCGTATACCGGATGGCCGCTCTGCCGGGAAGCGGCAAGCACGCACTCTTCGTAGTGATAGTTCTTCTGCCCGGCAGCATAATCATTCTCTGCCCGGACGAAAAGCTTTTCCAGGAACTGCGCCGAGAACCTGGAAATACCCACCAGTTCCCCGATAGCGGCTTCGGCCTGCAGGGCCGGCAATTTCTTTCCCAGGGCAGTCACTGCCTGGTCCCGGTTGACGCAAATATAGACTTCGTCGCCGGAACCGCTCAAGGGTGCGGTCAGGATGACATCCTGATGCCGGCTGGCAAGCAGGACTTCCAGCGCCCGGCTTTCGTAGAGCAGATCCGATTCCAGCAGCAGAACGTCGTTCTTGATCAGCTCTCCGGCGCGGGAAAAAGAATACATGCTGCCCGTGGCAGCGAAATCCGGATTTACGGCGTAGGAAATGCGCATTCCCTTATACGCTGCGCCGAATCTCTGCCGGATGAGCTCCTGGCAGAAACCGGCCACCAGGATCACTTCCTCGATGCCGGCTTTACGCAGGTTATCCAGGGAATACTCCAGCAGAGCTTTGTTTTCGACAGGGATAAGCCCTTTGGGCAAATGCTCGGTGAGCGGCCGCAGCCGCGTGCCTGTGCCCGCTGCCAGGATCACCGCCTGCATACCAGCTCCTTCAATACGCAAAACAACCTCCGGATATCTTCATCGCTGATCGCGCCCATATTCGCGATGCGGAATATCGACCGGGAAAGATTACCCTGACCGGCGTAGATGACAAATCCTCTTGCGCGCAGACGGTCGTGTACCCGGGCATAGGTCAAGCCTTCAGGCAGATAAAATGCCGTCAGGATCGAGGACAGGCTTCCCCCACTCAAATACTCCTTAAGCCCGATGCTTTGCGCGTATTTCCGGATCACCGCTGCCCGCCTGCGATACAAAGCGATCCGCGCCTTCACCCCTCCCTGCTGCCGATATTCTTTCAGGGCTTCCTGGAACGCCAGAAAAACCTGAACCGCATGGGTAAACGGCGAGGAATCCGCCTCCTGTTCGCGGAAATAACCGGCCAGATCCAGGTAGAATGAACGCGGACCCGCCAGTCCCGGTTGAGCGAAAAGTTCTTTGCGGGCGATCACAAAAGCTGCGCCCGGTACGCCATGCAGGCACTTGTTTGAGGAAGCCGCGCAGGCAGCTATACCCCATTTCTGAAATTCCATATCTTCTCCGCCGAAACTGCTTACCGCATCCACCAGGAAGATCTTGCGGTACTTACGGCACAGAGAGCCGATCCCGGCCAGATCATTCAACCTGCCGGTAGTGGTCTCGTGATGAATCACGGCGACGTGCGTGATCATTGCGTCGGTGCGCAAAACGGATTCTACTTCCGCCAGAGGGATCTGCGCTCCCCACGCATACTGCATGGTAAAATGCGCGATGCCGTAGGCTTGCGCCATTTTACTCATCCGCTCGCCGTAAACCCCGTTGGCCAGGATCAGGAGCTTCCCCGAGGCGGGTACGAAACTGGCGATCATCGCCTCGACCGCAGCCGTTCCCGAACCGGTAAGCACCACTGCCGAGTAGCGTTGCGCGGGCAGACCGTACACTTTCAACAGGCGCTTGCGGATATCGGCCTGCACCCGGGCGAAATCAGGCTCGCGGTGGCACATATCCGGCAAGATCAGGGCTTTGCGCACTCTTGAGGTCAAATTTACCGGGCCGGGATTGAGCAAAACCAATCTATTCGTCATTAGGCCTCCCTCCACCGCCGGGTGGAATTCCCACTTTGTTACCGTTTTGAACTCCGCAGGTGTAATTGCAGACGCCGCAGCACCTCGTGCGGTTTGATCGTCGGCCTGGGCAGATCTGCGGGCGCATCCTGATTCACCCTGGCCAGAATGAAAGTATCCTTGGTGCGTTTGTGGGCCAGCCGCAGCGCGGCCTGAAAATCTTTGAGCGTATCCACAGCCATTACCTGCTTGTATCCGCTGGCAATAGCCACCGCGCACAGGTCAACCGAGGATGAAAGCGTGGCCTGGCCGCCGGTAGAAAGGTAACTGGCGTTATCGAAAACAATATGCGTGAGATTCCCTTTGCCGTAACGGCCGGCCATGGGCAAAGCGCCCAGATGCATCAATACCGCGCCGTCGCCGTCCAGAACGAAAACCTTCTTCTTTAGATGCACCGCCGCTCCTAAGCCGAACGGCAATGCGCACCCCATGGAACCGACCATGTAGAGCTGATTCGGACGGTCGTCGATGGCGTACAACTCGCGCCCGGTAAAACCGGTGGTAGCCACCAGGACTGAATCCTCAATACGCGTCTGGCTGACCAGCGTCTTGAGCATCTCATAGCGGCTGATCCGCGGCGTAAGGCTGCCCGGCGCAGCAGCGGGGGACGCGCTTAAAGATTTCCGGAATTTCAACGCTGGTTGCCTGACGGCTTTATTCGGGCGGATCACGCCTTTTTTCAGGATCAAAGCAAAAGGCAATTGTTCCCGCTGCATATACCTGCCGGCTTTATCTACTACAGCCGACAGCTTATCCGCGCTGTCAGGAAAATACTCCCGGGCGATGCCCATACAATCAAGCATCTCACCGGTGATCCTGCCCATCAGCTCATGCTGCGGCTCGTCATGCTCTCCCGGCTCGCCGCGCAGGGTGATCACCAGCAGCACCGGTGTCTTGAAGATAGCGTTAAGCGAAGTTAAAGGATTGACGGCGTTGCCCAACCCGGAATTCTGCATCATCACCACCGCCCGTTTGCCCGCCAGATGCGCGCCGGCGCAAAAAGCCACGGCTTCTCCCTCGTTGGAAGCGGCGTAATACGCCGCAGCGCGAGGGTCAATAAGACGATCGATCAGGGGCGTCAGCAAGGAACAGGGCACTCCGCTGTACACGGAGAAACCGTTCCTTGAAAAACATTCTATGACCTCACGAGCTTCAAGCATCTTACACTCCGCCGGTGAATTCCACGGCTTTTTCGATATCCTGCAGATGGTTCACATCCAGCCAGTGGCCGCGGATATACAGGACAGAGACCGGACGATGGTCTATCACAACCAACCTGTTGAGCAGATCGGTCAGGCTCAAGTTCCTGTAACAAGCCTGTTTCTCCAGGTTCCGGAAGGCCTTTTCTACCCATAGCTTTCCCTTACCCTTCACGATCATCATCCCGATCCATTGGCCGCTGCATTTTTCCGGCGCGTCTTTTCCGCGCGCGAACATGCGCACGAACTTCGCCGGCTTCAACAGGATTCCCTGGGAATCGGCGACAGAGCAGACAACGTAATCACCGCGCGGGTCCTGCCGCATCCTTTCCGCGCAGGCGGAATCGACAACAATGGTGATCTCGTCGCCGGTCTGAAGAAGCTCGCGGATGACATAATTGCGCACCAATACATCCCCGTAAGAAATAATCGTTGATTCTCCGAGCCTGTCTTTAACTTTCCCGAAAGACAGTAGATCGCGGCTTGTTTCAAATCCGGGATTGTGGACGAGTGTAACATTGGCAACTGCAACGGTCCTGGGTCTGTACCCTGTAACTACGCTGATATCCCTGATCCCCTGCTGGCGCAGGCTTTCCACCAAGCGTTCCAGTATGGGCTTGCCCGCAATATCCAGCATGGCTTTAGGCTT
>JAKLGJ010000007.1 GCA_022710715.1 Candidatus Omnitrophota bacterium
TCGACGGTGGTTTTATCTTTCGTTCTCAAGCTCAAAATGCAGGAGATCAACACCAGGTAGGGACTGCGTCTGCCCGCGACAAGGGTGACGATGGGAACCTCGCAATCGCGGATTTGAGCGCGGGCAAGCTTCAGGATTCGCACCCGGGCTCTTTGATGTTCTTGAGCTGTTTTTTGTACGCGCATAGACAGTCGTGCGTCCAGTATTTGTCGAGAATCGTGCGTATGGGTACACAGCGGAATTCCCGGCCGCCCACCGAACGCTGCACGCCGAATCTTTCTTCATAAATACCGCAGATAAACGTTCCGGATGCGGTTTTCTGTAGATGCTGGCAGGGATCTTCAAAAGCACCGCAACAGGCGCCGCAACGGCAGCAGAGCGCTTCCCACTCCTGCTCTTTCTTCCGTGACGACAGCGCATATCGCTGTTCATCGGAGAGATGCGCGCCGTCAGTGCGATTCATGGTCTTGAACTCAACGGTTTATTTGGTTTTCCAGGCGCCGGCCGCGACTTCTATCGGCGTTCCCGCAGGAGCGTCATTCTGCAGCCGTTTGGCGTACAAAGCCTGCACATCCCCGAGCGTGGTGCCGTTCTTCTGCGCGATCGCCTTATAGATCATCAGCCGGTCGGCATTCTCGTTCCTGACCAGCTCCCCTGCCGCGGCATCGGCTCTGGCCGGTAAACGGATCTCCACCAGACCGGTTTGCGTTTCGCCGATCACACCCTGCTGCTGCCACTGGGACAGTTGCGATTTCCTGTCCCTGCGCCGCACTGCCGCCTGCTCCACTTCCGGACTCAACCCTTCCTGGGCATAGGCATACCCCAGCAAATGATTGATCATGCTGTTCTGTCCTGCCGCCGCAGGGGCTGCCGGTTTTGTCGATGCGCCGGAAACGATATCCTCGATGGAATCGATATCTTTCTCCACATGCTGATAGATATCCAGGCGCATGGAAATATCCACCTTGATCGCTTCTTTAGGCGCTTCCACCCGGACCCGGGCGCACCCCCACCCCGCCACCGTTATACACGCAATGGCAAACAATACTCTTCTCATTACCGTCCTCCTTTGGTTTTGAAATCGTGCAGGACCGCGGTCAACTCGCGCTTTCCCTGCGCTCCATTCATGCGCATTGTCAGGATCAGTTGATCGTCGACAGTATTCAGACGCAGCACCGCGGTATCATAGCGATAATCCTGGAAACTGCCGGCAATCACCTCTACCGGTTGATGCGCCGAATCAGCGATCGTTTGAAGCAAACGCCGGTCGCGGATTATCAGCACTCCGCCCGGCTCGGCGGCTACGAATCCGCCTTCCAGCAGATTGAAATTCAACAATCTCCCGTTCAGGATACAGCTGCCTTCAAGCATGCCGCTCAAATGCATCTTTTCCGCCAGCTTGAACTCATTGACGAACGTTGTCAGATCGAGCTGGAAAGCTTTGAGCGTAAGGCTATAAACCGGTGGGATTGCCAGAGACACAAGCAGCCGCCCGGTAAGCCGGCCGGAAAGAAATGCCGCCGCCAGAGACGTACAAACCAGCTCTCTGCCCTTGAGAGCAGGGTTGCCCCGGATAGCGCTCAAGCGCAGGTTGCCGAAACTGATCTCTGTCGCCGCAAACTCTCCGGGCCCGGAGGTATCCGCTTTTAAGAAAACGTCCCGCAGGTGCAACTCTCCCCGGTCAAGGCGGGGGATCCGAACCTGCAGCATGGTGACTGTACGGGAATCAAGGGCGACGCCGGCCGAGACTTCGGCTTCGCAGCGCAGATCGGCGCTTGCACTATTGAAACGGCAGGACCGCAGATGAACCTTCTTGACTTTAAACCGCGGCCGGGCTGTTTTTTTCGTCTGCAGCAACGGCAACCCGCCGAGTTTGTTAAGCGGAGCGGAAACAGCTACTGCGGCATTGCTCACGGTGACCGCGGGAATAGTCAGGGTTACCAGGGATAAAAGAGAATACTGCGCGTTAACCTGGTCAACCGAAATGCGTATTCCCGTCCTCTTTATCTCAATGCCGGAGATCCGCACTCTGCCTGGTTGCCAGAAGCTGCAGGAAGCGATATGTACCGAATCGGCGCCCAGCAAGGTGCGTATCTGCCGGATAAGCACCTGCCGGGTCAACAGCCCTGCGCCGGCAGCCAAGACGACAGCGGCTGCGCATATAATCAGGATCAGCTTGATAAACCGTTTCATAGCGCGTGTCGGCCACCCGTCCGTTTAGACCTTATCAAATGCTTTAGTCAGAGTTTTTGCGCTGGGCGGTTTGGTCATCAGGCTGACCACGGGAACCACCGCGAACGGCACGATCATGGCAATGGAAGCGGACAGCGGGGCTTTCTCCGGGCCCAGTTTGAAGAACAGCCAGATCGCCAGGAATACTCCCGCGAACATGCCGGACTTAATGCCCGGGAGCGTGGTCCTCTTCCAATACAGACCATAGAGAAACGGCGCCATGAACGCTCCGGCGACTACACCCCAGGATAACGACATCAGGGTGACGATAATGCCGAACTGGAAGCGGGCGATGAAATACGAAATCACCACGAAAACCGCGCTCAAGAATCGCATCATGAAAACCGAATCTTCCTTGGATATTTTCGGATTCACATGGCCTTTATACAGATCGATGGCGATGGCCGAGGCGGACAAGAGCACCAGTGACGAGAGAGTCGACATGGACGCCGAAAGCACCAGCAGGAGAATGACCACCAGCAAAGGCGCGGGTAGATAGGTGGTCAACATCGCCGGGATCAGCTGGTCGAAAGCCGGCTTGCCGTTCAGAAGGATCGGCTTATCGTAGAATAGATGGGTCATGGTGCCGGTAAAATACGCTGCGCCGGTAATGATCAAAGCAAAGAGCGTGGTTACCACCGCAGCTTTATTGATGAACTTTTCGTCTTTGATCGCGTAGAATTTCTGAACCATTTGCGGCATGCCCCAGACGCCGAAAGACGTCATGAACACCAGCGCCCCGAGCAGCAGCAGGCTCGGCTGTTTGTCTACCGGAACATGCTGCGGATAATTCTGCGCGATCGTCGCGATAACCGTGCTCAATCCGCCGCCTTTGCCGACAAAAACACCGACCATCAGAACCGCGCCCACGAGCATGATCATGCCCTGGATAAAGTCGGTCAGGGTAATCGCGAAATAGCCGCCCATAACCAGATATACCCCGGTGATCAGAATCATAAGCAGCAGGGCCATATCATACGAAATAGTGAACGTGGCCTCGAACAAATGACCCAACCCTTTGAATACCGAAGCCGAATACGGCAGAAGAAAAACGAAAATGATCACCGCGCTGATCATTTTGACGAATTTTCCTTCGAAACGCTCGTGCAGAAATTCCGGCATGGTCATAACATCGAGATTCTGCGTCATCCGCCGGGTCCTTTTGGCCAGGACCAGCCAGGCCAGCAGGGAACCGATCACGGTATTCCCGAAAGCGATCCAGAGACAGTTAAATCCCATGGCCCAGCCGAATTTCCCGGCAAAACCGATGAATACTACCGCAGAGAAATAGGTGGTCCCGTAGGCGAACGCCGAGAACCAGGGACCGATCTTTCTGCCGCCGAGAAAAAAATCTCCCAGGGTCGAAGTCTTTTTCATGGACACCCACCCGATGACTACCATTCCAACCAGGAATACAAAAAGCGCTGCCTTCGCCAGCATACAGACTCCTTTTGTAATGGGGACGCGCCCCTTTAGAACGAACCAGCGGTAGATTCCCGCAAAGCCTCCACTCCCTTTTTTCTCAACAGAGAAATGAATACCGTAACGATCCTGGCGTCAAGCTGCTCGCCTTTGATCTTTAACAGGATTTTGATTGCCTCATCGGTACTGAAGGCTTTGCGATAGGGACGGTCGGCAGTCAAAGCTTCGAATGTGTCCGCCACCGCAAGTATCCGCGCGCCCAGCGGGATCTCCTCCTGTTTGATCCCTTTGGGATACCCTCCGCCGGCATAGCGTTCATGGTGGTGGTAAATCATCATCTTGACTTCGTCGGAAAGATCGGCCAGCTCAAAGAGCTTGAGGGTCAGTTCCGGCGATGATTCCGCGGTCTTCTCCTGGCCTTTGAAATGCGGGAATTCCACCGGGCCCAGAATCTTCAAAGCGATATCCGGATGCGATTTGACCACTTCATACTCGGCGGGAGTCAGTTTATCTTTCTTGAGTAGAATATCCTCGGGCACCCCCAGCTTGCCCAGATCGTGCAATAAACCGGCGATCTCGATAGACTCGATCAACGATGCGGAAAGCCCCATCTCCTGGGCAATGGCCACGGAGTAGCGCGATACCAGCACCGAGTGGCCGCGGGTATAGCGATCTTTGGCTTCGATAGCCGAAGTCAACGCGCTGACGATGCTGAAATAGGTCCGGCGCAAATCCGCATAGAGCCAGGCGTTCTCAAAAGCCACCGCGCCATGCGCTGCCAACGCAGAAAGGTTCTGATGATCGCGGGGGGTAAACTGATCCTGTTGAAAGCTGACCAGGCAGATCAAGCCGATAATCTTGTCTTTGGTGATCAGGGGAGCGTTCAGGAATGCTTTCACCGGACTGCGGATCTGCTTGCCGGAAGGAGCGTTGATCTCCACGGCCAGAGCGGACGTGTTCAGGGCATTCTTGGTAAAGTTAAAGAATGTCTCGCGGCTCAATTTCTTCAGGTTTGCCAGCACAGTCGGATGCAGGGGTTTCTTGGACCGGATATACAACGTATTCTGCCCTTTGGACAGGATCAGGAACAGCGAAGCGTCGAACGGCATCATCCATTCCACGCCGTCGGAAAGGATCTTGATGATTTCCGTTTCATTCACCGTAGGATTCAGCGCACGGCTCAATACATTGAAACGGAACATATCCTGGCCGCGTTTCTCCGATTCCATCAGGAGCGCGATATTCCCCAGCGCGACGCTGGCCAGCCGGATGCAGGCGATCAGTTCTTCCTGTTCAGTGCGCAATGCAGCAAGGCCGGACGGCGATTCGAATATCAGCAGCCCGAGAAATTTATCCTGCGTGCGCAACGGGCAGTAAATGGTAGTGCCCTTAAATATGGGCGCGTAGAGTCCGCTGGCTTTACGGTACATCTCGCTACCCGAAGAAGGAGAAAAACGGACCCGGGAGCTTCGGGTTTCCACTTCAAGCGACAAATGCCTTTTCTGCTCATCCCAGAGAGCCAGACGTATATTCTTACCGGGAATCCTGGCGTTCACCACGGCAAGGATCTCTTTGGCCAGGGTTTCGATCTTCAAATGCGCGCCCATCGCCCGGGTAGCCCATTGCAGACTGACGATATTGAGCAGTTGCTGGCTGGTTGATTGCATCATTTCGCCTTAATCATGCTTTTGGCTTTCTTAAGTATCATGGTGATCGAGCTGGCGTCAAAAACAATGAAGAAATTGCCGTCCAGATTGCGCTTCAACTCTTTGAAATTCGCCTCAACCAGGATCGTCTCCTCGCATTCCTCTTTATTGATGCCGGTAAACGCCAGATTAACCAGCGAACGGGTCGCCCCGCTGGAAAGAGTTACCGTGGAAGGAAATGACGATATGCCGGTAAAAGCGCTCAACGCGGAAAGATACGAACTGACCACGATATTGCCGACTTCTTTCAAAGCCGAAATGCCTATTTCGGTAAAACTGCCGGCTTTCTGGGGAAACGGACCGATCAACAGGTCCACCAGGGTATAGGCGTCCTTGCGGGGGAAGATCATAATCGCGTTGCCCCGTGCTCCTCCCAGTATCTGCATATGAATGCCGATGATCGTTTCTTCCGGATCGACCTTTAGATGTGAAGAAAGTTTATTGATATTGATCACTTTTACTGCGGGCAGTTCCAGTTCGATGCGCCGGCCGAG
>JAKLGJ010000008.1 GCA_022710715.1 Candidatus Omnitrophota bacterium
CTCATCCGCTGCAGTTCTTTCCGGGAAAAAACCTTGCGCACCAGCGAATAGCCGTTGGAATGTATTCCGCTCGAGGCCAGACCGACGACCAGATTCCCGGGTTCGACCGCAGAGCCGTCGATGATCCGCCCCCGCTCTACTATCCCCACGCAGAATCCGGCGAGATCGTATTCTCCTTTTGCATACATCCCGGGCATTTGCGCAGTTTCTCCGCCGATCAACGCGCATCCCGCCTGCACGCAACCCGCCGTGATCCCTTTGACGATATCCAGCAGTACCGGTTCCGTCAGCGCGCTATAGGCGATATAATCAAGGAAAAAAAGCGTTCGCGCGCCCGCGCACAGGATATCGTTGACGTTCATGGCTACCGCGTCGATCCCCACGGTATCGTGTTTGCCGGCGAGCAGAGCGATTTTCAGTTTCGTACCTACCCCATCGGCGGAGGAAACCAGCACCGGATGGCTGTACCCTTTAAAGCCGGTGCAGGAAAACATGCTGCCGAAACCGCCCGGCCCTTTCAGCACCCCCGCTCCGTGCGATGCCCGCACCAGGGATGCGATCCTGCGTTTAAAAGCATCGTTACGCCGTATATCCACGCCGGCGTCTTTATAGGTGATCTTTCTTTTCATACGCTATCTCTCTCCCTGGCCGCAACAACTCCGTTCTAAAGCGAACTTAGTATATTTTTTATCGGGGGGTATCGGATACCGCCCTGTCCAGCAGGCCGTGCAGTAATGACTCCGGGAATACCGCAGACAGGCAAGCATACCCTCAAGGCTTAAATACCCCAGACTGTCCACTTCCAGATACTTTTTAATCTTCTCCAGCGTCTCATATTTGTTGGCGATCAATTCGGACGCGCGGTGGAAATCAATCCCGTAAAAGCAGGGGAACCGGTGCGGCGGGCAGGAAATCATCAGGTGCACTTCTTTAACCCCCGCCTTGCGCAGGTTACGCACGCGGATCTTGGATGTCGTTCCGCGCACGATCGAATCGTCCACAACCACGATACGCTTACCCTTGAGCACATCGCGCAGGAGATTGAACTTGACCCGCACGCCCAGGTCTCTGACGTCCTGCGCGGGCTGGATAAAAGTGCGTCCTACGTAATGGTTGCGAATAATTCCCATTTCCACCGGGATCCCGGATTCCCGGGCATATCCCAGGGCCGCGGAAAAACCCGAATCCGGAACCGGCACCACGAAATCCGCTTTCACCGGAAACTCCCGGGCCAGTTGTCGCCCTAATTTACTCCTGACCACATGCACCGTCTCGCCGAAAACCACGGAATCCGGACGGGCAAAATAGACGTGCTCGAAAATACAGTGAGCCAATCGATTGCCGCTGCGCAATTCCGGCGGTTTAACCGAACGGATCCCCGTTTCGGAGATCATCACGATCTCGCCGGGCTCGACCTCCCGGACGAACTGCGCGCCGATCAGGTCAAAAGCGCACGTCTCGGAAGCCAGACACCAGGAAGCGCCTAATTTGCCCAGCGCCAGCGGCCGGAACCCCATAGGATCCCTGACCCCGATGATCTGTTTCTCATCCATCAACAAGAGCGAATACGAGCCTTTGATCCGCCGGAGTCCGGCGATGAGACTCTCCAGCACGTTGGGCGACGGTGCCCGCGCCATCAGATGAATCAGCAGCTCCGAATCGGTGGTGGTCTGAAAAATCGAACCCTGTTGTTCCAGGAACCGCCGCAGCTCAAGAGAATTGATCAGATTGCCGTTATGCGCGATGCAGATAGTGCCTTTGGCATATTCGATCAGCAGCGGCTGCGCATTCTTGAGCACGCTTGAACCGGTGGTTGAATAACGCACATGGCCGATAGCCATGGTTCCCTTGAGCCGGTCCAGCACGCCCTCATGGAACACGTCATTGACCAGCCCCATGGCTTTATGCACGGTCAAAACGCCTTTATGGTTGGCGACAATCCCGCAGGCTTCCTGCCCGCGATGCTGCTGGGCGAACAATCCCAGGTAGGTCAACCAGCTGGCCTGTTTGTGATTGGCTATCCCGAACAGCCCGCAGTATTCTTTTGGCTCTTCTTCATGCATTCTTTGCGACATGACACACCTCGCGAGGGCTCTTTGCCCGTCCAGCAATACGTGCACAATTTCTCTTTCGGCAATCCGATCGCCGTAACCATATCGTCGAGCTTCTGGTATTTCAAGGAAGTCACATTCAATTCCCGGGTAATCCAATCCACCATCTTTTTAAACTGGGGGGATTTCTCATCGACATAAGCGGAAACGTCCTCCAGATCTTTCCCCTCCAGGGCGCGGATAGCCCGCCGGGCGGCAAGCTCATGGATACTGCGCGTGGAATAATTGAACTTGCAGGGAAACATCAACGGCGGACAGGCAATACGCAGATGAACTTCTTTAACCCCGTTCTCCAGCAGTTTATGGATGGTGTAATTCTTCAGTTGCGTCCCGCGCACGATAGAGTCGTCGCAGATGACGACCCGCTTTCCCTGGATGATTTCAGGGATGGGAATGAGCTTCATCTTCGCGACCAGATCGCGTTTCTCCTGGGAAGGCGGCGTATAGCTGCGTCCGTAGCCGGGGGTGTATTTGACCAGCACGCGGCGATACGGCACGCCCGAGCCCATGGCATAACCGATGGCATGCGCCACGCCGGAATCAGGGATACCCGACACCAGATCGACTTTGACCGTATCGTGCTTGGCGAGCAGTTGCCCGGACCGTTCCCTGACCACCTCGGTGTTGATCGCCTCGTAGGTGGAAGCGGGAAAACCCGTGTAGATCCACAAGAAAGAGCACACCTGCGCGGCTTTATTACCTTTGCGCTTGGGCTGTATACCGTCCTCGGTCAACAGCACGATCTCTCCGGGCTGAAGGTCTTTGACCACCTTGAAACCAAGGTTATGGAAAGCGGCGGTTTCCGTGGTCACCGCCCAGCCGGACGATTTTTTTCCGACGATCAGGGGGAAATACCCGTACGTATCGCGGGCGCAATAAATACCCTCCCGGTTCAACAGGAGCACCGAGCAGGCCCCGGAAACGCGCGCGAACATTTGCTCGATGCCGTCGACAATGGATTTGCCGCGGATAATCAGCTTAGCCGCCAGCTCGGTAAGATTCACCTTGCCGTCGGAAACTTCGCTGAACGACACCCCGTCTTCATACAATTCCCTGACCAATTCCTCGGCATTATCGATCCAGCCGTTAGTGACGATGGCAAACGGGCCAAACCGCGAATTAACATACAGCGGCTGTTCGTCTTTCGCGCTGATAACCCCTATCCCCCGGGGCGCCTGAAAACTGGCGTACTCTTCGAGGAATTTCGCCTTGAACTGACTGGAACTGATATCGTGGATCTTGCGCACCAGATCTTTATCCCAGACTGCCAGGCCGGCGAATTGCGTTCCCAGATGCGAATGATAATCCGTTCCGTAAAACAGATCTTCCCGGCAATCGCCGTGCGATGCCACTCCGAAAATCCCGCTCATGAATTCCTCCGATTACAGGTGCGCTGCTGCGTATTCCACGCCGTTTTTAAAAATGAAAAAACCGTCTCCCGCGACCTGCGCCCCGGCTTTATTCCATCGGGGGTGCTGGGTCGAAACCATGTGACGTTCGGGATGAGGCATTAATCCCAGAATGCGGCCGGTCGCATCGCATATCCCGGCGATATGCTCCAGAGAACCGTTGGGGTTGAAGGGAAAACCCCGCAGGGCGCCGTCGGCATCGCAATATTGAAAAACGATCTGCCGGTTCTCCTTGATCCGCTCCAGTACCCGGACATCCCGGGTAACGAATTTTCCCTCGCCGTGGGCAATAGGCAGGGCTATCACCTCCGGGAGCGTGCGCGTCCAGACACAGGCGGACGGCGCAGACTTCAGATACACCCATTCATCGCGAAAACTGCCGCAATCATTGATGATCAGGCTTGTCTCCTGCTCCAGGCCGGGATTGCCGGGGAGAAAGCCGCTTTTGACCAGAATCTGGAAACCGTTGCAGATGCCGATGATCAGTTTTCCCTCGCTGACAAACCGCTTGAGCGCATCGGCAAGCTTATACCGCAATTCGTTGGCCTCAACTTTCCCGGCGGCGATATCGTCCCCGTAGGAAAAGCCTCCGGGCAACGCCAGGATATGGTAGTCTTCCAGACTCTTTCGCCCGTCGATCAAAGCGTTGATATGCACCAGTTCCGCGCGGGCGCCGGCCTGTTCGAAGGTAAAAGCGGTTTCTTTATCGCAATTGGTCCCTGCGGTACGGACCACGCACACGTTGGGATGCGTCATTATTTTTTCTTTCGATAAAATGTTTTGATCTTTTTTACCACGTCCGCCGGGGTATCGACTACGGAAAAGATTTCCAGATCTTCTTCGGAAATACACCCTTCTTTAACCGCGCTCTTGTGCAGCCAGTCCAGCAAACCTTTCCAGTACGCGCTGCCGAACACTACTACCGGGAAGCGCGAAATACGCATGGTCTGGATCAGATTCAGGGCTTCGAACATTTCATCCAGCGTGCCGTAGCCGCCGGGCATGATCACAAAAGCCTTGGCATATTTGACGAACATGACTTTGCGAATGAAGAAATAGCGGAAATCAACGAGAAGATCGATATAGGGATTGGGCTTTTGCTCCATCGGCAGCTGGATATTCAATCCTACGGAAACGCCGCTCGCCCGGCGCGCCCCGCGGTTGGCCGCTTCCATCAATCCCGGCCCTCCGCCGGTTACAATCGCGTAGCCTTCTTTCGCCAGCCGATAGGCCACTTCCTCCGCCGCTTTGTAATAGACGTTACTCTCCTTCAAGCGGGCCGAGCCGAAAATGGAAACCGCGTTATCCACGCAGGACATCACTTCAAATCCTTCGACGAATTCGGAGATAATCCGGAACATCCTCCAGGGATCTTCAGTGGTAAAATCATGCCGATCAGAAAGACACTTCTTCACTTTTTCCATGCCCGCTCCTTGTAGTCTACCATCGTAACGGTTTTTTCCAGGCCTCTTTAAGCTCATGAATGGAGCTCTTCACGCACGCCTTTCCATCCA
>JAKLGJ010000009.1 GCA_022710715.1 Candidatus Omnitrophota bacterium
TTGCCCGCGCTCAAATCCGCGATTGCGAGGTTCCCATCGTCACCCTTGTCGCGGGCAGACGCAGTCCCTACCTGGTGTTGATCTCCTGCATTTTGAGCTTGAGAACGAAAGATAAAACCACCGTCGAGGCCTGCAGACGCCTGTTTCGCAAAGCCAGGACTCCGCGCGCGATGCTCGCGTTCTCGCCGTCGGCTCTGTCCCGGTTGATCTATCCGGTGGGATTCTACCGCACCAAGGCTCGCGCTATACTCGTTGTATCCCGTCGGATCATCGCGGAGTTTGCGGGTCGTGTTCCGGATACACAGGAAGAATTGTTACGCTTCAAAGGGGTGGGTAGAAAAACCGCGAATCTGGTGTTGGGGCTGGGGTTCGGCATTCCCGCCCTCTGCGTGGATACCCACGTGCACCGGATCAGCAACCGGTTGGGATGGGTGCGCACCCGGACTCCCGAAGAAACCGAGTATGCTCTTGAGAAAAGGATTCCGCGGCAATGGTGGATTGAATTAAACACCATTCTGGTGACATTCGGTCAGAACGTGTGTTTGCCGGTCTCGCCGCTGTGCTCCCGCTGCGCGGTCAGACGGTACTGCGCGCGCGCCGGAGTTGCGCAGTGGCGCTAGGGATAAGCGACATGAGGATTTAAACGTTGCCTGCGCATGCAGGTCGTGATACCATACAGTTCGGCGCATACTATCAGGAACGGGCTATGGGATATAGGGCAAAAGTATATTATCATCATACTGACTGCGGCGGAGTGGTGTATTATGGCGCCTATCTTGCATTCCTGGAAGAAGCCCGCACCGATTTTCTCGCCCGCCGCGGAATAGATATCGGCGCATTCGTCAAAGAGAAGCGTTATTTCGTGGTGGCGCATCAGGAAATCGATTATGTATTTCCTGCCCGCTATGGCGATACCCTGGATATTGAAACCCGGGTCGATGAAGTGGGCGGGGTGAGGATAGCGTTACGTCATCGAATCGTAAACGCGCGGGGGCAGGAAGTAGTGCGCGCGCGTACGGTGCTGGCGTTTATTGATACGACATTCAAGCCGCGGCCGCTTCCGGCAGCAGTGAGAGAGAAAATCCCGGGCGGCGAGACAACCGGAGAAAAAGAACATGCTTAACCGCGAACAGATTCTGGAGCTGATCCGGCAGAGACAACTGGTCAGCGATTATATCGATCTGGATACCCAGGTAACCCCTAACGGTTTTGACCTGACGGTAGCCCAGGTGCACGCATTCGAAGGGGGCGGTGCGCTGGATTTTTCCAATAAGGAGCGGCGGCTGCCCGCCACCCGTCAACTGGCTGCCGAGAAACGCGATGCCGGGGATGCATGCGGCTGGTGGACGCTGCCGGCGGGAGCATATAAAATCGTGACCAACGAGACTGTCCGGCTCCCGAAAGACCTGATCGGTATCGCTTTCGCGCGCAGTTCGTTGCTGCGCATGGGCGCTTTTACCCAGACCGGCGTCTGGGACGCCGGATTTCAGGGAAAGAGCGAATTCATCCTCTTGATCAGCAATCCCCAGGGCATGCGCTTGAAGCAAAATGCCCGGGTAGTCCAACTGCTATTCACGCATATCACCGAGACCGAACAGGGCTATAACGGCATCTATCAGGAGAAAAAGTGATGAGAAGGATTGTGGTGTTGATCCTGGCGCTATGGTGTATCTGTCTGCAGGCCGGCCCGCTGCCCGCCGATCCCGCAGAGTCCCCGGAAGACTATTTTACCAGAGGTTTTACCCTGGTATTGGATCAGGATTTTCCGCAGGCGCGAAGCATGTTCGAGTACGCTTTGAAATTAAACCGGGATTTCATTCCGGCCAGGCTGGCTCTGGACGCGGTCAAAGACGTTATTAATCAACAGCTCACCGCGCAGGCGGGAGCGGATTTAGTCAAGGGCATAGACTACGCTCATCAGGCTGCCTGGGAAGAAGCGTTGCAGGAGTTCGACCGCGTCGCGCGCGCGCAACCGCGCTATGCCCGGGTATACGCTTTGCGGGGCAATGTCTATGTATTGAAAGGAGACGCCAAACAGGCGATCACGGAATATAACCGGGCTCTGGAGATTAATCCTTCCAGCGCCGGCACCTATAATGACCGCGGCATCACCTATGCGACCCTGGGAGAATTCGACCTGGCGACCGCGGACCTGGATCGCGCTTTGAGAATAGACCCTACCTATAAGATGGCGTATCTTAACCGGGCGCATGCCTATGTCCGGATGGGGCGCTTCGACGATGCGATCGCAGATTATGGCCGCGCCCTTGAAATCGATCCGGAATTAAGCGAAGCGTATCTTAACCGGGGAGATCTGCTTTTTTCCCAAAAAAGCCGTTATGCTGAAGCGATATCGGATTTCTCCCGGGTAATTGAGTTGAGTCCGAAGAATGCCGATGCTTATTATAACCGCGGTCTGGTGCATGCCGCTAGCGGTAACTATGAATCCGCGCTCAACGATTTTACGATGACCATGGTATTGAACCCGGCGGATCCGGAAGCGTATTTTGCCAAAGCCGCAATGTGCGAGCAGACCGGCGATAAGCAGACGGCGGTGGAGACCTACAAAAAGATCGTGCAGTTCTTCGCCGCGGATCAGCCCGATGCGGCCCGTAAAGCGCAGGAACGCCTGTTCCTGCTGGATCGCCAGGGCGAGGGGAGGTAAGTATGGCTGTGCGCGTTGAGAAGCTGTCGCAGGAAGCATTGAAGAAAAAAGGGGTTTTTGGCTGGTCGGTCTGGGAAAAAGAGGTATCCCGGTTTAACTGGCAGTACGACAGCGTCGAGGAATGTTATTTCCTGGAGGGTAAGGTGGCGCTGGAGATTGAAGGCGGCGGCCCCGTTGAGTTTGGTAAGGGGGATTTTGTCACTTTCCCGCGGGGATTGCGGTGCGTCTGGAATATCAAAGAACCGGTCAGAAAACACTACCGTTTTATTTGACACGTCTATGAGTATGCAATGGCGTAACATCCTTCTGGCCACAGCGATGTGGCTGGGCGCGGCTGCGGCGGCGGGGGCGGATACGGTGTATCTGAAAAACGGCCGCAGCTTCGAATGCGTGGTGGTTGCCGAAGATAAAAGTACGGTCGAGCTTGATATCGGATTCGGCATCACCAGGATACGCGTTGAAGATATCGAGCGGATCGAGCGCGCCAATCCGCAGGAGCACCAGCAACTGCGGGAATACTGGGAACAGAAACGCCAGGTCAACGAGATCGACCGTCAGCAGCGCGCAGAAGAAGAGCAGAAGCGTCTGGAGACGGCTCCCCGGCAGGTCGCGTATGTCAAAGAAGCCGGCCACATGATCGTGGAGGCGGTGCTTAATAATCGAGTGAAGGCCCGGTTGCTCGTCGATACCGGGGCCAGCGTCATTCTCCTGCATCGCGATATCGCCGACCAGCTGGGGTTGTTTACCGGCGCCGGCGCAGATAAGCCGGTTGGCGGACAGGCACAGGTGGCGGACGGCCGGAAAGTGAACGTGAACTTTGTGCTGCTGGACAGCGTGATAGTGCAGGGTGTTGAAGCGCGCAGCGTGGCCACTGCCGCGTTGCTGGAAGATGTCTCCGATAACCCTTTTGACGGCCTGCTGGGAATGTCTTATCTGGGGCGGTTTAATTTCAGCATCAACCAGAAAGAGAACAAACTGGTGCTGGAGAAAAATCAGCCGTAACCGAAGGCGAGTGAAGATGAAATCATATACCGAACAGCTTGCATTTACCACTCCGCAACGGCAGGAGTTCATCAATATCACCGCGCAGGTGGAGGCGGCGCTGAAAAAAAGCGGCATCCAGGAAGGGCTGTGTCTGGTAAATGCGATGCACATTACCGCCAGCGTTTTTATCAATGACGACGAACCGGGGTTGCATCGTGATTTCAGCCGGTGGCTGGAGGAACTGGCGCCGTACGGGAAATCCCTGTATCGCCATAATGAAGGCGGAGAGGATAACGGCGACGCACATCTCAAACGCACGGTTATGGGAAGAGAAGTCGTGGTCGCCGTCACTAAAGCCAAACTCGATTTCGGCCCCTGGGAGCAGATTTTTTACGGCGAGTTCGACGGACAGCGCAAGAAGCGCGTTCTGATTAAAATAATCGGCGACTAACGCGGGTTAACCATGAAGATCAAGAATACCACCATTACTGCCGAGCGGGTAGCGCCGGCGGCTGCGGATGTTGACGTCGTTGTGCGTGAAATTGATCGTGAGTCCGGCGGAGCGCAGCCGTTCACTGTTCTCGCGCGACCGGACGGCAGATATGTGTTCGAGATCAGCGTTTCGCGCATGGACGCCGCGCGCGGCGAAGAAAAAGTGCGTTTGTCCTGCCGTCAGGTTCTGCGCGAAGCCCAGCGTCTGAAGGCGCGTTCGCTGGCACTGCCGGCGCTCGGCAGAGGATTACGCGACATTCCGGTAAAGGCGACGGCTAAGATCATGGCGCAGGAAGTGTTCCGGCATATTTTCGAGGACAATGGCGATCTGGAGCGTATCCTGTTCTGTCTCGATGACGAAGCGTCGGTTGGCGAATTCGAGAAGAACGCGCTGGGTTATCTGGATTATATCGTGAACAAACTTAAATCGCCGTTTCTCACCGTAGACGCGATTATCGAGGTTTCCTGCCCGTCGGGGCAGCCGGGTATTGTGCTGATTCAGAGAAGCAATCCTCCTTATGGGTGGGCGCTCCCCGGGGGATTCGTGGATTATGGCGAGAGTTTAGAGCGGGCTGCGGTGCGCGAGGCGAAAGAGGAGACCGGATTGGATGTGGGCGGGATCCGGCAGTTCCATACCTATTCTGCGCCTGGACGCGACCCGCGGTTTCACACGGTTAATACTGTTTTCATCGGTCAGGCCCGGGGCGTGCCGCAC